>DAHUYQ010000024.1 GCA_027315115.1 Solirubrobacterales bacterium | reverse complement strand
TCGAGAGGTAAGGCGAGTGGCGCCGCAGCGCAGTCCGAAGACGCCCGTTATCCCGCTCGGATACAGCGAAAAGCAGCGAGAGACGGCGAGGCGATGAGAGCGGCGAACGGGTCTCGAACCCGCGACCTTCGGCTTGGGAAGCCGACGCTCTACCAACTGAGCTATCGCCGCAGCAGCGGCTCCGGCGAGCTGCGTCCTGACTTGCCGGAGCCGGTCTGGGGAGGATCTTACCGGGTGCCCCGCTGCGTCGGGCAGTCCAGCAGCCAGGCGACGATGCCGGCAGGGATCGCCCAGACCGGCTCCGCGGTGAGCTTGGGACCAGAGGCATCGCGGATTTTTCTATGGTTTTTTTCGTCTACGGCCGGAAAAAACCATACTTTCGCCGAGAATAATCCGGCCGCGAACCGACCGGATCAACCGGCCGGCCGCGCCCACACCAGCACCGGTCCGCGCACGCTGAGCGTGACGCCGGCGCCGGCGTCCACGTGGACGCTGCCGGGAGCGCGTGCGACCAGGGGGCTCGCGACGACGTCGGCGTCGTCAGTGTCGGCGCCCTCGCCGGCTAGCTGGAGATGCAGGACGGTGGCGTGGCCGTGGTAGCCGGATCTGAGCACCTGCGCCCGGGCCGCGCCGCCGCCGTTGGAGGAAAGCTCGATCTGCTCCGGGCGGATCAGGACGCTGACCGGGCAGGGGGTGCTCTGCGGCTCCTGGCGCCACTGCGCGGGGAGCCTGCCCAGGGCGGTCTCCACGAAATCGCCGTCCATCGTCCCGGCCACCAGGTTCGCCTCTCCGACGAAGCGCGCCACCTCGTCGTCCACGGGGCGGGCGTAGAGCTCGTGCGGGGGCGCGCACTGGACGATCCTGCCGTCGCGCAGGACGGCGACCTGGTCGGCGAGCGACAGCGCCTCGTCCTGGTCGTGGGTGACCAGCAGCGCCGTGGCGCCGGCCTCGCGCAGCACCCCTCGCACCTGGTCGCGGACGCTCACTCGCAGATGCGCGTCCAGGGAGGCGAAGGGCTCGTCGAGCAGCACGATCTCCGGCTTGATCGCGAGCGCGCGGGCGAGCGCCACGCGCTGCTGCTGGCCGCCGGAGAGCTGGTGCGGGTAGCGCTTGGCGAGGTCTGAGAGGCCCACGAGCTCCAGCAGCTCGCCCGCCCCATGCCGGCGCTTCGCGCGCGGAAGGCCGAAGGCGACGTTGGCCTGAACGCTCAGGTGCGGGAAGAGGCCGCCCTCCTGCGGGACGTAGCCGATCCGGCGCTGCTCCGGATGCACGTGCCTGCCCTGCCCGTCGACGATCTGGCTCCCGATCTGCACGGTGCCGCCGTCGGGCGCTTCGAACCCGGCCAGCAGCCGCAGCAGCGTCGTCTTGCCGCTGCCCGAGGGCCCCAGGATCGCGGTGAACGAGCCGGCCTGCGCGCTCAGGTCCAGGTCGTCGAGGACCCGGTGGCTCCCGAAGCTCTTCCGCAGTCCCTTGACGACGAGCTCGCTCATCGGCCGCGACCGATCACCCGGCGAGCGCCGCCCGGGAGGGCAGCCGGTCGAAGAAGCGCCCCAGCACGTAGGTCGGCAGCGCCGCGATCACGATCATCGCCAGCGCGAACGGCGCGGCCTGCCCGTAGGAGAGGTTCTGCTCGTAGGCCCAGAACTGCGTCGCGAGCGTCTGCACGCCGGTGGGGATCAGGATCAGCGTGGCGGTCAGCTCGGTCACGGCGGAGAGGAAAACGAGAGAGAACGCGGCCGCCAAGCCCGGTCCCACGAGCGGCAGGGTCACCCGCCAGAGCACCGCCGGCCGGCGCTGGCCGAGCGAGCGGGCGACCTCTTCCAGCCGCGGCGGCGCCTGCGCGACCGACGCCCTCACGCCCACCAGCGCGAGCGGGAAGAACAGGATCGCGTAGGCGATCACCAGCAGCGGCGCGCTCTGGTAGAGGAAGCCGCCCGCGTAGCGCTCGCTGAAGTAGGAGAGCGCGAACGCGGTCACCAGGCCGCCCATCGCCAGCACCAGGTAGGTGCTGCGTTCCAGCAGCAGGTGGCCGCGCCGGCCGTGACGCAGCGCCAGCAGCGCGACCGGCAGCGCCATCAGCGTGGCCAGCGCGGCGGCGATCGCGCCGTAGAGAGCGGTGTGCCATGCGGCGTCGAACAGCGAGACGCCGGTCAGGTAGGAGCGCCCCGCCCGCACCATCCAGTAGATCGCCGAGCCCACGGGCACGCCCAGCGCGAGCGCGACCAGCAGGGCGAAGCCCGCCAGCACGATCGGCTTGGACCGGCCGAGCGACCTGGGCGGCGCGACCCGCTGTGCCAGCGCGCCGGCGCGGCTGACGCGGGCGCGGCCGCGCGCCAGCCCCTCGCCGCCGAGCACCGCCAGGCTCAGCAGCACCAGCACGAGCGAGAGCGCCGAGGCGGTCGCGACGTTGAAGGAGACGCTGAACTCGGTGAAGATCTCAGTCGTGAAGGTCTGGTAGCCAAGGATCTCGAAGGCGCCGTACTCGGCCAGCATCACCAGCGCGACCAGCAGGCAGCCGCCGAGGATCGCGACCCGCGCCTGCCCCAGCGTGACCCGCCAGAAGGTCGCCAGGCGCCCGGCGCCGAGGCTGCGAGCGATCTCCTCCTGCCCGGGATCGGCGTTGCGGAAGCTGGCCGCCACGGGCAGGTAGACCAGCGGGTAGACGGCGAGCGTCATCACCAGCACCGCCCCGCGAAAGCCCTGCACCCAGGTGGACAGCGAGGACCAGCCGAAGCTGACGACGAAGTCGGGGATCGCCAGCGGCACCACCACCAGCACCGCCCAGACTCTGCGCAGCGGCAGATCGGTGCGCTCCACGAACCATGCCGCGGCGGTGCCGATCACGGCGCAGAGCAGCGTCACCACCACCGTCAGCCTGACCGTGTTCCACAGCAGGGTCGCCGTCAGCGACCGGAAGATCAGGTTGACGATCGTGGAGGCGCCCGCGCCGCTGGCCTCGATCAGCAGGAACGCGAGCGGGGCGAGCAGCACCAGCGCCACGGTGACGCCGGCGAGCAGCAGCCCCCAGGGCTCCGACGCTCGCCGCACGGGCGATCGGACTCCCAGGGCGCCCGCCGTCCGGCTGACGCTCACAGCAGCCCCGCCTGGCGCAGCAGCGAGATCGCCGCGGAGCCGTCGCCGAGCTGCGGGATCGTGATCGGGCTCGGCTGCAACGCGGCAAACGGCGTCTCAGGCGCCGCGGTGGCGGTGACGCCGGAGGCGATCGGGTACTCGTAGCTGATCGAGTGGGCGATGATCTCCTGGCCCTGTCTGCTGACGAGGAAGGCGAGGAGCTTCTGGGCGGCGGTCTTGTTGGTCGAGGACTTCAGAGCCGCCGCGCCGGACACGTCGATCACGTAGCCGGGATCGCGCGGCGCGAAGTAGGCGAGCTTCGAGTGCACGTTTTCGGCCCCGATCTCGGCGCGCATGCGGTACCAGTAGTACTGGTTGACCACTCCGAAGGCGACCGCTCCGCGGTTGACCTGGTCGGCGATCGTCTCGTTGTCGGGGTAGATGTGGCCGGCCGCGTTCTGCTTGATCGCTTCGAGCCACTTCAGCGTCGCCGAGTGGCCGTAGGCGCGCTCGTAGGAGGTCACGATCGGCTGGAAGTCGGTCTCGCTGGGAGCGAAGGCGAACTTGCCTTTGTACCTGGATGCGGCCAGTTCGCTGATCTTGCGCGGGAGCTGGCCTTCCTCGATCAGGCTTGGGTTGTAGATCAGCATGCTCACGCGCGCGGAGACGCCGACCCAGTCGCCCTGCGGCGAGTTGAGCCTGCCGGGAGTGCGCGCGAGCGTGGAAGGCGCGACCGGCGCCAGCAGGCCCTTGTCCTGCAGGTGCTCAAGGGCCGGAGAGTTCTCGGTGTAGATCACGTCCGCGGGCGAGCTCGACCCCTCGGTCACGATCTGGTTGGCGAGCGTGTCCTCGTCGTCGTTGCGAACGTTGACGTGGATGCCGGTCGCCTTTTCGAAGCTGGCCACCAGCGACTCGGTCGTCTGCACGTGCTGCCCGTTGTAGAGCGTGATCGAGTCGCCGGAGCCGGAGGCCCCTCCGCAGCCGGCGATCAGGATGGCGCAGAGCGCCACGGCGAGCGCGGCGAGAAGCCGGAGGCGTGGATGAGATGCGACTTCAGAGGCCATTTCAGGAGGTGTTATGAGGGGCGGGGACCACCCAATCGATCCCGCGGCGGCGCGACCATACCACAATTAGGGCTTCCTAATTAGGGAGCCCTAAGCAACTGTAGCGGCGTGGACGCGCCCGCCGCCGCTACGAGCGTGGCGGCCGGGAAGCCATCAGACGCCGCGTCAGGCCGGCCGAGATGCTGGGCGCCAGCCGGGCGGCCTCGGCGTCGGCGCCCTGGTCGTCCATGCCGAGCAGGTCGTGCGCCAGCGTGTGGGCGGCGCGGCGATGGGATGCGAGCACGAGCGCCGCGCTCACCCCCTCGTGCGTGAGCGCGAGCCCGTCCTTCTCCACCAGACCGAGATGTCGCAGCCTCCTGACCATCTCCAGCGCGGTGGGCGCCGAGACCTGCATCGACCGCGCGAGCGCAGCCTGCGTGGGGCGATCCCGATCGCGACTCAGATCCAGCAGCGCCAGCAGGTAGCCGGCCTCGCGCGGGCTCGCGCAGGCGCATGGCGTCTGCTCGTCGTTGCCGCCACGTGCTCGCGATCTGGAGCTCTCGGACACTGCCACGGAATATACGGGTCGCTCTCCCCCAAGCCAAACCAGGACCACCGCACAGCCGCGCGGGCGGGCACTAACCTTCACGACCCAGATGAAATCGCCCGTCCTCACAGCGCTCGTATCGGTCGCAGGCGCCGCACTGATCGGGCTGCTGATCTACGGCGTGACCCACCAGGCGGCCAACCGCAGCCTCGACGAAGACCTCGCCCGCGGGCAGCACCCGCTCGCTCCCTCCTACTCAAAGCCGTTGCCGTCGCTGAACGGCGGCGGTCGCAGCTCGCTGGCCGCGTACCGCGGCAAGGTTGTGGTCCTCAACTTCTTCGCCTCCTGGTGCGTGGCCTGCCAGGAAGAGTCGCCGCTGATGGAGCGCACCCAGCGCCGGCTCGAAGGTCATGGCGCCACGGTGCTGGGCGTCGGCTACCAGGACGACGCGAGCAAATCCAAGACGTTCATGCGCGAATACGGGCTCACCTATCCGGCGCTGCGCGATCCGACCGGCGAAATGGCCGGCGCCTACGGCACCAGACAGCTTCCCGAGAGCTTTTTGATCGGGCGCGAAGGGCGCATCTACGACATCGAACGGGGGCCGATCGGCAGCGCGTTCGCCAAACGAGCGCTGCAGCTCGCCACGGCGGGGGGCGCCTGAGCGTGCTGCGCCCGGCGATGCGCCTGGCGGCGCCTATGCGAGCGCTCGCGCTGCTCGGGCTGGCGCTGCTGGCCCTGGCGCCGGCCGCCGCGCTGGCCGCATCCCGACCCACCCTGCCGGAGCTGGAACCGCAGCTCATGTGCGTGACCTGCAAAATCCCGCTCAGCGTCGCCGACTCCGCGGAGGCCACCCAGGAGCGGGAACTGGTCAAGGAACTGATCGCCAAGGGCGACGACGAAGCGCAGATCAAGAAAGTGATGGTCTCCCAGTACGGGCCGTCCGTGCTCTCCACGCCGAGCACCAAAGGCTTCCAGCTCTCGGCCTACCTGGTGCCGATCGTCGTGGTCGCGGCCCTGATCGCGCTGATGCTGACGCTGCTGCCCCGCTGGCGCCGCGCGGCGCGCGCGAGGTCGGGCCGGCGCGAGAGCGCGCCCACGCTCACGCCTGAGCAGGCGCAGCGGCTGGAGCAGGACATGAAGCGCTTCGAGTAATGCGCCGCGCGCATGCAGCGCCGCACGCGGGCTGCGTCACGCCACATCGGTCGCTGCGGTGAGCTACATCTCCTGCGGAGCGGAGACGCCGAGCAGGTCCAGCGAGCGCGCAAGCGCCCCCTGCACGGCTACGCAGAGCCCGATCCGGGTGGATTCGACGCTCTGCGGCTGCACCCCCACCACCTTGCAGTCGCGGTAGAAGGCGGTGAAGGTCTGCGCGAGCGTCAGCGCGTAGGCGGCGACGCGGTGCGGCGCCCGGCGCGTGGCCGCCTCGGCGATCTCGTTCGGGAAGTCCAGAAGCTGCTTGATCGCGTCCCGCTCGGAGGGGTGCAGCGGCTCGGCCCGCTCGCCGTCGAGATCTGCGGCGCCGCCCGCGACCGCGCCGGCCGCGACCGTGCCGGCCCCGCGCGCGTGCTCCAGCGCCTCCCCCACCCGGTCGGCGCCGGCCTTGGCCAGCATCGAGGCGATACGGGCGTGCGCGTACTGGACGTAGTAGACGGGGTTCTCGCTGCTCTGCCTGACCGCGAGGTCCAGGTCGAGGTCGATCGTCGTGTCGTGGGAGCGGGAGAGCAGGTACCAGCGCGCGGCGTCCACGCCGATCTCCTCCACCAGGTCGTCGAGGGTCACGAACTCGCCGGCGCGCTTGGACATCGCCGCCCGCTTCCCGCCGCGCATCAGGTGCACGAGCTGCATGATCAGCATCTCCAGCTCGCCCGGGTCGCCGCCAAGCGCCTCGTAGGCGGCCCGCATCCGCGGGATGTAGCCGTGGTGGTCTGCTCCCCAGATGTCGATCTGGCGCTGGTAGCCGCGCTCGCGCTTTATCTGGTGGTAGGCGATGTCGGAGGCGAAGTAGGTGTGCTCGCCGCTGCCGCGCACCAGCACCCGGTCCTTGTCGTCGCCGAAGTCGGTGCTGCGCAGCCACAGCGCGCCCTCGCTGCTGTAGGTGTGGCCCGCGTCTTCCAGAAGCTGCAGGGCGTGCTGCACGGCGCTGACCGGCTCCCCGTCGCGGCCGCGCAGGTCCTCGCGCACCTCGTGCAGCTTGCTCTCGTACTGCCAGTGGTCGTAGCCGAGCACGCCGAAGCGCCTCAGGGAAGCCTCTATCTGCTCGGTCATCAGCAAGACGGCGGCCTTTCCGAGATCGGCCGCCTCCAGCGTGGCGGCCTGCGGGATGCGACGCGCCAGCTCCTGCACGTACTCCCCCTGGTAGCCGTCCGCGGCGACCTCTTGTCCGCGGGCCAGCGCCTGGATCGACTCTCCCAGCTTGCGTATCTGCGAGCCGGCGTCGTTGACGTAGAACTCGCGCTCCACCTGGTGCCCGTGGAAGTCCAGCAGCCGTGAGAGCGAGTCTCCGTAGGCGGCGTTGCGAGCATGGCCGACGTGCATCGGCCCGGTCGGGTTGGCGCTCACGAACTCGACCAGGATCCGCTCCGCCGCCGCGCCGCCCGCCCCGAACCGCTGCCCGGCGCCCAGCACCGCCGCCAGCGACTGCCTGTGCCAGGCATCGTCGAGATGGAGGTTCAAGAAGCCCGGCCCGGCGACCTCGAAACGCGCGAGCCGCCCTTGCAGGCGCTCGCTCAGCATCGCGCCGATGCCCTCTGCAAGCTCGCGCGGAGACTTGCGGGCGGCGGAGGCGAGCACGAGCGCCGCGTTGGTGGAGTAGTCACCGAGATCGGCGTTCGGAGGCCGCTCCAGGCTCAGTGGCCTTCCCCAACCGTCGGGGGCAAGCTGCAGGGCGACGCTCCGAACCGCGCCTGCAAGCTCGCCGAGCGGCGCCTGGCCGGCGTTGTGGTCTGTCTCGGTGTCGCTGCTCATGGTCCTCGGCTCAGTAGTGGTAGGGCTCGCCCGCGAGGATCTTATGCGCCCGGTAGAGCTGCTCCAGCAATACCACCCATGCGAGCTGGTGCGGCAGGGTCATCGGGCCGAAGGAGAGACGGTGATCCACGCGCGGCAGCGGCGGCGGCCCGAACGCCCCGCCGATCACGAACGCGACGTCGCGTCCCTCCATCCGCCGTTGCTCCAGAAAGCCGCTGAACGCCTCGCTCTCATACGAGCGCCCATCGGATGCCAGCAGGCAGACGAAGGCGTCCTGCGGCACGCGCCTGGCCGCCGCCTGCGCGTCGCGCTGGGGAGCGAGCTCCAGCGTCGCGTAGCGCGAGAGCAGCCGCTGGTAATGCTCGATGTCGTCGCGATACGGGTCTCGCAGCCGTCCCTCGCCGACGACGATCAGACGCACCTGGCGGCTCCTGCCTGCACGCCTTGCGATACTAGCCTTGTGAGCGAGCAAGACCCCGGCGCCGAGCGCCACATCAACATCCATCTGTCCCCCGAGGTGATGGGGGGCGTGTACGCGAACTTCGCCAACGTCAGCCACTCCGACTACGAGTTCACGATCACCTTCGCGCGGGTGGACCACGAGGTCGAAGCGGACGAGGTTCCCGGCGTGGTCGTCTCGCGCGTCAACCTCTCGCCGCGCTTCATGCGAGAGCTGATCAGCGCGATGGAGGACAACTACTCCAAGTGGCGCACTCGGGAGGGGATCAAGAACCTGCCGGAGTACGACGGCGAGCCCGGAGAGGCAGAGGGCGAGCAGTAGCGCTCCCCTTGCCCGGGCCCACCCGCCGCGCCCGCCGGCGCGGCGTTGCCCCAGCAGCCCGATGAAGGTCGCGATCATCTCGGACATCCATGCCAACCGGCACGCCTTCGAAGCCGTCCTGGAGGCGATCGAGGACTCGGACGCCCGGGAGATGTGGTGCCTGGGCGACCTCGTCGGCTACGGCGCCGACCCGGACGCCTGCGTGGAGCTGGCACGCGAGCACGCGGCGGTCTGCCTGGCCGGCAACCACGACCTTGCGGTGACGGGCGCGCTGTCGCTGGAGGAGTTCTCGCGCGGCGCGAGCATCGCCGCGCGCTGGACCCGGGAGGTGATGGACGAGCGCA
This sequence comes from Solirubrobacterales bacterium, assembly GCA_027315115.1. Classification (GTDB taxonomy): domain Bacteria; phylum Actinomycetota; class Thermoleophilia; order Solirubrobacterales; family Solirubrobacteraceae; genus Palsa-744. The sequence goes on along the minus strand of DAHUYQ010000024.1, from coordinate 225,829 downwards.
ACGTCGAGTTCCTGCGCGGCCTGTCCACCTCCGAGGAGCAGGAGCCGGTCGGCCTCTACCACGCCAGCCCGCGCGACCCCGTCTGGGAGTACGTGCTCTCCAGCCTGCTGGCCGATCTCTGCTTCGACGTCCAGAGGCACAGGGTCTGCCTGATCGGGCACTCCCACGTCGCGCTGTCCTTCTGCCGCATGGAGGGAGAGCCCGCCAGCGGCGAGCCGCGCCGCGCCGGCACGATCCTCGACCTCGCCGCCGGAGATTGGCTGCTGAACCCCGGCAGCGTCGGCCAGCCACGCGACGGGGACGCGCGTGCGGCCTGGCTGCTGCTCGACCTGGACTCCTGGGAGGCACAGTTCATGCGCACCGAATACGACGTAGCGGGAGCCGCCGCAGCGATCCGTGCGGCGCGCCTGCCAGACTCTTTGGCTGAGCGCTTGGGGTACGGTCAATGAGCATGAGAACGAATACGAAGCTCTCGCTGGCCGCCGTGACGGCGGCCAGCGCGGCACTTCTGTCCGCGTGCGGCGGCAGCTCCGGCCTGATTCCGGCCGGCAGCGCGGGCCCGCTGCGCACCGACTTCGAAGCGGTCACCGAAGCGGCCGAGAACGGCAACGGCAACTGCACGAGCACCGAGACGGCGATCGCCAGGACCGAAAGGGACTTCGCCGGCCTGCCGTCCAGCGTCGATGCGCGACTGCGGACGCGCCTCTCGGAAGGGATCGACCACCTCGCCTCGCAGGCGCGCGTGGCCTGCAGGCAGCCCAGCGGCGGCGGGACGGCGACGACGGGCACCGCGACCGAAAGCAGCTCGACGAGCAAGACGAGCTCGACCTCGACGAGCACCACCACGACGACGACCTACACCACCGCCTCCGAAGAACCCGAAGTCCCGAGCTCGGCCACCAGCACGACGAGCAGCACGCCGGCCGGCCCGGTCGGCGGCGCCGAAGCTCCGACCGGAGGCGCGGAAGCCAACCCGGGCGGCAGCCCGGCCGAAGAAGGCGAACAGAGATGAGCGCGGTCGAGACGATCGCCGGCCGCTACCAGATCGATGGCCGCCTGGGCTTCGGCGGCATGTCGACCGTGCACCTGGCGCTCGATACGCGGCTGGAGCGCAAGGTCGCGGTGAAGCTGCTGGCCGAGCACCTGGCAGAGGACCCGACGTTCGTCTCGCGCTTCCAGCGCGAGGCGCAGGCGGCGGCGCGGCTGGTGCACCCCAACATCGTGCAGATCTTCGACTCCGGCCGCGACGACGCCACCGGGCAGTACTTCATCGTGATGGAGTACATCGAGGGCCGCTCGTGCGCCGAGATCCTGCGCGACGAGGGCTGGGTGGAGGTGCCGGAGGCGGCCTCGATCGTCGAGCAGGCCTGCGAGGGTCTGCACTACGCCCACCGGCACGGCGTCGTGCACCGCGACGTCAAGCCCGGCAACCTGCTGCGCTCGCGCGACGGCGAGGTCAAGCTCGCCGACTTCGGGATCGCCAAGGCGACCGAGCAGTCGAGCATCACCCAGGTCGGCTCGGTGCTCGGGACCGCCGCCTACCTGGCGCCCGAGCAGGCCCGCGGCGAGGAGGCCGGCCCCCGCGCCGACCTCTACGCGCTCGGCGTCGTGGCCTACCAGATGATCTCGGGGCGCCTGCCCTACGAGGCCGCCTCGCTGACAGAGCTGGCGCTCAAGCAGCAGCAGGAGGAGCCCGAGCCGCTGGACGCGCTGGTCGCCGGGGTCAGCCCGGAGCTCGCGGACGCCGTCGGGATCGCGCTCGCGCTCGATCCCCGCGACCGCTACGAGACCGCCCGTCAGATGGGCGAAGCGGTGGAGGCGGCGATGCGCGGGATCTCTCCGCAGGGCGCCGGCCGCCGCTCCGATGCCACGCAGGCCACGAGCCTGCTGGCCGCCTCGGGCGCCGCCGGCACGAGCCGGATGCGCCCCACCGCCGCCACGACCGTCAACCCGCGCCGGCCGCGGCAGGGGCCGGCGCGCACGCCGAGCCCTTCATATGCCGATCAGCAGGCCCCCTCCTCGGCTGATCACGCGCGACGGCGACTGATGGCGGCGCTCGCCGGCCTTGCGGCGCTGGTCGTGATCGTCGTCGTGGTCGCGCTGGCCAGCCAGTCCTCCACGACGGGGCCGAGTCTGCGTCCCGTCAAGGAACACACGATGAAGGAAACCGCCGAAGCGCTCACGCAGCTCGTGAACCAGAACGTGCAGTGAGGCCGGTAGGCCCGCGCGGCCGGCGCCTGCGCGCAGCGCCGCCGCCTAAGCCCACGGCGAGGCGCCTGCGCGCAGCGCCGCCGCCGTCTCCGCAAGCGTGCCGGCGGCGATCGCCTCTCGCAGGCGCGCCATCAACGCCGCGATGAAGGCGAGGTTGTGGGCGGTCAGCAGCCTCATGCCGGTGATCTCGCCGGCCCTTGCCAGGTAGCAGAGGTAGGCGCGCGAGAGCCCCAGCGAGCAGGCGGGGCACGGGCAGCCATCCATAAGCGGCCCGAGGTCGTCCATCAGCCGCCGCTTCTTCATGTCCAGGCGCCAGCGTCGCTCGGGGTCTGCCACCAGCGCGGTGCCGTGACGGCCCAGCCGCGTGGGCATCGCGCAGTCGAAGGTGTCGATCCCGCGCTCCACGCCGGCGATCAGATCGTCGACCTCGCCGATGCCGAGCAGGTGCCTGGGCAGGCTCTCCCGGTCGCCGCCGAGCTCGGCGACCGCGTAGGAGACCACCTCGTACATCTGCTGCTTCTCGGCCCCCAGCGAGCCGCCGATCGCCACGCCGTCGCAGCCGCTGGCGGCGACGATCGCGCTCGATTCGCGCCTCATGTCCTCGTAGACGCCGCCCTGCACGATCCCGTAGACGAGCTGGCCCGCAGGCCCGTGCTCGCGCTGCCAGCTCAGGCAGCGGTCCAGCCAGCGGTGGGTTCGCTGCGTCGAGCGCGCGGTGTAGTCGCGGTCGACGTTGAACGGCGTGCACTCGTCGAAGACCAGGGCGATGTCGGAACGCAGCGCGGCCTGCACCGCCATCGAGCCCTCGGGGGTCAGGAAGCGCTCCTGGCCGTCGATGTAGGAGCGGAAGCGGACTCCCTCCTCCTCGATGGCCAGGATCGCGCCTTCGCGCTGCCTGGGCTTCTCGGTGTCGCGGAAGGTCCTCGACTTGATCTCGTCGGCGACGGTGCCGTGGCCCATCGAGAAGACCTGGAAGCCGCCGGAGTCGGTGATGATCGGCCCGTTCCAGCCCATGAAGCCGTGCAGCCCGCCGAATCGCTCAATCACCTCGGGGCCGGGATTGAGCATCAGGTGGAAGGTGTTGCCGAGCACCATCTCGTAGCCGAGCGCCGCGACCTCGGCCGGCAGCAGCCCCTTCACGGTCGCCTTGCTTGCCAACGGCACGAACGCCGGCGTGGAGATCTCGCCGTGTGCGGTGCTCAGCACCCCTGTGCGGGCCGCCGATGCGGTGTCGCGCGTCTGGATCCGGAAAGGGGCCACGGATGCGCCATCCTAAGGGGATGTTGGAGCTCGCCGCGATCATCAACGTCGATTCGCTGATCGAAGCCGCCGGCTACCCGCTCGTGCTGCTGCTCGTGATGGCCGAGTCCGGCGGGGTCCCGGTGCCGGGCGAGACCGCGCTGATCGCCGGAGCGGTGTTCGCCAGCCAGGGCAAGCTGTCGCTGCCCGCGGTGATCGCGATCGCGGCCGCCGGGGCGATCATCGGCGACAACATCGGCTACGTGATCGGACGGCGAGGGGGGCGCTGGCTGCTGCAGAAGCCCGGTCCCTTCCACCGTCAGCGCCTGGAGGTGCTCGCGACCGGCGAGCCGTTCTTCGAACGGCATGGGCCCAAGGCCGTCTTCTTCGGACGCTTCATCCTCGGGCTGCGGACCTGGGCCTCCTGGCTCGCCGGCGCCACGAAGATGCGCTGGCGCACGTTTGCGCTCTGGAACGCGATCGGCGGCATCATCTGGGCCTCCGCGATCGGGATCGCCGCCTACTACGTCGGCCGCTCGGCGGAAAGCGCCGTCAGCGCGTTCGGCATCTACGGCCTGGTCGCGGTCGCGATCGCGGCCCTGAGCCTGTTCGTCGCCCACCGCCGCCGGCGACGGCGCTCCGCGCGCGAGGAGGAGGCCATCGCGGGGCGGCGCTCCGCGCGCGCGGAGGAGACGATCGTGGCGCCACGATCGAGATCCGAGGCCCACGCGCAGCGTGACGCCGCGGGAGATCTGCGCTGAGAGCCACGTAGGGCGCCGCGGTGAGAGCACCGGGGCGGGGGCCCATCGCGTCGAGAGCCGCGGGGGCGCCGGCGCCGCGCTGAGAGCCGCGCAGGGCGCCGTTCAGCAGGAGGAGCCGCAGCAGGGAGCGATCCGCTCCCAGAGCTCGGCGAGCGAGCTCAGCTCCTGCTCGGAGAAGCGCGAGAGGAAGTGCTCTCGCACGACCGAGCGATGCGTGCTGCGAGCTTCGCTGAGGCGCTCCCTGCCGCTCGCCGTGAGGCACGCGTAGGCGCCGCGGGCGTCGTGTTCGCAGGAGCAGCGCTCCAGCAGCCCGTCGCGCTCCAGCCTGTCGACCAGGCGAGTCAGGCCGCTGCGCGACATCTGCGCCTGCTCGGCCAGATCGCACATCCGCATCCGGCCCTGCTCGGAGCCGGCGAGGAAGTGCAGCACCTCGTAGGAGCTCATCGGCAGGCCGTGGCGCTCCTCCAGCTCCGCGTCGAGCACTTTGGCCAGCGAGGCGTGCGCGCGCAGCAGCCCGCGCCATGCGCGCAGCTCCTGATCGTTGAGATCCTCGGCCGCGGCCGAGAACGTGCCTGCCTGGATGTAGGCCGGCACCCGCGAGGTGGCGGAGAGTCGCTGACCGGACTCTGTCCGTTCGGGTTCCATACAGGTGCTCTTGACTGCTGCCGCCGTGGCCATTTGTCTGTCAGGGTGCGGTTTTCACGCAGGACCTTCGTGTCCGAACATAGCAGCGTCCGCCCGCGTTGCACGAGTGGCGCGCAACGTCCAGAAGATCATCAGGGGCTGCAGCGGCAGCCGCAGATACAGCGCCCAGCGCGGGATCGGCGCAAAGCGCGCCGGCGCGAGCGCCATGTAGACGTTCGCCGGGAAGACCGCGACCAGCAGGGCGACCAGCCACAGGCCGGCGAGCCGGCGGGTGCGGAGCGGCAGCGTTCCCAGGCCGCCGATCATCTCCGCCACGCCGCTGACCGCGACCACAGTGGCGGGGTCGCCGAAGCCCGGCGGCACGATCTTGCGGTACGGGCCCGGCATCACGAAGTGGTTGATGCCGGCCAGCGTGAAAGCCGCCGCAAGCAGCCGTGGCGCCCGTTGCGGCCCGCCGCTGCCGTAGCCGTCCCCGCCCTGAGAGGCGGGCACATCCCGCAGCTCAAATCGCATCGCTCACTCTCCCTCCTCGATCAGACTGTGGCCGGTCATGCCCTCCGGCTGGGCGATCCCGAGAAGCTGCAGCACGGTGGGCGCCACGTCGGCCAGCACGCCCTGGCGCTGCGTCACCTTCACGCCCCTCGCCGTGACGATCAGCGGGACCGGGTTCAGCGAATGCGCGGTGTTCGGGCTGCCGTCGGGCTCGAGCATGTTGTCGGAGTTGCCGTGATCGGCGGTGATCACGCAGGCCCCGCCGGTGCTGTGCACGGTCCTCACGACCTCTCCCAGGCACCGGTCGACCGTCTCCACCGCGCTGACCGCCGCCGGGATCACCCCGGTGTGGCCGACCATGTCCGCGTTGGCGAAGTTGATGATGCCGAACTCCGGCATCTGCTCCTTCCAGGCAGCCACGAACGCGCTCGCCGCCTCCGGGGCGCTCATCTGCGGCTTGTGGTCATAGGTGGGCACGTCTCTGGGCGAAGGCACGAGCTCGCGCCGCTCGCCCGGCAGCGGCGTCTCCTGACCTCCGTTGAAGAAGTAGGTGACGTGCGGGTACTTCTCGGTCTCGGCGACGTGAAGCTGGCCGGCGCCGGCAGCGGCGATCACGCCGGAGAGCGTGACGCTCGGCCGAGCGGGCGCGAAGGCGACCGGGTAGGGCCAGCCCTCCTCGTACTCGGTGAGCGTCACCAGGCGCTGCACCACAGGCGCGCCGTCGCGCCCGTGCCAGCCCGGCAGATCCTCGCCCTCCTCGAAGCCGGGGTCGGCCAGCGCGCGCACGATCTCGCGCATCCGATCGGGCCTGAAGTTGAAGCAGATCACGCCGTCGCCGGCCCCGATCCGCGCCTCCTGCCCGACCAGCGTCGGCTCGACGAACTCGTCTGTCTCGCCGCGGTCGTAGGCTGCCTGCACCGCCTGCGCGCCGGTGGCCGCGCTGTGGGGCGCGCGGCCGTGGACGAGCATGTCGTAGGCGCGCTGCACGCGCTCCCACCGCCTGTCACGGTCCATCGCGAAGTAGCGCCCGATCACCGACCCCACCCGCGCGCCCGGCAGGGAGTCGAGCTGCTCCAGGAAGCCCTTGCCCGAGTGCGGCAGCGTGTCGCGACCGTCGGTGAAGGCGTGGATCACGAGGTCAATCTGCGGAGCCTTGACCGAGATCATCCGCACCAGCGCGATCAGATGCTCCATCGAAGAGTGCACGCCGCCGTCCGAGACCAGCCCGATCAGGTGCACGCGCCGCACGCCGCCGAGCGCGCCGGACAGCGCGGGGTTCTTCGCGAGGCTGCCATCGGCGACGGCCTCGTCGATGCGCACCAGGTCCTGCTTGACGACCGCGCCGGCGCCGAGATTGAGGTGGCCCACCTCCGAGTTGCCCATCTGCCCTTCGGGCAGGCCCACCGCGGACCCGCACGCGCGCAGCGTGGTGTGCGTGCAGCGCTCCCAGAGCTCGTCGAAGACGGGCGTGTCGGCCAGCGAGATCGCGTTCCCGGGACCCGGCTCGGCCAGGCCCCAGCCGTCGAGCACGACCAGGCAGACCCTCGGCAATGGCGGTCCCTGCGGCGCCCCCGCCAGCAGGTCCTCGCCGGCCCAACTCATGCCAGCGCCTTCTCCGCGGCTGCGACGATCGCGGCGAAGGACTCGGGCGCAAGCGATGCGCCGCCGACCAGCGCGCCGTCGACGTCGGGCAGCGCCAGCAGCTCCTGCGCGTTCTCGGGCTTGACCGAGCCGCCGTAGAGGATCCGCACGCGCGCGGCGATCTCCGGGTCCCCGGCCGGCGCCACCGAGCGGTCGCTCAGCAGCGCGCGGATGAACGCGATCGCCTCCTGCGCCTGCTCCGGCGTGGCCACGCGCCCGGTGCCGATCGCCCAGATCGGCTCGTAGGCGATCACCACCCGCTGTAGATCCCCGGGCGCCACGGCGGCAAGATCCTCGTGCACCTGGTGGCGCAGCTTGCGCTCGGTGTCGCCGCCGTCGCGCTCCTCCTCGGTCTCCCCCACGCACAGGATCGGCGTCAGGCCTGCCGCCAGCGCGGCGGGGACCTTCTGGGCGAGCGCCCGGTCGGTCTCGCCGAAGAGCGCGCGGCGCTCGGAGTGGCCGAGCACGACGCCGTACACGTCGATCTCGGAGAGCATCGGCGCCGAGATCTCGCCGGTGAAGGCGCCCTCCGCCTCCTCGTGCATGTTCTGGGCGAAGACCTCCACGCGCGATCCGCGCGTGCTGTCGACCATCGCGCGCAGGTCGGTGAACGGGACGCAGATCGCCACGTCCACGCGCTCGACCGAGGAGAGCCGCGGCAGCAGTCCCTGGATGTAGGACTCGGCCTGCGCCTCGGTCTTGTACATCTTCCAGTTGCCCGCGACCAGGGGCGTCCTGCCCGCTCCGCGGGCGCCGGGATGCCCGGCGTCCTCGCTCTCCGCGGCAGACGGCTCGGAGGCGGACATCAGCGCACCCCCGCCCCGTCGAGCGCCACGACGCCCGGCAGCTCGCGTCCCTCGACGAGCTCCAGCGTCGCCCCGCCGCCGGTCGAGAGGTGGTCGACCGCGTCCTCGAGGCCGAACTGGGCCAGCGCTGCCGCGGAGTCTCCCCCGCCGACCACCGTGACGCCCTTGCACCGTGCCACCGCCTGGGCGACGGCCTTGGTGCCCGCCGCGAACGGCGGCAGCTCGAACGCGCCCATCGGCCCGTTCCAGAACACGGTGCCCGCGCCGGCGATCAGCTCGCCGTAGCGCGCCGCGGTCCGCTGCCCGATGTCAAGTCCCATCCAGCCGTCGGGCACCTCCACGCCGTCGAGCTCGCGACGCTGCGCCTCCGCGGAGAAGCTGTCGGCGATCACGATGTCGACCGGCAGCTCGAAGGTGGCGCCTTCGAGCGACTGTGCCCGCTCCAGCAGCCGCCGGGCGTGCTCGACGTCCTCGGCGTCGCACAGCGAGGCGCCGACCTGATGGCCGCCCGCCGCAAGGAACGGGAAGGCCATCGCGCCGCCGACGATCACCACGTCGGCCATCTGCAGGAAGCGGTCGATCACGCCGATCTTGTCCGCCACCTTCGCGCCGCCGATCACCGCCACCAGCGGCCGATGGGGGTCCTTCAGGATCTCGCCGAGCACGTTCACCTCGCGTTGCAGCAGCAGGCCGGCCGCGTGCGGCAGCAGGTGCGCAACGCCCTCCGTGGAGGCGTGCGCGCGATGCGCGGCGCCGAATGCGTCGTTGACGTAGGCGTCGGCGAGCTCAGCCAGCGCGTGCGCGAGCTCCTGGTCGTTCTTGGTCTCCCCGGGCTCGAAGCGGACGTTCTCCAGCAGCATCACCTCTCCCGGCGCGAGCGCCTCGCTCATCGCCAGAGCCTGCTCGCCCACGACGGCGCCTGCCTGCTTGACCGGGCTGCCCAGGAGCTGCGACAGGCGTGCGGCGACGGGCGCCATCGAGAGCTGCGGGTCCTGCCCCTTGGGCCGGCCGAGATGAGACACCAGCACGATCCGCGCGCCGCGCGAGCGCAGCCGCTCGATCGTCGGCAGCGCGGCGATGATGCGGGTGTCGTCCGCGACCTGCCGGGCGCCGTCGGGGCCGGTCTGCAACGGCACGTTGAAGTCGACGCGAACGAGGACGCGCTTGCCCTCCACGTCGAGCTCGGCGAGGCTTCTCATATCACCCGCTGCACGAGATCCACGAGCCGGCTGGAGTAGCCCCACTCATTGTCGTACCAGGCCACGACCTTCACCATAGTCCCGTCCATCACGCTTGTGAGCTGGGAATCTACGATCGAGGAGTACGGGGAGCTCACGATGTCGCTGGAGACGATCGGGTCTTCGGTGTAGGCGAGGAACCCGGCCATCGGCCCGCTCTGCGCCGCGGCCTGCAGCGCCCCGTTGACCTCCTGCACGCTGGTGGCGCGCGAGCACTCCACCGTGAGATCGACCACCGAGCCGGTGGGGACGGGGGCGCGCACCGCGAAGCCGTGCAGCTTGCCGTTGAGCTCCGGGATCACGACCCCGATCGCCTTGGCCGCGCCGGTGGAGGCGGGGATCAGGTTGATCGCCGCCGCGCGCGCCCGGCGCAGGTCTTTGTGGGGCATATCCTGCAGCCGCTGGTCGGCGGTGTAGGCGTGGATCGTGGTCATCAGCCCGTGGTCGATCCCGACCGTGTCGTGCAGGACCTTGGCGACCGGCGCCAGGCAGTTGGTCGTGCAGGATGCGTTGGAGATGATGTGGTGCTGATCGCGGTCGTAGACCTGCTCGAAGTTGACGCCGAGCACGACGGTCACGTCCGGGTCGCTCGCCGGAGCGGAGATGACGACCTTCCCGGCGCCTGCCTGCAGGTGCTTGGCGGCGTTCTCGCGATCGGTGAAGAGGCCCGTCGACTCGACCACGACGTCCACGCCGAGGTCGCTCCAGGGCAGCGCGGCGGGGTCGCGCTCGGCGAGCATCTTGATCTCCTTGCCGTCGATCGCGATGGTGCCGGGAGCGTGCTCGACCGCGCCCTTGAAGGGCCCGAGCACCGAGTCGTACTTCAACAGGTGAGCGAGCGTGTCCGTGTCCGCCACGTCGTTGATCGCGACCCACTCGATGTCCGCTCCCTGCTCCATCGCCGCCCTGAGCATGTTGCGGCCGATGCGGCCGAATCCGTTGACTGCGACGCGTACGGGCATGCCTCGAAAGCCTCCTGAGGGGAAAAGGGACTTGGCCAGGGGAGGACAGGCTCGCCCCGCCCGGCGAGAGCGGGAAGGCTATCAGGGCGCATCCCCTCAGAGGATGCGAAGTCCACCGCTGTGCCTCAGGTGGAAGCTACGCGTCCCGCGCCCGTTAAGCGTCACTCGGGCGCTACGCGTCCCGCGGGTGCTTGTCGACGTCTCGGTGGCTCGCGGTGACGGTGAGCTGCTCGTGGTCGGCATAGCGCTGCGCGAGATGCTCGGCGATCGCCACCGAGCGATGCCTGCCGCCGGTGCAGCCGACCGCGACCACGAGGTGCGACTTGCCCTCCGTCACGTACTGGGGCAGCAGGAAGTCCAGCAGCGGGTACAGCTTCTCGTAGAACTGCGCAAGCCGCCCGTCGCGCGCGATGTACTCGGCGATCCGCCGGTCGTGGCCGGTCAGCGGACGCAGGTCCGGCTCGTAGTGCGGGTTGGGCAGGAAGCGCACGTCGAGCGCGAGATCCTCGTCGCGGGGCGGGCCATGCTTGAACCCGAAGCTCATGAACGTGACCGCGAGCAGGCCGCTCGGCTGATGCGGCAGCAGCTCCTCGACGATCCGCCGTCGCAGCATCGTGGTCGAGAAGCCGGTCGTGTCGATCATCACGTCCGCGCGGGCACGCAGCGGCTCCAGCAGCTCGCGCTCTGCCGCCACGCCGTCGGCGACGCTGCCCTCGGGCGCCAGCGGGTGACGCCGGCGGGTCTCCTTGTAGCGGTTGACGAGCGTCTGCTCCGCCGCGTCGAGAAACAGCATCCTATGCTCGATGCCGCGCGCCTTCAGCTCGTCCATCACCGCCTGCAGCGCCTCGAAGTAGACGCCGCCGCGCACGTCGCAGACGACCGCCGCGCGCTCGACCTTGGAGCCGCTGTGGACGAAGAGCTGCACCAGCGAGCCGATCATCTCCGGCGGCAGGTTGTCCACGCAGAAGTAGCCGGCGTCCTCGAACACGTTCATCGCCGTGGACTTGCCCGCGCCGGAGTATCCGGTGATCACGACGAGGTTCTGCAGCCGCGACTCGGCCCCCGGCTTGACCGGCGTGGGCCTGGCCGCAAGCAGCGGCCTCAGTGGCTTCAGGACTGCCATCTCTCTGCTGCGATTGTGCCGCGAATGGCGGACGATCCCGCCGGTTGACTCGCTCAGCCGGTCCGGTGCAGAAGCCCGTGCAGATCGCGGCCCACCTTCGGCGGCAGCCCCGGCACCGCCGCCAGCTCCTCCCTGGATGCTGCCAGCACCGCCTCGGGGGAGCCGAAGTGCGCCAGCAGGGCGCGCTTGCGGGCGGGACCGACGCCGGGAAGGTCGTCCAGCACCGAGACGGTCATCGCCCTGTCGCGCCTGATCCGGTGGTGGGTGATCGCAAAGCGGTGCGCCTCGTCGCGGACGCGCTGCAGAAGCTGCAGCTCCGGCGCCGAGTGATCGAGCAGCAGCGGCTGCGGACGCCCCGGCAGGAAGACCTCCTCGATCCGCTTGGCCAGCGAGATCACGCTCACGCCGCGCTCGCGAAAGCCCTTCAGGGCGCGCAGGCCGGCCGCGAGCTGACCCTTGCCGCCGTCGATCACGATCACGCTCGGCAGGGTGGCGAAGCTCGCGTCGTAGGCGCGGTCGTGAGGAGAGGTGTCCTGCTGGCGCTCCCACTGCGCAAGCCGGCGCGAGAGCACCTCTTCCATCGAGGCGAAGTCGTCCGGGCGGGCGGGATCTTCAATCGTGCGGATCGTGAAGCGCCGGTAGTCGGCCTTCTTGGCGATCCCGGCCTCGAAGACGACCATCGAGGCGACCGTGTGGGTGCCGCCGAGGTTGGAGATGTCGAAGCACTCGATCCGCACCGGCACCGCCTCCAGCCCGAGCGCGCGCTGCAGCCCGTCCAGCGCCTCCGCGCGGCTCTGGCGGCGGCGCTCGGCGCGCAGCCGCTCGGTGTCCAGCGCCAGCACCGCGTTGCGGCGCGCCAGCTCCAGGATCCTGCGCCTGTCGCCCCGTTCCGCGGTCCTGATCTGCACCGGCCCGCCCCGCCGAGCCGACAGCACCTCGCCCAGCGCCTGCAGCTCGGAGGGCTCGCGCTCCATCAGCTCCGGCTCGACTATGAGCTGCGGCGGGATCGCGGTCTGCCCGCCGTAGTACTGCAGGACGAACTCCCGCGAGACCTCCCCCACGTCCCGCTGCGCCTCGTTTGAGAGATAGAAGGACTGGCGATCGGTGAGCACGCCGTCGCGCACCTGGAAGACCTGCGCGTTGGCCTCCGTGTCGTCCAGCGCGACCGCGATCGCGTCGAGCGTGCCGATGCTCGAGCCGACGACGCGCTGACGCTCCATCAGCGAACGCACCGCCTGCAGGCGGTTTCGCTCCAGCGTCGCCTGCTCGAACTCTTCTTCGGCGGCGGCCGCCTTCATGCGCTGCTCCAGGTCGCGCTCGATCGACTTGAAGCGGCCTGAGAGGAAGTCGATAACGCGATCGATGCTCGCCCGGTAGCGCTCGACGGTGACGTAGTCCACGCAGGGCGCCTCGCAGCGCTTGATGTAGTGGTCGAGGCAGGGGCTGCCGGAGCGGCGGCCCGGCTCGGCGCCGGTGCAGGTGCGGAACATGAACACCTTGCCCAGCAGGTCGAGCGTGCCGCGCACGCGCTTGGCGTTGCTGTAGGGGCCGAAGTAGACGCGGCCGGAGCGGTGCCGCTCGCGCGTGAAGTAGACGCGTGGGAACTCCTCGTCGAGGGAGATGCCGATGTAGGGGTAGGACTTGTCGTCGCGCAGCTTGACGTTGAACCGCGGCCGGTACTGCTTGATGAAGCTCTGCTCGGCCAGCAGCGCCTCCGCCTCGCTGCCGACCACGACGCACTCGACGTGCTCGGCCTGCGCGACCATCTCGTCGTGGCCTGGCGTGTCCTGCGGCCTGCTCTTGGAGAAGTGAGAGGCGACGCGCTTGCGGATCGACTTGGCCTTGCCGACGTAGATCACCCGTCCCCGCTCGTCGCGGAACAGGTAGACGCCTGGCTGGTCGGGCAGCTCGCGCCGGTGCTCGGCGGGGATCAATACGAGCGCCAGAAGCGGTAGACGACCATCAGCAGGTAGGCGACGAGCCCCAGGAGCACGAACCAGGCCAGCTCGCCCCCTCCCGTCTGCCACATGCGCGTGCGCGCGGCGATCAGCACCGCGCCGAGCGCGATCGCCCCGTAGAGCATCCCGCGATGGCGGGCGCCGAGGCTGTAGAGGCTGATCCGGTGTTCGCGGTAGAGCCGCACGCCCATGTAGCCGAGGCCGGCCGCGAAGGCTACCCAGAGCACCGACCGGAACGTGTCCGCGGCGCGGCCGCCCCCCGGCAGGAACTCGACGGCCGCCGCCAGCGCGAGCACGATCACGACGTTGCGGACGGTGCCGACGCGGCTCATGCTGCGCTCCTGCTCATCGCGTTCAGTCTAGAGCGCACGCGCGGCTGTACAGAAGCCCCTCGCGCATTGGCTAACTACCTTCAATGCTTGCTGCCAGCTTGACGAGCACACCGTCTCGTGGGCCTTCGATTTCCCGCGCCAGCTCTACGAGCTCGCCCTGAGACCTGCTACTGGATGCTTCCGGCAGGGCCGATGTGCGGGAGCCCAGTTGGTTGCGGGGGCGGCACGGGAGCCGGCTTGATTGCCGGTCGTGGGGTTGCGGACCCTTGCATGCCTCGATCTTATTCGACAGTTTGCTCGAAATCAAGAACGCCGCGACGACAAGCCCAACCGTGAGACTGACAAGCGCTATGCGCAGCGACCACGTCTTGACCCTCACGCGTCTGGCGTTTTTGTGGAAGGCGATATTGAGGTCGGCGAGCAACGCTTCGCGTGTGTCGAGCGATGGTCCGGCTCCGAACCTCGTGAAGAATTGGTACGCCTCGACACCGACATCGCTGGTCTTGGCAAGAGATGACCGCAGGCACAGGACCGTCGAAACCCCCACTGCTGGCAGGATCGTCCACCAATCGCCGTCAAGAAGGCCCTTCGCTGCGATGTCAGCAGCGACCAGGGCCCCATTGAATGCCAGCAAACCCATCGTGCGACCGTCGACGCTTGCCTCATCAGCGATTTGAAGCTGGAGCTGTGTCTCTGCCAGTCTGAGCGCAGCATCGAGCAGATCGCTCTGGCCAGTGTCGATCGGAGGCTCCGATTCGCCTTCGCTCCCGGACCGTGTGGCGCCCATGCCCGCCCCGCGCATAGCCGCATGCTACACATTCAGGCGACCAAAAGATGTTTGTAGGTCGCTCTCGGCGCGTCGCGCGCCGCATCGCGATCAGCCCGCCAGCGCCTCCAGCCGCGCGTAGGCCTGCTCGACTGCGCGCTTGGCCGCGGTGTGTCGGGCCTCGGACTTGGCGGACTCGTACTTGGTCGCCCAGGCGGCGGGGTCGGCGAGCTCGTCTTCCAGCGCCTTGAGCGCCGTTTCCGCCGCTTCGATCGCGCGCTCGGCCTTCTGCTGCTCGCGCAGGCGGTTCTTCGAGACGCTCGGCTGCTGGTCGCGCTTCCCGGCGGAGCCCCGCTTGGCCCCGTTGCGGCTCGATGGCTTCGCGCCGACGGGCTGTCTGGCCCCCCGCGCGCGCCCGGACGCGCTCCCGGACGCGCCCCCGGCCGGGGAGTCGGCGCCGTTCGCGGCTGTCGCGGAGCCCGCCGCGACTCCGGCGCCCGCCGCGAGCGCCGCGCGTCGCGCCGCCGGCGCGCTCTCCCCCGCTTCGCGCCGCTCTTCGCGCACGCGCACGTACTCCGGCCAGCCGCCGGTGTAGCTGCGCAGCGAGCAGTCCTCGATCGCGACGGTGCGGCTGCCGACTGCGTCCAGCAGCGCGCGGTCGTGCGAGACCAGGATCAGGGCGCCGTCGAACGCGCTCAGGGCATCCTCCAGCGCCTCGCGGCTATCGAGATCCAGATGGTTGGTGGGCTCGTCCAGGATCAGCACGTTGGGCGGATCGGGTTTGCCGTTGACGAGGATCGCGAGCGAGAGCCGCTGGCGCTCGCCGCCGGAGAGGCCCTCCAGCGGCTTCTCGGCGTCCTGGCCGGAGAAGAGGAACCGGCCCAGCAGCGCCCGCGCCTTGTTCGGCGTCAGGCCGGTGGCGCGCTGCGCGGCGTCGAGCACGCTCTGGTCGCGGTCGCCGCCGGCGCCGAGGTCGTCGGAGTGCTGGGAGAGGTAGCCGACCCGCACGTTGTGGCCGGTGCTGAGTTTGCCGGCGGCCATCGGCCGGCGACCGGTGAGCGTCTCGATCAGCGTGCTCTTGCCGGTCCCGTTCGGGCCCACCAGTGATACGTGCTCGCCGCGCTCGAGCCAGATCTCGGCATCCTGGAGCAGCACGCGCGGCGGGGTGCCGCGCTCGCCGCCGACCTCGATCCGAGCCTCGGACATCTCGAAGACCACGCGCCCGGAGCGGTCGGCCGCCTTGAAGCTGAACTCCAGGCCCGGGTCGCTCTGAGCGCCGCCGGCGGCGCTCACGTCGATCGGCTCCATCTTGGCCAGCTTCTTCATGCGCGACTGGGCCTGGCGCGCCTTGGTGGCCTTGTAGCGGAATCGCTCGATGAACCGTTCCATGCGCGCGATCTCCGCCCGCTGCGCGTCGATCGCCTTGCCGGTGGCGATCTCTCGCGCCGCCTGCTCGCGCCGCCAGGCATGCCAGGGGCCGGAGAAGAAGCGGGCGCGAGTCGGAGAGCCGTAGAGCTCCAGCACCGAGGTGCCGACCGCCTCCAGGAACCAGCGGTCGTGAGCGACGAGCACGACCGCGGCATCGAGGCCTTCGAGGGTCTGCTCCAGCCACTCCAGCGACTCGATGTCCAGATGGTTCGTGGGCTCGTCCAGCAGCAGCACGTCGGCGTTGGTCGCGAGCGCCCTGGCCAGCGACGCGCGCGTGAGCTGCCCTCCAGAGAAGCTGGAGAGCGGCCGCTCCAGGTCTTCCTCGCTGAAGCCCAGACCGCGGGTCATGACGGTGGCGCGGTCGCGCCAGAGGTATCCGCCGAGCGCCTCCAGCCGCGCCTGCGCGCGCGCGTAACGCTCCAGCACGCGCTCCTGCGCGTGCTCGGCCATCTGGCGCTCCAGGTCGGCCAGCTCGGCCTCGGTGGCAAGCTCCTGCGCGCAGCCGGAGAGCACGTAGTCGCGCAGCGGCAGGGGCTTGGCGCCGCCCGAGGCCTCGCGCGGCGGGCGCTGGTCGTGCAGCACGATCCGCGTGCCCTTGCCGAGACTGAGCTCGCCGCGGTCGATCGAGTCCTCGCCCGCGAGCATCCGCAGCAGCGTGGTCTTGCCGGCGCCGTTGCGTCCGGCGATCGTCATCCGCTCCCCGCGCTCCAGCTTGAAGGACACGCCCGCGAGCAGCGGGCGGCCGGCGACGTCCTTGTGCAGGTCCGAGGCGATCAGTACAGCCATGCAGGCCATCGTATGGGCTTCCCGCCGCGCTCCGAAGCCGGCGGGGCCGGAAGGCACTCGATGCGGCCGGCTCGTATAGGATTCGCGCTCGATGCGAAGCGCGATCGACAACACCACCCGCCTGACCGGCCGGCTGCGCCGCGGCGCGCTCGCGGTCTGCTGGGTGGCCGCCGTCTCGCTGATGCTGGCGCCGAACGCGCTTGCCGAGGCCACCTACGGCCGCGGCTGGTGGGGCCGCGTCGACGACAAGGTCGTCACGACCTTCGGCTTCATGCTGATCGGCGGCTTCCCGCTGCTGATCGGCATCTTCAGCCTCATCCAGTGGCGACTGGAGAAGCGCAAGGACGCCCGCAAAGCGGCCGAGAAAGCGCTGCTCGCCAACGCCAACTGGCACGGCGGCTGGTGAGCGACGTCCGCTACGAGCGGACGGGCACGACAGCGCTGATAACGATCGAGCGCCCCCAGCGGCGCAACGCGATCGACGGCCCCACCGCGCAGGCGCTGCACGAGGCGTTCCTGCGCTTCGAGTCCGATCCTGAGGCGCTCTGTCTCGTGCTGACCGGCTCAGGCGATCAGGCGTTCTGCGCGGGCGCCGACCTGAAGGCGGTGGAGACGTTCGGCGATCGGCTGCAAGCCCCCGAGGGCCCGCTGGGCTTCAGCCGCCTGACCGCCTCCAAGCCCACGATCGCCGCGATCTCCGGCTACTGCCTGGCAGGTGGACTGGAGCTCGCGCTGTGGTGTGACCTGCGAATCGCGGCCGAGGGCTCGCGGCTGGGGTTCACCGAGCGCCGCTTCGGGGTGCCGCTGATCGACGGCGGCACGCAGCGGCTGCCCCGGATCGTCGGGCTCGGCAGAGCGCTGGATTTGATCTTGACCGGCAGGATCGTGGAGGCGCAGGAGGCGCTGACGCTCGGCATGCTGACCGAGGTCGTCCCCGCCGGCAGGCACCTGGAGCGGGCGCTGCAGCTCGCGGAGGGCCTCGCCCGCTTCCCGCAGAAGACGATGCTCGCGGACAGGCGCGCGGCGATCGAGGGGCTGGGCCTGCCGCTCGCCGACGGGCTGGCGCTGGAGGCCCAGGCGGGGCCGGAGACCTTCTCCGATGCACTCGCCGGCGCGCAGCGCTTCGCCGCCGGTGAGGGGCGCGGCGGCGCCGGCGCGGGCGCCTGAGACTGTGCCTTTGGCGCCGCATCGCCTATCCTCGCCTTCACCATGGCCTATTTCGTCACGGGTGCGACAGGGTTCATAGGCCACCACCTGCTCGAAGCGCTGCTGCGCCGCGAGGGGGACGTCTACGTCCTCGTGCGTGAGCGCTCGCAGGGCAAGCTCCACGAGACGCTGGAGATGCTGGAGCGGCGAGCCCCCGGCCTGCCGGTCGATCGGGTGCAGCCGGTGATCGGCGACCTGCGCCAGCCGCTGCTGGGAGTCGAGGTCGACCAGGTCCAGGAGCTGCGCGGAAAGATCGACCACTTCTTCCACCTCGCCGCGGTCTATGACATGACCGCCCCGGCGCAGCGCGACATCGCCGTCAACGTGGGCGGCACCAGCCACGCGGTGGAGCTCGCGCGCTCGCTGGAGGCCGGCTGTCTGCACCACGTCTCCTCGATCGCCGTGGCCGGCACCAGGAAGGGCCTGTTCACCGAGGACGCCTTCGACGAGGGCCAGCGCCTGCCCTCCCCCTACCACAAGACCAAGTTCGAGTCCGAGCGGATCGTGCGCGAGCAGCCCTATGTCCCGTGGCGCGTCTACCGCCCCGCGGTCGTGGTCGGCGACTCGCGGACCGGGGAGATGGACAAGATCGACGGCCCCTACTACTTCTTCAAGTCGATCCAGATGATGCGCCACCTGGTCCCGGAGTGGCTGCCGCTGATCGGTCTGGACCTCGGCCGCACCAACATCGTGCCCGTCGACTGGGTCGCGGCCGCGATCGACCACATCGCGCACAGGCGCGGGCTGGACGGGCGCGCCTTCCACCTCACCGACCCGCACTCGATGCGGATCGACCAGGTCTTCAACCTGCTGGCAGAGGCGGCACATGCGCCGCGCTTCGCGGTGAGCCTGGACAAGCGGCTGGTCTCCGCGGTCCCGAAGGCGCCGATGTCGATGATCTCTCGCCTGCCGCTGCTCAGCCAGGCGCGCAAGCTCGCGCTGCGTGAGCTCGGCATCCCCGAGGAGGTGCTCGCCCACATCGACCTGGTGCCGGAGTTCGACACGCGCGAGGCGCGCAGGGCGCTGGCCGGCACCCCATACGAGACGCCGCCGCCATTTCAGAGCTACGTCGCGCGCCTGTGGGACTACTGGGAGCGCGAGATGGACCCGGACATCGATCGCTCCAGGACGCTGCGCGAGGCTGTCTCCGGCCGCCAGGTCCTGATCACCGGCGCCTCCTCCGGCATCGGCAAGGCGACCGCGCTTAAGGTGGCCGCCGCGGGAGGCGTGCCGCTGCTGGTCGCGCGCAACGTCGAGAAGCTCGAGGAGGTGCGCGCGGAGATAGTCGCCGCCGGCGGCACCGCCTACGTCTACGCGGGCGACATCTCCGACATGGACGACGTGGAGCGGCTGCTGGAACGCGTGCTGGCCGACCACGGCCACGTGGACATGCTCGTCAACAACGCGGGCCGCTCGATCCGGCGCTCGGTCGCGCTCAGCTACGAGCGCTTCCACGACTACGAACGCACCATGCAGCTCAACTACTTCGGCGCGGTGAAGCTGATCCTCGGCCTGCTGCCCGCGATGCGAGAGCGCGGCCGCGGCCACATCGTCAACGTCTCCTCGATCGGGGTGCAGACCAACCCGCCGCGCTTCTCTGCCTACGTCGCATCCAAGGCGGCGCTGGACGCGTTCACGCGCGTGGTCGCCTCGGAGGTGATCGGCGACGGCGTCACCTTCACGACGATCCACATGCCGCTCGTGCGCACACCGATGATCGCGCCGACCAAGATGTACAGCGCCTTCCCCACGATCAGCCCTGAGGACGCCGCGGAGATGATCTGCGAGGCGCTGCGCACGCGCCGCAAGCACATCGGCACGCGCCTGGGGACTGTCGGCGAGGTCGCCTACGCGCTCTCCCCCAAAGCGGTGGACCGGATCCTGCACCTCGCCTACCGGGTCTTCCCGGACTCCGCGGCAGCCAAGGGCCAGCGCGAGCAGGTGGAGGAGCGGGCCTCCTTCGAGCAGATAGCGATGGCCAACCTGATGCGCGGGGTGCACTGGTGAAGGAGCTCGCCGACGGCGTCTTCATGCTCGACGGGTTTCCACCGAACGCGATCAACATCTATCTCGTCGGCGAGACCCTGATAGACGCCGGCACCCGCCAGGCCGAGAGGCGGATCGTGCGCCAGGTCGGCGGCCGGGAGCTGCGCACCCACGCCCTCACCCACGCCCACCCCGATCACCAGGGCGCAAGCCACGCGATCTGCGAACGGTTCGGGGTCCCGCTGTGGTGCGGGCAGGCCGACGTGCCGGCGGTCGAGCACGCCGGCGGCGTGAAGAACCCCAAGGCGCCCTCCTGGCTGAACAAGGCGCAGGAACGGTTCTGGACCGGCCCTCCCCATCCGGTCTCGCGCGCGCTGACCGAGGGCGAGACGGTGGAAGGTTTCACGGTGCTGGAGACCCCCGGCCACTCCGCCGGGCACATCGCCTTCTGGCGCGAGTCCGACAGGGTGCTGATCCTCGGCGACGTGCTCAACAACATGAACGTGATGACCGGCAGGCCGGGTCTCAACATGCCGCCGGACATGTTCACACCGGACCCGGCCCGCAACCGCGCGTCGGCGCGGCGACTGGCGGCATTGCGACCGGCGCTGGCCTGCTTCGGGCACGGCGCCCCGCTGCGCGACCCGGACAGGCTCGCGGACTTCGTGGGCTCGCTGCCGGCGTAGAGGCGCGCGCAGGCCGGCGGACGACCGGGCCGGGCGGCCAATAGCATCCGCGGGGCGATGAGTGCGGAGACGGAGAGCATCTTTAACCTGCAGGGCGATCGCTTCGTGCCGAGCGCATACGCCCGAGGGCCGTGGGACCCGGGCGCGCTCCACGGCGGCGCGGTGGCCGCGCTGATCGTGGCCGAGCTCGAGCGCCGGTTCCCTCCGGAGGGGATGCAGACCGGCAGGCTCTCCTTCCAGCTCCTGCGCCCGGTGCCGGCGAAGCCGTTGACGCTCACCACCGCGATCGTGCGCAAAGGCCGCCGCGTCCAGGAGCTCGGCGCCGAGCTCTTCGACGAGGACACGCTGGTCTGCAGAGCCAAAGCCCTGCGCGTCCAGCCCGTCTCCCGCGACATTCCCGCGCGGGACGGCGAAAACATGGACGACGGCACCCCCGCGGACGCGATGCCGGGCCCGGATGAGGGCGACGCGGTGCCCTTTGCGCTCGACGACCCGAGCCGGCCCAGCTTCGCGACCGCGATGGACATGCGCTGGCTCACCAAGCCATTCGCGCTCGGTCCGGGCAGGGTGTGGATGCGAATGCGCCTGCCGCTGCTGCCCGGACAGCCGGCCGGCCCCCTGGCACTGCTGGCCGCGGTCTGCGACTTCGGCAACGGCGTCAGCTCGGAGCTGCACTTCGACCAGTACCTGTTCATCAACGCCGATCTGACGCTGCACCTGCAGCGCGCGCCGCGGGGCGAGTGGGTCGGGATCGACGCGCGGACGCTGCTGCCCCCCGGCGGCGCCGGCACCGCCGAGAGCGTCGCACATGACGCGCACGGCGCGGTTGGGCGCGCCTTCCAGACGCTGGTGGTGGAGCCTCGCGGATAAATGTAGTTGCCTGCGCAACGATGCTGTTATCGTTGGTCAAGCAACAATCATCTATCTAAGGCGATCGGCTTGGACCGGTCGCAAGGAGGCCAGCATGTCAGCAGAACCGGCTACCGTGACGACCGCGCTGCCCACGGGAACCTGGACGGTCGATCCTGTCCACTCCAACGTCGAGTTCTCGGTCAAGCACGTCGGCATAGCGACGGTCAAAGGCCGCTTCAACCAGTTCGAGGGCACCCTCGAGGTCGGATCGGACGGCCCTGTCGGCCACGGCAGCGTCGAGGTGCAGAGCATCGACACCGGCGAGTCCCAGCGTGACGATCACCTCCGCTCCCCCGACTTCTTCGACGTCGCCAACTTCCCGAAGATCGAGTTCCGCTCCACCAAGATCGCCGCCGATGGCGAGGACCTGACCGTCGAGGGCGAGATCACGATCCACGGCGTCACCCGGCCGATCACGCTGGAAGGCGAGCTCGAAGGCTCTGAGACCGACCATCAGGGACAGCGGCGCGTCGGTCTCTCTCTCAGCGCCCAGATCAAGCGCTCGGACTTTGACATGCGCTTCAACGCCGCGCTCGGCTCGGGCAACCTCGTCGTCTCCGACAAGGTGAAGATCCAGGTCGACGTCTCGGCGGTCGAGGCGAGCTGAGCGTCGCCGGCGGGGCGCTGGCGCCCAGCTCAGCAGCGCCAGCCACCGCGCCCAGGCCGCTGAGCCTTGGCGCGCGGCGTTGCGGCGGCGCCGGCGTCCCGCGCCGCCTCACTGCGCGGCGTCGCCGAGCCGCCGCACCTCAGCGTCGCTGAGCGTGAGCGTCGCGAAGGGCAGCAGGTCCTGAAGCTGCGGGACGGTGCGCGCGCTGGCGATCGGCGTGGCGACGGTGGGCTGCGCGGCAAGCCACGCCAGCGATACGGCCGCGACCGCGATGCGGTGCGCGGCGGCGATCTCGTCGAGTGCCTGCAGCACCCGCAGACCGCGCTCATCCAGATATGCACTGGCACGCGGCGCCCGCGAGCTCTCCACCGCATCGCCACCGGGCCTGTACTTGCCGGTCAGGAAGCCCTCGGCCAGCGCGTAGTAGGGCAGGCAGGGAATGCCGCGCTGCGCGCATAGATCCTGCAGCGGCCCCTCGTACCTGTCCCGCACGACGAGGTTGTAGTAGGGCTGCAGCGCGACATATGGGGCCAGGCTCTCCCGCGCCGATGTGTCAAGCGCCTGCGAAAGGCGGTCGGCGTCGTAGTTGGAGGCGGCGATGTAGCGCACCTTGCCGGCCTTCACCAGCTTGTCGAAGGCCGCAAGCGTCTGCTCCAGCGGTGTGTCGGGGTCGTCCTTGTGGGCGTAGTAGAGGTCGATCCTGTCGGTCTGCAGGCGCCGCAGCGACTCCTGCGCCGCCTGCGCGATCCGCCGCGGCGCCAGCCCGGGCTCGGCGCCCATCCCTACCTTGGTGGCGAGCACGATCTGGTCGCGGTTGCCGCGCGAGGCCATCCAGCGTCCGATGATCTCCTCGGAGGCGCCGCCGGCGTAGATGTCCGCGGTGTCGATGAAGTTCCCGCCGACGCCGAAGTAGGCGTCGAGCACTTCGAAGGACTCCTGCGCGTCGGCCGTGCGGCCAAATACGTTGGTGCCGAGGCAGAGTGGGTGGACGTCGAGATCGGTTGCGCCCAGCAGCACGGCAGCAGCGTAGCGAAGCCTACGTATATCTCCGCCGTAGGGCGACCGCAAAGCTCGGATGGTGGCGATCCGCGCCTCATCTAGGTTCAGGTCTCGGCTCTGCCGGGTCGACTTAGCAAGCGGGATCCGGGGTAAGCGCAGACACGAGGGGCTTCATGAAAATCGGGTCGACAAGCACGAGAAGGGTGTTCGCAAACCGCCGCTCCGCTGGCCAGGAGCTGGCGGCGAGGATCATCGATCTGGACGCGCAGCGCCACGGCGTCCGGGGCCCCGACGCGGTGGCGCCGATCCTGGACAGCTCGGCTCCGCCGGTCGTGCTGGCGCTGCCGCGCGGGGGCGTGCCGGTCGGCTTTGAGGTCGCCTTGGCGCTGCATGCCCCGCTGGACGTGCTGCTGGTCCGCAAGATCGGCGCGCCTGGGAACCCCGAGCTGGGCATGGGCGCGATCGCGGAGGGCGGAGTGCGCGTGCTCAGCGAGGACGTCATGCGCGGGCTGCTGGTCAGCCAGGAGGAGCTGGAGCACAGCGCTTCCACCGCCGAAGCGGAGCTGCGCAGGCGGGTGCGCCTCTATCGCGACGAGCGACCGCCTGTCGCGCTGGAGGGCCGCACGGCGATCGTGGTCGACGACGGCCTTGCGACCGGTGGCACGGCGCGCGCGGCGATACAGGCCGCGAAGCGCAGAGGCGCAGCTCGCGTGCTGCTGGCCGTGCCCGTCGGCGCGCAGAGCACCGTGGAGGCCCTCGCGCTGGAGGCCGACGAGGTCATCTGCCTGCTGGAGCCGGAGCCGATGTGGGCGATCGGCATGTGGTACAGCGACTTCAGCCAGGTGCCGGACAACGAGGTACTCACGTTGCTCGCGGATGCGCGAGCGAGAGTCGCGAAGACCGGCCCCCGTGGCAGCACCGCCGGGCCGGCAGGGCCGCCCGAGCGCGATCAGGTCACGGACCCGCAGGGCACGGCCGCGGACCCGCAGAGCAGCCAGCAGGCGCGGATTCCCTACGAGAACGGGCTGTCCGCGCTCGGCGATCTGACGATCCCGGAGGGCTGCCGCTGTCTCGTGCTGTTCGCCCACGGCAGCGGGAGCAGTCGCGCGAGCCCCCGCAACCGTCAGGTGGCCGCCGCTTTGAACGCGCAGGGCATCGGCACGCTGCTCTTCGACCTGCTCACGGTCGAGGAGGAGCGGCAGCGCGCGAAGGTGTTCGACATCCCGCTGCTGGCCTCCCGCCTGGAGCAGGCGACACTGTGGGCGCGCGCCCAGCCGGAGCTCGCGCTGCTGCCGATCGGCTACTTCGGCGCGAGCACCGGCGCCGCGGCCGCGCTGCTCGCCGCCGCCGACCTGAACGGCCAGATCGGCGCGGTCGTCTCGCGCGGCGGGCGCCCCGACCTGGCGGCGCCCCGCCTGCGCGACGTGAAGGTCCCGGTGCTCTTGATCGTGGGCGGAGCGGACGCGGTCGTCCTAGACCTCAACAGGCAAGCTCTGCGGCGCCTGGACGGCCAAGGAGAGCTGAAGGTGATCCCGGGCGCCACCCACCTCTTCGAAGAGCCCGGAGCGCTGGACGAGGTGGCACGGCTCGCCGGGGAATGGCTGGCGCGCCATCTGGCTGGGTCTACCTCCGCCGCCCCTGGGCAAAGCTCGTGACGGCCGGGGCGACCGCCCGGAAGTCCGCGGCGCTCTCCCGATCCTGATCGCCGGCGACGCCGGGGCTGCCCGGGACGCCGGGGCTGCCCGGGGCGCGACGGGCGCGACGCTCGTCGAGGTCGGCGACCCGCGTGCCGGAGAGGTGCTCCAGGGGCATCGTCTGCAGCTCGCTTGCCAGCACGTTGATCGCGCCGCCCCCGTCGGCGTGGCGCTCCAGGCGCCCGATCGCCAGCAGCAGCGGCTCGCCGCGCACCAGCGCGCGCCTACGCTCGTACAGTGGCGGCGGGACGATCAGGTTCACCGTGCCGTGCTCGTCTTCGAGCAGCAGGAAGGTGACTCCCTTGGCGGTGCCGGGGCGCTGGCGCGCGATCACCAGACCGGCGACGGCGACCCTCGCCCCGTGGTCGATCCGCGCAAGGTCGGAGGAGCTGATCGTCCCCTGCCCCCGCAGGCGCTCGCGCAGCAGGGCGAGCGGGTGCCGCTGGATCGAGACGCCGCTGGCGGAGTAGTCGGCGAGCATCGCGTCCCAGTCGCTGAGCCGTGGCAGCGCCGGCGGCGGCCCGAGCTCGAGGTCCAGGGCGAGCTGCACCTGGGGAGGATCGCGCGAGAGGCGACCGCGCGCGCCCCGCGCGCGCCCCACGCGCCCCGCGCCGCGATCGGCGCGGCCGGCGGCAAGCCGCTGCGCGGGAGCCGCGATCCCAAGCTGCCACAGCGCGGCGCGGCGAGCCATCGGGCCACCGCCGGCAAGCGCGTCGCAGGCGCCCGCCCAGGCCAGCAGCTCCAGCGCCGCGCGCGGGATGCCGCTCCGGGAGGCGAGGTCCGCGAGGTCGGCGAAGGGCCCGCCCTGCCGCCGCGAGTCGATCAGCGCCTCGGCGTCCTGCCTGGCAAGGCCCCGCACGTACCCGAGGCCGACCTTCACCTCCCCCTCCGGGGTGATGGCGCACTCCAGCTCGCTGTGCCGCACGTCGGGGGGCAGCACCTTCACGCCGCGACGCTGCGCCTCGTGGATCAGGCTGTCGGGGGCGTAGAAGCCCATCGGCTGCTCGTTCAGCAGCCCGCAGAGGAACTCGACCGGGTGGTGCACGCGCAGCCAGGTCGACTGGTAGGCCAGCAGCCCGAAGGCGGCGCCATGAGCCTTCGGGAACCCGAAGCCCGCGAAGCCGGAAACCATCTTCCACACCCGCTCGGCCAGCGAGCGATCGACGTCGCCGTGGGTGGCCAGCGCACCCTCCACGAACTCCTTGTGATGGCGCTCCATCGCCTCCTCCGAGCGCTTGCGGCTCATCGCTCTTCTCAGCCCCTCCGCCTCCCCCTGGGAAAAGCCGGCGAAGGCCTGGGCCACTTCGATCACCTGGTCCTGGAAGACGATCGTCCCGAGCGTCTCCCGCAGCGGCTCGCGCAGGCAGGGATGCAGGTAGGGAGCCTCGTAGCCGGGGTCGGCAAGCTGCCTGCGGCGGCGTTCGATGTAGGGGTTGACCGCGCCGCCGACGATCGGGCCCGGCCGCACGATCGCCACCTGGATCGTGAGGTCCCGCAGGTTCTGGGGCCGCGTGCGCCGCAGGGAGCCCATCTGGGCGCGACTCTCGATCTGGAAGACGCCGGTGGTCTCCGCCTTGCGGATGCAGTCGAACGTGGGCTTGTCTTCGAAGTCGATCCGGGAGAGGTCGACCCGCTCCCCGGTGCGGTCGGCGATCAGCTCCACGCAGCGTTCGACCGCGGAGAGCATGCCGAGCCCCAGCAGGTCGATCTTCAGCAACCCGGCGTCGGCGCAGGAGTCCTTGTCCCACTGCGCGATCTGCCTGCCCTCCATCGCGGCGGGCACCACCGGGCAGCAGTCGATCAGCGGCCGGGTGGCGATGATCATCCCGCCGGAGTGCTGGGAGATGTGGCGGGGCAGGCCACGAGCCTCGTCGGCCAGGCGCGCAAGCCAGCTCCAGCGGCCGCTGCGGCGGCGGCGGGCGCCGAGCGCGGAGACGATCGCGTCCGCCACCGCCCCCGCCGAGCTCCACCCGTCCGCGCAGCGCGCGACGCGCTCGATCTCGCCCGGCGGCAGTCCCAGCGCCTTGCCGAGCTCCCGCACCGCGCCGCGCGCCCTGAAGGTGGGGAAGGCCGCCACGAGCGCAGAGCGCTCTGTGCCGTAGCGCTCGTGGACGCGGGGAATCAGCTTCTCTCTGACGTCCCTTGGGAAGTCGAGGTCGATGTCCGGCAGAGACTTGATCTCGGAGTGCAGGAAGCGCCCCATCGAGAGCTCGCTCGCGATCGGGTCGATGTGCGAGAGCCCGGTCAGGTAGCAGACGATCGAGGAGACCGAGGAGCCCCTGCCGCGCCCGGGCGCGAGCAGCGAGGAGGCGCTGCCGGCCCCGCGCACCTCGGCCGCGACCTGCTTGGCCAGCTCGAAGATCTCGTGGTGCAGCAGAAAGAAGCCGGAGAGGCCCAGCTCCTCGATCGTGGAGAGCTCGCGCTGCAGGCGAGCCGCCGCTTGCTCGTGGTGGGCGCTGCCCCGCGGGTAGCGTCTGGCGAACTGCGCCCGGCAGATCCGCGCGAGCTCGCGCGCGGCGCCGGCGCGCTCAGCGCCCGGGTAGCTGTAGCCGAGGTCCTGACGCAGGTCGAAGGTGAGCGTCTCGGCAAGCCGCACGCTCTCGGCGACCGCCTCGGGATGATCGGCGAAGCGCGCCGCCATCGCCTCCGGGCGGGTCAGCACGTGCGTGTGGTTGGGGCGGCGCACCGCGTCGCTGGAGTCGAGCGTGAGGCCGTGGCGCAGCGCGACGAAGGCGTCCTGCAGCAGCGCCCTGGCGGGCGCGTGGGCGTGCACGTTCCCGGTCGCCACGCAGGGCACGCCCAGGCGGCGGGCGAGCCGTTCCAGCATCCTGTTGCGGATGTGGTCGTTGCGGGAGTAGGGACGCTGCAGCTCGACCCTCAGGGAGTCGGGCCCGAACGCGTCGAGCAGCCTGCGCAGCGGCTCGTGCTCGTGGATGCCGCGGGTCGCACAGCCGCTGAGGCAGACCAGCCCGTCGGCATGGTCGACCACCTGCGCCGGCGTGACGCTCGGCTGCCCGCCGCCGGAGGCGCTGGAGGTCCCCTCCTTGTCGCGGCCGCGGCGCCCAGGGCCATCGCGGGTATGGGAGTGGGCAAGGCTGATCAGCCGGCAGAGGTTCGCCCATCCGCGCCTGTCTGCGACCAGCAGCGTGAGGTGGCGCAGATCCTCGGCGCCGCCAAGGGCGCCGCCACCCTGGCCGGGAGCGCCGAGGCTCACGGTCATCTCGGCCCCGAAGATCGGCCGCGGCCCTTTGATCTCCTGAGCGCTGACCGCGAGCTCCATCGCCCCGGAGAGCGAGTCGTGGTCTGTCAGGGCAAGCGCCTGGTGGCCAAGCAGCAGCGCCTGCTGCGCCAGCTCGTCGGGCATGCTGGCGCCGTCAAGGAAGGAGTAGGCGGAGTGGGCGTGGAGCTCGACGTAGGGCGGGGTGCCTGAGGGGCGAGACATGGCGAACACATGTTCGCATAGGACCGCGTGCTTCTCCAGCGCCAGGTATTGGTTATCCGCCTCATGCCATTCAACTTCTGAATAGCCCTGCCTGCTTGCCCCATCGCCGCCCAGCGGCTACTCGATCAGCCTGAAGGGCACGTCGAGCGCGCGGTATGTCCGCGCCGCGCGGCGATCCCTGGATAGGAGCTCGAGATCGTGCTCGAGCGCGGCGATTCCGATCAGAGCGTCATATGTGGCGCCACCGCCGACACGCGCCTCGGCAAGCCTCTGCAGCAGCCCTTCGCAGACCCCGGCGTCGATCGTCACCCACGTATCCGGCAGGCGCGCCTCGACGATCCCGGCGGCATCGAGCGGCTCGATGCGATGGGGCGGCGGCAGCCTTGTCAGCACGCTGTATGTCTCCACCGCCACATGGGCGATCGTGGCCTCGCACAACCTCAGCGCATCCTCCGCGAGGTCATGGGCTTCATGGTCTTCGAGCAGCGCGGGAATCGAGATGCTGCTGTCCGCCGCCGCTCTCATCGGTGGGCGCGAGCCAGTTCCAGCGTGCGCCGCACCTGCTCGTCGGTGAGCGGCGTCCCGGTTCGCGCGACGACCGGCCCGTTCGGCCCCTCGACCACTCTCGGAGGCTCGTATGGCCGCGCGACCTCCAGGCGTCCGTCCACCGCCTCCGCCTCCAGCTCGACGCCCGGCGCGAAGCCCAGCTCGTCTCGCAGCGGCTTGGGCACCACCAGCCGGCCGGCTCGATCGATTGACACTTTCATGCCAAGACCCTACCAAAGAGATGGTATCAGGCAGCCATGATGTGCGTCGCCGCTCACGCCGATTGCGTATACCAGCGCCCGTCGATCAGGTCGTGGTAGACGACGACGTTGCGGCCCCTGGCGCTGACCAGCTCCCAGTAGCGGCGGCGCAGCGGCCGGTCGGTCCACCAGCGGTCCTCCATCAGCCATGTCTCGCGCACGACCTCGACGGGCTCGCCGTCGACTGTCAGGGGCTCGCCCTCGCGGCCGTGGCGGCCGTCGCCGGCGCGCACGCGGACGGGCCGGGGGCGGTTCAGGGCACGTGGCGCTCCCGCCTTGGCGCTCATGCCGATCAGCCCTGGAATGGCGAGAGCACGCTGCGACGCTCGGGCGCCCGCGACCGCGGGTCCACCAGCACGACCCTCAACGCGGCGTCGGGGCCCGCGGCAGCCCTGGCCTGCCCCACCGCCTCCGCCAGCCGCCGGCGCCGCTGCGCGGCGGCCTGCCCCAGCAGGTTCTGCTGGTCGCCGCCGGCCGGCCCGAAGCTCTCCACCCCCAGCCGCAGCTCCTGCGCCGGCGCCGGAAGCTGCGCCAGTCGCAGGCCAAGCGCAAGGCGCATCCGGTGCGCGTCGGCGCTGGCCTGGCGAAACGGGATGCTCTGGCGCCAGGTGCCTCCCTCCACCAGCTTGGCCGAGAGCGTCATCGCCCTGATGCTGCGCCCCCGCCGCCCGGGGTTGGCCAGCAGCCGCTCGATCAGGACGCCGAGCACGCGTTCCAGCGACTGCCCGCTGTCCGCCTCCCGCAGCTCCATCGCCTCTTCCAAGCGCTCCGGGACGCTGCGCGGCAGCAGCGGCGTGTCCCACCCGCCCGCCAGCGCGTGAGCGAGCACGCCGGCCCTGCCGAAGCGGTCCGCCATCGCGTCGCGACCCAGCCGTCTGACCGCCCCGAGAGTGCGGATGCCGAGGCGATGCAGCGGCATCGCCAGCTCGGCGGTCTGCTCCCTGAAGCCCAGAAGCTGCACCGACTGGGAGGAAAGCCAGCGGGCCGCCTCCCGCTGCCGCACGATCACCGCCCCGCGGCGGGGCCTTGCCGCGAAGGCGGCCGCCATCGAGCAGAAGCGCGAGGGCCCGGCGCCGATCCGCGCAGGCCGGGCGGGTCGGGCCTCCTGTCCACCGCGGCGCGCCGCGTCGATCACGCCGGGCAGGCCGCGGTGCAGCCGCAGCAGACCGTCGGCGCAGAAGAACGCGATCCCCGCCGCCGGGCTCTCCACCGCGGCGCCGATGCCCTCCAGCGACCCCACGACGGTCTCCCACGCCTCCGCGACGCCGAGCGGGTCTGCCGGCAGCAGGCCCAGCGAGGGGCAGCGTGCGAGCGCCTCCCCAAGCTGCATGCCCTGCCTCACGCCCTGGGCTTCGGCGGCCCCCGATACCTCCCCCACGCATCGCGCTCCAGGCTCGGGCGCGATCGCGACCGGCTCGCCCGCCAGCGCCTGCACGCCGCCGGCGGCCACTGCGAGCTCGAAGCGGGGCAGGTGGACGCAGAGGATCATGGCGAACGTATGTTCGCATGTCGGGGAGACGCGCGCAAGAGGGGCCCCGAGGGCGACATCGGCCCCGGACAAGTCGGCTAGACTGAATGCCGGATGTAGCGCTGGCGGAAGATTGACCGCCGGTGGCTATTGGGGTACGTGAGGTTGGCCGGGCGACGGTGATGCCCGGTCCAGGTCAAGCAAACAAGAGGAGGGAAGTTGATGCGCAGAGCATCGATGGTCTTGGCGCTGCTCGGTGCGGCGGCGCTCAGCATTCCGGCGGCCGCCTCGGCGGCGCCGACGGTCACGGTGAAAGCGAAAATCGTGCCGATCCCGAAGAACCTGAACAAAAAGGGCGGGCCGACCTGGCCGCACACCGGCAACATACTCGGCGCGCCGGCGGCCCTCGAAGGCACGTTCACGATCAAAGGCAACGAATACCCGGCCGCCAGCGAAGGCTGGGTCGCGGGCACGCTGCTGAACGTCGGCCCGCCGCCGCTGCGACGCGTCGCGATCTATCTGCCCAAGGGCGTCAAGATCAACACCGCGCCCTTCAAGAAGTGCCCGCTCAGCAAATTCGAAAACCATCTCGAACCGCCCTGCCCCAAGGGCTCTGAAGCAAGCCCGCCCGGCGAAGCCAGCGGCAAGGTCTTCTTCGGCGAATCCGAGGTGCAGGAGAAAGTGCGCGTGCAGGCCTACTTCGTGCCGGGCAAGAACAAGGCCGTCTTCTGGATCGAAGGCAAGGCTCCGGCCTCGATCGAACAGTACGCGGAAGGCGAAGTGAGCCCCCTCTCTTCGGGACCATTCCGGGAGCTGCTCACCTCGAACGTCCCGCTGATCACCACGGTCACCGGCGCGCCCGCGGCGATGGCCGAACACATTAAGGTGACGCTTGGCGCGGCGATCATGAAGGGCAAAAAACTGGTCTCCGCCGGCTACGTGCCGAAGACCTGCCCGAAGGGCGGCTTCGTCGGCAAGGCGGAACTCTCGTTTGGCGGGGGCGAACCTTCCTCGTGGCAGACGGTGAGCGTCAACGTGAAGGTGCCCTGCCCCAAGGGCTAGCTCTCCGGGCTCTGTCCCCGGCGCGCGGCCGGCTCTTGCGAGCCGCGCGCCGGGCAAACCGGGGCCGGCGGGCTGATGCGCGGGCGGCAGGACACCCGAGCGCGATGCGCCGCCCCCCGATCGCGGCGGGTCCGCCCCCGAGCCCCGTGGCTCGTTAATCCATCCCCAGCGGACCCGCCGCGGCGCCGCTGAGGAACTGCCGCACGAACGGGTTCTCTGAGGAGAACATCTGCTCCGCGGTCCCGGACTCAA
Source organism: Solirubrobacterales bacterium (assembly GCA_027315115.1). Classification (GTDB taxonomy): domain Bacteria; phylum Actinomycetota; class Thermoleophilia; order Solirubrobacterales; family Solirubrobacteraceae; genus Palsa-744. Next base: position 194,321 of record DAHUYQ010000024.1, on the reverse strand, counting down.
CGATCCGGCCGCGCCAGAGCAGCGCGATGTACTCGCCGATCTGGCGGGCTGATGCGATGTTGTGCGTGACCACCAGGTAGGTGCCGCCGTGCTGCTCGTGCATCTCCTGGATCAGGTCGCAGAGCAGCGCGGTGCGCACGGGGTCGAGGCCGGAGTCAGGCTCGTCGAAGATCACGATGTCGGGCTCCATCACGAGCGCTCTGGCGAAGCCCGCGCGCTTGCGCATGCCGCCTGAGAGCTGCGAGGGCGCGTCTTCGATCGCGTCGGAGAGGCCGACGTCGGCCAGTCGCTGACGCACGGTTTCGGCGATCTGGGTCTCGGAGTAGTCGGTGTGCTGGCGCAGCGGGAAGGCGACGTTGTCGAACACGTTCATCGAGCCGAAGAGGGCGCCGTCCTGGAAGAGCACGCCGATCCGGCGCCGCATGTGCAGAAGCTCGGGCATCGTCATCCTCGGGACCGACTCGCCGTGCACGAGGATCTCGCCGGAGTCGGGGAACATCAGCCCGATCAGGTGCTTGATCAGCACGCTCTTGCCGGTGCCCGAGGGGCCGAGCACGACGGTGATCGTGTCGTCCGGGAAGGAGACGTTCAGGCCGTTGAGGACCGGCACCCCCGCCAGGCGCTTGACGACGTCGATGCAGCGGATCGACCAGCGGCCCTCGTCGCCGTCGGCGCTCGCGGTCTGCGCCGGCTGGGCCGAGTGGTAGCGATAGTCGTCACCGTCGTCGACGATGCTCTCTTCGACGGCGTCCTCGGGTCCTTCGTGCTCGATTGTCTCGCCGCTGTCCATAGTTCGATCCTATCCCCCGAGGCTGGCACGCACGGCGGCCTCGGACCGTGCGCTACTTGTGGTAAATGACATGCGGGAACTGGCTGGTCTTACCTTCGAAGCTGAGCGGTTCCTGCTGCTTGCACGGCGGGGCCGCCACCGAGTTGCCGCTGCCGGGCGCGTTGGCGATTTTGTGTTCGATGAGCTCGTTGATGGTTTCTTCGGTGACGTTTTCGTTTGCCGGTCCTTCGACTGAGGGCGCGGAGTCCGCGCAATTGCTCGCGCTGAACACCGACAGGCCACTGGAGAGCAGGCTGAAGGCGCCGGAGTGCGGATAGGCATTCCCGCGGTTGGTTCCCATGCGGCTGGGATAGGCGGCAAGAGACTCAGGACCGAGATACTGGCTCGCACGCAGATAGTGCGGTCGCGCGTTCGCCGAAGTCACGTTGGAATCGTTGATCTTGCCCTCGCTGGCAGCCGTGAAGTTGGCGAAGAACGCTTCCACAGTCGGCAGATATGCGTCTGTGTAGTGCAGCAGGGGGTCGAAGTTGTGCAGGACCGGCCGCAAGGATTCCAGGAACGGCGTCGTGAGGCCAAGCGACTTAGAGAGGTCGGGCAGACCCTTCTTGGCGGCACTCGTCAACGGGCCGAGCGACGTGAGCAGCGAGTCGAAGCTGGGCGCGAATTTCTTGGCGGCAAGGAGAGCGCCCGTCAGTTCGCGCTCGGCAGGCCGCAGCTCCGTCAAGAGCGGGCTTGCATCGGCCGCAAGCGCGTTGAGGCTTCGCAGCCCCGATTCGGATTTGCGCTCGAGCGCCGGTAGTTCCCGCCAGGCCTGCGCAAACTGGGCGCTTGCGGCCGCGGCCGGCTTGAGAGCTGCCTGCCCGTTCGCGATGAAGCGTTCGAATTGTTTATCGCGTTCGGTGAGATCGTCGAACACCTTGCCCGTGTTGCGCACGACGGCGCTGACCGCGCCGGTCTGTCCATCCAGGACGCCCAGCAGGCGGTTGGTGCTTTCGAGGAAGGGCTGCAACGCGGCGAAGGAGAGATTGAGCGCTTCGCCCTGGCCGTTGAACGCTTCCGCCTGAGACTGCATCCACACCCTAAACGCCTGCCTGACTTTGGGGTTGAAGGTGTTGAGGATGTCATCGAGAGTGACCAGCGGTTCGACGTTTGCGGACGCAAGGCGCGTTTCGTTTCGCACCACCGGCGCCTGGTTGCTGCCCGGCGTGATTTCCACGTATGTCTCGCCCAGCAGGGTCTTCTGGCGCAGTTGCGCGCGATCATCAGCGTGCAGCGGCGCGTAGCGGCTTTCGATTTCCATCGTCGCCTGCGTTTCGTTTCGACCGTCGAGCTTCAGGCCCACGACGTGCCCCACCTGCACTCCGCTGATCTTGACTTCGGACTGTTCCGCCAGAGCCAGCGTCCGGGGGAAGTCGGCGGTGAAGCGGTAGCCCTTGGGCTTCAGCGGGACCGAACCGCCAAACGATTGCCACAGGAAGAGCAGCAGCCCGAAGCAGCTCAGCGCGAACAGCGCGATCACGAGGATGTTGGCGAGAGTGGGCGCTCGCTTTTGCATGTCAGCCCACTCCTCCGGTCGGGATATGCCTTTCCGTGCACTCTTGCTTCGTCGGTGGTTTGAGCAAGCCCAGGATCACTTTGGCGTTTGGATTGATCTGGACGAGACCTTCCAGGATGCCGGGAAGCTCGCAGTTGAAGTAGAGCAGCGTGCGGCCCATAGGCCCGTTCGCGTCGGCGTTGCCGAGCGCGCTGTTGAAATCGTGCGCGGCCCAGTCGGCGAAGAACAGGAAGCCGGCCTGCTTGGACCCTGGGTTATAGGCGAGCTCGTTCAGCAGTTCGTTGATGACCGCAAAGCTGCTCGAAAGTTCGGGCAGCGCCTTGTTGAAGCTCTTCGTCGCAGGCGTCACCTGCTGGAGCACCGGCAGCACTTCGCGCGTGAAGGGCGCGATTTCGTTCTTGATGACGGGGGTGGTGTTCTTGGCCAGCTCCCTGAGGGCTTCCTGACTCGGTCCGTAGGACTTCGCGAAGCCCTGAAGTTTGCCCAGGGCCGGTCCCATCACGTTCGCGGCCTTCGCGAGCGCACTGAGTCCGCGGTTCGTTTTCTCGAGCGCGCCGGGCAGGGTGCGCAGCGTGTCTTCGACTGCTGTCTGCTGCCGAGAGAACACCGTGAAGACCTTGTTCGAGGCCTGTATCCCTTCGGTGAGCTGCTTGTCCTTGCTGCCGATCGCGTTGAGCAGCAACTGGAAGTTGTGGATCGAGCGTTCGATGTTGACGTGGCGCAGATGCAGTTCGCTGTTGATCTTGGCCAGATCGCGGGTGAGCGGATCGAAGCGGATGAAGTCTGCCGACAGGGCCCTGCCGTTGCCCTTCAGCGCGATGCCGGCGCCGGCGATCAGCTCCTGCAGGTAGGTGCGGGTTTCCGCGTCCAGAGCCGCGAGGAACTGTTCGAAGTCTTCGTCGGGCGCCGTTTGCGCCAGCGAGAACGTGTATCCGGAATGGATCTTGCCGGCCTTTGCTTCGCCCGGCGTGATCTGGATCGTCTCGTCCTTGAGCTGCGTCCGCGGGCGCATCAGCAGCGTGGCGTTGCGGTAGATGTGGCTGGCGTACCTGGGGGTGATTTCCATCGTCACGAGCGCGACGCCGTTGCGCAGTTCGACCGCGCCGATTTCGCCGATCTTCGCGCCGGCGATCGTGACCGCCTGTCCTTGTCCAGGCGTGAGCGCGTCACCGCTCTGGAACTCGGCCTTCAGCACGAATTTGCTGTGGCCGACGACCGGCACCCATCCTGGCAGCGAGAGCCGCTCCTGCGAGAGGATGTACCCGCCGATCAGGATCGCCAGCGCGATCATGCCGATCACAGCAGCGAACGCGCCGCTGTAGCGAGAGATCTGATCGCGGATGCCGCGTCCGGCGTCGTTTGCTTCGGGGCTCATCCTTCGCCATCCTTGGGACCCGAGGCGAGCGGGCCGTTGAGGTTCTGGAGCTGCTGCTTGGCGCATTCTTCGAGCGGCTTGTAGGGCGGCTCGGTCGCCGGGAACTTCGGTCGCGTGCCTTCAGGCGCCAGAGGAGCCCGCGCGATCAGCTTGTTGCCCGGCGAGGACTTGACCCCTACAAGCGAGGTCGGCTGGGAGGTCAGGAGGTTCGGTCCGCTGTTGGCCAGGAAGCGCGAGAAGATGCCGTTGCCGTCGAAGTTCTGGCTGATCCCGCCGAGACCGACGAGCGAATACCAGAACTCTTCGTAGACCTTGGCCCCAGAGGTGGACGCGCCATCCTGCAGCTTGGCTTCTATCGTCGGGAAGAAGACCTTGGTCAGACACTTGTTGAACGAGTCGCTCTGCGAGAAGAATTCCTGCTGACCGCCGATCAGCCCCGCGAGCTGCGGCGAGGCTTCGCTGAGGCTCTTGGCCACGCCACCAAGCTCCGCGGGCTTGAACAGCGAGCGAAGCGCCGCAAGCCACGGTAGCGACGCGTCGATGGTGGAGGCGGTCTGTTCCACGCCCGGCGCGAGCGCGTTGGAGAACGACGTGATCGGAGCCTCGGCGCGATGGAGAGCCGCGAATCCGCGCGAGAACGAATGCAGCGCGCCGGGCAGCGCCGCGACAGCCGCTTTGAGGCTGCGCTCCTGGGATGCGACCGAGCCCAGAACGGTGTTGAAGTGTTCGACCCATTCACCGAGAACCTGCTCGTTGGCACCCAGCCCGCGGTTGACCTTGCCGAGCCCGGCAATCAACTTGGAAAGGTCGTGGGCTTCGACGCCACCAAGCGCCTGCATGTCGATCGCGCCTGGACGGAGCGCGCCGAGACCATAGTGGGCCGCATCTTTGAGTGCTTCCGCAGCCGTCATGCCCTGCACTTCGGGCGTCTCCGTGGCGTCTTCGGCGGCCGTCGGCTTGTGCGTCAGCGCTTCGCCGTAGTTCTGCAGAAGCGATTGGAGATTGGCCCGTGTGTTCGTGTTGAGCGCGTCGAGCACCTGATCGAGTTGGACGGGGATGGCCGTGCGCGTGATCGGGATGGTGTAGCCCGAGGAAATCGGCGGCGAGGACGGGCTGCCCGGCTGCAGTTCGACGTACCAGTTGCCTTCCAGGAACAGCCGGGGACGGATCTTCAGCAGAGCGTCCTCGTGGATGGGCAGCCCGTCTTCTGAGATTTCCATCGTGACGACGCCGACGTGCCCCTCTCGCTGGATGGACACGACCTGACCGACCGTCACGCCTGCGATCCGCACAGGCGACCGGGGCGCGATGTTCTGCGCCGAGGTGAACACGGCCTTCAGCCTGAAGCCGTGCGTGAACGGAACGTGCTTGGAAAAGCCGAAGTAGACGGCGATCACGACGACGACGAGGAGCACGGCGCCGAACCGCACCGGGTTGGAGCGCCGTAGCTCCACGACCGGAACCTCGTCACGACGACGCCAGAAGCGAAGGCGGCTCATTTGCTGCCCTTCTTTTTCTTGATGCCGAGTTCTTCCTGGACGGCTCGGCTGTACGGAGTGCCGTAGAGGTTGTAGTTGCGGGGCACCGTCGGTTCTTTGTACGACGTGCTGCTTGCAGCTTTGCCGATTTCGGCCTGCCCGATCGTATATCCCTGTTTGCCGGCTTCGCAGGCTGCCGCGTTGGGATACGGGTTGTAATGCAGATGGTTGCTGGGCAGCAGCGTTCCCTTTTCCCGTTCTTCCGACACCCCGTTGGCGGGCGCGGAAGCCGGATAGCCTTCGCTGTTCGGCCCGCCGGGCGGCAACACGGCGCTGGCACGGGCGACAGTGCCCACGCCGATGCTCTCGGTCAACAAGCTCGCCACGTTGCGCAAGGTGAGCGTGATGTACTGGCAGTTGGCCTCCTCGGTCGCGAGACCCTTCACGACCGGTCCACCGATCGTCGTGGTGTGCGTGATGTCTTCGAGGGCGGCCTCGACAATCGGGTCTTCTGCGAAGCTCTGCACCGCTTTGGCGGCAGATGCCAGCTCGGCGTTGAGCGACTGAGCCGCCGTCAGGTTCGCAGTTCCAACTGTGACCGCATGTGCAAGCGGCGGAGCAGCAACCTTCAGCGCGGCTGCGCTGGGACGCAGCAGGCGCATGAATTCGGTGGTCTGGTCGATGAATTTGGCCTGGTAGCGCAGTGAGTAGGTCGCGGTCTTCAACGAGGAGGGCCCGTCCACGATCGAGGCTTCGAGCGACCGGGTCACGCTCGCCCAGGCGCCGAACAGAGTGTCCAGATCAGCCCACAGTTCGCCCTGGGCTTGCGCGACCGGAGCGACTTCTTTGGCGGCCCGGTCCAGCGCGGGGAAGAACCCCGCCAGGTCCGTCTGTGGCGATGCGAGGTTGTGCATCACCGGGGTGAGGCGATGGACGATCGGCTTCAGCAGTCCGAGCGCTTCGTTGAATTCGGGGCCGCGTCCGGCCAGGCCGGCGCTGAATTCGTTGAGGTTGCTCTGGCTGGCCAGACGCGCCTTCTTGTCGAACATGTCGAAGAATTCCCCGATGTCCACCTGTTCGTGGGTCTGCGAGATCGGGATCTCGCCCCCGGACGGGATCTTCTGCTTGGAGACGCCCCGTTCCAACCCCAGGTACTTGAGCCCGATCGAGGAGATCGAGGGAACGGTGGCGGTCGTGTCCGCGGGCAGAGGTTCCACGCTCTTTTCGAGCTTCAGGTAGGCGTAGACGACGACCCGTCCGTTCTTCTGCTGGACCGGCACGAGCTTTTCCACGATCCCCACGCGCGTGCCGCCGATCCGCACGTCGTTGCCGGGGAACAGGTTCGCCGCGCTCTGCAGTTCGACCCTGATGTCGTAGGTGGGCGTGAACGGCAAGCCGTGGTTGGCGTTGTAGGAGATGTAGACGGCCACCACCGCGATCAGGGCCGTGATGGCGCCGATCAGAAGCGGGCTGCCCGCGAGCGATCCACGGCGGCGGCTCATGGCACCTCCGATGGTTCGCAGCCGAGCAGGCCTTCGTCGGTGAACGGCGAGGAGCCGTCTTCGGCGGGCTGGGTGGCGCCACCCGGGCAGCGCCGAAGCTGTTTGGTCTTGAGGTCTTCGAGACCCTGCTGCGGGGAGGTGACGGGGGTGAGTTTGTCGCCGTTGGCCGCGAAGGCGGCGAAATCGGGGCTGAAGCGCGCGTACTGACCGTTCGCGTCCCGGTAGCCGGTCGTCAGGCCGAAGGTCCTGAACAGGCCGATCAGATCAGGCGAGTAAGGGCCGAAGAAGTTGGTGATCGGCACCGACTGGTCGAGCGCCTTCACGCTGTCCGGCGAGGCCGTCTGCAGAGACTTGTAAAGGCTGGGGACATCGCGCACGAAGTCGGTGAAGTCGTTGTTTGGGCCGGGCTTGGAGAAGGCGCTGGCCAGCTCGGAGGAGACCGGCGTGCCCGCCTTGAACAGAGCCTCGAGCTGCGCCAGGAAGGGCGCAAGTTCCTTGAAGTTGGGCTTGGATGCGTCCACGAGCCTGCGCAGCGCCGTTACGGTGGCGGGCAGGCCGTTGAGCGCCTTGTTGCCTTCGTGCAGCGCGCCGGGCAGCGCCTTGAGACCCGATTCGAGACTGGAGGCCTGCGAGGCGACGGCGCCGAAGGTGGTGTCGGCGTTGCGGATCAGGCTGCTCAGTTGCGAGCCGTGGTTGCCGAGCGTTTCGAGCGTCTTGGCCCCGTCGACCAGCGTCGCGGTGAGGACCGGTTCTTCGCGCGTGATCTCGTTGAAGACGTGGCTGGTGGCGCGCAGTGCGGGGCTGAAGTAGGGAGTCGCCGCGTTGATCTCCTTGCCGACACCCTGGTACTGGGTGGCCGTGCCTTCGACGAACTCCTGCAGGCCCTTGCGCGTGCGCGGGTTGAGCGTGTTGAAGAGCTGGTCGAGATCCACCGGCGATTCGGTGGCGGTCGTTGGAAGGGAGGAGCCGGAGGGCAGGGCCGGCGTGTTGTTGGGGCCGGGCGAGAGCAAGATGTAGCGGCCCGCCACGCTGGTGAGGTCGGGCACCCTGATCTGCGCGGTCGTGCCCTGATGCAGCGGCAGCAGCGCGGATTCGACTTCGATCGTGACGCGTGCGTCGTAGTTGGAGGTGAGCTCGATGTCCTTGACGCTGCCGACCGGCACGCCCCCCACCTGAACCTGGTCGCCGCGCACGAGCAGGCCGGCGTTCTTGAAGAGAAGCTGGTAACGGGCGCTGCTGGTGCCGGATAGCAGCAGGTAGAGGATGACCAGCGCGACCAGCGCCAGCCCGCCGACCGCGAGCACTCGCGGCCACGTGAAGACGGGGTTGCGGTTGGGTGCGCCACCGTTGCCGCCGGAGGCGCCGGCGGGTGGCTGAGGAGGACGGCTGACTGTAGCCATGGCTACCCGGCTCCTTCCTGCATACCGGCGGGGTCCGGAACCGCGGCTGAGGACGTGCTCTGAGCGACGCCGGGGTCAGGGATCTCGGCGAGACGTTCGTCGAGCGCCGTCCACTCGCTGCCGGCAAGCGGAGTGGCGGCGCGCGTGATCTTGGCGTTGTCCTGCCTGACTGTGGAGGCAGGCGCAAAGGCAACATGCACGAGATCCTGGCTGACAGGCAGCGACACGGCGTCGCGCGCACCGAGATAGGTGACAGGCCCGGCGATTTGCTGCGGCTTCATCGTGCCCTGCAGGTCGAGCAACTTGCGCTCCAGCAGATCGGCCACCGCGCCAGGCGCCGCGTGGCCGGCGATCATCGTCCCGTTGACGGCGGTCACGTCGAAGGCGTCGCCCTTGCGGTAGCCGCTCAGTTCCCGGCGGGCGCCGCTGGGCACGTCGCACCTGAGCCCCCCCACTGTCGGTCGCAGGCCCGAGACGGAGAGCAGCTCGAGCGTGGCCAGCACCCGCCTGTCGATGCGGCCTGCCTCGACTTCGTGGCGCTCGCATGAGGCCATCGCGATGCTCTCGTTGCGGAGCACCTGCTGCTGCAACTCGCCTCTGGACTCGAACAGCGCCTGTCCGGCGGAAGGCGAGACCGACAGGAAGGGGCTCTCTCCCTTTGCGGCGTAGACGCCGGTGCTTTCCAGCGCGACCCAGCTATCCAGCAGCGGCTTGGGGTCGATCAATGGCGACTGGCTGCCGCTGGGTCGCACCTGGAAGAGGATGTGCGGTTCGGGCGTGCCGGCGAGATGCCCGAGTACCGTGCCGGCGATCACCGTCACGCCTGGGCGCAGGGTTCGCAGGTAGACGCGCTCAGGGCCTTCGAGGAACGAGGTAGGGCGCTGGCGACGCCGCGTGGCGAGCGGCCTGACGGAATGCTTCGGGACCGCTGCACTTGAGGGCTGGCCAAGCTCTTCGGTGACGCCGAACGTGAAGCCAGAGCGGACCGCGGCCATGCTCAGTGGCGCATGTGGCTGCACGCCCGCGGTGGCGGGCTGGCTTGGGACGGACGCCGGCTTGCGGGCGGCTGCGCGGGCGAGGCGACTCGGGTGCGCGCGGGGCGCGAGCACCGGATAGAGCGAGGCGACTTCGCCGAGGTCGGCGTATGTGAACACGTCGCCGTTGGCGTCGCGCAGCGATATGTGCAGCCCCAGCGACGGCGAGCTTCCGATCGCAACGACGGTGCCGTCCTTCACCGCGATCACGGGCGCCCCGGGTTCGCTGTAGATCGTGGTGCCGACCAGAGTCTTCCCTCCGGGCCCCTTCTCGTATGCGTCGGCGAAGTGCGCGGCCGCATGCACCGGGAAGCGTGCTTCGGCCAGGTCCGTGACGGCGCCCAGCATTTCCGGTGGCATGCCGCCGAGGAGCTGAGCCCGGAGCATCACCGATTCGACGTAGGCCTGAGAGTGGTTGTAGGCGTAGACGGCGGTACGGATGTGGGCGGCGCCGCCGGCGGCGCTCAGATAGCGAGCGGCGGCGAAGATCGCGTCGGCCGGGTTGTACGGGTCCATGTAACCGGTGCTCGTGGTGTCCACGCCCCACTGACGCCACTCCGAGGGCAGGAACTGCATCCACCCCTCGGCGCCGGCGCTGGAGACGTTGAGGTCGCGACCGTAGTCGGTCTCGACTTCGTTGATCGCCGCCAGCACCTGCCAGGGAACGCCGTAGGCGATCCCTGCGGCCTGGTAGATCGGCAGCAAGAAGGGCGGCACGTCGTAGGATTCGAGGAAGAGGCTCGGCAGCCCGGAGATCGGGGTGCGCAGCGAGAACGGCAGCGGCGCCGCGCCGTTCCTCCCGGCTATGCCTGGGGGCAAGGCGGTATTGGATCCACCTCTGGAGCCTGACGTCCTCGTGCCATGCCGGGCCGGGCCGCCGCTGGCGGAGTTGGTCTGCGTGCTGGAGGCATGCGAAGCGGTGGTCTGCCGCTGGGGCGCCTGCGCCTGCACTTCCGGCGCCGCGCTCGTGGAGACCGCGCTCGACGTGCTCTGCGTCAGCGTGCTGCTCGATTCCGAGGTGGTCGTCGATACCGATTCTTCAGCGTCCGAGGTCGACGTCGTCGTGCCAGCCGTGAGGGTGCTGGACGTCGTGGATTCGCTCACGGTTGCGCTGCCGTCGGCCAGCGCGACCGCCGGGATGCACAGCGCGAGCGCTCCGACTGCGCCTGCGATCATGCGGCTTGTGAATGCTCGGCGGCGCATCAGCTTCCCAGCAGGTATTCGAGGAGCCGTTCGCTGACCCCGGTGGTTTCGGCGCCCGGCTTGTAGTACGTGGTGTGCCCCGAGCTGCCGTCGGCCGGCCGCGTCGAGCCCACGTTCGCAGTGGAGCTCGCGAGCCCTTCGCTGCCCGGGTACTCGGCGATGGCCTGTGCGGCGGTCTTGCCTTCGATCACGGCCAGCGTGCGAGCCATGACCGTGCTTTCGTCGGCCCGTGCGCTTGCGACGCTGGCCTTTGTGGCTTTGCCTTCTTCTTCGGACTTCGTGAAATTGGCGCTGCATGTTTCGCCTGGATGGACCGCGATTTTGTAGTTCACACAGGGATCGGCCACAACTTCCGCCCGCAGGAAGTGCCCCAGCGCGTCATACCCGTTTGTGGAGCCTGCGCCCAGGAAGATGAAGTCCATCAGGCGCTCGATGCCGCCGGTGTTCTTGAACTTCGTCAGCAGCGTCGCGAGGCTCTTGGAGAACGGTTCCGCCGATGCGCCGAGCGGTTCGAGCTGGTCGAGCAGCTTCGTGGTGCCCTTGAGTGCCGGCCCCGTGACCTTGCTCGTCTTTCCGAGGCTTGTGAGGTAGCGATCGGTGGCTTTCGAGAACGGCGTGAGGTTTTCGAAGAGCTGGTCGACCGAGGGAGCCGCCTGGCCGAGGTCTTCGAAGGTCGGGGTCGTCTGTTCCGCGAAATGCTGCACGCGTTCGGTGGCGGGGCTGAGCTGCTTGAGGAAGCCGGGCAGGCGGGCGAGGTCCTTTTCGAGCTCGGGCAGGTGCCTCGCGGTTGCCTGAGCGACCGCACTGCTGTGTTCGATGAAGCCTGCGAGATGCTCGCGGTTGGCGGTGACCGGCGCCAGCGCCCGGTCGCCTTCCACAGCGAGGTTCGCAAGCACCTGGTTCTGCTGGGCGAGGATGTGCAGCACTTCGTTGAGTTCGCGCAGGCCGGGGTCTGCCCTCTGGATCACTTCGTGCAGTTCGTCGCCACGACCGGCGAAGGTGACGCCGAGTTCGTTGAGGATGATCCTCAGCCCCTGCGACTGCGGCAGGCGCGTGATGTTCTGAAGCTGGTCGACGCCTACGGGGCTGGAGGTGTTGCCGAGCGGCAGCAGCACTTCGCCTTCGCCTTCCTGGCCGGCCGGTATGCGCTTGAGCGCCGGCGGCAGCGCGACGCCTTCGGGATGCGGCTGGGTGGGCCTGCAGTCGACGTACTGCTCGCCCAGCAGCGACTGGGGCAGGATCGTGCAGGAGGCGTCCTGGCGGAAGTCCTGGAAGCCGGGGTTTTCGATGTTGAGCTGGACCGCCGCCTTGCCGTTCGGCGTGGGGAAGACTTCGCCGACTTTGCCGATTTTGGCCCCTTCGGCCTTGACTTCCTCGCCTTCGGTGACGTTGTTGGCGTCGTCGAAGATCGCGCGGACCGTGTAGGAGCCGCCCCCGCCGCCGGCGGCGCTGAGCAGGATCACGACAACGATCGCGGCCACGCCTGACGCGACCGCGACGAACCCCGTCGCTCCTCTCCTCCACCTAGCGGTCTTCTTCACCCCGTTCCCTTCCTCGATCCCCGGCAGCGTAGAGGGCGGTCCCGTCCAAGGGAGCCGCCCCCGCGCCGTCGCTGCTTTACGCGCGGCCCGCCCTCGTAGCGAGCCGCGCGCACAGCTACATCCTGCTCTGGCCTATTTCTTCGGGCACGGCGTCTTGGACGTCTTGACCACCTTCTGCCAGCCGGATTCGGATTCGCCGCCGCCAAACCACAGTTCGGCTCTGACGGGGAAGCCACCCTTCGGACAGGTGGTCGGCACGGTGCCATAAGAAATGAGTTTGCTGCCCTTCTTCATGACGGCGCCGACCGTCACTTTGATCTGTTCGGCCATCGCGTACGGCGCGCCTGTGACGGTGCTGATCAGCGGGACGTTGGATTCGAGCTTCTTGCTGAACGGGCCGGATGCGCCCTTGATGCCGCCGGTCGCGTACTGTTCGATCGAAGCCGGGCTCTTGCCTTCGATCCAGAAGGTCAGCCCGCGGCTCGTGAAGTACGCCTGCACGAGCACTTTCTCCTGCACCTCGGATTCGCCGAAGAACACCTTGCCGCCGGCTTCGCCGGGCGGGCTCGCTTCAGAGCCCTTGGGGCAGGGCGGTTCGAGGTGGTTTTCGAATTTGCTCTGCGGGCACGTCTTGAAGGGTTTGGCGTTGATCTTCGTGCCTTTGGGCAGGTAGACCTCCACGCGCCGCAGCGGCGGCGGGCCGACGTTCAGCAGCGTGCCCGCCGTCCAGCCTTCGCTGGCTGCCGGGTATTCGGTGCCTTTGATCGTGAACGTCCCTTCGACGGCGGCGGGCTTGCCAAGCAGGTTGCCCGTCCCGGGCCAGCTCGGCCCTTTCTTCGCTTTCAGGTTCTTGGGAACCGGCACCACCTTGGCTTTGAAGGTCACCGTGGGTACGGCCGACGCAGCCGCCGGGAGCCCAAGGACCGCTGCGCCAAGCAGCGCCAGACATATGGATGCCCTTCGCATCATGTCGTCTCTCTCCTCTGGTCTGTTTTGCAGATCCGCCTCGATCCGGGTAGCTCCGAGACCATGACGGCCCGGCGACATCGAGACCTCCATGCCATTCGACATGGAGAACCACTTGGAACCATACCTCTACGGCCGGTTGCGTTCAAGTTCAAGCCATCCGTGCGAGAAGGTTCGAGGCTAGAACTTACCGCCACGGGGCGTTTTTATGCGTCGGGCGCGACAAAATGCCTGCGACTCCATCGCGCCCCGGGGCGATGATCGCGTGATCCTGCATGCGAAGCGGGATCACGTGGTCGCATTCCGCGTCAAGCCTAACCCTGAAGTCGAGGCTAAGACCTAGCTGCCATGGTCTTATCCGAGCTCCAAACGCTCGCTGCCATACCGCACTCCGACCGTCTCGAGCACGACTTCTCGCGCTCCCTCCTCGACGCTGCCCGCAAGCAGCGCGTCGAGACCCAGCTCGCGCGCCAGAGCGACCACCCGCTCTCCCGCGCCCGGCCGGCAGTAGACCGCGAAGCCCGCGCCCATGTTGAACGTGGAGTGCGCCGCCTCGGCGTCCAGGCCAGCTTGCTGCACCAGGAAGGAGAGCACCTCCGGCACCGGCGGCAGCTCGCTGACCCTGTAGCGAAGCTGCGCCGGCGGCCGCATCAGCTTCAGCAGGCCGTGGCCGGTGATGTGGCTGAGGTAGACCACGGGCACATGCTCCCGCAGCAGCGCCTGCACCAGCGGGACGTAGATGATCGACGGCGCAAGCAACGCCTCCCCGAAGCTCGCGCCGCTGGGCAGCTTTGTCGCATAGCCGTCCGGCGCCCTGCTCGCGATCAGGCGCGCGAGCGATGCGCCGTTTGCGTGCAGGCCGCTGGAGGCGACCAGGACGATCTCGTCGCCGGGCGCAAGATCGGCGCCGAGGATCGGCGAGCAGCCCTCGGGGACCGCGCCCACCGCCGAGCCGGCGAGCTCGATGTCGGGCTCGGCCAGCAGGCCCGGCAGCGAGGGGGACTCTCCCCCGCCCCACGTGCAGCCGGCGGCCTCGCAGGCCTGCTGCCATCCGCGCAGCAGCGAGGCGCCCCGCGTGCCCTGTCCGTACCACTCCGAGGCGCCCGTGGCGAAGTAGGCGGCGCACACCAGCGGCAGCGCCCCCACGCAGCAGAGGTCGTTGACGATCGCCGCGACGGTGTCGTAGGCGACGTCGGCAAACCGGTCCACGCCGAGCTGTTCTTCGACCTGCCTGGCGATCACCGACTTGGTGCCAAGGCCCTCGACCACGAAAGCGAGACTCTGCCCCCCGTGCTCGAACACGAACGCGGGCTCCCCGCGGGAGGCGTCGACCGCACGGCCGCCGCGCGCGCTCAGCAGCGCGGAGGTCGCAAGCGCGCTCGCGACTGCGCTGCGCTTGCCTGCGTCCAGCGCCTCGTAGTCGACGCCCGCGTCGCGGTAGCTGCTTGCTTTGCCCTGGCCGTCGCTCACCTGCGGGGCAGCCTATCCTCCTCGTGGCCGAAGCGGCCTGCAAAGAGCGAGAGGAGAGGCGATGGACTTCCAGCACAGCGAGCGCTGCAGGGAATTCATGGGGCGCCTGAGCACCTTCATGGAGGAGCACGTGGTGCCCGCGGAGGAGACCTACGCGCGCGAGCTGCGCGAGTCCGGGGACCCCCATCATCAGCCGCAGATCATGGAGCAGCTCAAGGAGCAGGCGCGCTCGCTCGGGCTCTGGAACATGTTCCTGCCCGACGAGAAGGACGGCGCCGGGCTCTCCAACGCCGAGTACGCGCCGCTCGCGGAGATCCTCGGCCGCTCGCCGATCGCATCCGAGGCGTGCAACTGCTCGGCGCCGGACACCGGAAACATGGAGGTGCTGCACCTCTTCGCCACCCCGGAGCAGCGCGAGCGCTGGCTTGCGCCGCTGCTGGCGGGCGAGATCCGCTCGGCCTTCGCCATGACCGAGCCGGAGGTCGCGAGCTCCGACGCGACCAACGTCAGCCTCTCGATCGAGCGGGACGGCGAGCATTACGTCCTGAACGGGCGCAAGTGGTGGATCTCGGGCACCTATCACCCGCACTGCCGGGTGATGATCGTGATGGGCAAGACCGGGGGTGGGGTCGGGGGATCCGGTCAACCGCGCCACAGGCAGCAGAGCATGATTCTCGTGCCGCTGGACACCCCGGGCGTGAGCGTGCTGCGCAACCTGCCCGTCTTCGGCTACCTCGACCACGAGGGCCACGCCGAAATCCTGTTCGAGAACGTGCGCGTGCCGGCCGCCAACCTGATCGCCGGCGAGGGCGACGGGTTCATGATCGCCCAGGCAAGGCTTGGCCCCGGCCGCATCCACCACTGCATGCGCTCGATCGGCGCCGCCGAGCGCGCCCTGGAGGCGATGTGCGCGCGCGCCGCCTCGCGCGTGACCTTCGGCGCGCCGCTGGCCTCGCGCGCCAACATCCAGGACTGGATCGCCGAGTCGCGCGTGGAAATCGAGATGGCGCGCCTGCTGACGTTGAAGGCGGCCTGGCTGATGGACACGGTCGGCAACCGGCAGGCGCGGATGGAGATATCGGCCATCAAGGTCGCGGCGCCGAACGTCGCGCTGAAGGTGATCGACCGCGCGATCCAGGTGCACGGCGGCGGCGGGGTCTCCGAGGACTTCGGGCTGGCCTGGGCCTACGCGCACCTGCGCACGCTGCGCCTGGCCGACGGCCCCGACGAGGTGCACAAGATGAGCATCGCGCGCAGCGAGCTGGCGCCGCACGTGAGCGCGCAGGCGCGCTGAAGCGTCCCGTCGGAAGCGCGCCGGCGCTCCGCCCGACGCGCGTCGGCGGCCGAGCCCGACGGGCCTCGACGGCGGCGCCGGCAAGCCGCGTCTGGAAACAAATGCATCCGACTGCAAGTCAAGCGGTGTTTCCGCTCAGACAGGCCGAAACCGGCCGCGGGAGCGCGGGTCACGGGCGCCGCCGGCGACGCCCCGGGCGCCGGCTTTGACGCCGCGCGACCGCGGCGGTTAGGTTCGCCGCATGACCTCTCATGTCCGAAGCTATCCGGCGCAGCGCGACGACGCCCGGGCGGGCACATGAGCAAACGCTCTCGCGGAGCGCGAGTCGGCGGAGCCGCCACGCGCCAGACCCACGGCGCCCAGGGCGCGCGCGCCGGCGGCGGCTCCGGTGGCGGGCAGCAGCCGCGCAAGCGCCAGAGCGGCGGCGGCGCCTCGGCCAAGCCGGCCCAGAACGCAAGGCGCTTGGGACCATGGCAGATCGGCGGCGCGGCCGCGCTCGTGGTCGTGGTCGTCGTGGTGCTGGTCCTCGTGCTCGGCTCCTCCAAAACGGCGAGCGGGCCGGGCGCGTCGTTCACCGGCACGGGCTACGAGAACATCAACACCTCCAACACGCGCTCCACGGGCGGGCCGATCAACGCCTCGACCGTCTCCAAGCTGAAGCTCGCGTGGAGCATCCCGCTGGAAGCCAACAGCCTCTTCGGCGCCTATGCCTCCACGCCTGTGATCGCGGGCGGCGTGGTCTACTCGATCGACCTCGACTCGAACGTGCAGGCCATCGACCTGCAGACCGGACAGGTGCTCTGGAGCAACGATCTCAAAGCGGAGGACTACGGTCCCAACGGGCTCGCGGTCGCCAACGGCGAGGTCTTCGGCACGACCGGCACCTCCGCGTTCGCGCTGGAACAGAAGACCGGCAAAGAGCTCTGGTCGGTCTCGCTGGTGGAAAACGAACACGAGGGCATCGACATGGCGCCCGGCTACCACAACGGCATCGTGTACGTCTCGACCGTTCCCGGCAACGTCAACAACTTCTACGCGCCGGGCGGCAACGGCGTGCTCTGGGCGCTGAACGCCAAGACCGGCAAGAAGCTCTGGCACTTCAACACCTCCCCACCGGACCTCTGGGCTCCCTCGGGCACCTCGGTGAACTCCGGCGGCGGCGTCTGGTACCCGCCGGCGTTCGACAACGAAGGCAACATGTACTTCGGGACCGGCAACCCGGAGCCTGTGCCGGGCACCGAACAGTACCCGTGGGGCTCCAGCAGACCGGGGCCGAACCTCTACAACGACTCCGTGGTGAAGCTGAACGCCACCACCGGCAAGCTGCGGTGGTACTACCAGGTGACCCCGCACGACCTCTACGACTGGGACCAGCAGGCCCCGCCGATCCTCGCCGAAGTCGGCGGCAAGCCGGTGGTCATAAGCGGCGGCAAGTCCGGTGTGCTCGTGGCGCTTGATCGCAAGACCGGCAAGCTGCTGTGGAGGCGAAACGTCGGCATCCACAACGGCCACGAAAACGACGGCCTCTACGCGATGCGCCACGAATACTCGAAGCTGAAGACGCCCGAGACGATCTACCCGGGCGAGCTCGGCGGCGTGATCGCCCAGATGGCGAGCAACGGCACCACAGTCTTCGCGCCCGTCGTCAACATGCCGGCCACCTTCAACGGCCAGTCCGCCCCCAGCGAAGGACCCGAAGCGAGCGGCGAAGTCGTGGCCGTGAACGTCGCGACAGGCAAGATCGAGTGGACGCACAAATTCGCCTCCCCCGCCTTCGGCGCCACGACCGTGGTGAACAACGTGGTACTGGTCGCGACCTTCGACGGCGAGCTCTACGGGCTGAACGCGAGCAACGGCGAAGTCGCGTGGGAAAGCGAACTGCCGGCGGGCAGCAACGCGGGTGTCGCCGTCGAAGGCGGCACCGTGATCATCGGCGCCGGCAAGGCCGCCACGAGCAGCCAGAAACCGGCGCTCGTCGCCTACCGGCTCGGCGGCTAGGCTCTCAGCCTGCCGTAGCGGTCGCGGCGGCGGTCAGCTCGCGCAGGCGCCGTGGCGGCGGTCAGCCTGCCGTCGCGGCGGCGGTCAGCTCGCGCAGGCGCTCCACCGTGTTCCAGTTGCGGGCGGTCGCGGTGATGCCGCCGAGCTGCTTCTCCCAGAAGGCGTAGGTGAGCTTGCTCTCGCTCACGCCGTTTGGCGCCCAGACGTAGATCTCGCGCTCGCCGGCGAGAAAGCGGTCCGGCGCGAACTGCTGCTCCTGCACCTCGGCGATGCGCGCATCGTCCACCGGCGCGGACAGAAAGACGACCAGCATCCGGGAGGGGTTGCTCGCGAGATCGCGCAGCGGATGCGCGTCCACTATCCGCGAAAGCTCCTGCCCGGTGCGCGCGAGCACGGGGATGGCGAGCCCGAAGCGCTCTCGGATCGCCGCTTCGATCGCCGCCGCGGCCTGATCAGGCGACTTCCCGGGGGCGGAGAAGACGACGTTGCCGCTCTGCAGGTGGGTCGCCACGCTCAGAAAGCCGAGCTCCGCGACCAGTGCGCGAAGCTCGGCCATCGCGATCTTGTTTGCTCCGCCGACGTTTATTCCCCGCAGCAGCGCGGCGATCCTCGGGGCATCTCGATCGCCGACGCTCACTCACCGGATGCTAGCCGGCGCGGCGGGCAGGCCATAGGCACGTGCGGGCCTGCCTGCGCGGACGCCGCGCGGGCGGACGGCACGACGCTCCCCGCGAGCTTCCTGCGACGCCGCCCTCAGGGCCATTCCGAGCACGGGCGCCGCGGCGAGCAGCACGAAGATCAAGTTGAGTGCGATCACGAGCGCGATTGACATCCGCGTTCCTTCCTGTCGTTTGCGTTGTGCACACAGGGTTGCCCGCGAGCCTCAGACGAGCTTTGAGCTCCGCTGATAGCAGCCTGAGAGACCGAAAGCGCTACCGAACGCTGTTGTTGCGCGACTGCGGCCGGGGCGAGACGCGCGGCAGCTCGACCACGAACGCGGCGCCGCCACCGGGCGCGTCGCCGGCGCTGATGGAGCCGCCGTGCGCCTCCACGATGCTCTTCGCGATCGCCAGGCCCAGCCCGGCGCCGGCCTTGCCACGCTCTCGCCCGGCCTCGGAGCGCCAGAAGCGTTCGAAGAGATGCTCGCGGGAGCCGGCCGGCAACCCCGGCCCGTGGTCGCGCACGCGGATGCTCACGTGATCGTCCGTCTCGGCGACGGAGATCTCGATCGCCGCGGACACCGGCGTGTGCACGAGCGCGTTTCGCGTCAGGTTGCCGAGCACCTGGCGGAGCTGATGCGGGTCCCCCTCCACGAAGGCGTGCTCGGGAGCATCCACGCCGATCGTGCGCGTCGGCTGGATCGCCGATGCGTCGGCGGCGGCGTCGCGAGCGAGCTGGGCGAGGTCCACCGAGGCCGTGCGCAGCTCCCGCTCCTCGTCGAGATGCGCGAGCAGCAGCATGTCCTCGACCAGCAGGCCCATGCGCTTGGACTCGTCCTCGATCCGCCGCATCGCGGCCTCGGCGCCGCCGGCCTGCTCGGTCGCGCCCATCCGGAAGAGCTCGGCGTAGCCGCGGATCGACGCCAGCGGCGTACGCAGCTCGTGTGAGGCGTCGGCCAGGAACTGGCGCAGGCGCTCCTCGCTGCGCTTGCGCTGGGCGAAGGCCTCCTCCAGACGGTCGAGCATCGCGTTCAGCGCCAACCCCAGCCGTCCCACCTCCGTGCGCTGCTCGGCGGGGCTCACGCGCTTTGTGAGGTCGCCGGCGACGATCTGGCCCGCCGTCGCCTCGATCCGGTCCAGAGGCCGCAGGCCCAGGCGCACGACGAAGAACGCGCTCAGCCCCAGCGCGAGCAGCACGCCGAGGATCACCAGGCCCTCGACCAGCAGCAGCCGGCTCAGCGTCTCCTCCACGTCGGTCAACGGCACCGCCGCGATCGTGACTTCCCGCGAGTCCGGGTCCCGCGTGGCATAGACGCGGTACTGCAGGCCCGAGGAGCCGGCGGCGTCGACCGTGAAGAGCGTCCCGATCGGGACGCTCGCAGGCAGCTTGGGCGCCGGCGGCTGCCTTTCGCCGTAGGTGATGAAGAGCGAGCCGGTGACTTTGCCGGCGTAGGTGCGGCGCTGACCGTAGGTGCCTGGGGGCAGGCTGGGGGCCGGGCTCGTGCTCGTGCTCGGGCTCAGGCCGCCGCCGGAGCCTCCCTGGGCCGGCGCGCCATCGCGGCCGCCCTGCGCGTCGCCGGTGTCGTGCCCGCCCTCCAGAGCGTCGGAGATCACAGGCACCGCCGCCTTGGCCTGCTGGTTGGCACGACTCTCCAGGAACGAGCGCTGCTCGAAGTACGTGACCGCCGCGAGGGCGATCAGCCCGACGGCGGACAGCGCGAGCACGCTGGCAAGCACCCGCGTGTGCAACGAGGCCGTCGAGATCCTGCGCAGCGCCGCGGCCATCGCGGCTACCCCTTCGGACGCTGCAGGCCGTAGCCCACCCCGCGAACGGTCCTGATCATCGAGGGACCGCTGGCGTCGATCTTCTTTCGCAGGTAGCTGATGTAGGTCTCCAGCACGCGGCTGTCGCCACCGAAGTCGTACTCCCAGACGTGATCGAGCAGCTCCGCGCGCGTCAGCACCCGCCGCGGGTTGATCATCAGGTAGTGCAGCAGCCGGTATTCGGTCGGCGTCAGCTCGATCGGCTCTCCGGCACGCCTGACTTCCCTGGATTCCTCGTCCAGCTCCAGATCGCCGAAGACGAGCTGCGAGGACTCGGGCGAAGCCTGGCCGCTGCGCCGCAGAACCGTCTGCACGCGCGCGATCAGCTCCTCGAGGCTGAACGGCTTGGTCATGTAGTCGTCGCCGCCGCCGCTCAGTCCCCTGACCTTGTCCTGCGTGGAGTCGCGCGCGCTCAGGAAGATGATCGGGATGCCCGCCCGTTGGGCGCCGAGGCGTCGGGCGACCTCGAAGCCGTCCATGTCGGGCAGCATCACGTCGAGGATCATCAGGTGGGGCTTGAAGCTGGCCGCCTTGGCGATCGCCTCGCGACCGTCGCCGGCGCCCTCCACGGCAAACCCGTGAAACACGAGCGCCATCGAGACAAGCTCGACGATGTTCGGTTCGTCGTCTACGACGAGAACGCGATGCTTGGCGGCCTCAGACATCGCCGCCGCCTGAATCTCGCTCGAATCCTATGAACAGATGCCTAACCTCGCCGCCGTGCGGCTCCTCAGGCATCGCCGCCGCCTGAATCTCGCTCGAATCCGCGCATCCGCCATGTTCGCCACATATGTCACGAGTATGGCGAGAAAGCTGGGAGTTTCCTGAGTGCGGCGCCATCGCGTCCGCGACGGGGTCGCGCGACGCAGGAGCGCCACGCATATGATCGGTCCCGTGCCCCCCCTGAAGGTCTACGAAAAGCCGACCTGCACCACTTGTCGCAAGCTGCGTGCGCTACTGGCCGAGCACGGCGCCGAGTTCGAGTCGATCGACTATCACGCGACCGGGATCGGGGAGAGCGAGCTGCGCGAGCTGCTGTGCAAGATGGGCAGCGGCCCGCGCGAGGTGCTGCGCCTGCGAGAGCCGCTCGTGGAGGAGCTCGGCCTGCGGGAGAGCGAGATGTCCGACGACGAGCTCATCGCGCTGATGAGCGGCAATCCGGCGCTCGTGCAGCGCCCGATCGTGGTGAACGGCGAGCGCGCCGTCCTGGCTCGCCCGATCGAGCGGGCGCTCGAGCTGCTCTGCGACGGCTGACGATCGCGCGCCGGCGCGGCTCACGGTGAGCGCCCGTCCGACTCGCGACGCCTGTGCGAGCCAGGCAGGAGTCAGGCGGCCTGGCCGACGACCGGCTCGGGCCGGTTGATGCTGCTTCGGCAGCCTTCTCCTGGCGTCCAAACGTCGCGCAGATGGGTGACCAGATGTTAGATAGCGAGGCGTCCATCTGTTCGACGGTAGCCGGCCGGCGCTGGGGCACCAGCGAGATCGGACTGTCCCAACGCCGATGTCGCGCACCTCCTATGGCTGCGCCGCCAGTTCCCCAGCAGCCACCGACCGGTCTCACGACCAGCTTGCCACCGTACGGGATCATAGTATACTTGCAACCGAACGGTAGCAAAGGACGCCCGTGAAAGTCCGATCGATCAGAGACCTGGCCGCCGTCGTCCGGGGCCGCCGCATGGATCTCCGCCTCAGTCAGGCGGAGCTGGCCGCTCGCGCCGGCGTCTCCCGCAAGTGGATCTACCAGTTCGAGGGAGGCAAGCCAACCGCTGAGCTTCGCCTCATCCTTCGAGTGCTCGACGCCCTTGGCCTCGCCGTCGACGTGACCTGCGACCAGCAGACCACCCCCGGCCGGCCGGCCCGTGACCTCGACGTAGTCATCGAAGAGCATCGCACGCGATGACCGACACCCTTTCGGTCCTCATCGATCACAGCGTCGCCGGATCGATCACCCGGCTCAGCCAAGGCCGCCTTCGCTTCGATTACGACGACGCTTACAGGCAGAGACCCGCAGCCACGCCGCTGTCGGTCTCCATGCCGCCGAGCATCCGCTCCCATCTCGACGCCGCGATCAGCCCGTGGCTGTGGGGCCTTCTCCCCGACAACGATCGCGTCCTCGCACGCTGGGCGCGCGACTTCCAGGTTCCCGCCAGACCTTTCTCGCTTCTGTCGACGCCGATCGGCCACGACTGCGCCGGAGCCGTGCGCTTCGCGCCCGTCGAGGAAGCCGGCGAGGTCCTGGCAGCGCCGGGCGCGGTCGCATGGCTCACCGACGAGCAGGTCGCGCAGCGCCTCCAGGAGCTGCGACAGGACGGCACGGCGTGGCTGGGGCGCGAGTTCACAGGACAGTTCAGCCTCGCCGGCGCTCAAGCCAAGACCGCACTCCTCTTCAAGGACGGCCGCTGGGGCGTCCCCAGCGGCTCCGCCGCGACCAGTCACATCCTCAAGCCCGCCGTCCAGGGCTTCGACGACCATGACCTCAACGAGCATCTCTGCCTTGACGCCGCGCGTCGGGCCGGGCTTGTCGTCGCCCGGACTCGGGTGGCCAGATTCGGCGACGAGAGCGCCATCGTCGTCGACCGCTATGACCGCCGGATCGTCAAGGGTGAGCTTGTGCGCATCCATCAGGAGGACGCCTGCCAAGCCCTCGGCGTGCCCCCAGAGAAGAAGTACCAGAACGAAGGCGGCCCGTCCGCGCGCGACCTGGCCACGCTCTTTCGCACGGTCATGTCGCCGAGCGCAGCCGAGGACGCCGTGTGGCGCTTCCTCGATGCGCTCGCATGGAACTGGCTCATCGCCGGCACCGACGCGCACGCGAAGAACTACTCGCTCTTGCTCAGCGACGATGACGTGCGTCTCGCGCCTCTGTACGACATCGCCTCCGCGCTTCCATACGACCGACACGAGCGCGAACTGAGATTCGCCATGAAGATCGGCGGCGACTACCGCGTCCACCCATACCGCAACACGTGGGACAAAGCGGCCGTGGACCTCGGTCTCGACCCGGACGCCGTCCTCGAGCGCGTGGCGCATCTCACACTGACAGCACCCGATGCGTTTGCCGACGCCGCCAACGAGCCAGACGTCGCCGCATTGAACAGGCCCCTTCCAACGCGCCTCGTCGACCTCGTGGCGGACCGCGCAAAACGGTGTCTCGCGACACTGCCCCAAGCGGCCAAGGCGCGCACGATGCGGACCGTCGTATACGAAGAACGCCTGGCCGAGCTCAGCGACGCCGTCCCGGCACAACGACTGTCAGCTCACGCCGCTCCCACGCTTCTCGCCGACGCGGCGCAGGTGTTGGGCGACGCGGTCGCCGCGCAGCCGCGCGACCTGGGCGTTGTGCGCGAACGCATCTTCGAGCTGGGAGTCGCCGCCCTGCGCGCAACTCGCGCGGTCGGCGAAGACGAGTCGCCTCCCGGCTACGTCAACCCAACCAAGGATCGGCTTCCGGGCCTGATCCAGGACTTCGCGCCCAACGTCGCCAACCTCTCGATCCCGCAAGACGATCCCGTGAAGCAAGCGGCGGACGAGATGATCCGCGCTGCGAATCGCTTCGTGCGCGCCGATCCGAAAAGCGTGTTCGGCTCCGCCGCCGAGCGGCTCCGAGCTTTGTTCAGCGTGGTCGGGGTCGCCGCACGAGCGCTCGCGCTCTGACGGTCTGCCGAGCGCTTGGAGAGCGTGCCCTTTGACCGGGTGTATAGTGACGCTAGAGAAACGCCGGCCCCGTCGTCGCTTATAGAGCTATGATGATTGCATGGCGGCGGCTGGACTATCGGCGGCAAATCGGGCATTCGTGTCGCGACTGAACCGCGAGTTGCGGGGTCCGTTCACGCCTGCGGATGCGTCGGTTGTCGCTGGCGTCGAGCACGCACGCGCCGCGCGTCTGCTGCGACATCTAGCCGAGCAGGGCTGGGTAGCTCGGCTGCAGCGCGGTCTCTACGTAGCTGTGCCGCTCGAAGCGGAGGACCCGGCGCACTGGGTCGCCGACCCGTGGGCGGTGGCCATGGCCGCGCTCGCACCAGGCTATGTGGGGGGATGGACGGCGCTGCACCATTGGGACATGACCGACCAGGTGTTCGCCACGACCGTATTCGTCACGGCTCGCCCGGTCGCGCATCGGGAGAGGGTGATCGGCGGTATGCGCTTCGAGTTGCGCCATCGGCCCGCGACCGCGTTGTTCGGGACGCGGCGGGTGTGGCGCGACGGCACGCCGGTGGCGGTGTCGGACCCAGAGCGCTCGCTGGTGGACTGCCTTGACGATCCGTCGCTCGGGGGAGGGCTAGGCCACACAGTCGACGCCCTGACGGTCTATGCGGAGGCTCCCGATGTGGCCTGGCCGCGACTGGTTGGCTACGGCGACAAGCTCGGGAACCGGACGGTGTTCAAGCGCCTCGGCTATCTCGCCGAGACGTTGGGGCTGGCCGACGACGAGTTGATCCAGGCGTGCCTGGCGCGCCGCAGTGCAGGCACCGGAAGCCTCGACCCTGGACGTCCTGTCAGCGGCCCGACGAGCTCAAGGTGGGGCCTGCGTCTCAACGCACGGGTCAGCGGATGATCTCGCGAGCGGCGCTGCAGGTACGAGCGCGCGAGTGGGGACTGACCGAGCAGGTCGTGGAGAAGGACTATGTGCTGGGTTGGCTGCTATGGGGTATCGGCTCGCACGCGGCCCTGCGCGACCACTGGATCTTCAAGGGCGGCACCTGCTTGAAGAAGTGCTTTGTGGAGACCTACCGATTCTCCGAGGACCTTGATTTCACCGTCCTTGAGGGCGGTCCACTCAGGCCCGATGATCTAGTGCCGGTCTTGAGCGAAGTACTCGACACGATCGAGCAGGAGACGGGAATCATGCTCTCCAGTCGCCCGCCAATCGTGCGGATGCGCCCGGACGGCCAGTCGGCCGAGGGGCGCATCTACTACCGAGGACCACGGGGCGCTCCCGAAGATGCCCGTGTCAAGCTCGACCTGACATACGACGAGACGGTCGTCGAGGCCACCGTGCGCCGCAGCATTGCTCACGCCTACGACGAGGAGATGCCCGGCGACGGCGCCGTCCAGTGCTACGCGTTCGTCGAGGTGTTCGCCGAGAAGCTGCGCGCGCTCGGGCAGCGGACGCGCCCGCGAGACCTATATGACGTGGTCAACCTCTACCGTCGCGCCGACTTTCGCGACAACCGTGAGCGTGTGCGCACCGTTCTGCAACGCAAGTGCGCCTACAAGGATGTGCCGGCGCCCACACTCGAGCTCGTCACCGCGGCCGACAAGCTCACCGAGCTTCGAGGCGACTGGCAGGCGATGCTCGCGCACCAGCTCCCTGTCCTGCCTCCGATCGAGGAGTTCATCGACACACTCGAAGGCGTGTTCGCCTGGCTCGATGGAGCGATCCCGCCACGGCTCCAGCCAGTACCGGCGCTACGCGAACGCCTTGAGCCAGGATGGGTGGCCCCGCCGACGATCACACGCTGGCCAGGTGGCGCCCCGCTCGAGCAGATCCGCTTCGCCGGAGCCAACCACCTCCTCGTCGAGTTGGCCTACAAAGACACCACGCGCCTCATCGCCCCCTACGCACTGCGCCGCTCACAGGCCGGCAACCTCCTCGTCTACGCGATCAAGGCATCCACAGGAGAGGTCCGCTGCTACCGCGTCGACCGCATCCAGGGAGTCCGCGTCACCAACAGGTCGTTCGTCCCGCAGTACGCCATCGAGCTCTCCGTGGCGCTGCCCGTCAGTACAGGGCGGCAAGGGCCGAGGGCACCACGGTCCCAGCGGTCCATAGTGCGACGCCGCCGCCGACCGAAATCCTGCTGACGCTGCACCGGATATACACCACCGAGAGACGACGCCGCACGCCACCTACAGAGCCAGCAGCCCGCTGGAGCACCGCATGCTCAACCAGGCATTCTTCAAGCGCATCCTGATCAGCGAAGACGGCGCAGTACTCGGACCGACCTTCACGCCCGTATACGACGCCCTCGCCGCCTGGCGCCCACCTACCCCTTGGCAAGACCACCACGGCCGAGGCAGCCAAAAGACCGCCTGGACGGCCTAAAAAGGCCCCGAAGCAGCAAACCCCGGCCACCTTTCCGACGGCCAGGGTTTGTACTTGACTCCAATAGTGGAGACGGCGGGAATCGAACCCGCGTCCGCGGTCGCGTGAATATGGCGTCTACGAGCGTAGCCGGCTCTCTGATCTCGTCCCGCGCTCGCCTAGCCGGCCGGGTTGTGCGGGACCAGCCTCCTGGGTGGTCCTCGGATCGGCGGAGGCGGGCCTTTCCGAGCTAGCCTGCTATCTGATCCCGGTCATCCCCGCCACAGGCGAGCGGGGGCCGAGACCTCACGCCTGGTTTCTAATCAGGCAGCGAGGGCGTACTCGTGAGAGTCCGCACTTATGGTTTTGCCAGGTGTTTTGCGAGGCCTCCTGGCACCTCGACTCGCAACCACACTCACGGAGCCGACCGCGTCGAAGCCTGTCGTCCCCATGTGTGCTGTATGACCACAGCTTAGCGTCCGGGCCCGCGGCTCCGTGGGCTGGAGCGGGGCCCAGACAACAAGCCGACGCGGCCCCGGGCCGCTTTGAGGGCCCTGCCTCGGCCGAGCCAGAGGCTCTGCTGTGACGGGCGGCGCGGCCTTCCACCTCTGGGCCTCGCTCTTTCGCGGCTCGGTTCCGCGTCTGAGATCAACATACGCCGACCGCGCGGAGATTGCAATAGCCGTTACAAGCATTCTCTCCCTGTTTGCGGCTTCCCCCCGCGCCTCTGCGGCTTTGCCGCAGGCGCCGCGCTGAGCCATCCGCACATGCGCGGGCCCGCCCGCCCAGAGCTCTCTTATCCGGGGCTTATGGCCGATGCCACAATGGAGAGATGGATCAGACCGATCTCACGTGGCCTCCGCCGGTCGCGCCCGAGCCCAGCGGGCAGATCGCCGCCACCCCGCCGGCCAACCCCTTCGGCCCCGAGAAGCCTGTTACCGCCAAGCGCTCGCTGTGGCGTCGCGCCGGCGGCGCGATCGCCGGCGCCGGCGCGCTGATCGCGAAGTTCGCCGCTCAGCTCAAGGGTCTGCTCTTCCTGTTGCCGAAGGCCAAGCTGCTGGTCACGGCCGGCAGCGCGCTGGTCTCGGTCGCCGCCTACTCGCTGCTCTGGGGCTGGCGGTTCGCGGTCGGCTTCGTCGTGCTGCTGTTCATCCATGAGATGGGTCACGCGATCCAGTTGCGCAGAGAAGGCATCCCGGCCAGCGCGCCCACCTTCATCCCGTTCCTCGGCGCGGTGATCGCCTCACGGTCGCTGGGCGACGACGCCTACGCCGAGGCCAAGGTGGGGCTTGCGGGGCCGGTGCTCGGCACCCTGGGCGCGGCCGCATGCCTGGCGATCGGCGAGGCGAGCGGCAGCGGCCTGTTCATGGCGCTGGCCTACATCGGCTTCCTGGTCAACCTCTTCAACCTCATCCCGGTCGTGCCGCTGGACGGCGGCCGTGCGATGGCAGCGATGTCTCCGTGGATGTGGTTCATCGGCTTCGGCGTGATCCTCACGGGCGTGATCGCTCTGCACAGCCCGTTTCTGGTGCTGGTCGCGGCCTTTGCCGGCTACGAGCTGTGGCGGCGCTGGCAGCACCGCCGCTCCCGCACGCTGGAGAGCGCCGCCTACTACCGCGTGCCGCCGCGGGCGCGGCTCGTGATCGGGCTGCTGTACATCGGCCTGATCGCCGTTCTCGCGCTGGGCATGGACGTCTCCTACGTCGCCCGCACCATCTCCTGAGGAGGAGATCCCGGCTCCCTCAGTGCAGCAGCGCCTTCAACGCCAGCACGGCCGCGCCCATCCCCACCCCCACGCAGCAGCTCAGCACCAGCTCCAGCGGCCTCTCTTTGGCGCGGACGCCCGCGAGCAGCTCCAGCGCCACGAGCGTCGCGATCGCGCTCCAGAGCGCGAGGTCGATCGCAAGCTGCGAAGAGGCTCCCGCCGCCCACGCCACGAGCAGCGCGATCAACGGGGTAAGCGCTCCCTGGATGACCGAGGCGCTGCCGAGCAGGCCCTCCCACAGCGAGCGCAGCGATAGCGAGGCGCTGCTCTCGATCCGCAGACCCAGCGCGAGCGAGTAGGCGTGCGCAAGCCAGTAGATGACGAGCGTCAGCATGATCGAGAGCAGCACATCCAGATGACTCTCGTGCTTGTAGCTCTCCGCCGCCATCAACGAGCCCACGAGTATCAGGCCGTAGATCGACCCGATCTCGCCGACCTTCGGAGACACCGAGCGTATGACCACGGCGCCGAGCCGGCGCCAGACGCTGCGTCCGCTCGCAGCAGGCGGAGACTGCTCCTGAGGGTCGACGTTCACGGCCACCATGATGATCGGCCGCCCTGACGCACGCTCTGACCTTTGCGCGCACGGGCCGGAAGGTTGTAGCCTGTCGCACGATGTTCAGGGGACTTGATCGAGGCGGGACTCGGGGATGCACGGCCTGGCGCATGCTCGCGGTGCGTCTGCTGGCCGTGCTGGCGGCGCTGACGCTTGGCTTGGCGGTGGCCGGTTGCGGCTCGACCAAGCCGCTGACGCGGGCACAGCTCGTCAGCCATGCCAACGCGCTGTGCATGCAGGTCCAGATGAAGATGAAACACGTCGGCACAGCCAAGACCGTGCAGGGACTCGCGCTGATCGCGCACAAGCTCGCCGGCTTCGAGCAGCAGCAGCTCGAATCGATGAAGCAGCTCAAGCCCCCCGGGTCGCTGGCCGCCGATTGGAAACAGATGATCGAAGGCGCCGAAGAAGTGGCCGAGTACGCGGGCAGCCTCAGCACCGACGTTCAGCTCAAGAAAAAGAAGGCGGCCGTCGAACAGCTCAAGCAGATCGGCGCTGTCGAGAAGCGCATCGCCCCGGTCGCCAAGCGCGACGGCTTCACGAGCTGCACCCAACTGACCTGACGTTCGGGCCTACCGCCGCGCCTCGCGCAGCGCCCTGTCCATCTCGCGGCGGCTCTCGCGCTCCTTGATCGTCTGGCGCTTGTCGTAGAGATCCTTGCCGCGCGCCAGCGCCACCTCGACCTTGGCATGCGGCCCCGAGAAGTAGATCCGCGTCGGCACGAGCGTGAGCCCGCGCTCGGCCACGCGGCCGGCGAGACGATCGATCTCGAACCTGTGCAGCAGCAGCTTTCGATCCCTGTCGGGATCGTGGTTCTCACGTGAGGCGGGACCGTAGGGCGGAATGTGCACGCCCTGCAACCACAGCTCGCCGTCCTTGATCGTCGCGTAGCCGTCCTTGAGCTGGGCGCCCGACTCGCGCAGCGCCTTCACCTCGGTGCCGTACAGCACGATGCCGCACTCGATCCGTTCGAGCAGCTCGTAGCGGTAGCTGGCATAGCGGTTGCTGGCGACGTCGCCGGCGCCGATCTTGCGCTTCTTGGTCTTTGCCACAGCCTGAGACTAGCCTGCCAGCCCGAGATCGACACGTCCGCGGACGGTGTCGACCCGCGTCACCTGCAC
Organism: Solirubrobacterales bacterium; assembly: GCA_027315115.1. Classification (GTDB taxonomy): domain Bacteria; phylum Actinomycetota; class Thermoleophilia; order Solirubrobacterales; family Solirubrobacteraceae; genus Palsa-744. The sequence continues at coordinate 164,765 of DAHUYQ010000024.1, read as the reverse complement.
GCGCACCGCCTGCCCGAGCCGCAGCATCGACCCGGAGCGCTCGCCGTGCAGGATCGTGCCCTGCTCATTGAGCTCCCACCACTCTCGTCCACCATCCGCCGACTGCAGGCGCCGCACCGGCAGCATTCCCTCGTAGGCGGGAGGCGCCGTCGCCTCCGTGCCGCGCGCCGCAGTGTGAGGGCCGAACGCCACGAACGCGCCGGCCGAGATCAGGCCGCTCACCTCACCGTCGAAGACTTCGTCATAGCCCTGCTTGCGCAGCGTCTGCTCCAGCATGAAGCAGCAGGCGATCGCATCGGTGTCCCGCTCGATCGCCATCGCCTCGCGCTCCTTCGTCGAGGTCCATTCCCCCAGCTCGGCCATGCCCGCGGCCCGTGGCGCATGCTCACCGCCTCCCACCGCCGAGAGCAGGGCGCGGTGGCAGACGATGTCCGGGTAGCGCCGGATCGGCGAGGTGAAGTGGCAGTAGCAGTCGGAGCCGAGGCCCGCGTGGCCGATGTTGCGCGGCGAGTAGACGGCCTGCTGTAGCGACCTGAGCACCAGCGAGGTCAGCGCGAGCCTGCCACCGGTGGCGGGTATCGAGGGATCGCCGGCCCGCGAGCGGGCCTCCGCGCTGCGCAGGTGAGCCTCCACGTTCCTGCCGATCTCGCCGATCATCTCCTTCGCCTGCGAGGACGACATCCTCTCCGGCACCGGCGGGGTCTGGACTCCCAGGGAAACGAGCTGGTCGACCAGACGAGCGACGCGCTCGGGCTGCGGCTGCTCGTGGACGCGGTAGAGACACGGCACGCCGCGACGCTGGAGCAGGGTGGCGACCGCCTCGTTGGCGGCGATCATCAGGTGCTCGATCAACCGGTGGGACTCTGTCTGCACCCGCGCCGTCACGGAGGCGACGTTTCCTTCACGGTCGAAGGCGAGCTCCGGCTCCGGCGCGTCGAGCTGCAGCGCGCCGGCCCTTGCCGCGCGCGCGGCGCCGAGCTGCGCGGCGGCCTCGCGCGCGGCCTGCAGCGGCTTGCCCCACGGCTCCTGAGCTCGCTCGCCTCCGGCGAAGATCCGGTCGACCTGCTCGTAGTCCAGACGAGCATCGGAGCGGATCAGCGACCTGTAGAAGGCCACGCCCAGCGCCTTGCCGTCGCGGACCTCCAGCTCCACGGTCACCGCCAGCCGGTCGCGGCCAGGCACCAGCGAGCACGCCTCGTTGCTGAGCGCGTGCGGCAGCATCGGCTCGACCGCGCCGGGCGCGTAGACGCTGGTCGCGCGCCGACGGGCCTCGCGGTCCAGCAGCGAGCCCTCCGCCACGAACGCGCTCACGTCGGCGATGTGGACCCATGCGCGCACGCCTCCGTCGCTCAGCGGCTCGGCGGAGATCGCGTCGTCGAAGTCGCGTGCGGTGACGGGGTCGATCGTGAGCGTGGGCAGGCTGCGCAGGTCGCGCCTGGCGGCCTCCCTGGCCGGCGGCGCACTCGCGAGCTCTCGGGCCTCGCGTTCCACGGCGGGAGCGAACTCCCGCGCCAGGCCGCGGTCGAGCATCGCCGCCTCGATCACGTCGCGCGCGATATCGGGCCGGCCGATCACGCGCGCGATGCTCGCCCGGCCGGGGCGGGCGGCCCGGCCGCCCCCATCGCGCCCGCGGTGGGTGGGCCTGCTCATGCCCGGCGCCCGCACGAGCACGAGCTGCCCCTCGGAGGCGCTGCCCTTGCGCGGCGGCGCAAGCCGGTTGGAGCCGAGCGTCAGCCGTCGAGAGGCGCCCCTCGCATGCGCCTCCCCCGCTCCCGCCGCGCGTGGGAACAGCGGCTCGGCGATCCAGAAGCGTCCGCGCCGCTGCAGAACCGCGACCAGCGCCTGGCTCATCGGCCCTGACTCACCCAACCTCGGCGGCGACCGTCTTCAGCGCGCTCCGCAGCCCCTTTTCGGTGTCCACCTGATTGCTCGGGACCACGACTTCCGGGGTGATGCCCTTGCCCTCGTGGACGCCGCCGCCACCCAGGTTGCGGCCGTCGGGGGTGAAGTACTCGCCGACCGTGATCTTCAGGCCGCCGCCGTTGCTCAGCGGCTCCAGCTCCTGGAAGACGCCCTTGCCGTAGGTGTGGGTGCCGACGACCTTGGCGCGGTGGTTGTCCTGCAACGCCGCTGTGACGATCTCCGCCGCGGAGGCGGTGTCTTTGTCGACCAGCACGACCATCGGGATGCTCGCCGGGATCGATCCGCCCAGCGCGCGCAGGACGATCGTCGGCTGAGCGCGACCCCTGGTGGTCACGATCGTCTGGCCCTGGCGCAGGAAGAGGCTCGCGACGAGCTGCGCTTCGCTGACCAGGCCGCCGCCGTTGCCGCGCATGTCGAGCACCAGCGCCTTGGCGCCTTTCTTCAGCAGCGAGCGCACCGCTTCGGCGAGCTGGCCGTGAGCGCCTTCGCTGAAGGCGGCAAGGTAGACCCAGCCGACCTTCACGCCGTCGACGGTGTGCATTTCGGAGGCCACGATCGGCCGCGAGATCGTCTCGCGCGTGATCGTGACCGCGCGGGGATGGCCTGCGCGGCTGATCTGCAGATGCACCGCGGTGCCTGGCGGCCCCTCGATCAGGGAGACCGCCTTTTGCAGAGAGACGCCGATGAGCGAATGGCTGTCTGCCTTCAGGATCACTTCGCCGCTCTTCAGGCCGGAGCGCGCCGCGGGAGAGCCGTCGAAGACGCTCAGGATCCTCAGCCCCTGCTTGTCGGGCTGGACCGAGACGCCGATCCCCGTGAAGCTTTCGGGCTCGTCGAAGGACTTGAACGAGCTTGGCGGCAGGTAGACCGAGTACGGGTCATGCAGGCTGGAGACCATGCCGTTGATCGAGGAGGTCAGCAGCGACTGCGTCTTGATCTGCCTGTAGTAGTCCGTTTTGACCGTGCTGATCGCTTCGTCGAGCACCTTCGTCTGTCCGTTTGCGACGAATGCGCTGCGCAGGAATCCCGGGAGATCTTCGGGGTGCCCTCCCAACCAAAGGCCCAGTGCCAGGAGACCCAGGGCAAGCACGAAGGTGAGCGCGAGCAGCGCGGCGGAGCGGCGGAACAGGGACATGTGCGTGCACAGAGACTATTGTGCACGGGCAATGGCAACCGTCGCTTCGAGCGTGCTGGCGGCAAACGAGATGCCGCTGCACCGCATATCGCTGCCGGGCACCCGTGCTCTGACCGTGCTGCTGGCCTTCGACGCGGGCGCGCGCACCGAGGCTCCTCAGGAGAACGGGATGGCCCACTTCCTGGAGCACCTGGTCTTCAAGGGTGGCGAGAAGTACCCCACGCACCGGGACATCAACGAGACGGCCGAGCAGCTCGGCGGAGTGCTCAACGCCTACACCAGCCATGACTTGGTGGCGTTCCACATCACCGTCAGAGCGGAGGCGGCCGAGCGGGCGATCGACCTGCTGAGCGACTTCGTGGCCCGTCCGCGGATCGACCCCGAGGAGCTCGACCGCGAGCGCGGAGTCGTGATCCAGGAGATCAACCGGGCCTACGACCAGCCCTCGACGGTCGCGGAGTACCTGATCGACAAGGCGGCCTTCGGCGAGCATCCGCTGGGCCGCACCGTGCTCGGCCCCGAGGAGCACCTGCGCAGCTTCCAGCGCGAGGAGATCCTCGCGTTCCGCAGCCGGCGCTGGTCGCCGGCGCGCGGCGGAGCGTTCCTGGTCGGCAACCTCGAGCACCTGCCCGACGATGCCGAGCTGGAGCAGATGCTCGGGCGCTTCCCGGCGCTGCCCGAGCCCGAGCCCTATGACCCCGCCCCCGGCTTCGCGCCCCAGACGCTCGTGGAGCAGCGGGACACCAACCAGTCGCACCTGCGGATGATCTACCGGCCGCATGTGCAGATCGGCGACATCCACAGGCGCGCGGCACTGAGCATCTATGCGACGCTGCTGGGCGGCTCGATGAGCTCACGGCTCTTCGAGGAGATCAGAGAGCGTCGCGGCCTCTGCTACTCGGTCTACGCGTTCGACCACGCCTTCGCCGACGTCCCGATCCTGCAGCTTGGCTCTGGCCTGGAGTCCAGCAAGTGCGTGGAGGCGTATGAGCGCATGCGCGAGATCGTGACCGAGCTGCGTGAGCAGGGACCGACCGAGTCGGAGGTCGCGCGTGCGCGCGCCTACGCGGCAGGCCGGCTCGTGCTCGCCTTCGAGAACACGGGCGCGGTCGCTCGCTATGCCGCCGGCACCTCGATCGTCTTCGGCGAGTCGATCGACCCCGACGCCGCGATCGCCGCGCTCGACGAAGTGAGCTTCGAGGACGTCCGCGAAGTCGCCGAGGCGGTCGCGGACGAGCTGGCGATCGCCTGCGTGGGGCCCCACGAAGTCGGCGATTTCGCGTAGGGCCGTCGATTCCCGCCGCGCAGGCCGCAGCGCGCGGATCAACCTATAGCGACCATGCGCTCGATGGGCACCCGCGCGGCGTCGGCTATCTCCTGCGGGACCTTCACCTCGAACTTGTTCTCGCGCAGGCTCGCAAGCAGCTTGGGCAGCGTGATCATCTTCATGAACTGACAGCTCGCCTCCGGGTTGGCGGGCACGAACTCGACGTCCGGGGCCGCCATCTGCAGCGGATAGAGCATCCCGACCTCGGTGGCCACGACGGCCTGGCGAGGATGCCCGTGCGCCGCCTCCCGCGCGGCATCCGGCTCGGCGTCCTTGGCGTAGCGCAGCATCCCGCCGGTCGAGAGCATCTTCACGTCCTCGGCCTTTACGTCCCCGGCGGCGACGTACTCCATCACGCTGGTGGTGCAGCCGCACTCGGGGTGGATCAGAAAGTCGGCACCCGGGTGCGCAGCGCGCGTGGCTTCGATGTCCGAGGGCCTGATCGACGCGTGCACGTGGCACTCACCGTCCCAGACATGCATCGGCTTGCCGAGCTCCTTCTCCACGTAGGCTCCGAGCCACATGTCGGGGCCGAAGAGGATCTCGGTGTCGGGCCCGCGCTTCTCGTAGATGTGCCTGACCACCTGCACCGCGTTGGCCGAGGTGCAGCAGTAGTCGGTGAGCGCCTTCACCTCCGCGGAGGTGTTGACGTACATCACCACCACCGCGTCCGGGTGCTCCTGCTTCCAGGCGCGTAGCTGCTCCGCGTCGATGCTCTCCGCCAGCGAGCAGCCGGCGTCGAGGTCGGGGATCAGGACCGTCTTGCTCGGACAGAGCACCGAGGCGGTCTCGGCCATGAAGTGCACGCCGCAGAAGACGATGCGCTCCTGCTCCGCCGCGGCGGCCTGCCGCGAGAGGCCGAGGGAGTCGCCCGTGTAGTCGGCGACGTCCTGGACCTCCGGGACCTGGTAGTTGTGAGCGAGGATCACCGCATCGCGCTCGGCCGCCAGCGCGCGGATCTCCTTCTTCATGGCGTCGATCTCATCGGGCGAGAGACCGGCGGAGGGAGCGGCAAGAGGGGACATCGGAAGATCGATCACAGCGCCTCCAAGAGCATCGAGAGGTCTAGCGCCGGCGCGGAATGGGTGAGCGCGCCCAGCGATATGAAGTCTACCCCCGTCTCTGCGACTTGCCGGAGATCGGCGAGCGTGACGCCGCCGCTGGCCTCAAGCAGCGCTCTGCCGTCCACCAGCGCGACCGAGGCGGCGAGCTCGTCGAGGTCCATGTTGTCCAGCAGCAGCCGCGGCGCGCCCGCCTCCAGCGCCTCTTCTATCTCCTGGCGGTCGCGCACCTCGACCTCCAGCGTGTCCGCCAGCCGCGGCGCCGCGCTCCTTGCCATCGCGATGGCGTTGCCGATGCCGCCGGCGGCCTCGATGTGGTTCTCCTTGATCAGGAGCGCGTCGAAGAGCCCGAAGCGGTGGTTGGAGGCCCCGCCGGCCGCCACCGCCGCCTTCTCCAGCGCACGCAGCCCCGGGGTCGTCTTGCGGGTGTCGAGCACTCGCGCGCGCGTGCCCTGCACGACCGCTGCCGCCTGGGCTGCCATGCTCGCCACCCCTGAGAGCCGGCCGAGGAAGTTCAGCGCGGTGCGCTCGCCGCTCAGCAGCGCCCTGGTCGACCCTTCGATCGAGAGCACCGGCCCGCGACCATCGCGCCAGCGACCCTCGCTCACCAGTCGCTCGCAGCGCACACCCGGGTCGAGCAGCCGGAAGGCGGTCTCGGCGGCATCCAGGCCATAGACGGCGCCCGGGGCCTTCTGGCTGATCAGCGCCCGGGCGCGGGCGTCCGGCGAGACGATCGCCTCCGTGGTCACGTCGCCCGTTCCGAGGTCCTCGGCCAGCGCTCGCTGCACGAGTGCCGTCAACTCCTCTGCGGAGATCTGCATAGACATCCCGCCAGGATATGCAACGCCGGCGCCGCACAGGGTCCGAGCCCAGGGAAACACCAGAGAGCTGCGATAGCTCGTGTACGCTGTTACCAACCCTCGATGCCGCTCGCCCACCTTCCAGCCCCAGAGATCCGCGCAGCCCCTCCGGCCCCGCCGGCGCGCTGAGGCTCGATGCCGATCGGTGGCCGACCAGGCCCGCTGCTCGCAGCAGAGGGGGCGCATGGAGGCATCCGTGGCAAGCCCAGGTGCTTCCCGACGCCCAACGTCCACGAGCGCATCCACGCCGCGACAGCCGCCGCGGTGACGGCCAGCGGATACGCGCAGGCCAGCGTGGAGGAGATCTGCGCAGGGGCGGAAGTGACGCCCGCGATCTTTCACGAGCACTTTCGCGGCAAGCCGGAGGCTGCGCTCTCGGCCGTCGAAGCGCTCTTCGACCACATCATGGCCGACTGCTGGGCTGCCGCGGAAGCGCGCATCGACTGGCCCGAGAGCGTGTGGGCGGTGCTGGCGACGCTGACCGACTGGTGCGCGTCTGAGCCGTCCTTCGCAAGGCTGGCGCTGGTGGAGATGTTCGAGGCGGGCCAGCCCGCGCGCGACCTGATGGACTCTCTGATGGACGCCTTCTGCGTCTTCCTGGCTCCCGGCTACGAGCTTGTGGACGTGAGCCGCCATCCGGTCGGCTCGCTGGATGCCGCTGTCGGCTCGGAGATCTTCGCGATGCTGCGCGAGCGCCTCGTGCATTCCTCCGCACGGACGCTGCCCGCGATTGTGCCAGAGCTCACGCGCAGCGCGCTGGCGCCGTTCCTGGGCTCGACCGAGGCCGAGCTCTTCGTGGCCGCCAAGGTCGCCGGCAAGCGGAGCTGATTCGCAGCCGCCGTCGGCGGCGCGTTCCCGGGCCTTGGCTTTCAGTTGTTGCCTGCGGCGGCGGCGCTCAGCAGGTAGGCGCGCACGAACCCGTCGAGGTCCCCGTCGAGCACGCGCTGGACGTCGCCCATCTCGTGGCTGGTGCGGTGGTCCTTGACCATCGAATACGGGTGCAGGACGTAGGAGCGGATCTGGGAGCCGAAGTTCACGTCCTGGGCCTCCCCCTTCTCGCGCGCGATCTCTTCGCGTCTCTCGCGCTCCTGCTTCTCGACCAGCTTGGCCATCAGCATCGCCATCGCGGTCGCCTTGTTGGCCGACTGCGAGCGCTCGTTCTGGCACTGCACCACGATCCCGGTGGGACGGTGGGTGATGCGGACCGCGGAGTCGGTCTTGTTGACGTGCTGGCCGCCGGCGCCGGAGGCCCGGTAGGTGTCCACCTGAAGATCGTCGTCGGAGATCTCGATCTCCCCCGCCTCCTGCACCACCGGCGCGACCTCGACGCCGGCGAAGCTCGTCTGCCTGCGATGCGCGGAGTCGAACGGCGAGAGCCGGACGAGCCGGTGCACGCCGCGCTCGGCGCCGAAGAGACCGTAGGCGTTCTCGCCTTGCGCCCTGAAGGTCGCCGACTTGATGCCCGCTTCCTCGCCGGGGCCGACCTCCAGCAGCTCGACGGCGAACCCTCTCCGCTCGGCCCAGCGCATCTCCATGCGCAGCACCATCTCCGCCCAGTCCTGGGCGTCGGTTCCGCCGGCGCCCGCATTGATGCTCACCAGCGCGTCGCCGCTGTCGTAGCGGCCGGAGAACAGGCGCTGCTCCTCCATCTCGGCCAGCCGAGCCTCGACGGAGCGCAGGTGCTCCTGCATCTCGTCCTGGAGCGAGTCGTCCTCCTGGGCGAGCTCCACAAGCCCCTCCAGGTCCTCGATGTCGCTCTGCAGGGTCGTGAAGGTCTGCAGACGCTTGGTGGTCTTGGCATGCTCCGCCGAGACCTTCGCGGCAGCCTCGGCGTCATCCCAGAAGCCGGGCGCTTCCATCTGCGCTTCGAGCGCCGCGACACGCTCGCTCAGGCCAGCGGGGTCAAAGATAGTCCGCAAGCAGCTTGAGCTGCCCACGGACGGCCGCAATGCGCTGCGGCGTGGTCTCTGCTGGTGCGGTGGCCATGAGCGCCACGATATCAGCGCCTCAGGCGCAGGCCCTGTCCGAGCACGCTGAGAGGGCCGTGGATCGAGCGAGGCAAGGACGCAGCGAGCGTGGCGCTTCGTACGCGAGCGTGCGAGGACGTAGGATCGCGCCGGTATGCGGCCGTCTCAGGATCCGTGGCACTTCTTGTACTTCTTCCCGCTGCCGCACCAGCAGGGGTCGTTGCGTCCAACTTCGTGCTCATGATCGACGGTGCGCTGCTCGACGACCGCCACCGGCTGCTCGGCCTCCTCGCCGCGGGCGGCGATGGCCTGCTGGGCAGCTTGATCCACGCCTCCCTCGGCGGCGGTGGCCGCGGCCGCGAGCGCGCTTGCGCCCATCGCGGCCGCGCCGCCTGAGTAGCTGACCCGGCCGGAACGCGTCGCGCTGCCGCTCGCCGCCAGCGGCGGCTGCTGCTGCTGCTGCACTCCTTCGCCCTCGACGCTGACCTGGACGTTGAAGATCATCCGCGTGAAGTCGGTCCAGATCGTGTTCATCAGGTCGTTGAACAGCGTGTAGGCCTCGTTCTTGTAGGCGACCAGCGGGTCGACCTGGGCGACGCCGCGCAGGCCGATGCCTTCGCGCAGGTATTCCATGTCGTAGAGGTGCTCGCGCCAGCGCTCATCGATGATCTGCAGGACCAGGAAGCGCTCCAGCGCCCGCATCAGCTCCTCGCCCAGCTCGGCTTCGCGCTGGTCGTAGCGCGCCAGCGCCGCCTGCGTGACCTGTTCGCCGAGGCCGATCCTGTCGAGCGATTCGCGGTCGATGACCTCGTCGCCGAGATCGATCGGGAAGAGCTGCGAGAGCGCCGTGAACATGCTGTCCAAGTCCCAGTCCTCGACATATTCGCTGTCGGTGTACTGCTGGATGATGCGGTCGATCACCCCGCCGATCTGCTCGCGAGCCTCGCCACCCATGTCCTGGCCCTCCAGGACGTTGTCGCGGTAGGCGTAGACGACGCGGCGCTGCTCGTTCATCACGTCGTCGTATTCGAGCACCCGCTTTCTGATCAGGAAGTTCTGTTCCTCGACCTTCTTCTGGGCGTTCTCGATCTGTTTGGAGAGCATGCCCGCCTCGATCGGCTCCTCGTTGCCCTCCTCGTCGGTGCTGCCGAGGCGGTCGAGGATCTTGTAGATCCGGTCGCCCGCGAAGAGGCGGATCAGGTCGTCCTCCGCGGAGAGGAAGAAGCGGGTTTCGCCGGGGTCGCCCTGGCGGCCGGCGCGACCGCGGAGCTGGTTGTCGATGCGCCGCGACTCGTGACGCTCGGTGCCGCAGATGAAGAGCCCGCCGGAGCTCATCACGCGCTCCTGATCGCTCTCCACGCGCGCCTGGATCACCGGCAGCACTTCGGCCAGGCGCCGCTCGTAGTCCTCGCCTCCCACCTCGACGCCCTCGCGCGCGAGCTCCATCCGGGCCAGGTGCTCGGGGTTGCCGCCGAGCTTGATGTCCACGCCGCGGCCGGCCATGTTGGTCGCGATCGTGACGGCGCCGGGACGGCCCGCCTCGGCGATGATGTCGGCCTCGCGCGCCGCGTGCTCAGGCTTCGCGTTCAGCACGGAGTGCTTGACGCCAAGCTTGCTCAGGCGACTGGAGAGCAGCTCGGAGACCTCGACCGAGATAGTGCCGACCAGCACCGGCTGGCCGGCCTCGTGGCGCGCGGCGATCTCTTTGGCGACCGCGTTCCACTTGCCATTCTTGGTCTTGTAGACCTGATCGTTGCGATCGGCCCTGACCATCGGCCTGTTGGTCGGGATCTGCACGACCGGGAGCTCGTAGATCTTCATGAACTCGGTCGCCTCGGTCAGCGCCGTGCCGGTCATGCCCGCGAGCTTGTCGTAGAGGCGGAAGAAGTTCTGGTAGGTGATCGTGGCGAGCGTCTGGTTCTCCTCCTGGATGCGCACGCCCTCCTTGGCCTCGACCGCCTGGTGCAGGCCCTCCGACCAGCGCCTCCCGTCGAGGATGCGGCCGGTGAACTCGTCGATGATCTTCACCTCGCCGTCCACCACGGCGTAGTCGACGTCGCGCTTGTAGAGCGACTCGGCCCTCAGCGCCTGGATCAGGTGGTTGACCAGGTGGCCGTTCTCGGCCCTGTAGAGGTGGTCGATGCCCAGGAAGCGCTCGGCCTTGGCAACGCCCTGCTCGGTGACCGAGACGGTCTTGTGCTTCTCGTCGAACTCGTAGTCGAAGTCCGCGACGAACTCGCGCTTGCTGCGCGGGTCCATGCCTTCGGGCGTCTTGCCCGCCTTCAGCCGCGGCGCGAGGTTGGCGAAGCGCTTGTAGAGGTCCGCGGCCTGTTCGGGTGCGCCGGAGATGATCAGCGGCGTGCGCGCCTCGTCGATCAGGATGTTGTCGACCTCGTCCACGATCGCGAACGGGTGGCCGCGCTGGACCTTTTCGGAGAGGTCCTTGGCCATGTTGTCGCGCAGGTAGTCGAAGCCGAGCTCGGAGTTGGTGGCGTAGACCACGTCGCAGCCATACGCGGCCTGCTTCTCCTCGTAGGGCTGCATGTTCTGCAGGATCCCCACCGAGACGCCGAGCGCGTCGTAGATCGGGCTCATCCATTCCGCGTCGCGCCGTGCCAGGTAGTCGTTGACGGTCACGACGTGCACGCCCTTGCGGACCGGCTCCCCGCGCGGCTCCCCGGCCGGCCCGGATGTCGGCACGCCGCCCTCGTGCACCGCCAGCGAGTTGAGCACCACGGCCAGCGTCGCGGTCAACGTCTTGCCCTCGCCGGTCTTCATCTCGGCGATCTGCCCGTCGTGGAGGGCCATGCCGCCGATGAGCTGCACGTCGAAGTGGCGCATTCCCATCGTGCGCTTGCCGGTCTCGCGTACCAGCGCGAAGCACTCGGGCATCAGGTCGTCGAGGCTCTCGCCGTCGGCCGCGCGCTCGCGCAGGACGTCCATGCGTTCGCGCAGCTCGTCGTCGCTTTCCTGTTCGAGCTCTGGCTCGAAGGCGCCGATCTTGGCCACGCGGCCCTGGTATTGCTTGAACTTCTTGCCCTCTCCGATGTTGAGGGCGCGGTCGAGGATGGACACCTCCTCAGGGTAGCGTTTGCGGGCGGCCGCGAACACCGTCACCTGTTGCCGCGGCCTCCCTGCCGGCCTCTCCGCCGGTCTGCTCAGCCGCCGAGGAACATCACCGCGGGCACCGGCCGAGGCAGCGGCGGCGCCTGCTCGGCGACCGGCGTGGCGGCGCGCTGCTCACGCCGACGGCGGCGCTTGTCGCGATGGCGCTTGACCTGGCGGGCAAGCTCCTCGGTCACGAGGTTCAGCGAGTGCTGCATGTCCGCCGAGGCGTTGCGCGCCCGCAGGGTCACACCCTTCAGATAGAGCGTTGCCTCAGCCACCTCGCGGTCTGGGATCGAGGGATTGGGCTCCCTGAAGATCTCCAGCTCGACTCGCGCCAATGGCGAGACCTGACGCGAGATCTTCTCGAGCCGGCGCGCTGTCCGCGCGCGCATCTCGTCGGTGACCGGGACGTTGCGGCCCTTGATGTCCATTTGCATCATCGGCCTCCATTCTTGGTCTGGAGATGTGAAGGGATTTCGATGGTACGCCGCGCTGCGGCGTCTGTCCACCGTGTTTCCACGGATGGACGATCGCGAATCCTCGGCGCTCAGCGGCGCAGGCTTGCGGCGATCTGCGCGTGACCGGCGATCGCGCCGATCAGCACCGCCCCGGCAGCGATCTGCGTGCCGGGGAAGACGATGCTCTCGCGTAGCTGTGCGCCGGCGCCGACGCTCGCTCCGTCTCCGATCACCATCGGCCCCGTCAGCCGCACCTCCGGTCCGATCTGCGCCCCAGAGCCGATCCAGAGCGGGCCATCGACCTGCACGCTGTCCGGCAGCTCGCAGTCCTCGGCGACGATCACGCCGGGGCTGCGCTGCACCCCCTGCATCTGCAGGTGCAGCTCCCCGCGCAGCGCGTCGAAGGTTCCCTCGCGCAGCTCGGCCAGCGAGCCCACGTCGTTCCAGTACTCGCGCGTCTCGTGGATGTGGAAGGGAATGTCTCCCTCCAGCAGCGTCGGAAAGACATCCTTGGCCCAGTCCACGAACGGGCGCTGCGGGAAGTAGTCGAAGATCTCCGGCGTGAAGACGTAGATTCCGCAGTTGCCGAGGTCCGAGAGCGCCTCCTCGGGCGCCGGCTTCTCCTGAAAGCCGGTGATCCGTCCCTCGCGGTCGTGCAGGACCACGCCGTACTCGCGGGTGTCGCTCACCTTCTTGACCGCCAGCGTGGCCACTCCCCCGGCCTGCTCGTGCCGCGCGATCAGAGCGGTGAGGTCGATGTCGGTCAGCGCGTCGCCCGAGATCACCAGGAAGCTTTCGTCTCCGAAGAAGTCGGCGCAGTTGCGAACCCCGCCCGCGGTGCCGAGCAGCTCCGGCTCGAAGCGGTAGGTCAGCCGGTCTCCGAAGTGCTCGGTGATCGTGTCCGGGAAGTAGTGGAGGTTGGCGATCACCTCGTCAAAGCCGTGCCGGCCGAGCAGGTCGAGGATGTGCGCCATCACCGGCCGGTCGAGCACCGGCACCATCGGCTTGGGGATCTCGTAGGTGAGCGGGCGCAGCCGGGTGCCGAGCCCCGCCGCAAGGACCATCGCCCTCATGCGATCACCAGGGGCCCGCCAGTCAAGCCAGGCAAGGACGCAGGGAGCGTGGCGTGCTTGACGCACGCGAGCGGCCGAGGACGCAGCATGGCGCTGGCTCGCGGGGTTCCTGGCTAGTAGCGGTAGTGGTCGGGCTTGAACGGCCCCTCGACGCCCACGCCGAGGTAGTCGGCCTGGGTCTGCGTCAGCTTCGTCAGCTTCACGCCGAGCGCGTCGAGGTGCAGGCTCGCGACCTTCTCGTCGAGGTGCTTGGGCAGCACGTGCACGCCCAGCGGGTACTGCTCTCCCTTGCCGAACAGCTCGATCTGGGCCATCACCTGGTTGGTGAATGAGTTGCTCATCACGAAGCTCGGGTGGCCGGTCGCGTTGCCGAGGTTCAGCAGCCGGCCCTCGGAGAGCAGGATGATCGCGTGACCGTCCGGGAAGACCCACTCGTCCACCTGCGGCTTGATGTTGATCCGCTGGATGCCTGGGGTCGCGGTCAGCCCGGCGACGTCGATCTCGTTGTCGAAGTGGCCGATGTTGCCGACGATCGCCTGGTGCTTCATCCTGGCCATGTCGGCCGCGGTGATGATGTCGCGGTTGCCGGTCGCGGTGATGAAGATGTCGGCGCTCTCCACGACTTCGGCGAGCGTGCGCACCTCGTAGCCCTGCATCGCCGCCTGCAGCGCGCAGATCGGGTCGATCTCGGTGATCACCACGCGCGCGCCCTGTCCGCGCAGCGACTCCGCGCAGCCCTTGCCGACGTCGCCGAATCCGCAGACGACGGCGACCTTGCCGCCGATCATCACGTCGGTGGCCCTGTTGATGCCGTCGATCAGCGAGTGCCGGCAGCCGTAGAGGTTGTCGAACTTGGACTTGGTCACCGAGTCGTTGACGTTGATCGCCGGGAAGAGCAGCTCGCCTGCCTCCATCATCTGGTAGAGCCGGTGCACGCCGGTGGTCGTCTCCTCTGTGACGCCCTTGATGGTCTGGCCGATCTTCGTCCAGCGCTCGGGATCCTGCCCCAGCGAGCGCGTCAGCAGCTCGAGGATGACCTTCATCTCCTCGGAGTCCGCGCCGGCCGGGTCTGGCACGGCACCAGCCTTCTCGTACTCGGTGCCCTTGTGCACGAGCAGCGTCGCGTCACCGCCGTCGTCGAGGATCATGTTGGGGGCGGCCTCGGCATCGGGCCAGATCAGCGCCTGTTGGGTGCACCACCAGTACTCCTCCAGGGTCTCGCCCTTCCAGGCGAAGACCGGCACGCCCTGCGGGACCTCGGCGCTGCCCTCCGGCCCGACCGCGATCGCGGCGGCAGCGTGGTCCTGGGTGGAGAAGATGTTGCAGCTACACCAGCGCACCTGCGCGCCCAGTGCCGTCAAGGTCTCGATCAGGACGGCCGTCTGGACCGTCATGTGCAGCGAGCCCGTGATCCGCGCGCCGCGCAGGGGCTGGGAGTCGCCGTACTGACGCCGCAGCGCCATCAGGCCGGGCATCTCGTGCTCGGCGAGGGTGATCTCCTTGCGGCCGAACTCGGCGAGCGAGAGGTCGGCGACCTTGAAGTCGGTTGAGGTCTGCGTGGCAGTCAGGGTCATGCGGGCCACCTTACCAAGGGCCTGGGCCCAATGGCCCTCGGCGCTCGCGGCCCTCAGAAGGTGCTCAGCGTTCGCTGAGGCCGGCCTTCAGGCGCTCGATCACCTCGACCGGGCCCGGGTCCACCCCACGCAGCGCGGCCATGTAGATCGAGATCAGATCGCCGAGCAGCACGAGCGAGATCACCCGCTCGAACGCGCTCTCTCCCCGCGTCTCGATGCGCAGGCACGCAGCCGCGAAGGGAGCGATCAGGCGCTCGGTCAGCTCGATCCGCTCCTTCACGCGAGGGTGCGCGTCGGAGTCGTCGAGGAAGACCGCGGCGAAGCGACCGAGCTCGCCGGAGCCTTCCCAGCCCACGATCTCGTTGTGATCGAGCTCGGGCAGCTCATGCGAGAAGGCGGGCTGCTTGGCGTTCTCGTTGATCTGCGTCTTCCAGCGGTAGGCGATCGGCGCGGTCAGGCCGGCCCCCGCGACCAGCGGGATCGTCCCGTGCAGCGCCCGTGCGGTCGCCTTGGCGAGACTGTCCTCGGATGCCTCGGGCCCCCACTCCGCGACGAGCTGCTCGGTGTGCGCGGCCGCCACGTCGATCTCCGATGTCAGCCGCGGCCCTGCGCCGCACAGCGCCGCCACCTCGAGCGCCGCGACGGTCATGTAGGCGACCGCCGCCCGCGGCTGAAAGCCGCCGGGCACAGGGATCACGGGGATCCCGTCGTCGCGGGCCATCGCCGCGAGCCTGCCGCCGGTGGTGACCACGACCCGCTGAGCGCCGAGCGCACCGGCCGATTCGTAGCAGGCGAGCGTCTCCTCGGTGTTTCCCGAGTAGCTGGCGCAGAGCACCGTCGTGTCCGGCGTGGTCCAGGACGGGAGGCCGTAGGCCCGCGTCACGAAGATCGGTCGGGAGGAGTGATCGCCGAGCGCGGCGCGCGCCAGCGCCCCACCTATCGCCGAGCCGCCCATGCCGGCGACGACCAGGCCGCCGGGGGTGTCCCATTCGGACATGATCGCCGACTCCACCCGCCAGAGCGCGTCTCGCAGGTGCTCCGGCAGCGCCAGCACCTCGCGAAGCTGCCCGGACGGGTCCACGCGGGCGATCGCCTCGCGAGAGAGCTCTTCGGTTGTAGGGGTCGCTGCGGATCCACCGTCGCTCATGTGCTCATTCTCCCGTAATCGCGGCAAAGGGGCTGCGCCCCCGCACAGAGGCTCTCAGAACTTGATCGCGCCGTCGGGGATCGTGACGCCCGGGAAGATACGGGCACCGCCGGCGATCGTGTTGTCCGCCCCGATCGTCACGCCCTCGCCGAGCACCACGCCGTCGCTGATCTGCGTCCGCGGGCCGATCCGGCAGCCGGCGGCGACGATGCAGTCCCGCAGCATCGCGCCCTCGCCGATCTCGGTGCCGTCGAGCACCACCGCGCGCTCCACAGTTGCGTTCTCGGCGATGCTGACGCCCTGGCCGAGCACGACCAGCGAGCCGGCGTGCGCGCCCGCCGCGACCCTGACGCCGCGTTCGAGCACCGCCGGCGGGATCGCCCGCCCCAGCAGCTCGGCCTCGCTCGCCACCGCCAGATAGTCGTTGCCGAGCCGCTCGCGAACCTCGGTGGCGACGTTGCCCTCGATGATGTCGAAGGTCGCCTTCAGGTAGCGGTCGGGGGTTCCGATGTCCAGCCAGTAGCTGTCGGAGGGGAAGCCGTAGAGGCCGTTGCCGACGAGCAGCGGCCAGACCTCGCGCTCGATCGAGACCTTGCGATCCGGCGGGACGAGATCCAGCACCTCACGATCCAGCACGTAGGCTCCGGCGCTGATCAGGTTGGTGTCGATCTGGTCGGGGCTGGGCTTCTCGAGGAAGTCGAGCACGGCGTTCTCGCCGTCCAGGTGCACCAGGCCGTATGCGCTCGGGTCCTCGACCGGCACCAGAGCAAGCGTCGCCTTGGCGCCTGTGCGCTCGTGCTGGGCGATCTGGGCGGTCAGGTCGATGTCGGTGAGCACGTCGCCGTTCAGCATCAGGAAGCGCTCGTCCAGCATCGACTCGGCGTACTTGAGCGCGCCCGCGGTGCCACGCGGGTCGGGCTCCTCGACGAACCGCAGCCGCAGCCCGTAGGCCGAGCCGTCGCCGAGCACGTTGCGCACGCTGGTCGCGAGGAAGCCGCAGGACATGATCACGTCGTCCACGCCGTGCTCGGCCAGCCACTGCAGCATGTAGGCGATGAACGGCCTGTCCACGAGCGGCACGACCGGCTTGGGGACCGTCGAGGTGAGCGGGCGGAGTCGCGTTCCCTCCCCGCCGACGAGGATCACTGCCTGCATGGTCTGCGCCCCATTCCCTCGTATGTGAGCCCTGCCTGACGCACGGCCTGCCCGTCCAGGGCGTTGCGCCCGTCGATCACAAGGTCCCCCCGCATCCTGATCGCGACATCGCGCCAGTCTACCTGGAGGAGCTCCGGCCACTCGGTGACCAGGATCGCCGCGTCAGCGTCCTGCAGCACATCCTCGGCGGAGTCTGCGTAGTCGAGATCTGGCATCAGCTTGCGGGCCTCGTGCTCGGCAACCGGGTCGTAGGCGCGCACGTGCGCCCCCTCAGCCTGCAGGCGAGCGGCCAGCACCAGCGAGGAGGCGCCGCGCATGTCGTCGGTGTTCGGCTTGAAGGCCAGGCCCAGCAGCGCGATGCGGCGGCCGGCGAGCTCGCCCAGATGCCGCTGCAGCTTGCTGACCACGCGGCGCTTCTGCAGCTCGTTGACCTCGATCACCGAGCTCAGGAGCTGGAAGTGGTAGCCGGAGTTGCCGGCCAGCAGCTTCAGCGCGCTGACGTCCTTGGTGAAGCAGCTCCCGCCGTAGCCGATGCCTGCCTGCAGGAACTTCGGCCCGATCCGGCTGTCCAGTCCCATGCCCTGCGCGACCTCGACCACGTCCGCGCCGAGCTGCTCGCAGACGTTGGCGATCTCGTTGATGAAGGAGATCTTGGTGGCCAGGAAGGCGTTGGCGGCGAGCTTGATCATCTCGGCGCTTGCGACGTCGGTGCGCACCAACGGCGCCTGCAGGGGCTCGTAGAGGCCAACCACCGCGTCACCTGCCCAGTCGCCCTCGTCGCCGACCACCACGCGATCGGGGCGCAGGAAGTCCTCCACCGCGGAGCCCTCCTTCAGGAACTCCGGGCAGGAGACGTAGCGCAGGCCGTCGCGTGCGCGCTCGCGCAGCACCCGCTGGATTGTCGCGCCGGTGCCGCAGGGCACGGTCGACTTCATCACCAGCGCATGGCTCTCAGACGCCGGCATCGCGTCGACGACCTGGTTGACCGCGGTCAGGTCGGCATCGCCGGAGGCCGTCGGCGGCGTGCCCACAGCGACGAACAGCAGCCTGGCGTGCTGCACGGCGTCGGAGAGCTGCGTGGAGAAATGCATCCTGGCACGGTGCTGCTCGATCAGCTCGCGCAGGCCGGGCTCGTAGATCGGCACCTCGCCGGCGAGCAGACGATCGATCTTGGCGGCATCGGTGTCCACGCAGAAGACCTCGCTGCCCAGCGAGGCAAAGCCCGCGGCGGTGACGAGTCCGACGTATCCGGTGCCGATCACCCCGACCGGCTCGCGCTCACGATTCACCTCGCGCACCTCAGCCGGCTGCCTTGGAGATCTTGAACACAGGATGCTTCGGCGCGGCGGCCCGAACCTGCTCCTCGGGCGAGTCGGGGCCGACACCGTCGAAGAAGACGCCGACCTCGGCCTTCCAGCGCGTCAGGTAGGCGCGCAGGATCGGGGCCTTGCGATCGTCGGGCACCTCGACGGCGCGGAAGCTCTCGCTGCGCTTTCCGAGCAGGAGCCTGCCCTCTCCGCTGGCTCTGAGGTTGCGCACCCACTGGGTTTCGCCGCGCGGCGCCACGAGATAGCGCTCTCCCTCGAAGGTCAGCAGGTTCACGGGGGTGCGACGTGGCTTGCCGCTGGAGCGCCCGCGCACCTCCAGCACCCTGGAGCCGAGCAGGCTTATGCCCATCCCCGTGATCGCCCCGACCAGCGGATTGAAGACGTGCGCCGTGAGCCAGCCGGGGCGCTTGCGCTGGAAGTGGGCGGCGGCTTCGCCGTTGCCCTCCATGACCGGAAAGGCTACTGCCCGATCGCAAGAAAGGCTTCGTAGCGGGCTATGTCGCGCAGCGCGCTGGCCCGCTCCTCGCTGCCCTCCTGCGCACGCTCGGCCACGCCGCGAGCGTCGGAGAGCTTGCTCTCCAGCACCGGGCGGTCGAGCTGGTCGGGCGGGATCGCCTCCTCGACCAGCAGCAGCGCCCGGTTCTCGATGAACTGCAGGTATCCCTCGGCGGCCGCGAAGCGGACGATCTCGTCCTGCGAGCGGTAGATGCGAAGCTCGCCGGGCACGAGCGTGGCGAGCAGCGGCTCATGCCTGGCCAGGATTCCGATCGAGCCGAGGCCGGTGCGCGTGGAGATCATCTCGACCTCCTCGGCGAACACCTCGCCCTCGGGCGTCAGCACCTCGACTGGGAACTTTGCGTGCGCCATCGTCTACCGCTGCGCGTCCTTCAACACGTCCTCGATGGTCCCCTTGAGGAAGAACGCGCGCTCGGGAACCTCGTCGTGCTTGCCTGCGAGGATCTCCTCGAAGCCGCGGATCGTGTCCTTGATCGGCACGTAGGTGCCGGGCGTGCCGGTGAACTGCTCGGCGACGTGGAAGGGCTGGGAGAGGAAGCGCTCGATCTTGCGCGCGCGCTGCACGGTCAGCTTGTCCTCGTCGGAGAGCTCGTCGATGCCGAGGATCGCGATGATGTCCTGCAGCTCCTTGTAGCGCTGCAGCACCTCCTTGACGCGGTTGGCGACGCGGAAGTGGTCCTCGCCGAGGATCTCGGGCTTGAGGATCGTGGAGGTGGAGTCCAGCGGATCGACCGCCGGGTAGATCCCCTTCTCCGCGATGCTGCGGGAGAGCGTCGTGGTGGCGTTGAGGTGCGAGAACACCGATGCCGGCGCCGGGTCGGTGAGATCGTCGGCGGGCACGTAGATCGCCTGGATCGAGGTGACCGATCCGGTCCTGGTCGAGGTGATCCGCTCCTGCAGCTCGCCCATCTCGGAGGTCAGCGTCGGCTGGTAGCCCACCTGGGAGGGCATGCGGCCCAGCAGGGCCGAGACCTCGGAGCCGGCCTGGACGAACCGGAAGATGTTGTCGATGAACAGCAGCACGTCCTGGCCCTGGTCGCGGAAGTATTCGGCCATCGTCAGGCCGGACAGCGCGACGCGCATGCGGGCTCCGGGCGGCTCGTTCATCTGGCCGAAGACGAGCATCGTCTTGTCGATGACGCCGGACTCCTTCATCTCCAGCCAGAGGTCGTTGCCCTCACGGGTGCGCTCGCCCACGCCGCAGAAGGCGGAGAGGCCGCCATGCTCCTTGGCGAGGTTGTGGATGAGCTCCTGGATGATGACCGTCTTGCCCACGCCGGCGCCGCCGAAGAGGCCGACCTTGCCGCCCTTGGCGTAGGGCGCGAGCAGATCGACGACCTTGATGCCGGTCTCGAACATTTCGGTGGTCGGCGAGAGCTCCTCGACGCGCGGGGCCTCCTGGTGGATCTGACGCCGGGGGGCGTTGGCGGGCATCGGCTCGCCGAGGTCGATTGGCTCGCCGAGCAGGTTGAAGATGCGGCCAAGCGTCGCCTCGCCGACCGGCACGGTGATCGGCTGGCCGGTGTCCAGCACCTCGCTGCCACGGGCGAGGCCGTCGGTGGAGTCCATCGCCACCGCTCGCACGCGGTCGTCGCCGAGGTGCTGCTGGACCTCGCAGACCAGCAGCTCGCCGCCCGCCTCGGAGCTGATCCCCTCGGCCTCCTCCGCGGCGGCCGCCGCCGGCCGCGCGATCGTGATCGCGTGGTTGATCTCGGGCAGGCGATCAGGGAAGACGGCCTCGATCACGACGCCCTGGATCTCCTCGATGCGCCCCACGTTGCGCTTCCCGTTGCCTCCTCCGGCGGGCGCGCCCGCTCCGGCGGTCGGCTCAGTGGCGATGCTTGCGTCCATTGATCTTCAGTTCTCCTGGTCTCTATTCAAGTTCGTGGTCCACACTAGCCCAAGCCCTCCGCACCCGCGACTACCTCCATGATCTCCTGGGTGATTTCGGCCTGGCGGGCGCGGTTCATCTCCAGGGTCAGGTCCTTGATCAGATCGCCCGCGTTCTGGGAGGCGTTGCGCATCGCGGTCATGCGAGCGCCGTGCTCCGAGGCCGTGGACTCGAGCAGGGCCCTGTAGATCGAGAGCTTGACGTAGTCGGGCACGAGCCGCTTCAGCACCGCTTCGGCGTCCGGCTCGTACTCGACGTTGATGCGGCGCGGCTTTGCCGCCTCCTCCGCGCCCGGGATCGCAAGCCCCTCGGGCTGCTGCTGGGCGCTCTCCTGCTCCCCCTCGGCGAGCAGGGTCGCCTGCGCGAGCGGCAGCAGCGTCTCGCGGCGCACGATCTGCGACATCGGCGAGATGTAGTGGTTGTAGAAGACCTCGACCCGGTCGACCTCGCCGTCGACGTAGGCAGCCATCAGCCGCTCCGCGATCGTCCGCGCGTCGGCGTAGGCGGGGCGATCGGTGAAGCCGATGAAGCTCTCCGTCGGCTCCAGCCCGCGGAAGGTGAGCGAAGATGCCGGCCGGCGCCCGGAGGCGAAGTAGAGCACCTTCTTGCTCTCGCCGACGTAGTCGCGCCCGGCGGTCACGCCTGCCCGGACGATGTTCGAGTTGAACGCGCCCGCGAGGCCCCTGTCGCCGGCGACCAGCAGCAGGCCGACCGCGTCGAGGCTCTCGTGCTCGGCGAGGATCGGCACGCTGGGCACGTAGCCGGCCGCCTGGGCCGCGTCCCTGGTCATCCGCCTGATCGCCCCCACATACGGGCGCAGCGCTTCGATCCGCTGTTCGGAGCGGCGCAGCCGCGCGGCCGCGACCATCTCCATCGCACGGGTGATCTTCTGGATGTTCTTGACCGCTCCGATGCGGTTCCTGACGTCGCGCTGTGATGCCATGAGGCTCCTGAGGCTCCGGTTCGGCGATCCGCGGCGCTAGGCCGCCGCCTCCGCGAGCTGACCCTCCTGCGCGTCGGGCGCAGAGAGTGGGCGCGCCGGGGGCGTGTCCAGCTCGATCGGGTGGCCCTCCTCGTCGAGGTCGTAGCCGAAGTCCTCGGCGAACTCGGCCACGGTCTTCTGCAGCTCGGCCTGAACCTCATCTGACCAGTCCCCGTCGGTGATCTTGGCGAGCAGCTCGCGGTGCTGGCTGCGTGCGCGTTCTGTCAGCTCCTTCAGGAACTCGCCGACGCGCTCCAGCAGCATCCTGTCCAGAAAGCCCTGGGTGGCGGCGAAGATCTGCAACACCTGATCGGCAACCGGCAGCGGTTCACGCTCGCCCTGGTTCAGCGTGGCGACCAGGCGTTCGCCGCGCGCAAGCGTCTTCTGCGTCTCCGGGTCGAGCTCGGAGCCGAACTGGGCGAAGGCCTCGAGCTCGCGGTACTGGGAGAGCTCGAGCTTCAGGCGGCCGGCGACCTTGCGCATCGGCCCGATCTGCGCGCTGCCGCCCACGCGGGAGACCGAGATGCCGACGTTGATGGCGGGACGCACACCCGAGTTGAACAGACCGGGTTCGAGGAAGATCTGCCCGTCGGTGATCGAGATCACGTTCGTCGGGATGTAGGCGGAGACGTCGCCGGCCTGAGTCTCGATCACCGGCAGCGCGGTGAGCGAGCCGCCGCCGAGCTCGTCGTTGAGCTTGACCGCACGCTCCAGCAGACGGGAGTGCAGGTAGAAGACGTCGCCCGGGTAGGCCTCGCGGCCGGGCGGGCGGCGCAGCAGCAACGACATCTGCCGGTAGGCGTAGGCGTGCTTGGTCAGATCGTCGTAGACGCAGAGCGCGGCCTTGCCGTTGTAGAGGAAGTGCTCGCCCATCGCGCAGCCCGCGTAGGGGGCGAGGAACTGGATCGGCGCGGCCTCGTTGGCGGCCGCAGCCACGATGATCGTTTTGTCGAGCGCTTCGGCCTGTCGCAGCGTCTCGGCGATCTGCACGACCGTCGCCATGCGCTGCCCGATCGCGACGTAGACGCAGACGATGTCGCGGTCTCGGTTGTTGATGATCGTGTCGATCGCGATCGCGGTCTTGCCGGTCTGGCGGTCGCCGATGATCAGCTCTCGCTGGCCACGGCCGATCGGGATCATGGAGTCGATCGCCTTCAGGCCGGTGAGCATCGGTTCCTTGACGGGCTGGCGCTGGACCACGCCGGGGGCCTTGAACTCGGCCGGGCGCATCGCGCTGGCTTTGATCTCGCCCTTGCCGTCCAGCGGTTTGCCGAGCGGGTCGACGATGCGACCGAGCATGTCCTCGCCGACGGGGATCTCCAGCAGGCGCTTGGTGCGCTTGACCGTGTCACCCTCGACGATCTTTTCCCACTCCCCGAAGAGCACGGCGCCGACGTTGTCGGACTCGAGGTTGAGCGCGAGGCCCGTCACGCCGTGCGGCAGCTCGAGCATCTCGAAGGACATGCAGTTCTCCAAGCCGTGGATCCGGCAGATGCCGTCTGCCACCGACAGCACCGTCCCGACCTCGGTGAGGTCGGCGCTGGCCATGTCAAGCCCTTCGATCCTGCTCTTGAGGATTGAGGTGATCTCGTCTGGGTTGATCTGCATCAGTTGGCTCCTTGGCAGGCGAGTGGATCAGGCCTGCGCGACTTGCTTGCGAAGTTGGTTGAGCTGGTTTCTAATCGAGGCGTCGAGCACGAAGTTACCGACGCGCAGCACGATTCCGCCGAGGATCTCGGGATCCACGCGACTTGCGAGCTCGACTTCGCGGCCGGTCTGCTGACCGATCCGCTCGCCGAGGCTTGCCACCAGTTGCGAGTCGAGTCCGACCGCGCTGGTCACTTCCACGGGCAGCAGCTTCTTCTCCTCCCGCCAGAAGCGCTCGTAGCGGTCCTTGATCGCGAAGATCGCGGGCATCCTGTGGCTCTCCAGGAGAACTTCCAGGAAGTTCATGAACGTCTCGTCAGCGCCCGTGACGGCGCGCTGCAGCCCCTCCTTCTTCTCCTGAGTGGAGAAGTAGGGAGAGAAGAAGAAGATCATCAGGTTGCGGTTGCCGTGCAGCGCGTCCACGAACGCGGCGAGCTGCTCGCGCACGGCGTCCAGCGCGCCCCTGCCCTGCGCCGCCTCGAACAGCGCGCGCGCATATACCTCGGCGATCCGCTCCATCAGAGCTACCGCGCCCCGCTGCTCAGCGTCTCGAAGTCGAGCTCCGAGAGAGCATCGGCCACCAGGCGCTGCTGGTCGTCCTCTGTGAGCACCCTGCGCGTCACCTTCTCTGTCGCCATCACGGTCAGGTCTGCCACCTCACGGCGGATCTGGTCGATCGAGCGCCGGGTCTCGGCCTCGATGTCGCGCTTGGTCTGCTCGAGCAGGTGCTCGCGTCGCGCTTCGGCTTCGGCATGCGCTTCACGCGCCTGCGCCTCAGCCGTGGCACGTGCGCGCTGCACGATCTCCTCGGCCTGCTCGCGTGCCTCCTTCAGACGCTCGCGGTATTCGACCAGAACCTTCTCGGCCTCCTCGCGGGTGTGCTGCGCGGCGTCGATCGAGTCGGTGATCACCTTGCGGCGGTCGTCAAGCGCCTGGCGGATGCGCGGGAAGACGAGCTTGCTGAGGATCAGCAGGCAGATCGTGAACACAACCAGCGTCCAGACCGTCAGCCCGACGTTGGGCGTGATCAGCCAGGAGTTGCTCGAGGACGCGGCGATCGGTGTGCTTGAGAGCAGTGCCATCGATCTAGAGGAAGAAGGCGATGAACCCGCCGACGAGACCGTAGAAGAAGGTGGCCTCGGTGAGCGCGAATCCAAGCCACTGGATCGAGGTGATTTCGTCGCGCATCTCGGGCTGGCGGGTGACCGACTCGATCACCTTGCCGAACAGCATGCCGATGCCTGCGCCCGCGCCCGCGGCGCCGCCGCCGGCGCCGACGCCCAGCGCGATCGCGCGACCGGCGTCCTTGCCCACTTCCACGGACGAGCTCGCGGCCGCGAGGATCGGGTGGAGCGCCGTTGCGAGCGCGGGAATGATTTGGGTCAGCATTGTCTTGAGGCTCCTTGTGGGTGCTAGTGGCGGGAAGCGGCCCCGCCGATATAGATGGCGGTGAGGATTGCGAAGATGAACGCCTGCAGGCCGGCGATCAGGACTGCCTCGAGCAGGTAGATCGCCACTCCGATCGGCAGCGTGAGCCAACCGATCAGTTGCAGGCCGAGCAGCACGGCCAGCGCGCCGCCCATGAAGTCGATCAACAGGTGGCCGGCGAGCAGGTTGGCCCAGAGCCGGATCGTCAGCGACAGCAGCCGCAGGAAGGTCGAGACGATCTCCAGCGGATAGATCAGGATCAACATCGGGCCTTTCATCCCGGCCGGGATGAGGCTTTTGATGTAGCCGAAGAAGCCATGCGCGCGGATGCCTTCGACGTTGAAGGCGATGAAGACGCCAAGCGAGAGGATCAGCGGAACCGCGACATTGGTGTCGGCGGCGTAGATCTGGAAGGCGGGTATTTTCGCGCCGAAGACGTCGAAGCTCTGCGCGGAGTCTACGGGCAGCGGGATGTAGCCGATCAGGTTGGTGATCAGGATGAAGACGAAGAGGGTGGCTATCACCGGGAACCACCGCTTGGTCATCTCCTCGTCCATGCTGTCGCGGGTCACGCCCATCGCGATGTCGTAGAGCCATTCGACCGCGACCTGCATGCGTCCTTCGGGACGGGCTTTCATGCGCCTGGCGACGCTGAGCATGACCCCGATCGTCAGCGCCGTGGTGATCAGCAGGTACAGGACGCCCTTGTTGAACGCGATCGGCCCGACGCTGAACCAGGTCAGCAGGTGGAAGGAGTCGATGACGTTGAAGGTTTCGTTTTTGTGTCCTTTGATGCCGTATGCGACGCCAAAGGCCACGAAGCCGAGCACGTATATGAGCGCGATGCTCCAACCGATCTTCTTGCCCTTGCTCATGCGGCTGAAGGGCCCCCTCGAGGGGCCGCCGCCGGCTGCGGGACTGCCGGCGGGATGTGCTTCGACGGCACTCATGGTGCGGTCCTCCTGGACGGTGTGCCTGCCTGAGCGCCTGCACGCTTGTCGGGCCCGGCGGCCAGGGGACGGGCGGGCGGGCCACTGAATACCTTGATGACGAACGCGATCGAGTAGGCGCCGAAGATCGTCAGGGCGCACGTCAGCCCGTCGGCGCGCCCGCCGATCACGCCGGCGGCGACGATCGCGCCGGCCAGCAGCCAGATCCGCCCGAAGGCCTCGAAGAGGTTCAGGCCAAGCTGGGTGCGCGGCTCGCGCGCCTGCTTGATCCAGCGTCGATCGGTCTTGGCGAGGATGCGCTGCACGATCCACGCGACCGCTCCGATCACGTAGCCGAGCACGGGCGCACCGAGGATGATCGCGGGTGCGGTCACCAGGATCACGGCCACGACGTCCAGATGGAGGAGGACATTCGTCCCCCACTCCACGGAAGCCGCGCCAGCGCGCGTTGCTGTTGCCTCGTTGTCTCGCATTTGATGGCGGCCAGCCTATAGAGGGAAGTCCCAGCTTGCTCTTTGGGTAGGAAGCCGGCTCTCTGTCTCGCGGCGGCCGATCAGTCGATCGGGATCCGCGGCGGCCGAGGCGCGAGTCTACATGATGCGCCACTTCGTGACAAGTTTGTGACGTTCGCTACTGGCTTGGCAAAGCCAAATAGGACGTCATCCGGTCAACAAAGGCCACTTTCGGGCGACCTGCCTGCGAATCGGCTCCACGATCGCGAAGGCAAGCGCCACGGTCAGCACGCCCGCGAGCACGTCCAGCACAAAGTGATTGCCTGTGCTGAGCACCGCGAACGCGGTGATGGTCACGTGCGCCACGCCCAGCGCCCGCAGCCACCGCCGTTTGGACAGGCGCCAGATCACGATCGCGCACCAGACGGCCCATGCCATGTGCAGCGAGGGCATCGCCGCGTACTGGTCGGCCTCCGAGGCCAGGCTCCCCGTGTGCCAGGAGCCGAAGGCGCCGGTGGCGGCGACGACGTCCGTGAACCCGTTGTGGACGAGCATCCGGGGCGGCGCCATCGGCCACAGCCAGAAGACCGCGAACCCGATCAGGTTGATGGCCACCAGCGCGTTGCGCAGCGAGGGATAGATGTCCGAGCGCCGCCACCAGAGCAGGCCCAGCAGGCCGAGCGTCACCACGAAGTGGGCGTTGTCGTAGTAGTCGGAGAGGACCAGCGCGAAAGAGTGCTGGGCGGCCAACCAGTGGTTGAGCGATAGCTCGGGAGCGATGCCGAGCGCACGCTCGATGCGCAGCACCGAGGCGGCGTGGTGAAGGGCGAGCGAGCGCCGGGTGGGCGCGAGGTTGGTGAGGATGTCGTAGAGCCAGCACAGCCAGGCGATCACGATCGCCTCGCCCCAGATCGGCGAGCGACCCGCGCGCGCGTCCTGCAGCCATCCCGCCGAGACGGCGATCCTGCGCCGCAGGGTGAGGGTCTCGGTCTCCGTGCCGATCTCGGTTGCCAAGTCGCTGATGGTATCCCGCCACCGCTGACCCGGACGGCGGTTCAGGGCGCCCTGAGCGGCAGGCCCGCCTCGCCGACCCGCTCCAGGATACGCGGCAGCGCGGCCGCGGTGTTGCGCCACGATCCTGACGCCCCGTAGTCGTCGGCGTCGTGCAGCAGCACCACGGACCCTGGCCGCAGGCCGGCGCTCGCCAGCGCCGCGATCGACTCGGGAGTCGCCCGGGCCTCCCAGTCGCGCCCCCAGTGGCTCCACAGCATGGTCCGCCACGCACGCCCGCGGGCGATCCGCAGCGCGGCGGCGTTGAGGATGCCGTAGGGCGGACGGTAGATCGCAGGCGACACGCCGGTGGCCTCGACGATCGTCTCATGGGCGCGATCGATGTCGCTCCGGAGCTGGCCGGGCGTCAGCCGCAGGAGATTGCGATGGCGATCGCAGTGCAGGCCGACCCAATGCCCCTGCGCGACGATCTCCCGGGCCAACGCCGGATTGGCACGCACCTGCTCGCCGACCAGGAAGAAGGTCGCTCTGGCTCCCGCGGCCGCGAGCGCGTCGAGCACCGCCGGGGTCCCCTGCCGGTGAGGACCGTCGTCGAAGGTCAGCGCGCAGCCCACGCCGTCGGCCGTGGAGTCCTCCACGCCCAAGATGCCTCGCAGCCTCGCGGACGCGGGAGCGAGCGCCGGCAGGGGATAGCCGATTCCCGTCAGAGCCGGCATCAGATAGGACAAGCCCGCAAGAGCGGCCACCGTTCCCGCCGCCTTGGCGCCGAGGCTGCGATCATCGGCGGGCATGTTCAATCTCATCCTTGGGCTGCTCGCGGCGGTCGGCGCCTCGATCCTCTACAGCATAGGGGTCGCTTTCCAGGCGATGGACGCCAAGGAGGCGCCGGCGCACGCGCATCTGCGCCTCGCCCTGGCGGCACGACTGCTGCGAGGCAGGCGATGGCTGCTCGGCACAGGGCTCTCGATCCTCGGCTGGCCACTGCAGGTCGCGGCGCTCAAACTCGCGCCTCTGGTGGTCGTGCAGCCCACGCTCGCGGCCGGTCTGCTCGTGCTGCTGGTCGCGGGAGAGCGGATGCTCGGCGAGCCGGCGGGGCGCAACGAGCATGTCGCGATGGCGGCGATCGTGGCCGGCGTCGCGGGCATCGCGATCTCCGCTCCCAACGACATCCACCATTTCACGGGCAGCAGCGAGCTCTACATCGTGCTCGGCTGCATCGCGCTCGTGAGCCTGCTGCCCTACGCGCTGAGCCTCTTTCACCATCCCGCTCCACCGATCACGATCCTGGCGGCCGGCTTCGCGTTCGGCCTCAGCGGCGTGACGACGAAGCTCGTCTCGGATGGGCTCCAGCTCGGGCATCTCGGCGCCGCCCTGGGCTGGGCGCTGGCGACAGGCGCCGCCTCGGCGGTGGCCACGCTCAGCGAGGGCAGCGCTCTGCAGGCGCGTCCGGCGATCCAGGTCGCGCCCGTCGTGTTCGTCACTCAGACGGTCGTGCCCGTGGTGCTCGCGCTGACCGTGCTAGGCGAAAGCTTCCCGAGCACGGACTTCGGCGGCGTGGGACTGGCGCTGTCACTGGCGGTGCTGGTCGCCGGAGCGGCGCTCCTGGCCCGCTCGCCGCTGTTGATCGCGCTCATGGAAGGGGAGCGCACGAGCGCGCCCAGCGACTCCGGCGCAAGCCCCTCGGAGCGCAGCCGGCCGGCCAGCCGCTCCACCCCAAGCAGCGAGGCGCGCGACCCGTCAGCGCTCACCACCAGCACCTCACCGGCGCGCGCCGACCACTGAGCAGCGGACGAGGTCGCGGAGAACCTCGCAGCGCCGGCGACCGGAGTGGCGTCGGCGCTGCGCGCGAGCACCATCTGCCCAACTGTCATGCCGCCCGCCGGCTGCAGGAAGTAGTAGTTGTGGCGGAGCCCCAGCGCGCGTGCCTGCGCGCCGAGGATCCCGCGCGTGCGAAGCCAGCGCAGCAGAGTCGCCGAGACCGGCATCTGCGGGACTATCTGCTGTCCGAGCCTGTGCATCCGCACCACCGTCGCGTGCGCAGGCGCATGGCCGTCGTCCGCAAAGGAGACGTGCACCCCGCGATGCGCGAGACTCGCGGCGATGCGGCTCATGTCGGCGACCGGCGCCCGCACGATGATCGCGACCGCGCGTTGATCGGTCTTGACGTGCGTGAGCGGCTCGGCCTGCAGGATCATGCTCGCGACCGCGCTGATCTCGTCGGTCGACATGATCCAGGTGCCGACGCCGAAGAGCATCAGCAACTGCACTGCCAGCGTCAAGACCGCGACGCGCCATACGGGCCGTTGCAGCACCCGTCGGGGAGGGTCCAGCACGATGTCCACCGCGGTCCTCTGACCGATCAGATCCTCGCTTGCCAGGCTCGCCTGCGGCCTGGCGGGCACCTGGCCGGCGACGCTCTCGGGGTCGCCCTGCCCTGCCGCGTGGCGGTCGAAGGCGATGCCCGTCGGCATCGCCGACGGGCAGTCGGCTCCGCCCGCTGCTCTGAGATCTCCCACGCCGGGCAGCCGGCGCAGCGCCGGACCGTGCTCGGCGCTCTGCTGGGCGACGGCCAGGGCGCGCTCACGCACAGGCGCTCGTTCGGCAAACGAGGCGCGCACCTGTTCGACGAGGTCCTGGGTGTCCCCCGCCAGCCGCAGCAGGTCGAGATCCGCCATCGCGCGGGTGTTCAGGCGCGCGTGGCCCACGGGCAGGCCGTAGGAGACCACGGGAGTTCCCGTCGCGCGCGCCTCCAGGCAGGTCACGCCGCCGGTCGCGTGCACCAGCGCATCGGCGGCGGTGAGGATGTCGGGCATGCGGTCGGTGAACCCGTAGACGTGCACCCTGGGCTCCTGCGCGAACACTTTGGTCAGCCGGTCGTAGAGCTGCTCGTTGCGCCCGGCCAGGCACACCACGCAGCCGATGCCGTCGGCCTCGCAGAGCTCCTTGACGGCGCCCTCGATGTCGCCCACGCCCCAGCCGCCGCCCGAGACGACGACCATGCGCCCGTCCTCCGGCAGGCCCAGGCAGCGGCGCGCGTCCAGCGGGCAGCGCGGACGCAGGAACTCGGCCGAGATCAACGGGCGCACGAGCGTCACGCTGCCCGCGCCGGCGATTCTCTCCACCGCGGGGATCGAAGCGTCGTACATCACCAGGTGCTGGTCGATGCCGGGCTGAGCCCAGAAGAACAGCCCGGTCAGATCGGTGATCGTCGCGACAGTCGGGCAATCGATCACGCCGCGGCGGCGCAGCCAGGCCAGCACGACCGTGATCGCCGGATGCGTGGAGACGATCACGTCCGGAGTGTGCTCGGCGATCTTTTTGGCGAGCAGCCGGCCGCCGAGCAGGCAGAGCGCCTTGCGGGCGACCCACCGCACCGGCGCCACGCTCTCCAGCAGCCAGTAGACCACGGAGTAGGTCCACGGCATCAGCTTGAGCTGGATGCGGTAGCCGTCCTGGACGACTTGGTGCAGCAACGGCCCCATCGCCGCCAGACCGTCGATCACGGTCGCCTCCGCGGGCTCGGGAGAGGTCTCGATCTGCTCCGCGAGCGCGCGTGCCGCAGCGGCGTGCCCCTCTCCGACGTCGGCGGAAAGGATCAGGACCCTGCGCGTGGCGCCGGCGGCCTGGGTTGGTTTGCTGTTGCGAAGTCGCATGCGGCTTGCTGTTGACCTTCCCCTGACCATCGTGCGCACAGGGAATCTCGCGAGCTCCTAGGCGAGCACGACGCCGCACAGAGTACATGACCACCGCGACGTCGCAGCGCACGCACGGCGATGTGCCTTCCTCTCGCCGCGCGGGCCGCCACAATTGGCCCATAACGAGCACGCGCCAAACACCCCGTGTCCTGCAATCGGCGTCAGGCGCCGCATACGTAGAGCCCCGCGCAGAGCGCCCCGCCGGACTGGAAGCGCTGTCCGGGACGCTGCCGCTGCGCGCCATGGGAGGGCTCGGGCTGCTGGGCATCATCGCCAGCGCGTTCCTGCTGGCCGCCCGAGCCGCCGGCGCCCCATCGCTGTACGTGCGGGTGCGCGACGCGCAATGGTCCGACTGGATATCCGGGCCCTACCACGCGCTCGGCCTGGCCATCGGCAAGGGCAGCTTCGAAACGCTGATCCTGATCATGGTCGGCTGCTACGCGCTGGTGCTGATCTGCGCCCGCAGCCTGCCGCTCGCGGTCGTGGGTGCGGCGATAGTGGCGGCGCATCTGCTGCTGCTGCTGGGGCCGCCGATGCTCTCCCAGGACGTCTTCGGCTACATCTCCTACGCACGCATGGGAGCCCTGCACGGCCTGGACCCCTACACGCACGTCCCTGTCGAAGCGCCCGCGGACCCGACCTTCTCCTATATCGGCTGGCCCTTCCAGCACAGTCCCTACGGGCCGCTGTTCACGCTCGCCAGCTATGCGATCGCGCCACTGGGGCTCGCGGCCGATCTCTGGGCGTTCAAGGTGGGCGCGGTGCTCTGCAGCCTCGGCGCGGTGGCGTTCGTGGCCAAGACGGCGATTCGCGACGGACGCTCCCCGCAGATCGCCGCAGCCTTTCTGGGGCTGAACCCGGTGATGCTCGTATTCGCGGTGGGCGGCGCCCACAACGACATGATCACGCTGGTGCTGCTCGGCGCCACGCTGGTGCTCGCCGCCGGAGCCTCGCCGCGCCTTCGCGCCGCTGCCTGGCCGCTGGTGGCAGCCGTGGGCTTCAAGGTCTCGGCCGGGCTGCTTCTGCCCTTCCTGGTGCTCGCGCCGCGCACCGCGACCGAACGCCTGAAGGTCCTGCTCAACGCGACGGGCGGGCTGCTGGCGGTCGTGGCGATCGGAGCCGTCGGCTTCGGCCTGAGCCTCGCCGGCTTCGTGGTGCCGATCGCGGAAGAGCAGCAGCAGATCGCGATCCACAGCATTCCTGCCGAGACCGCGCGGCTGCTGAGCCTCGGCGGTACGCCGGCGTGGTGGCGCTACCTGTACCTCGCCGGCTTCGTGTGCGTTGTGCTGATCTCTCTGTGGCGCACCGCGAAAGGCTCCGATTGGCGCACGGCCGCCGGCTGGAGCACGCTCGCGCTGGTCATCTCGACAGCCTGGCTGCTGCCCTGGTACGCGGTCTGGGCACTGCCGCTGGCGGCCGTCTCGCCAAGCCGCAGGCTGCGTGCCGCGGTGCTGGTCTTCTGCGCCTACGCCGTGGCCACCAGGCTTCCGGTCGCAGAACCGCTGCTGCACCCCGGCGTTTGACGGAGATCGCGGCCTCGGCGATGACCCTGCCTCTGAGCGCGGCTCAGCGCCCGATCTCGGGGATGGAGCCCGATGGCGGCGCCGGGTGTGGCGGCTCGGAGCCCGAGGACGCCGAGCGGGGAGCCTGATCGCCCCGGCCCGGTGGCGTGGCCTGCTCCGCGGGCTGCTGGTCGGGGGCGAAGGAGACGACGTTCATTTCTCCGGTCTCGAAGTCCTCGATCACCGTGCGCTCGATCTCGTCCGCGGAGGCGTATGGCCGCAGCAGGCGCAGGCGCGCTGTGGCGACGCGGCGGAACTTCAGGATCTCCAGCACGTAGACGAGATAGGCGCTCGCCGCGACCACGATCGCGCCGATCAGGACCATCACCACCAGCCAGCCGACCCGGTAGTGACCGTGGTGATCGCTGTAGGGCACGAAGCGCAGCGCGAGCGCCAGCCCGGCGAGCATCAGCGTCCAGCCGTAGAGGTAGGCGATGGTGCGTCTGCTGGAGAAGCCGATCCTCGCCATTCGATGGTGGAAGTGCTCGCTGTCGGGCGCGTAGATCGGGCGCCGGTACTTCAGGCGCTTGAGGACCACGAAGGTGGTGTCCAGGAACGGCACCGCAAGCAGGATCAGCGGCGCCACGAAGGAGACCACCGCGGTGGTCTTGATCGCGCCCTCCACCATCACGCAGCCCATCAGCAGCCCGAGCAGGTTGGAGCCGCAGTCGCCCATGAAGCTCGAGGCCGGCGGGAAGTTGTGGATCAGGAAGCCGAGCGCCGCGCCGGCCGTGAGCGCCGCCAGCACCCCCGGCGCCGCCCTGTGCAGGTCGAAGGCGATCACCGCGAACGCGCTTGCGACGATCGCGCAGACGCCCGCCGCCAGGCCGTCTACGCCATCTGAGAAGTTCACGACGTTCATCAGCGCCACGAGCCCCACGACGGTGATCGGCCCGCCGGCGTTGGGGAAGTTCAGCCGCCCCAGGAACGGGATCGTCAGGAAGTGGATCACGACCCCGTAGTGGACGACGATCGCTCCCGCCGCGATCTGCCCGGCAAGCTTGACCCACGGGGGCAATTCGACGCGATCGTCGATCGCGCCCACGAACGTGATCAGGGCCGCCGCGATCAGCACGCCGTGCCAGAGCTCGAAGCTTTCCTGGTACCCGGCAGGCAGCCAGATCAACCCGGCGACCAGCACGCCCGCGAAGATCGCAAGGCCCCCGAGCAGCGGCGTGGCGCGTTGAGAGAGGCCGCGCTCGCGCGGGCGATCGATCGCGCCGACGATCCGCGCGAGTCGCATGGTGATCGGCGTCAGCAGCGCGGCCACCGCCGCCGCTGCTAGGAAGGCGTAAAGCGCTTCTAGCTCAGTCGGTTGGCGCATCGGCTGCCAACAGCATCGCAGAGCCTCGGGATCGGAGGCTCAGACGGCTGCGTCGGAGGCTCGGACCCCGGCCCCGCGCAGGCTCGGCCCCGGGCGGAGGCTATACGGCTGCGGCGAGGCTCTCGTAGAGCGGGTAGCGCTCTACGAGAGCCTTCACGCGCGCGCTCAGCTCGGGAGCGAGCTGCTCGAACTCGTCGCTGAGCGCGTCGGCGATGATCTCGCCGATCTCCACGAAGTCCTCGCGCTGCAGCCCGCGGGTGGCCAGCGCCGCGGTGCCGATGCGCAGGCCCGATGCTTGCATCGGCGGCCGCGGGTCGAAGGGCACCGCGTTGCGGTTGACCGTGATGCCGATGCCGTGCAGCCTGTCCTCGGCCTGCCTGCCGGTGAGCTCCGGGCGCACGTCGCGCAGATCGACCAGCACCAGGTGCACGTCGGTCCCACCTGTGAGCACCTTGACGCCGGGGCTGACCGCCTGCTGCTGACCGAGGCCGGCCGCGACGCCCGGAAGCTGTGCCACGCCCGGCGCGGCCGCCGGATTCGCGACGCCCTGGGTCTCAGGCTCCGATTCGGCCACCAGCACCTCCGCCAGTGCGCGCGCGCCCTCCACGGTGCGCCGCTGACGCTCGCGGAAGGACTCGCTGGCGGCGATCCGCATGGCCACGGCCTTGGCTGCGATCACGTGCTGGAGCGGGCCTCCCTGCTGCCCGGGGAAGACGGCTGAGTCGATCTTCTTGGCGTGCTCCTCACGACAGAGGATCATGCCCGCGCGCGGCCCGCCGATCGTCTTGTGGGTGGTCGTGGTCACCACGTCGGCATACGGGACGGGGCTCGGGTGCAGGCCGGCCGCGACCAGGCCCGCGAAGTGCGCCATGTCGACCATCAGCAGGGCGCCGACCTCGTCGGCTATCTGCCTGAACGCGGCGAAGTCGAGCTGGCGCGGGTAGGCGGACCAGCCGGCGAGCAGCAGCTTCGGGCGCCGCTCGCGGGCGATGCGAGCCACCTCGTCCATGTCGATCAGGCTGGTGTGCGGGTCGACCTCGTAGGCGGCGATGTCGTACAACCGCCCCGACACATTGATCTTCATGCCGTGCGTGAGATGCCCGCCGTGGGCGAGGGAGAGGCCCATGATCGTCTCGCCGGGCTCCAGCAGCGCGTGGTAGACCGCCGTGTTGGCCTGCGCGCCGGAGTGTGGCTGGACGTTGGCGTGCTGGGCGCCGAAGAGCGCCTTGGCTCTGTCGATCGCGAGCTGCTCGGTGACGTCGACCCACTCGCAGCCACCGTAGTAGCGGCGTCCCGGGTAGCCCTCGGCGTACTTGTTGGTGAGCACGGAGCCCTGGCATTCGAGGATCGCCCGCGGCACGAAGTTCTCCGAGGCGATCATCTCCAGGGTGTCGCGCTGGCGCGTGAGCTCGCGCGAGACTGCCTCCGCGACCTCGGGGTCGACCTCCTCGAGCGGGCGGTTGAAGTAGTCAGATGGCATCTGGGACAAGACGTTCTCCTCCGGCAGGGACAACTATCTGGTGCCCAGGCGCGCGGCAGGTCCCGTCCGTCGCTCCCCGGTGGTCGATTCCACCCAAGCGCCAGTTGCGACGTGCCTTGAGGCTAGCAGCGTGACGTGACGGCTGTAAGCGCGGCACGCACCTGTGCCTCGCTCAGAGCGCCCTCGCGCACGATCGCGAGCCTGCCGTCGGCCTCGAAGTGCTGCAGGTCGATCACCGTCGAAGCCAGCCCCGGCAGATCGCCTCCGTCGATCACGAGATCGGCGGCGTCCCTGATCTGCCGGGGAACATCGCTCAGTCGTCGCGCCGGCGCCTGCCCCGAGAGGTTGGCGCTGGACTGCAGCGCGGGCGCCTCCACGAGCTCCAGCGCCGCCAGTCGCGGCGGCCATGCCGGCACTCGCAGCCCCAGCGGAGCCGGCGGCCCGGAGCCATCGCCGTCCGGTTCGCAGGCCAGCGGATACCGGCGCTGGGGGTTTGGCAGCAGCAGCGTGACCGGTCCCGGGAGCAACGCCTGTGCAGCCTGCCGCGTGCGCTGCGGCAACCGGGCGAGATCGTCGGCGGCCGCCCTCAGCGAGAGCCACATGACCGCGGCGGGCTTGGCCGCCGGACGTCCCTTCATCTCGTACATGCGCGCAAAGGCGCTCCGGCTGCGGGGATCGCAGGCCAGCCCGTAGACGGTGTCTGCGGGAAAGACCGCCACGCCGCCGCTCGCGAGGCACTCCTGCAGCGCCGCCGCGTCCGCGCTGTCGAGCGATCCGCCTGCGTCCGCGCTGTCGAGCGGCCCGCCCGCCCCCGAGGCGCCGCTCACCGCTGAGCGACCATCACGCGCTCGATGCCTGCCAGGTCCATGAGTCGCTCCACGCGCGCGAAGCCTGCCTCCCGCATGAGCCGCTCGACCGCATCGGCCTGCCCCGCCCCGATCTCCAGCGCGACGAAGCGCAGGCGGCTCCTGCCGGCGACCTGCGCCAGCAGCGCAGCGATGGTCGCCAGACCGTCCGCTCCTGCGAAGAGCGCCTGCTCGGGCTCGTGCCTGAGGATCTCCGGGGCGAGCTCGGCGGTCTGGGATCTCGCCACATATGGCGGGTTTGAGACCAGCGCGTCGATCTCGTCAGGCACGTCCTCCAGCAGGTCGCTGTGCAGCCAGCGCACGGAGAGGCCGAGCCGTTGCCCGTTGGCGAGGGCGACCGTGAGCGCCTCTTCGCTCAGGTCGCTGGCCCACACCGTGAGGTCTGGCCGCTCGTCGGCGAGAGCCAGCGCGACCGCGCCGCTGCCGGTGCCGAGGTCCAGGACGCGGGCGCCCCGTGGCAGGGACAGCGCGGCTTCGACGAGCAGCTCGGTCTCCGGGCGCGGGATCAGCACGCGCGCGTCGACCGCCAGATCCAGGCGCCGGAAGCCCTTGCTGCCGGTGATGTAGGCAACCGGCTCCCTTTCGATGGCCCGACGGCGCACCGCCTCGCGCAGCAGATGGACGGCCCCGCCTTCGACCTCCAGGTCGGCGTCCAGGAAGAGCCGCTCCCTGCTCACGCCGAGTGCGTGGGCAAGCAGCAGTTCCGCGTCCAGGCGCGGCGTCTGGCAGCCCGCGGCCGCGATCGCGAAGATCGCGCCCTCCAGCGCCTCGCGCACCGGGGTGCCGGTGCGGACGCTCACGCCGCGGCCTGCGCCGCAAGGCGCCGGCGCCGCTCGTCCGCGGTCAGGGCGTCGGTGAACTCGTCCAGCTCACCGGCCAGCACCTGGTCGAGGTTGTAGGTGGTGAGCTTGATGCGGTGGTCGGTGACGCGGCGCTCGCCGTAGTTGTAGGTCCTGATCTTCTCCGCCCTGTCCCCCGTGCCCACCTGTGAGCGCCGGTCGGCCGCAAGCTCGGCCTGCTGCTCGGCCAGAGCGCGCTCGTAGAGCCGCGCGCGCAGCACGCGCATCGCCTTCTCGCGGTTCTGCAACTGGGACTTCTCGTCCTGCATCGAGACGACGATCCCCGACGGCTTGTGGGTGATACGCACCGCCGAGTCGGTCGTGTTGACCGACTGCCCGCCGGGCCCGGAGGAGCGGTAGACGTCGATCTGCAGGTCCTGGGAGTCGATCTGCACGTCGACGTCCTCGGCCTCCGGCAGTACCGCGACCGTGGCGGTGGAGGTGTGGATCCTGCCCTGCGACTCGGTGACGGGCACGCGCTGGACGCGGTGGGTGCCACCCTCGAACTTGAAGACGGAATAGGCGCCGTCCCCCTTTATCGCCAGCGTGTACTTACCCTCCCCGATCTCGATCGGCTCGGTGGAGAAGCCGCGCCGTTCGGCATACCTGGTCAGCATCCGATAGACGTCGCCGGCCCAGATCCCCGCCTCGTCGCCACCGGCCCCGCCCTGGACTTCGACGATCACGTTCTTGGAGTCGTTGGGGTCCCGCTCGAGCATCGCCAGACGGATCTCCTCTTCGAGCTCCTCGATCCGCTCGCGCGCCGATCGCATCAGCTCGCGCATCTCGGCGTCCTCTCCGCTCTCGGCGATGATCTCCTCGGCGCCCGCGGCGTCATCGCAGGCGCGCCGCCACTCGACCGCGAGCTGCGCCGCGGGCTCGAGCTGCCGGTAGGCGCGCGCGACATCCGTGTAGCGGTCACGGTCGGCGATCACCTCCGGATCGCTCATCTGCGCCGCAAGCTCGGCGAAGCGGGTCTCTATCTGGGCAACGAGGTCTTCGATCATCGTCCCCAGCTTAAGGCAGGCGGCCAACGGTCCAGCGGCCCGCGTTCGAGCCGTGGCCGGCGGCGACACGCAGGCGCGCGGCGCGTTAGGCCACGACCTCGACGCCGACGAGGTCCTCGGCGGTCAGTCCCTCGAAGTCCTCGCGCTCCAGGATCGCCTGCAGCGCCGCGATCGCGACGGCAAGCTGGCTGAGATCGGGCTCGCGAGTGGTCAGAAGCTGCAGCTTCAGACCTGGCCACATCATCGCGCGCACCCAGCCACGACGGCGGTTGCGGCCCGCGAACTTGATCAGCTCGAAGGAGATGCCGGCGATCAGCGGCACGCCGAGCACACGAATCAGGATCAGCCAGTACCAGGCGTGCATGCCGATCGCGCCGAAGAGGAAGATCGAGACGACCATCACGACCAGCAGGAAGCTCGTGCCGCAGCGCGGGTGCAGGCGCGAGAAGCGCTGCGCGTTGATCGGCGTGAGCGGGAGGCCCGCCTCGAAGCAGGAGATCGTCTTGTGCTCGGCTCCGTGGTACTCGAAGACTCTGCGCAGGTCTTTGATGCGCGTCAGCAGCAGCAGATAGCCGAGGAAGATCGCGGTGCGCAGCACGCCCTCCACGACCCAGAAGAGCACGGAGGAGTGAAGCTGGCTCTTGACGAGGCTCGTCAGGCCGAGCGGCAGCAGGAAGAACACGCCGACCGCGAACGCGAGCGCCACAACGATCGTGCCGAACCAGACGGCGCCCGGGATCTCCTGCGGCGTCTCCTGGGTCTCCCCCTCCTCCTGCGGCAACTGCGCGTTGGCGGCGATCCCAAGCGCCTTGAAGCCGATCGTCAGCGAGCCGCCCAGCGCGACGACGCCCCTGATGATCGGCAGCCGCAGCCAACGGTGGCGAGCAAGCGCCGATTCGAGCGGGAAGCAGGTGACCTCGATGTCTCCGATTCCGCTCTGCGCGCCACCCTCGCCCGCGCCGGCGGCCTGCGAGTCGGTCTGCGCCGCGGGGTCGACGGGCTGCGCCGCGGGGTCGGTGGTCGGCGCCTGCGAGACCGGCTTGCGCACGGCGACCGCCCAGTTGGAGATGCCGCGCATCATCACTCCCTCGAGCACGGCCTGACCGCCCACGGGCGCGTCCCGCGAGGCTGTGAGCAGCCCGTCGATCTCTGAGGCTGCCGCCTCGGTCTCGCGCTGCGATGCGGCGACGAGACGGGAGGCCATCGCTCTAGCTGGCGGTCTGCTGGGCGGCGCCCTGCGCTTGGCGCAGGCGACCCTTCGCCACGCGCCTCTGGAAGCGCTCGACACGTCCACCGGTGTCGATCAGCTTCTGGCGCCCGGTGTAGAACGGGTGGCAGTTGGAGCAGACCTCGACGTGCAGGTCCGGCTTGGTCGCACGAGTCGTGAACTCGTTGCCGCAAGTGCAACGCACGTGCGCCTCTACGTAGTTGGGGTGTATCGAAGACTTCATCGTGAGGGCATTCTAGCGGTCGGCGCCTGCCCGCCAACATTGCCTTCGGGCGCGACCTCGCGGCAGACGGGAGTCCGGAGCGTCTCGTGCTTGATCACGATGCCCTTCGAGTTGGTCCAGCGAAAGCGCACGACGCCGCGATAGTCGACCGGCACGCTGAGGTTGGTTACCTGCTTGAGGTCCTTGAAGCTCTTGACGCCCGTTTCGGCGCCGCGCCAGGCCCCGAGCCCCGGAGCGCTCACGCTTTCCAGGAGATGGAAGCGCTCCCCCGCGAGGCGATCTTCGATCCCGATCCGCATCGCCATCCCCGTGCTGCCGAGCACCGCGATCATGTGGCCGGCGAAGGTCGCGTAGCGTTCTGACGGCTCGGGCGAGGTCACGCACTTTTCCAGCGTCGCGCTCGCCGCCGTGCGCTCGTCGGTCGCGCCCGTGGAGCGCGGCGCCCCCGTGGCGCGGGACAGCCCCCGTGACCGGCTCATGCCTGCCGTCGCGGCAATGGCATCCGCCACACCGGCCGGATGCGACAGCGGCGCACCCCCACCGGTCATGTCCCGCGCCTGCCCCGGATCCGCGAGCGCGCCCGGGCCGGTGGCGGCGATCGCCAGCGCGCAGCACGCGACCGGCAGCACGATACGCGCGGCGCCCCAGCGGCGGTGTCTCACGGAATCCATGGCAATGCGCTAAACACGGCCGGCACGTCACATGTTGCGCCGGTGTCACCGCGCCGACGCCGAACGTGTCCAACTCATCGGCCTCGATTGCCACACGACGCTTCCTGAGGCTCATAGACCAAGCAGTCCAAGGACGCAGCGAGCGTGGCGTACGAACCGTACGCGAGCGAGCGAGGACGCCGGAATGCGCCGGTAAATGGGCCTCAGGTGATTTGGTACAGGGGGCCGTCGCCACCCTCGGGAGTCGTGAGACGCCCACCCTTGGCCGTGATCGCGCCGCACTGCACGCAGTTGGTGTAGTTGACGATCAGGTCGACGTTGCCGTGCTCGGGCGCGTCCTCGGGGATCTCGTACACGCCCGCCGGGCACATCCACCGCCACGTTTCGGCGATCTCACGCGGCACGTTCTTACGCACGCGGATGTGGTTGGGAGCGTCGTCCCTGGTCGCGTTGCCGGTGATGAACACCGAGGAGAGCTTGTCGAAGGTGTACTTGCCGTCCGGCTTGGGATAGCCCTTGGCGGTGTTGCCGATGAACATCGGCTTGGCGTCGTTGCGGTGCCACTCCATCCGGCCGGAGGGCAGCTTGCCCTTGGAGGCGATCGCGAGGTTGACCAGCGGCGCACCCTTGATGAAGCCCTTCTGGAACGGCTGGCGCGTGTTCCTGACCTGGTAGAGCTCACGGCCGGTCTGAGACCGTTCGATCGCCTGCTGGTAGGAGTCGAAGCTGCTCTCACCCGCGGCCAGCGCCTTGTAGATCGCCTCAGCCGCGAGCTTGCCGGAGAGGATGCAGTGGTGCACGCCCTTCAGTGCGACCGTGTCCACCATGCCGGCCGAGTCGCCGACCAGCACCGCGCCCGGCATCGTCAGCTTGGGCATCGACCACCAGCCGCCGCCCGGCAGCGCCTTGGCGCCCCACGCCACGCGTTCGCCGCCGTCGAGGATTTTGCGCACCAGCGGATGCAGCTTGAACTGCTGCAGCAGGTCGTGAGCGGAGGTCGTCGCGTCCGCGTACTCGAGATCCACGACGAAGCCGATGCTGACCATGTGCTCGCCGGTCTTGGCGTCGGTCATCGGGTAGATCCAGGTGCCGCCGATCTGCCCGTACTTGGCTGAGATCTTCAGCGGCCAGGGGCCGATCGTGTGGATCAGGCGGTCCAGCGGCTTGGGGACCTTCCAGACCTCCTTGACCCCGAGCTCCCAGACCTGCGGCTCGCGGCCCTCGGAGAGATCGAACTCGCGGATCGCGGTTCCGGTGAGATGGCCCCAGCAGCCCTCTGCCAGCACCGTGGCGTTGGCCTTGATGTCGGTTCCGGGCTCGAAGTTGCCGAGCGGCTCGCCGTCCTTGCCACGGCCCTTGTCGCCCGAGCGCACGCCCGCGACCCTGCCGTTTTCGACGACAAGCTGTGTGGCGGCGGTCTCGGTCAGCACGTAGGCGCCGGCCTCTTCGGCCTGGCGCTGCTGGAAGCGCGCGAGCGCCGAGACGGAGATCACCTCGTTGCCGTGGTTCTTGAACGGCGGCGGCGGCGGGATCCGCAGCGCGATTTTCGAGGTGGGCGTCATGTAGACGGCCTCTTTGGTGACCTCGCCGAAGGCGAAGCCCTCCTTGCGCCAATCCTCGCGGCTCATCTCCGGGAACAGTTCCAGCAGCGGCTTGGGCCGCATCACCGCGCCGGAGAGGTTGTGGCCGCCGCAGGTCTTGGCCTTCTCGATCACGGCGACGGGCACTTCGCCCAGGCGCTCCATAGTCTCGGGGTCGTCGGCCAGAAGCTGCAGCAGGCGGTTGGCGCAGGCAAGGCCCGCTGTTCCGCCGCCGACGATCGCCACGCCGACCTCGATCCGCTCGTCCTCCCCGTCGAGACCCTGCTTGACGAACTCTTTGAGAGTGTCGACCGGAGGCGGGAAGGCCGCTGGTGCGACCTTCCCGTTGTTGGAGCCGTTCCCGTGCCCGCTCATGAGGTTGCCTCCGCGGGGCATCCTGCCCCGCGACCTTGACCCTGTGGTCGCCTTCCAGGCGACCTTGACCATTCGCGCTTCGCGCTCATGTTCAGCCCTTCTTCGCCTTGATCGCCTCGGTCAGCTTCGGCAGGATCTTGTTCAGATCGCCGACGATGCCGAGGTCGGAGAATTCGAAGATCGGCGCATTGGCGTCCTTGTTGATCGCGACGATGTTCTCCGAGGACTGCATGCCGACCTTGTGCTGGATCGCGCCGGAGATGCCCGCCGCGAGGTAGAGCTTCGGCGAGACGGTCTTGCCCGTCTGGCCGATCTGGGCGGCGTAGGGGTACCAGCCCGCGTCGACGACCGCGCGGGTCGCCGCCACGGCGGCGTTGTTGCCGAAGGCGCCGGCAAGCGATTCGCAGAGCTCGAAGCCCTCCGGCTTGCCGAGGCCGCGACCGCCGGCCACGAGGATCGAGGCGCCCTCGATGTCGACGTCCGCGCCGCGCTGTTCGCCGCGGGTGACCATGCTCGCCTGCTGGGCCTGGGGGCTGAGCTCGAAGCTGAGCTGCTCCACCGCGGCAGCAGAGGCGCCGGACTCTTTGATCTCGAACGCATTCAGGCGCCCGATCACGATGCCGACCGGCGAGCGGTAGTTGATCTCCGAGATCGCCGAGTCGCCGAGGATCGGCCGTTCGGCGATCAGCTTGCCGCCCTCGGCGCGCACGCCGGTGACCTCCATCGCCACGCCGGCGCTCAGACGGGCCGCCAGGCCCGCGCCGATCTCGAAGCCGAGCAGGCCGCCGCCGAAGATCGCGTAGGAGTAGCCGCCGTCGGTGATCGCTTTGCCCATCGCGTCGATGACGGGCTGGGCCAGGCCCTCGGGGCCCTCCGCAACGAGCACCTTGCTCGCGCCGTAGCGGCCCAGCGAGGCCGCGAGGTCCTGCGGCACGCCTTCGCCGACGAGGATCGCGTGAGCCTCGCCGCCGAGCTGCGCCGCCAGCTTGGCGCCCTCGCTCACAGCTCCCAGAGAGTTCTTGTTGATCGCGCCGTTGTAGTGCAGCGCGTAGACCAGGATGTTCGCCATATCTTTCAGTTCCTTTCGCTGGTCGATCTCTAGAGGAGCTTGCGCTCGTCGAGCCAGGCGACGATCTTTTCGACCGTCTCGTCCGTGTCTTCGTCCTCGATGATCGTGCCGGCGGCCTTCTGCGGCGGCGCCTTCACCGCGACCCATTGCGCCGCCGAGTTATCGCCTCCGACCTTGCCCGCGTCGATGCCGGCGTCGCCGACCGAGAGCGTGTCCAACGGCTTCTTCTTGGCGCCCATGATCGCCTTCAGCGAGGGGTAGCGCGGCTCGTTGATCGCGTCGCCGACGGAGATCACCGCCGGCAGCGCCACGTTGACGGTGTCGTAGCCGTACTCGGCCTGGCGCTCGCAGCGCAGCGAGCCGCTCTCCACGTCCATCTTGATCACCTGGGTGAGCGAGGGCATACCGAGGTGCTCGGCCACGACCGCGCCGATCGTGTAGCACTCGCCGTCATCTGACTGCTGTCCGAGCAGCACCAGGTCGGGTTTCTCGCGCTGCAGGGTCTGCGCGAGCGCGTAACCCGTCGCGGCGACGTCAGAGCCGGCCAGCGCGGCGTCGGTGAGATGCACCGAGCGGTCGGCGCCGAGGGAGACGGCCTTGTGCAGAGCGCGCACGGCGCTCTCGGGGCCCATCGTGACGGCGACGATCTCCTCGACGGGAACCGCGCCGCCCTCGCGGATCTGCATTGCAGCCTCGATGGCGTGGGTGTCATACGGATTGAGGTTCTTCTCTCCGCTGCGGTCCATCCGCCCCGTCGATGGGTCGATGCGCTTTTCGACGGCGGCGTCTGGAACCTCCTTGACCAGGACGCATATCTTCATTTCAGTCGATGACTCCTTGGGATGGTTGCGGGAATCGTACCCGTTCGCGCGGTTGACTGACGAGTCAATCAGAGCAGTCGCTCAGAGCCGCGGTCGCTGACGCCCCCGCGGATGAAGTCGACGATCGCCTGCGTGGGAGCGCCGGGCGTGAACACCTCGGCCACGCCGAGCTGCTTCAGCTCCTCCACGTCCTCGCCGGGGATCGTCCCGCCCACGGTCACCAGCACGTCGTCGATCCCCTGCTCACGCAGGAGCGTCAGCACGCGCGGCACCAGCGTCATATGGGCGCCCGAGAGGATCGAAAGGCCGACGGCGTCGGCGTCCTCCTGGATCACGGTCTCGACGATCTGCTCCGGGGTCTGGTGCAGGCCCGTGTAGATCACCTCCATGCCGGCGTCCCTCAGCGCCCGCGCGATGATCTTTGCTCCTCGGTCGTGGCCATCCAGCCCAGGCTTTGCGACGACGACACGGATCTTGGACTTCTGCTCGGCGGCGATGCTCATCATGCGCTCTCTCAAGTTCGACGGCTCTATTGGCTGAGACCCTTCCCCGGCTCCCGCTGCCCGACGCCTCAACCGCGCCGACGGCGCCATGAGGTCGCCCCGGGCGGGCGTGCCTCGTCGCGGGCTCTTCCACGCGAGCGGGATTGTAGAGGCAGCGTCCGCCTGGCGATGTTCTGATCTCCAACTATCTCGCCCGCGAGCCTGCCGCGCGCCAGGTTGCCGAGCGATGCCAGCGCCGCGCCCGAGCCCAGAGCGACTATCAGCTTCAAGCGCCTGCCGAGGCGATCCAGGCGCACTATCTCCCATCCCTCCTCCATGGCGATCCGCGCAAGCTCGGCATCCGGGTTGACCGCGACGGGGTGGCCGACGGCGCGCAGCATCGGCAGATCGGACTCCGAGTCCGAGTAGGCGTAGGACTGCGCCAGCTCGATGTTCTCCTGTCGTGCCAGCTCGTGCAGCGAGATGCGCTTGCCGTCGCGATAGTTGAAGGGCCCAGCCGC
Organism: Solirubrobacterales bacterium; assembly: GCA_027315115.1. Classification (GTDB taxonomy): domain Bacteria; phylum Actinomycetota; class Thermoleophilia; order Solirubrobacterales; family Solirubrobacteraceae; genus Palsa-744. The sequence goes on along the minus strand of DAHUYQ010000024.1, from coordinate 120,029 downwards.
CCTGCCGGTGTAGATCCCGTCGACCACCTCCGAGCGGGAGCCCAGCCCCCCGTCGAAGGCGAGCACGCGCGCGAGCAGGTCCGCCATCTCCTGGGAGGCCGCCGTGACGATGAAGACCAGGCGCCCGGCGTCCTGATGGGCGTAGGCGCGCGCGAGCATGTCGGGATACAGGCGCGGCAGCACCCCTGCCAGAACGCGCGGAGCGAGACGCTCCAGCTCGCGGACGGGCACCCCGGCAATCATCTCCCCCACGCGGATCCGCACCGCGTCGGCGCGTTCGTCGGTCGAGCCGACGAGCCTGAAGCGCAGGTTTTCGTAGAGGTCCCTGGCCAGGCGCGCGCGAGAGATCATGCCCGTCTCGAAGGCCGCCTTCGCGAAGAAGACCCCCGAGGAGCCGGCCATCAGAGTGCGGTCGAGATCGAAGAAGGCAGCCGCGCGCAGCGGCCCGGCATCAAGCTCGCCGGCCCGCCCCAGCGCCTGCTCGGCGCGCGTGCCCGTCTCGCGCCGCACCTGCAGAAACTACCCTCCGACCCGCACGATCAGGGCATCCCCCTGGCCGCCGCCGCTGCAGATCGCGGCGCAGCCGAGCCCGCCGCCGCGGCGGCGCAGCTCGTGCACGAGCGTGCCGATGATGCGCGCTCCGGACGCGCCGATCGGATGCCCGAGCGCGACCGCTCCGCCGTTGACGTTGACGCGATCCTCGTCGATGCCGAGCATCCTGATCGAGTTCAGCGCGACCGACGCGAAGGCCTCGTTGATCTCCCAGAGGTCGATGTCGCCGGGCTGAAGCCCCGCCTTCTCCAGCGCCTTCTTGGCAGCAGACGCCGGGGTCGTGGCCAGGTAGGCGAAGTCGTTGGCGCTCTGGGCGTGCGCGACGATCTCGGCCAGCGCCTCGCGGCCGTTGGCGTGCGCCCACTCGTCCGAGCAGAGCACCAGCGCGCCGGCGCCGTCGTTGACGCCGGGGGAGTTTCCGGCGGTGTGCGATCCCTCCTTGCCGACCAGGCCGGGCAGCGCCGCAAGCCTCTCAAGCGACGTGTCGCGCCGCGGCCCCTCGTCCACCTCCACGACCGTGTCGCCCTTGCGGCCCTTGATCGTCACCGGGACGATCTCCTCCGGCAGCCGGCCCTCGTCCGTGGCCTTCAACGCCAGCTCGTGCGAGCGCAGCGCCCAGCGGTCGAGATCGACCCTGGTGATCTCCAGCTCGTCTCCGATCTCGGTCGCCTCGACGAACATCTGCTTGCCGGAGAAGGGATTGGTCAGCCCGTCGTGGACCATCGCGTCCAGCGCCTTGACGTCTCCCATCCGGAAGCCGAAGCGCGCGCCGGGCAGCAGGTAGGGCGCGTTGCTCATCGACTCCATGCCTCCGGCAACCGCGATCTCGACGTCGCCCGCGCGCACCGCCTGGTCGATGATCACGCAGGAGCGCAGCCCGGAGGCGCAGACCTTGTTGATGGTCTCCGAGGAGACCTCCCTCGGGATGCCCGCCTTGATCTGGGCCTGCCGAGAGGGGATCTGTCCCTGACCGGCCTGCAGCACCTGCCCCATCACCACATGCTGGACCTGCGCGGGCTCGACCTCGGCGCGCTGCAGCGCGGCGTCGATCGCCATGCCTCCAAGGTCGACGGCGGGCAGCGGGGCGAGCCCTCCTCCCATCTTGCCGATCGGGGTGCGAGCGGCGCTGAGGATCACTGTCTTGGGCATGGGGTCGGCTCTCTCCTGTAGATCGGTGGCTGGCGTACGCAATGCTACCGAGCCGGATATGGTGCTTGGCAACCGTGCGGGTCTCCTCCACCAGTCAGCCAGCCGGAGCAAGCGGCGCCGACACGATCGCGATCGGGGTGTTCGCGCAGGAGGACGCTTCGCAACTGCAGGCGTTGGCCGGGGTGCCCGAGCAGGCGGGCGCGCTGATCGCAAGCGGTGAGGCGCGCGGCAGCTTCAGATCGCTCGCGCTGACCCACGCCGAGGGCCGACGCTGGCTGCTCGTAGGTCTCGGTCGGCGCGCCGAGCTGACGCCGGAGCGGTGCAGGGTGGCCGCCGCGGTGGCGCGCCGGCGCGCGCGGGAGCTCTCCACGCGCACTCTCTGCTGGCAGGCGCCCGCCGAGGCGGACGCGGCGTCGGTGGGAGCGATCGTGGAGGGCACGGTCCTCGCCGACTATCGCTTCGAGCGCTTCAAGTCCGCGCCGTCGGGCTCCGGCGACCAGGGCGAGCCGCCGAGCCGCCTCGAGGAGCTGATCGTCTGCGCGCCCGGCGAGATCGGCGAGACGGTGCAGGCGGCGCGCATCCTCGCCGAGGCCGTCAACGAAGCGCGCGAGCTGCAGAACCGGCCCGCCAACGACCTGACTCCGAGCGCGCTGGGCCGGCATGCGCTCTCGCTCGCCGCGGAGATCGAGGGTCTGAGCGCCGAGGTCGAGGGCAGGGATGGCCTGCTGGCGCGCTCGATGGGCGCCTTCGCGGCGGTCGCGCAGGGATCCGCCCAGGAGCCGGCGCTGATCACGCTGCGCTACGAGCCGGGTCCGACGGCGCCCGACAGCCCTCTGCTCGCGCTGGTCGGCAAGGCGGTGACGTTCGACAGCGGGGGAATCTCGCTGAAGCCGGGGGCGAAAATGTCGGAGATGAAGTTCGACATGTCCGGCGGCGCCGCCGCGTTGCAGGCCATCGTGGCGATCGCGCGCCTGCGTCTGCCGCTGCGCGTGATCGCTGTGATCGGGGCCACCGAGAACCTGCCGAGCGGCACCGCGGTCAAGCCGGGGGACATCGTCACGGCAGCCAACGGCAAGACGATCGAGATCAACAACACCGACGCGGAGGGACGGCTGGTGCTCGCCGACTGCCTCTGCCACGCGGTCTCGCTGGGCGCCGAGCGGATCGTCGACCTGGCGACGCTGACAGGCGCCGTGATCGTCGCGCTCGGCAACACTCACGCCGGCCTGATCAGCAACGACGAGGAGCTCGCCGAGCGAGTGGGCCTCGCCGGACGGGAGACCGGCGAGATCGTCTGGCGGCTGCCGATGCACGAGGAGTACGACGAGCTGATCAAAGGCGCATACGCCGACCTCGACAACGCGCCCGAGGCGCGCAAGGCGGGCACGATCGTGGGCGGCACCTTCCTCTCGCACTTCGTCGGCGAGGTGCCGTGGGCGCACCTGGACATCGCAGGATCCGCCTGGGACCTCGGCCGCGCCTACGCCGAGAAGCACGCCTCGGGGTACGGCGTGCGGCTGCTGGTCGCGCTGGCGCGCTCCTTCTGTCGATGACCCTGCGGGTGGGCGGGCGGCTTACCCGTACGCGGCGCGCCAGCGGTCAACTCGGCGAGGCGGCCGGCGATGCCTGAGCCTGCGTCGGGATGGCAGCCCTGCCCCTGATGAGGTCCGCCGCACGCTCGGCGATCGCGATCGTCGGCGCGTTGGTGTTCCCGCGGGGGACGGTCGGCATCACCGACGCGTCGACGACTCGCAGCCCCTCCACGCCCCGCACGCGCAGCTCCGTGTCCAGCACCGCCTCGGCGTCGGCGCCCATCCGGCAGGTGCCGACAGGGTGATAGACCGTCGTGGCCTGCTGGCGGATGTGCGCGCGCATGTCCGGGTCGGAGTCCGAGGTCGGGATGTACCGCGGCCTTGTCGTGTAGGGCGTGAGCGCCGGCTGACGGGCGATCTCGATCGCCACTCGCATGCCCTCGACCAGCCGCTCCATGTCCGCCTCCTCGGCGAGGTAGTTGTGGAGGATGTACGGCTTGACGGTCGGGTCCGGCGAGATCGGCAGCACCATCCCGCGCGAGGCCGGCGTGAGGATGCAGGGCGCCACGCCGAAGCCGTGCTCGAGCACGGGCTCGTCGACATATAGAGCCGGCGCGGCGTGGAACTGGATGTCCGGCGCCGGCAGGTGCTCTGCGGTGCGGATGAAGCCGCCGGCCTCGGCGACGTTGGAGGTGAGGGGGCCGTGCCCCTGCGCGAAGGCGGCGAGATTCGCTTCGTTCACCGCGCCGAACAGTGAGACCGGCCGATCGTGCGCGTAGACGACGCCCGCCATCAGATGGTCCTGGAGGTTCTGGCCGACGCCAGGCAGGTCCTGCACGACCGGTATCTGAAGCAGGCCCAGGATCGCGGCCGGGCCGACGCCGGAGAGCATCAGCAGGTGTGGCGAGTTGTAGGAGCCGCCACATAGGATCACCTCGCGCTCGGCTCGCAGCTCATGCATCTGACCAAGTCGCGCGGCCTGCACGCCGACGGCGCGCTCGCCCTCGAAGATCACGCGGTGCGCCTGCATGTAGGTCTCGATCGTGAGATTGGGCCGCGACGCGGCCGGGTGCAGGTAGGCCAGCGCGGCGCTGCAGCGGCGGCCGTCGCGCTGGGTGCGCTGGTAACGGCCGAACCCGTCCTGGGAAGAGCCGTTGAAGTCCTCGTTGGCAGGCAGGCCGGCCTGCGCGCAGGCTTCCAGGAAGGCGTCGGTGATCGGGTTGGGCGCACGATCGTCGCTGACCGTGAGCGGCCCGCCCGTGCCGTGCAGCGGCGAGGCGCCCCGCTCATTGTCCTCGGCGCGCAGGAAGCACGGGAGCATCTCATCCCACCCCCATCCCGCGCAGCCCTGGTCACGCCAGCCGTCATAGTCGGCGCGGTTGCCCCGGATGTAGACCATCGCGTTGATCGACGAGGAGCCCCCGAGCGTCTTGCCGCGGGGCAGATAGAGGCGCCGCCTGTCGGCGGCCGGCTCCGCGGTGGTGGAGTAGTCCCAATCGACCTCGCTGCGAAAGAGCTGGCTGAATCCGATCGGCATGTGAATGGTCTCGATCGCATCCGGCGGGCCGGCCTCGATCAGCAGCACCTTCACGCCCGGGTCCTCGCTGAGCCGCGCAGCCAGCACGCATCCCGCTGAGCCGGCGCCCACGATCACGTAGTCATGCATCCGATCCTCCTCGCTCGCCTCGATGATCCTGACCGTTGGCATTGCAGCACGCGAGCCGCCGGCCTGCCATCCCGCCGGGCCGCAGGCGGCGCCGGCTGATGCCAGCGGCGCCGCTGATGCGAGCGGCGCCCGCTGATGCGAGCGGCGCCGGCTGATGCGGGCGGCGGCTGATGCGAGCGGCGCCCCGCTAACGGGCGTAGAGGGAGAGCCAGGCGAAGAGGCTCGTGGTGGAGGCTGCCGTGCGCAGCATTCCCGGATGCGTTTCCGGGTCCTTGATCGGCCCGCCCCACCAACTGCCGAGCCACAGTCCACGCGAAACGGCCACGTGCTTGGCCGCCGCAGCCGCGTTGACCTCGGCGAGCTTGACCCAGTAGGGATCGCCGACCGCCTGCCCGTAGGCCATCATCCACTGCAGATAGATCGTGTCGTACTCGGGGCCGTAGTTGAAGTGGTAGCCGGTGCGGTTGACGTCCTGCTCCGACATCGTCGCCGCGACGCGACCCGCACGTTCGCAATAGGACTGGCCCTCACCGTCGCCGCAAAGCAGGTACTGGGCGTAGATCATCGGGCCCTGGACGTAGTCGTTGACCGAATTGGGGTCGTTCGGCTTCTCCAGGTAGAGCTGGCGTTCGTCTTTGACGTCGTTGGCGTTGGCCCAATCGACGTAGCTCTTCACCGCTTCGAGCTGCCAGGCCTGGTGGTCTTCGCCATAGAGCAGGGCCCCGAGCAGAGCCTGGGAGGCAAGTGCCGGGCCGGAGTGGTAGGGATGAGAGGTGTTCCACCACATCCCGCCGCCTTTGCTCGCGTCCCAGCCGTAGTGCAGGCCGAAGCGAAACGCGGCGTTCGCCTGGTTCAGATAGGAGCGATTCTTCGTGGCCCTGAAGGCCTCCAGAAATGCCAGGCCGAGCCAGCCGTTGTCGTCGAACCAGGTCTTCACCCGCGGGCCGCGGTCGCGGGGATAGGGCGCGAAGCCGTGCACGTGCGGGTTCCAGTAGCCCTCGAACTTCCGCGCGAAGCGGTTGACCAGCGCCGCGTGCGCACGCGTCGGGTCGCTTTGATCCAACGCGTCGGCGGACTCGAAGAGCGCGACCGAGCCCCAGATCGTCGCCATCGGGTAGTAGCCGTGCGCGCAGTGAGGGCATTTGCAGCGCAGGTATTCGCAATACCACGCGCCCGCCCTCCAGTGGCCCGCGAGCCTGACGCCGGCCTGCGCGAGGGCCGCGTAGTCGAGCACCTGGGGGCGCGGCAGCCCCAGACGCGGTTTGCGCCACGGCGTCAGGGGCGCGTAGCCGTCGCTCACGCTCGCTCCAGCGCGAACAGCCGCGGGCGAGCTTGCGAAGCTCGCCGCGGGGGCAGCGACGCAGCCGAGCACGAGCGCGGCTGTCACGGCAATCACCTTCGTCAAGAGGCGTAGATCGAGGGGGGTTCCAGCGGAGGTCATCGACATTGGGCGCGCCAGCAGGATGCACGAAAGGAATCGGCATTGCGCCGAGCTTGGACGAGGATTCAGGCCAGCCCCGTCAGCAAGATGACGAAACCACGACTGGTCGTCAGCTTGCTGACAGGTCGTGTCTGGCTGCGCCCGACTGAGCACCCCGCTGCAGCAGGGCCGTGGCCGCGCTGGCCGGATCCAGGCGCCGGTGCACGACCTCGTCCAGCAGACGCTGGAACTCCGTGTCTTCCGCGATCTCTTCCTCCAGCCGGCGGCGCATGCGCGCGGTGGCGATCGCGAGCACCTCGCTTCTGAGGTTGCGCCGCCGGCGCGCATCGATCTCGCCCTCGCGGTTGATGTGCTCGCGGTGCTCGTCCAGCTTGCCGACCAACTCGTCGATCCCCCGCCCGTTAGCGGCCTCGGTCTTGATGATCGGCACGCGCCAGCCGGCGCGCTCACCGTCGAGATTGGCCAGCGAGAGCACGCCGCGGATCTCGCGCACCATCGTGTCGGTGAGCGGATGGTCGGCCTTGTTGATCACGATCACGTCCGGGATCTCCATCACGCCGGCCTTCAGCGCCTGGATCGAGTCACCCGAGCCGGGCATCAGCACCAGCACGATCGTGTCGGCGTGGTCGATGATGTCGATCTCGGCCTGTCCCACGCCGACGGTCTCCACGAAGACTTCCTGGCGGCCGGCCGCGTCGAGCAGCAGCGCCGCCTGCAGCGCCGCCTCCGAGAGCCCGCCGAGCGCGCCGCGGTTGGCCATCGAGCGGATGAAGACGCCCTCGTCGAGGAAGTGCTCGGTCAGCCGGATCCGGTCGCCCAGCAGGGCGCCGTGCGTAAACGGCGAGGACGGGTCGATCGAGAGCACTCCGACGGTGCGTCCCTGCTGGCGCCGTGCCTTGGTCAGCGCCCCGATCAGCGTCGACTTGCCCACCCCGGGCGGTCCTGTGAAGCCGTACACAGCCGCCCCCCCGGTGTGCGGATAGATCTCCCGCACGAGCTCCCACCCCTCGGGCCGGTCGTCCTCGACGAGGGTGATCGCGCGCGCCAGCGCGCGGCGGTCCCCGGCGAGCAGCCGCTGCGCAAGGGTCGACTCTGTCATCTGCGCTCCTGTGTCGGTCATCTGGCGTCCAATCATTGCAGGGCGGCCGCGCACCAATACGATTTGCGTCGTGGAGCAGGTGCTCGAAGGCATAGAGCAGCAGGCGCCGGCGGGCGCATCCACGGCGGCGCCCGCGGACGCCGTCAGGCTGCCGCCGCCACCCCGACGTGGCGGACCGCTCGCGATGCTGCGATTCATGGCCGCCAACAACATGCTGCGCCGCCAGTACGTCGGGCTGCTGCTGCGGCTGGCCTACCTGAAGCTGCGCCACCGCGGCCGCCTGCGGACGGACGGGCTCTGCTTCATCTGCCCGGGCGTGACGCTGGAGATCGGACGCAACGCATGCCTGCGCATGGGGCGCTGGTCCTGGATCGGCCACGGAACGAAGATCCGCGTCCACGAGGGCGAGGTGTCGATCGGCGCCAAGACGGTGATGGGCCAGGAGTGCACGATCTCCGCCTACCAGCACGTCCACATCGGCCGCGAGTGCATCATCGCCGACCGTGTGATGCTGATCGACTTCGACCACGGAGTGGTGGAGGTCGAGCGGCCGATCAGGCTCCAGGGCATCTACAAGCGCGACGTCGACGTGGGACACAACGTGTGGATCGGGTACGGAGCCTGCGTGCTGCGCGGCGTGAGCGTCGGAGAGAACTCGATCGTCGGCACCAACTCGGTGGTCACCAGGGAGGTGCCCGCCAACGCCGTCGTGGGCGGCGCGCCCGCGCGCCTGATCCGCATGCGCGACGCTCCGGTGCATATGCGCTGGGAGTAGGGCCGACAGTCCGATAGTCTGACCTGCATGGGTCGAGGTGGAGCAAGGGCGATTCGATCGGGGGTGCTGCTTGCGGCCGTCCTGCTCACCGGGGCAGCGCCGAGCTCCGCGCTCGCCGCGAGCCGTGACGTCTCCTCGACGCACACGCTGCTCACCGCCGGCTACACCCTCGGCCGCGAAAGCGAAGCGCGCATGGACGCGATGCGCCGCGCGATCCACGCGAGCAAGAGCAAGCTGTTGCATCAATGCGGGGCGATCGCCAAGGAATCGCCGCAGGACGAACAGTCCTACAAGCTCAGCTACGAGGCGGCCGGCGCGCTGTGGGCCGCGGGCTATGGCGCAGACCGCGGCCCGATCCTGAAGTTCGCGAGAGCGACCCGTGGCCTGCATTGGAGCCGGCCGAAGATCAACCGCGCCTTCGAGGAGTTCGTCGGCGGCCTGCAAGGCCTGAGCACGCTCCCCACACCGCCCCTCTGCAAGGACGTCGAGACCTGGAAGGCCAGCGGCTATACGAAGCTGCCGGCAGAGACCACCAGCTTCGACGCACGGGTGGAAAAGCTTGAAGCAAAGGCTGTGCCCGCCGGGCTGCTTAGGCCCTACGCACAGGGCGCCGACCGGTCGCTGCTGAAGCAGGACCAGCGCATCGACACCAAGGTGCTCAACTTTGAAACCGAAGTGGGCGGCGACGCTTGGTATGCGCTCACCGAAGGTCTCGAACTGAATCCCTGACGGGATCTCAGGGCGCTCAGCAGAGAGTCAGCAGGCGCGGGTCTGCGTGAGACGCGAGGTTGCGCAGCCCCGTCTCCTCAGCCGCCGCGCCGGCGGCAAGCGCCCCCTCGAAGGCAGCGCTGTGTGCCTCGAACCGCTCGCGCGCATAGACCGCAGCCTGCTCGCGGGAGAGCATGAACGCCCAATCCGAGGACTGCATCGCCATAAGCTGGCGCAGCGCCGCCCGCTGCTCCCCGAGTGCGCCCGCGCGCAGCAGCCGCAGCTCCGCCGCCCGCTGCCCGAACGCGAGATCCGCGACCGCCGGCCCCGACCACGTGGACAGATCGCCGCCGCTGCCCCAGCTACTCTGCCCCCACTGCTCGGTGTCCACCTCCAGGGGCTCGCAGATCTCCAGCGCCTCGTCGAGCCGCAGCAGCGGCAGCCCCTGCCGCTCGCACTCCTCGACCACCGCGGCAAGCCAGGCGAGGCCCTCATACCACCAGTGGCCCAGCAGCTCGGTGTCGAGCGCGCACACGGCCAGACCACCCAACGGCAGCGGAGCCGCTGCCTGTTCCCGTGCCGCCAGCAGTCGCATTCGCGTCGCGCTGACGAAGTCGGCGGCGTGAGCCCTGGCGAGCGCAAGCGCTGAATGGTGGTCGTATGCGCTGCCGTCGTTCGCCCAAGGGTTGTGGTGATGGATCGTGTGATGGTGATAGTCGCGGTAGGCGCCGTTGGCCGGGTATCCCCCGTCGCTCCAGACCAGCGAGATCGTCTGCCTGTCGATCGGCACGAGCGTGATCCCGGCGGCGCTGTGGAGGGGTCGCAGGTGCTCGGCCGCGCCGAGCCCGAAGCGAGACGTCAGCTCCACGCAGCAGGCGCGCACCCCTGCGTCCTCCAGCACCGGCTCCACCCAGGGCGCGTGCGCGCACTCCGGCAGCCAGAAGCCGCCCGCCCAGCTCTGCCCGAACCGGGCACGGTGAGCGTCTATGCCGGTCTGAGCCTGCGCGCGCAGGCCGCTGTCGCTCGCCAGCAGCGGCAGCACCGCGTGGGTGGCCGAGGAGGTCCACTGCGCGTGGGGCGCCAGCGCGGCGAGCATGTCCCCTCCGCGGTCGGCGAGCCGCTGTGCAGCGGAGCGGTAATCCGCCAGAGAGCGTTCCAGCTCCTGGGCGAGCTGCTCGTATCCGCCGGCCCGCAGGCCGCGCGCGTCCTCTTCGTGGGTGTGCCTGCGCACCTCCTCCACGAACCTCGTGAAGCGCGTGCCGATCTCCGGGACTTCGAACTGGTCGCAGAGGACCGGCGTCAGGGAGACCGTCAGCGGCGCGCCGCCGTCGAGCAGGTCGAGCAGCGGCAGGTAGCAGGTCGCCATCGCCTCCCAGAGCCACTCCTCGCCGAAGGGCCAGGTCCCGAACCCCTCGACATATGGCATGTGGGTGTGCAGCAGGATGGACAGAGCCCCGCCCGCCCGGTCCGCCCCGCCGCCGGCGCGGCGGCCTCTCACACCCTGCACACCGTGACGAAGTCGAGCGCCCGCTCGAGGTCCGCGCTCCCCTTGGGCTTCAGCGCGAAGTCGCTTGCGGAGATGGCGGGCGTGAACCAGCCGTAGAAGCTCTTCGTCACCCCGATGCGCGAGTGCACCGAGTCCCACCCGAGCTTCAGCGCGATCTCGTGCGCGCGCAGCTTGCGTGCGTGGAAGAGGCCGAACATCTCGACGGTGTCGAAGTGCTCCTCGCAGAGCCGCTCGAACTCGGAGGCCGTGTACTCGTGCACGTGCCAGGGGTTGTCCGAGCGCTCCGCTCCCCTCGGGGCAAGCGTGCGCACGTTTGGCGTGGAGAGGTAGACGACGCCGCCCTCCCCCACCAGACTCTTGAAGTGGGTCAGCGCGGCGCCGGCGTCCTGCAGATGCTCGATCGTCTGCAGGAACACGACCGCGTCGGCGGGCGCGGTGAAGGTTTCGATCAGGTCGCGCTCGAATCGCAGGCTCGCGCCTTCGTAGCGCAGTCGCGCGTGCTCGTGAGCCTCGGGATTGGCGTCGACTCCGATCACGCTCGCCGCGCCCGCGGCGAGCGTCGCCGAGCCGTAGCCCTCCCCGCAGGCCATGTCGATCACCCGCATGCCGCCGACTCGCGCGGCGATCCACTCGTAGACGATCAGATGCCGGCGGTACCAGTAGTTCTCCTCCGGCACGTCCGGAAGCGTGCGCTCACCTGTGAGCGCCAATGGCGGGACCCCCTCGGGCTGGTCTCGCTGTAGGTAGAGCGGCGCCGGCACCGCGGCGAGTATAAGGTGCCAGCCCATGACGCAAGCACTTAGCCCCGAGGAGATCCGCGACGTCAACACCCGCTACCACGACGTCGCGGCGCAGCACTACGACGCCAAGTGGGGAATCGACTTCGGCGACATCGGCCTTCACCAGGTCACCGCGAAGGTCGCGAAGGCGCTCGGCGGCAGGCCGGGCGCATACCGACGCTCGCTGGAGATCGGCTCCGGGACCGGCTACTTCACTCTCAACCTGATGCGTGCGGGAATCGTCGCGCAGGCGACCTGCACCGACATCTCCCCCGGCATGCTCTCGACGCTGTCCGCCAATGCGCAGCGCCTGGGGCTCGACGTGAGGACGGCAATCGCCGATGCCGAGAGCCTGCCCTTCGAGGACGGCAGCTTCGACCTGGTCCTGGGCCACGCGGTGCTCCACCACATCCCCGACCTCGCGAAGGCCTTCTCGGAGTTCGCGCGAGTGCTCGCCCCCGGTGGCACCGTCCTCTTCGCCGGTGAGCCCTCCCGCTACGGCGACCGGATCGCCCGGGTCCCCAAGCGCGTCGCCGGCGCCGTGGCGCCTCTGTGGCGCCAGGTGATCGGCGCGCGGCCGGCGCCGCCGGCGGAGGGTGGCGCGCCAGAGGCAAGCCTTGAGCAGTTCGTGGACGTGCACGCGTTCGCTCCGGGCGAACTGTCGGGCTTCGCGCGGGCCGCCGGCCTTCAGAGCATCGAAGTCACCGGCGAGGAGCTGCTTGCGAACTGGTTCGGCTGGACCAACCGCACGCTGGAGGCGACCGCCGACCCGCGGGACGTGCCGTGGGCCTGGCGCCAGTACGCCTACCGTGGCTACCTGGCACTCCAGGAGCTCGACAGACGGCTGCTGGAGCGGCGTCTGCCGGCCGCGGTCTTCTACAACCTGATGATCACCGCGCGCCGGCCCTGAAGCGCTCCCCCGCGCCGGCCCTGCCCGCGTTCAGGCCCTGACAGCCACCCCGCCGCGCCGCGGGTCGCCGGCGCCCTCGATCAGGCCGTCGTGATGCGCAACGGCCTGGACGCCGCCGAAGAAGACGTTCGAGTCGTGGAAGCCCACGAACCTGCGCCCCGCCGGCGATACGGAATCCATCTCGATCCCCGGCTCGTGATAGACGACCCCGTCCTCGAAGTGCACGCGCGGGGCATGCACGGCCTGCTCGACCGTCAGGCCGCGGTCCACGACGCCGATGATCGTCTGCAGCAACGCTGAGCGGATCCGGTTGGAGCCGGCGCTCCCGAGCACCAGCTCGACCTCTCCGTCTCGCATCACGACGCTCGGAGCCATCATGCTCGGCATCCGCCTGCCGGCAGGGTGCCGATGAAAGCCCAGCGGGTTGAGATCCTCCTCGCCCATCACGTTGTTGAGGTGGATGCCGGTGCCGGGCACCACCACTCCCGAGCCCTCGCCGTTGGTGGTCGTCACGGCGCACGCCATCCCCCGGCCGTCGAGCACCGAGATGTGCGTGGTCGAGCCGAGGCGCGAGGCGCGGAAGCGCTCCAGGAACCCCTCCTCTCCGAGCCCCTCGATGAACTCCGGCGTGCGCTGCGCCTGCGCCGCTTCCATCGCGCCGATCAGCTCCTCTGTGGAGGCAGGACCGGGGCCGGCCCTGTCCAGGAGCGCGAGCGCATAGGCGAGCAGAGCGCCGCCGGCCGCCGGCGGCGGGTTGGTCAGGACCTCGCGGTCGCGGAAGCGCACCGCGAGCGGCTCACGCTCGATCGCCCTGTAGGCAGCAAGCTGATCGGGTGTGATCGAGCCGCCGAGCCGCGCCAGCAGATCGCACACGGCCGCTGCGATCTCCCCGGTGTAGAAGGGCGCCGCGCCCTCGCTGCCGAGCCGTTCGATCGCGTCCGCGAGGTCGGGGTCGCGCATCACATCGCCCTCGCGCAGCACCCGACCACCGCTGCTCCAGAGCGCCGCGCACTCGTGCGTCGAGCAGAGCAGGTCGGTCAGGATCTTGGCGATGTACGCCTGCTGGGCGTTCAGCGCCACGCCTTCGCGGGCAAGCTGCGCCGCGGGCGCCGCGAGCGCCGGGAGGGGCATCGTGCCCCAGCGAGCGGATGCCGTGCACACGCCGGCCGGCGTGCCGTAGATCCCGCAGGAGGCCGGGCCGATGTAGAAGACCTGGACCGCATCGCCGAAGGAGACGTCCACCGCTTCCAGCTCGGCCGCGGAGCCGTCGCCGGCGCGCCGCGGCGCCTGCACGAAGAAGTCGAGCACCACGGTCTCGGCGTCGGAGACGACGATCATGTGTCCGCCGGCCCCAAGCCCGGTCAGCAGCGGCTCGGCCACGAATGAGGTGAGCATCGCCGCGACCGCGGCGTCCACCGCATTGCCGCCTTCGCGCAGCACGCGCGCGCCTGCCTGCGCGGTCAGCGGATGACCTGCCGCCACGAATCCCCTGTCGCTGTTCCCTGCCTCCTCCGCCGGCACGCTCATGGCATCAGCGAATAGCAGATCCCGATCGATGCCGCACGCGAGCAAGGACGCCGGAACGCGCCCGTCGATGCCGCACGCCGGCCTGAGTGCCGTCGACCAAGCAGTCCAAGGACGCAGCGAGCGTGGCGTACATCGGTACGCGAGCGAGCGAGGACGCCGGAATGCGCCGGTCGACGGCGCTCAGACCCGGGGGACGAACTCTGGGATGTCGTACTCGTCGACGCCGAGCCCGGACCGTCGCTGACGGCCGCCGGCGCGCCGGTCGGTGATGCGAGGCTCGCGGTTGCGGATCACGCGCGGCTCTCCCGCCGGCTCGCGCAGGCGCTGGATCGCCCTGTGCTCGCCGTAGCCGGTCGCCACGACCGTCACCCACACCTGGTCGTCGAGCTTTTCGTCGACCATCGCGCCGAAGATGATGTTCGCGTCGGGATGCGCGGCCTCGGAGACCGCCTTGGCGGCCTCGTTGACCTCCCACAGCGACAGATCCGCGCCGCCGGTGATCGAGAGCAGGATCGAGCGGGCGCCGTCCATCGAGGTTTCCAGCAGCGGCGAGGAGACGGCCTGCATGGCGGCGTCCACCGCCCGGTTCTCACCAACGCCCATGCCGATGCCGAGCAGCGCGTTGCCGGCGTTGCTCATGATCGTGCGCACGTCGGCGAAGTCGAGGTTGATCAGCCCAGGCAGGGTGACAAGGTCGGAGATGCCCTGCACGCCCTGACGCAGAACGTCGTCGGCGACCCGGAAGGCGTCGACCATCGAGGTCTGCTTGTCGAGGATCGAGAGCAGCCGGTTGTTGGGCACGACGATCAGGGTGTCGACCTCTTCGGCCAGCGCCTCGATGCCGTGGGTGGCCTGCTCGGCGCGGCGGGAGCCCTCGAATCCGAAGGGCCGGGTCACGATCGCCACGGTCAGCGCACCCACCTCCTGGGCGATGCGGGCGACGATCGGCGCGGCGCCGGTGCCCGTGCCGCCGCCTGCTCCGGCGGCGATGAAGACCATGTCAGAGCCCTTCAGCAGCGCCTTGACGCTGTCGTAGTCGTCCATCGCGGCCTGCCGGCCGACGTTGGCGTCCGAGCCTGAGCCCAGGCCCCTGGTGATCTCCACGCCGATGTGGACTGTGACATCCGCGCTGCTCTGCTGCAGGGACTGCAGATCGGTGTTGACGGCGATGAACTCGACGCCCTCGACTTCGGCCTCGACCATCCTGTTGACGGCGTTGGTCCCGGCTCCACCGACTCCTACGACCCTGATGTTCGGATGTCCGGCCGAGCTTTCGACGCGCGGCGGCGCGGGCTGCTCCTGCACATGCATCTGGCCGGCGGACGTCGCGGGAGCGGGACGCTCCATGACGTTGGCCGGGATCTCGGATGAGAACGCCTGCAGCAGACGCTGCTTTGGGCTGGGCACCCCGGGGGCCGCCTCGGCTGGCTCCATGACGGCGGGTGCGCTCAGGGACGGATGTGGCGCGTTGCCGCGCGCAGAGCCCGCCAGCGGCGGCGTGCCGCCGAGACGCCCCGCGGGCGAGCCGCCGGCCGAGGGACCGGCAGGACGCTGCGGCGCGGATGTCTGCTCTGAGGCGAGTGGCTGCTGCGGCGCGGCAGCCTGCACAGGCTCATGCGCCGTCGAAGACTCTGCGGCGGTCGAAGACGCAGCGGCGGGCGCGGCGGCGAGCGAGGGCGCGGCAGCCTGCGGCTGCCGCGGCTCTACGTCCATCTCCTGGGCGCCACCGACGGAGTCGGCAGGGAGCTGATCGTCCTCTTCTGTCTTGCGGAAGAGGGCTGCCAGTGGGCCTTCGCGCATGCTCGCGCGCTGTTTAGCGTTGGCCATGTGCAAGCACCTCCTGTGCAAGCTGGCGATAGGACTGGGCGGCCATGCCGTCGGGCTCGTACTTGAGCACGGACATGCCCTTCACGGGCGCCTCGGCGAAGCGCACCGTCTTGCGGATGCGAGACGCGAAGACCCGGTCGCCGAAGTTCTCCTCGAGGATCTCTATCGCCTCCTTGGCGTGGATCGTGCGCGAGTCCACCAAAGTAGGGAGGATACCCTCGATGTCCACGTCGGGATTGAGGTTCTCGCGGATCATCGCCAGGGTGTTCTGCAGTTGGATCAGCCCGCGCATGGAGAGGTACTCGCATTGCACCGGCACGATCACCTTGTCCGCGGCGGTCAGAGCGTTGATCGTCAGCAGGCCGAGGCTCGGCGGCGTGTCGATGCAGATGAAGTCGTAGTCCTCGCCGATCGGTTCGAATGCCTTCTGCAGCGAACGCTCGCGGCCGATCATCGTGGACATCGCGATCTCGGCGCCGGCCAGGTCGATCGACGCGCACGCCACGTCCACCTCGCGTCTGCGCACGACCTCTCTGATCGAGACTTTGTGGACCAGCACGTCGTACATCGAGAGTTCGAGCGTGTCGGGATCGATGCCCTGGGACATCGTGAGGTTGCCCTGCGGATCCATGTCGACGCAGAGCACCCGGTGGCCCTCCTCCGCGAAGGCAGCCGCGAGGTTCAGGGTCGTCGTGGTCTTGGCGACCCCGCCCTTCTGGTTTGCGAACGCGATGACCTTGGCCTTCTGGGCCTGTGCTTGCACGGGAGGCTCCGATGCTGGATGGTGGGACTGCACTCGCGCCCTAATTCGCATCCCAGCACGCGATTCCTTCCCGGGCAGCCCCCATCGCCCGGCTCCGCGCAATGAAGGTGCGCTTCAAGGCTCGCCCTCTACGATCCAACAGATGCCGGACGGAAAGATAGGAGCAGACCCCGGCGGCCCGAGCATCTACGTGTGCGCCGGGCCCGGCGGGGTCGGCAAGACGACGGTCTCAGCCGCGCTCGCGCTCGGTCTCGCGGCAGCGGGAGGCCGGGTCGCGGTGGTCACCATCGACCCCGCCAAGCGCCTGGCGACCGCGCTTGGCCTGCAGCAGCTCGGCGGCGAGCCGCAACTGATCGATCCGCGCCGCCTGCAGGACGGCGGTCTTGAGATGAGGGGCGAGCTGTGGGCGATGACGCTCGACGTCAAGAGCACCCTCGACAAGCTGATCGGCACGCTCGCCCCCGACTCGCGGACACGGCAGGAGATCCTCGACAACCGCATCTACAGGGATCTCTCTTCCGCAGTGGCCGGCTCTCAGGAGCTCTCGGCGGTGGCCAAGCTCTACGAGCTGCACCACGAAGGCGGCTTCGATGCGATCGTTCTCGACACCCCGCCGTCGCGCAACGCGCTGGACTTCCTGGACGCGCCCACCCGCCTGGAGCGCTTTCTCGGCGGCCGGGCGATCGGCATGTTCCTTGCGCCGGGGGGCCTTGCCGCGCGCCTCGTCGGCCGACCCACGTTCCTGGTCTTCTCGATCTTCGCGCGCGCGGCGGGAATCGACCTGCTCGGCGATCTGACCGCCTTCTTCCGTTCGCTGGCCGGCACGATCGAGGGGGTGCGCGAGCGAGCGCGCGGGGTCGGGGAGCTGCTGCGCGACCCTGCCAAGACCAGCTTCCTGATCGTCACCTCACCGGAGCGCGACCCGGCGAGCGAGGCTATCGCGCTCGCCGAGCACCTGGAGGACGAGGGCATGCCGTTCGGCGGCCTGATCGTCAACCGCGTGCACATGGACGGCCTGGACGGGCACACGCTCGAGGAGGTCAAGGCGCTGCTGGCGCCGGAGCTCGGCGAGCGCCTGGCCGCGCGGGTGGCCGACAACCTCGCCGACTTCGACGTGCTCGTGCGCCGCGACGAGCAGACGATCGCGCACATGCGCGGCGCCGTCGGCGACCAGAGCCCGATCCTGATCCCGCACCTCGACGAGGACGTCCAGGACATCGACTCGCTGGTGAAGGTCGCCGCTCACCTGCTCGGTTGACGCGCAGGAAGGCGCGGCCGCATCGGGAGGCGCGCGCAGGACGGCGCGAGAGATCAGAGCGGCAACGCGCTCTGGCGTGCCGGCTCCGGCGCCGGCTGGGGCGCCGCGGCGCGGCGGGCCGCGAGCACACGCGTCTGCTCATCGTCCTTGGCGCCGCTGCGGGCTCGCAAGGAGGCCGGCTTGGCTGCCTTGGCCCGAACCGGCCTGACCGCTCTGGGCGCAGGCTCCCGCGCCGTCTCGGCAGCCTCGCGATCGGGCTCCCCGCCGGCGTGCATCAGCTCGTCGGCGACGGCTGCCAGGTCCGGCTCCAGATGGCCGCAGATCACGTCGCGCAGCAGCGCTCTGAGGTGCGCGGCGATCTCGCGGGCGAGCTCCAGCGCCCCGGCGCCGTGCGCCGCGTGCCCATGCACCACGTCGCGCTCCAGCTCCAGTGCGCGCAGCACGCGCGCGGCAACCTGCTGACGGCCCTCCACAGGCGCGCACAAGGCCGCTGTGCGTGCCGCCAGCAGGCCGTGAGCGACCCGCTCGGGCTCCAGCAGCGCCTGCAAGCCAAGCAGATGATCGCTGAGTCCCTCCAACTCGTCGCCACGTTCGCAGCCGAGCTCGAAGCGCCGCAGGGCCCACGCCACCGGCCCCTCGCGCGGGACCCGGCGAGCCGTCAGGCTGCAGAAGGCGCGCAGCTCGTCCTCCTGCTCGGCACGGACCACCAGCACTCCCTGGGGGCGGCCGCTGACGTCGAGCGCCAGTGGAGCGAACGGCGCCTCGCCGGCGCAGGCCCAGGCCATCGAGCCCAACGCTATGCGCCCATCGCCGTAGAGCCGCAGCGCGCGCAGCAGCTCCAGCAGCAGCTCCCGGCCGTAGTCGAGGGAGCGGTCCACGCGCTCGTCCTGCTCGGGGACGTCGAGGACGATCAGCAGGTGCTCGCCCGCCCCGACGACCTCGGAGGCGCCTGCGCCCCCGGGCCTGATCGGCCACAGCGCCTGCTCGGGCACCCCGGAGATGGTCTCCGGCCGCGCGATGATCAGCCGCTCGGCGAGCTGAAGCTGCGGTGAGAGGATCGCGAGCCCGTGGAGGGTGGCCAGCAGCGTCAGCGAGCCGGACTGCGTCTCCTGCGCCGCCTCCAACCGGCTCAGCGCGACTTGCAGGCGTCCCTCGCGCAACACGAAATCGCTCTGCTCGTGGAAGACGTCCTCGCAGAAGGCCCTCAGCGCGTGGTCCGCGAGCGCGCCCCTTGCCTGTGAGCGCTGGCCTGGGCGCAAGTCCAGGACGGCCACGTATCGGTCCAGGCCACGGAAAGCCTGCAGCGCGCTCAACGCCGGACCGCGCGCCGGCAGCCGGCCCAGACGCGGCCAGTGCTCGGCAATGAACGTGCCGGTCATCGGGCTGTAGAACTGAAGCTCGGATCGGCCTGCGCGGCTGCCGGCGCCCGCAAGCTCGAACGGAATCTCCGCCCCAGCCGCGAGTTGCGCCTGCAATGCCTCCGAGACCTCTGCGGCGAAGGCCCTGAGCGCTTCTTGAAGCAGCCTCGATTGCACATGTGGCGTTTCGCCGTCGCCCGGCTCGCTCCTGCTTTGCGCAGCGCGGCTTGCGCCTGGAGCGCTTACGCTGCGGCGCCGACTTCGGAGGCCAGCGTGATCGCGACCGCCTCCTGGCACTCGCCGGTCAGCCAGCGTTCGCCGTAATCGCGCATGTCCTGCACGATCGGCAGCAACGCCCGACCCTTCTCGGTGAGCGCGTACTCCACGCGCGGGGGCACCTCAGGGTAGGTGTGACGCTCGACGATGCCCTCTTCCTCCAATGCACGGAGCCGCAGAGAGAGCGTGCGCGGGCTGATCCCGGCCAGCGAGCGTTCCAGCTCACAGAAGCGCGCCCGACCCTCCGCGAGATCGCGAACGAGCAGCAGCGTCCACTTCCCGCACACCACTTCGGCGGTGCGGCATACCGGACACGTGCTCTCAACAGCCATTCCTGGCTTTACTTTACCAACTGAAGTGGTATGCCCCGGCGGGCCTCGCCTGGTGCCGACTCAGCCGGCCAGCACCGACGGCCGGGCCGGTGCGGGCGCGCCCTGGGCCGGACTCGACGTGCCCTGACCCGGAGGGGCCTGCGGATCTGCGCCGCCGCTGCTGCGCTGCGCCGCCGCGACGTCCTCCATCGTGGTGCCGCGGCGCCCGTCGGCCTGGACCAGGAGCTTGAAGTCATGCGGGCTGCTGGCGACGCGCATCGCGTCCTCCATGCTCACCCTGCCGGCCTTGAGATGACCGAAGAGCGCCTGGTCGAAGGTCTGCATCCCGTAGTAGGCGCCGGTGGCGATCACTTCGTGCAGCTTGCCGGTCTGGGAGGGGTCGACGATCATGTCGCGCACCCTGCCCGTCATGCGCAGGACCTCGCAGACCGCGACGCGCCCGCCGGCGGCGCCGGGGACCAGACGCTGGGAGATCACGCCCTTGATCGTGCCGGCGATCATCGAGCGCGCCTGGTTGTGCTGATGAGGCGGGAAGAAGTCGAGCATGCGGTTGATCGACTCGCTCGCGTCGACCGTGTGGATCGTGGAGAGCACGAGGTGACCGGTCTCGGCCGCCGAGAGCGCGGTCTGGACCGTCTCCTCGTCGCGCATCTCGCCGATCAGGATCACGTCGGGGTCCTGCCGCAGCACGCGCCGCAGCGCGCGCTTGAACGAAGAGGTGTCCATCCCCACCTCGCGCTGGTTGATGACCGAGCGCTTGTCTTCGTGCACGAACTCGATCGGGTCCTCGATCGTGACGATGTGCTTGCTCGTGGTCGTGTTCATGTGGTCGATCATCGCCGCGAGCGTCGTCGACTTGCCGGAGCCCGTCGTGCCGGTGAGCAGCACGATCCCGCGCTCCTCATCGGCCAGGTCGCGCACCACGTCGGGCAGCGCGAGCTCCTCGATCGTGCTGATCTTGTGCGGGATCGCCCTGCACGCGAGCGAGATCACGCCGCGCTGCTGGAAGGCGTTGATCCTGAAGCGCGCCACCCCGGAGAGCTCGAAGGAGAAGTCGACCTCGTGCTCGGCGGCGAATTCCTCGAGCTTGCCCTGGTCGGAGAGCAGGTCGTGCAGCGCCCGCTCGGTGTCGGCCGCATCGAGCTTGGCGCTCTCCCCGGCGGCGAGCACGCCATCGACGCGAAACAGCGGCGGCGAGCCGACCTTCAGATGCAGATCGGAGCCGTGCCGCTGCACAAGCTCGCGCAGCGTCGCCTGCACATCGAACATAGCCCTGGCATCGGCATGCCGGGGCGCGCGCTTGAGCGCCCGAGCCCTACGCTACGTCTCTTAGCTTCTGCGCCTCCGCCAGCGACTGCAGCTTCTTCAGCGACTGGTTCTCGATCTGGCGGATGCGCTCACGAGTCACGTTGAAGGTGCGACCGACCTCGTCCAGCGTGCGGGGGTGCTCGCCGCCGAGGCCGTAGCGCAGCTCCAGCACGCGCCGCTCGCGGTAGGAGAGGTTCTCCAGCGCCTCGCGCAGCGCCTCCTTGGTGAGGATCTCGGCGGCGCGCTCGTACGGCGACTCGGCGCGCTCGTCGGCGATGAACTGGCCGAACTCCGACTCCTCCTCGTCCCCGACGGGCTTCTCCAGGGAGACGGGGGCCTGAGCGGAGCGCTTGATCGCGTCGACCTCCTCGGGGTCGATGCCGGTGACCTCGGCGATCTCGTCCGGGGTGGGCTCGCGGCCCAGCTCGGTGACGAGCTTGCGCTCGGCGCGGCCGATCTTGTTCAGCTTCTCCACGACGTGGACGGGGATGCGGATCGTGCGCGCCTTGTCGGCCAGCGCCCTGGCGATCGCCTGGCGAATCCACCAGGTTGCGTAGGTGGAGAACTTGAAGCCCTTGCGGTAGTCGAACTTCTCCGCGGCGCGAACCAGGCCGAGGGTGCCCTCCTGGATCAGGTCGAGGAAGGGAAGGCCCTGGTTGCGGTAGTTCTTGGCGATCGAGACCACCAGGCGCAGGTTGGACTCGACCATCTTCTGCTTGGCGTCGAGGTCTCCGCGCTCGATCCGCTTGGCGAGATCGACCTCCTCCTGAGCGGTGAGCAGGCGCACCTTGCCGATGTCCTTGAGGAAGAGCTGCAGCGAGTCGGTGGTCATGTCCGGCTTCAGGTCGAGCTGCTTGGCCTTGCGCCGGGTGCGCTTGTCGGGCGCGCGCTCCACCTGCAGCGCGGCCGCCGTCGCCGGGTCTATGTCCTCCACGAGCTCGATCTCGGCCTTCTCGAGGAAGCCGTGGAGCTCCTCGATGTCGGACTCGTCCAGATCGAGATCGGAGGTGGCGGACGATATCTCCGCGTATGTGAGGACTCCTATCTGCTGGCCCTTGTTCAGCAGATTCTTGACCTCTTCGAGCTCTTGCAGTTCGACCACTGACATGTTGCCTTCCGTTTCGTCTCCTCGAACGAGCCCTCGCGTCCCGTTCGCGGCGCAGCCGCCGTTCGGGAGCGATTACAGCGAAACCGACCGTGAGTTACGGCCGGAACGCCCCCAACCGTAACAGGATCATCACATCTACCGCCTGCATTCCGGGTCCCCATGCTACCGCGCCATGGGGTCGTTTCCGACTGCCTGGAGCCGTCTGCGCACGAGCGTGTTGCGCGAATGTCGCTGTTTAGGCGATGATGCCGTTCATGGCGAGCCCAGAGTCTTCAGAGAGCTCAGAGCCGCAGAGCGAGGAGCGTCGCAGCGTCCTGGCGGAGCTGCCCCGCACGCGACCGCAACGGGCAAGCCCGCGCCGCGAGACGGCTCGCAGAAGGGCGCGCGCGACCGGGTCGCAGGGTCAGGGAGAGGCCCCGCAGTCCACGGCTGCCGGCGAGAAGCCTGTCGGGAAGGCGTCCGGCGCCAGCAAGACCGCCGACACAGCCAAGACCGCCGGCGCAGCCAAGACCGCCGGCGCAGCCGGCTTGAAGACGCCCGCCGCCGGGGCCAAGCGATCTGCCGCCGCCACGGCCAAGCCATCGGGCGCGGCGCCCGCGAAGCGATCGGGCGCGGCGCCCGCGAAGCGATCTCCGGCGGCCAAGGCCAAGCGGCGCGGCGGCAAGCCGGCCCGGGAGCCAACGCCGAGGCAGGGGTACGAGGCCGATAACGAGTTGACCGGCACGCCGGTCTCCCCGCCCAGCGGGCCCGAGATGCTCGGAGCGCTCGCGGAGCTTGCCGGAGAGCTGGCACAAACCGGCATCGCGGCTGGAAGCCGGCTGCTGCGAGGCGCGCTCTCGCGTCTGTCAGGCTCCTGAGACGCCGGCCGTCCCTCTCCGACGCCCGCGCGAACACTCCGCAAACTGCGGCATGTCTCTGCGCCTGGGACAAGCGTGCCAAGGCGCTTTCGCAATCCGGTCCCTGTATACTGCCGCCCACGCCGAGCCTCTGCGGCGCTGATCGCAGAGGACGGGGGAACCACTGTGGGCCGCGATGCCGGCCCGCCGGGGCGAATCGGTCGATCCAGGCCGTAGCGCGACACCAGCGCGAGCCCGTCAGCTCACCCCGTAGGCGTTCGAGCATGCTGCCGATCGCGAAAAAGACCGTGTCCCTGCCCGTGCTGCTCTGCGCCGCGGCGCTCGGCGTCTGCGCCCTGCTTCCCGGCACTGCCATGGCAGCCGAAACGCTGACGGGCGCGACCGCCGCTCCCAGCGCGGAAGCAAGCACGCCGTCGGCAAGCCCGCAGAGCGCGCCCAGCCTGCAGGAAGGCATCACGCTGGCGACCTGGTTCGGGCCCGGGCTCTTCGGCCGCCACACTGCCTGCGGCCAACTGCTGACCAAGAAGCTGGTCGGCGTCGCCAACCGCACTCTGCCCTGCGGCACGCTGGTCGCCTTCAGCTACCACGGACGGCAGGTGACGGCTCCAGTCGTGGATCGCGGGCCTTACGGACCGATCGGCGCAAGCTGGGATCTCACCCTTGGCGCCGCGCGTCTGCTGAAGATGGCCGGCACGGCGAAGGTGACCGCGAAGGTCGTCGGGCACGTCCAGAACTCCCCGGAGCTCGGCCGGCCCGCCGCGCACAGCTCGAAGAAGAAACGAACCGCCACCGTCACCGGCCCCGAGGGCGGCGTCCGCGCAGGCTGAGCCCCGGCGCGCAGGCTGGACCCCAGCGCGCAGGCTGAGCCCCGGCACGCCGCCTGCGCTCGCGGAGCCCCGCCGGCGCTCAGGCCGCGGGATCGGCGTCGGGATCGCTGAGCACCCCGCCGCGCGCCTGCGCAGCGTACAGGTCAACCTCGGCGTGCCCCAGCAGAGCCCCGCTGTCGAGACCATGCTCGGGGCAGAGCGCGATGCCGACGGCTACCTCCATCGGCGCCCCGCGGTGGGAGGCGCAACGCCTAGCCGCCACGGCGATCCTGCTCGCGAGCGTCCGCGCCTCCGCAGAGTCGGTGTCGGGAGCCAGCAGCCAGTAGCGGCCGTCCATCTCGCGCACGAGCGAGTCGGCGGGACGCAGTTGCTCTACCATCGCGGACTCGATTTCGCGGATCTGACGCTCGGCGTCGGCAGGCGATTGGGCGAGGCGCAGCCGCTCCCCGTCCAGGAGCTCGACCAGCAGCACCGCGAACCGCTCGCGATCGGTCCGGTAGCGGTCGAGCCGGCGCTCCACGGCGGTCTCCCAGGGAGTGTCCGGCGCGCGGCGAGCATCGCGAATCGCGATCGGCGTGTCGGCCGGCTCGTCGTGCTCGTCGACGATCACCGCGGCGCGCAGTTCCGCGCCGACCGCGCCATCCTGGACGGCCGTCTCGCGGGCGCCGGCAGCCACGTCGGACTCTGCGACCGGCGTCCCGAAGCGATCCGTTGCGCCGCCGCCGCCATCGCCACCGCCGCCCTGCGGCTCCAGCAGCGCGAGCGCCGCGATCGAACGCGACGCCTCGGCGATTCGCTCCGCGAGCATCGCCGCCTGCTGCGGCGAGCCGGCCCGCAACTGCTCGTGCAACGCGTCCCACAGCGCGGCGCAGAGATCCTGCGCCGCGCTCGCGGCCCGGACTGTCCGCTCTGCGCTCACCCGTGTGGGATATCACGTGGAGATGACGTTAGCCTCCTTGTGATGCGCGCAGCGAGCGTTGCCAACCTGAGGGACGACACCACCGAAGACCGCGAGACCGGCGCCGTTCGCTCGGTGCAGACGGCCGATCTCTCGCTCCCCGAAGCCACGATGCGACAGCTCTGGTCGCCGATGCACCTGGAGCAGCTTGCGCGCACCTACTGGCGCTTTCTGACGCGCGTGACGTTGGGGCTGGTGCGAGTCCGCTACACCGAGACCAAGCGGTTCGTGATCCTGATCGCATGGCCGCTCAAGCTGCTGACCTTCATGGCGCCCGAATACGAGATGGACGCCGAGCACGGCCTGGTGCGCTGGCGCATACAAAGCGGCCTGCTCGTCTCGCGGCGCGGTCACGGAGGCCATGGCCACCTCCAGATCCGGGTGAGCCGCCGCCCCGGCTCGCCCGCCTCCGGCCGGGTCTGCGTGCACGTCGAGGTCGAGGTCGCAAACTTCCACCCCGCGATCGCCACCGGGATCTCTCGCCGGATCTACAACATCACGCAGTCGAAGATCCACGTCTTCGTCACGCACGGCTTCCTGCGCTCGCTGGCGCGGCTGGACCTGGCGCAATCCAAGGTGGGGCGCTTCACGCCGTGAGCTGCGCCTCGCGGCGCGTGAGCCGCGCTCGCTCGGGCGCATTCGCGCCGCGGGCCCCGCTCAGATCGCGCGCCCGCCGCGCAGCGCGCGCAGCTTCTCGCGGTCGTGCTCGGCGTGGATGCGGCGCACGGTGTTCGAGCGACCGCGCATCACGAGCGATTCGGTCGTGGCGCCCCCGGCTCGCGGGTAGCGCACCCCCTGCAGCACGTCCCCGTCGGTGACGCCGGTGGCCGAGAAGAAGACGTTTTCGCCTTTGACGAGATCCTCGCAGTCCAACACCTTCTGCAGGTCGTATCCGGCGTTCACCGCCGCCGTGCGCTCATCCTCGTCGCGCGGCCACAGGCGCCCGAGAAGCTGCCCGCCGATGCACTTGACCGCGCAGGCGGAGATCACGCCCTCGGGCGTGCCGCCGATGCCCCAGAGCAGGTCCACGGGAGAGCGGTGCGTGACCGCCAGCAACGCGGCGGAGACGTCGCCGTGGGCGATCAGGCGCACGCGCGCGCCGGCGGCGCGGATCTCGGCGATGCCCTGCTCGTGGCGGGGGCGGTCCAGCACGACGACCATCACGTCCCCGACCGCGTGCCCCTTGCGGTCGGCGATCAGCTTCACGGTCTCCCCGAGCGGGCGGTCTAGGTCGAGCAGGTCGGCGATCTCCGCGGACCCGGCCATCTTCTCCATGTAGACGCAGGGGCCCGGGTCGAACATCGTGCCGCGCTCGGAGAGCGCGATCACCGCAAGCGCGCTCGGCATGCCGTGGGCGGCCAGGGTCGTGCCCTCGAGCGGGTCGACGGCGATGTCGACCTGCGGCGGAGAGCCATCGCCGATGTGCTCGCCGTTGTAGAGCATCGGCGCCTCGTCCTTCTCTCCCTCGCCGATCACCACCACCCCGTCCATCTGGACCGAGTGCAGCATGTATCGCATGCCGTCGACCGCCGCCTGGTCGGCGGCCTCCTTGTCCCCGCGCCCGACAAGCGGCGCCGTCGCCAGGGCGGCCGCCTCGGTCACCCGCACCAGCTCCAGGGCGAGGTTGCGATCGGGATGGTTGTGTCCCTGCTCGGCGCTCAAGGCCGCAAAGCTACACCAACGCAGCGCGCCAACGCCCCCTGCGACTACGATCGTGCATGTGAGCGACGGCCACCTCCCCGTGCGAGCGCTGATCCCCGAGGACCTGGGGGCGCCCGTCGCCTCACAGATCGCGCGTGCCGCCGAACAGTGCGTTCAGAGCCGCGTGCGGGCGGCGGACGCGGCTCTGTGGGGGCCGGCTGGCACGCCGGAGGTCGCAAACAGGCTCGGATGGCTGACGATCGCCGAGAGGATGCTTCCCGGCTTGGATGACCTGATCTCCTTCGCCACCGAGCTGGCCGCGGATGGCACCGAGCACGCCGTGGTGCTGGGAATGGGCGGCTCCTCGCTCGCCCCGGAGGTGATAAGGCGCACCTTCGGCCCCCGTGATGGCTTCCCGACGCTGCACGTGCTTGACTCCACGAACGCCGGAGCAGTGCTGGAGATCCAGCGCGCAATCGACCCGGGACGCACGCTCTTCCTCGTCTCCTCCAAGTCCGGCGGCACGATCGAGCCGCTCTCGATGTTCGCCCACTTCTGGAGCGTCGTGCCCGATGGCGACCGCTTCGCCGCGATCACTGACCCGGGCAGCGGGCTGGAGCGGCTGGCCGGCGCGCACGGCTTCCGACGCGTCTTCCACGGCGACCCGGACATCGGCGGGCGCTACAGCGCGCTCTCGCCGTTCGGCATCGTGCCCGCCGCGCTCGCCGGCGCGGACACGAGGGCGTTGCTGGCGGGCGCGGCTGCAGCCTGGGAGACTCCGCTCGACGGCTCCGAGCACCCCGCCTGGCTGTGGCTGGGCGCCGCGCTGAGCGCGCTGGCCGAAGCCGGCCGCGACAAGCTCACCATCATCGCCCCCGCCTCGCTGGACGGGCTTGGGCTCTGGCTGGAGCAGCTCTTCGCGGAGTCCACCGGCAAGCACGGAAAGGGCATCCTGCCCGTCGCCGAGGAGCCGGTGCTCGGCCCCGAGAGCTATGGCGCCGACCGCGTCTTCCTGCACATCACCGACCTCGCGAGCCCGGACCCCGGCACCGATGCCGCCGCACAGGCGCTGGCTGCCGCCGGGCACCCGCTGATCACGTTGCCGACACAGGGACCGCGAGATCTCGGGCGCGTCTTCATGCTCGCGGAGCTGTGCGTCGCGGCCGCCGGGTGGGGCCTCTCGATCAACCCCTTCGACCAGCCCAACGTCCAGGAGGCCAAGGACGCGACGGGCGAGGTGCTGGCGGCAATCGAAGCCGGCCAGGAGCCCGCGCCACCGGCCGACGCGACGCCGGAGGAGCTGCGCGGCCTGCTGGACGAGGCAGCCCCTCCCTCCTACGTGGCGCTGATGGGCTACATGACCCCCTCGCCGGAGATCGATGCAGCGGTCTCCGAACTCCGCGAGGCGATCATGAGCGCCACGCAGGCGACCACGACCTTCGGCTACGGCCCCCGCTTCCTGCACTCCACGGGCCAGTTCCACAAGGGCGGGCCGCCAACCGGACGGTTCCTGCAACTGCTGCATGACAGCGGGCCCGACGTTGCCGTGCCGGGGAAGGCTTACACGTTCACCTCTCTGGAGCATGCGCAGGCCGACGGTGACCTGCGGACGCTGCGCGCCCATGGGCTTGCGGCCGGGCGCCTGACCATTGCCGAGGAAGATCCCGCGGCGGCCCTGCACGCACTGGCGGCCAGGGTCCGCGAGCGCACGCTTTGAGAGACCATCAGAGGACCACGATCGAGGAGGCTCTGTGACGCAGATCGGATTCGTCGGGCTGGGCAAGATGGGCGGGAACATGGTTCACCGCATCAGAAGGGACTCCGACCACGAGGTGGTGGCCTTCGACTTTGACAAGGCCGCGGTGCAGCAGGCGGTCGCCAATGGCGCCAACGGCGCCGGCTCGCTCGCCGGCCTGGTCAAGCAGCTCGCCCCGCCACGGCTGATCTGGATCATGGTGCCGGCCGGCGATCCGACCGAACAGACCGTCCAGAAGCTCTCCAAGCTGCTGCAGCGCGGCGACACGATCATCGACGGCGGCAACTCGAAGTGGACCGACGACAAGCGGCGTGCCGCCGAGATGGGAAAGCTCGGCATCCACTACGTCGACGTGGGCACCTCCGGCGGAGTCTGGGGGCTTACGGTCGGCTACTGCATGATGGTCGGGGGCCCGCCTGTGGCGGTCAAACGGCTGGCGCCGATCCTCGACGTGCTGGCGCCCGCGACCAACGAGCAGAGCATCGCGGCGATCGGGCCGCGCGGGTGGATGCATTTCGGGCCGGCCGGCGCCGGGCACTACGTGAAGATGGTCCACAACGGCGTCGAGTACGGGCTGATGCAGGCCTACGCGGAGGGCTTCGACCTCTTCGACAAGTGCGAGTACGAGCTCGACAACGCGAAGATCGCCCACCTCTGGGGGCAGGGCTCGGTCGTGCGCTCCTGGCTCTGCGAGCTGGCCGCGCGCGCGTTCGAAGCTGACGGCAACGCCCTGGCCGAGATCGAGGGCTACACCGAGGATTCCGGTGAGGGCCGTTGGACGATCGAGGACGCAACGGCACATGACGTACCCACGCCGGTGATCACCGCCTCGCTCTACGAGCGCTTCTCCTCGCGCGGCAACGGCGACTTCGCCCACCGGCTGCTGGCGGCGCTGCGCAACCAGTTCGGCGGGCACGCTGTCAAGAGCGCGGGCGCGGCGGGGCAACGCAAGAACGGCAGCCGCTCGCGCCGCGCCGCGAAGCCCGCGGCAGCGAAGGCAAGGAGCTCCGCAAAGCGATGAGCGTCCTCACCGCCGCACCGCCTGACGGCGAGGTCAACCCGCTCGTCGAAGGGCTGGAGCGTCTGCCCGTGCCGTCCACGACGATGGTGATCTTCGGCGCGACGGGCGATCTCGCCCGCCGCAAGCTGCTGCCCGCCCTCTACAACCTCGCCCACGAGGGCGCGCTCCCCGAGCGCTTCCATCTGATCGGAGTCTCCCGGCGCGAGAAGCCGCATGAGGACTACAGGGCCGAGTGCGAGCAGGCGATCCGCCGCTTCTCCAGGCGCAGTCCCGACAAGAACGTGCTGGAGGGGCTGCTCGAACAGGTCAAGTACGTGCCCGGGGTCTTCGACGACGACTCCGTCTACGAAAGGCTTGCGAGAGAGCTCGACGAGTTCGAGCGCGCCGCCGGCGAACCGCTTGCGCGCATGTTCTACCTCTCCACGGCGCCCACCTTCTTCCCGGTGATCATCGAGGCCCTCGGGCGCCAAGGGCTTGCCGGGCGCGCCGAGGAGGACGGCGCGCCGCAAGACGGGCAGAGGGTTCGCGTGATCATCGAGAAGCCGTTCGGCACCTCCCTGGCCGAGGCGATGGACCTCAACCGGCGCGTGCTCTCGGTCTTCGAGGAGCCCCAGGTCTTCCGCATCGACCACTACCTGGGCAAGGAGACCGTCCAGAACATGATGGCGTTCCGGTTCGCCAACGGCATGTTCGAGCCGCTGTGGAACCGCAACTACATCGACAACATCCAGATCACCGCCGCCGAGGACATCGGCATCGAAGGGCGCGCGGGCTACTACGACCGCGCCGGCGCCCTGCGCGACCTGATCCAGAACCACATGCTGCAGCTTCTCTGCCACGTGGCGATGGAGCCGCCGGCGCGCTTCAGCGCCGAGGAGGTCCGCAACGAGAAGGTGAAGGTGCTGCGCTCGATTCGCACGCCGACCCCGGAGGAGGTGGGCGAGATCGCAGTCAGGGCGCAGTACGCGGCCGGGCACGCCGGCGGCCAGGACGTGCCGGGCTATCTCGAAGAGGAGGGCGTCGCCGCGGATTCCCACACCGAGACCTTCGCCGCGCTGCGCCTGGAAGTCGACAACTGGCGTTGGGCCGGCGTGCCGTTCTACCTGCGCGCCGGCAAGCGCCTGGCTCGCAAGGTCACCGAGATCGCGATCACGCTCAAGCCGGTCCCCCATCTCGCCTTCAGCCGCGAGGGGTCGCTGGGGGTGCGGCCCAACCAGCTCGTGCTCACGGTGCAGCCCAACGAGGGCGTCTCGTTGCAGCTCGGCGCGAAGATCCCGGGCACGCGGATGGTGATCCGCCCTGTGAACATGGAGTTCCTCTACGGCACCTCGTTCCTCTCGCAGTCCCCGGAGGCGTACGAGCGGCTGATCATCGACGCGATGCGCGGCGACGCGACGCTCTTCACCCGCAACGACGAGGTGGAGGCGCAGTGGCAGATCTGCGACCCGGTCCTCAAATCCTGGGAAGCCACACCCGCCCCGCATCCGCTGCCGCAGTACGAAGCGGGCTCCCAGGGACCGACGGAGGCGCGCGAGATGATGCGCGAGGGACAGGGCTGGCGCACGATCTGATGGCCGAGGAAAGCGATTCCCTGCACGGCGACTCCGTCTGGGTCGGCCAAGACACGAGCCCCGACGAGATCGAAGCGGCGCTGCGAGGGCTGCTGGCGCAACGCCATGCCGAAACGGACGGCGTCGCGCCGGGGCGCGCGCTGAACATGATCGCCTTCGTGGAGAAGGCCTGGACCGGCGAGATCGCAAACAGGATGCGAGCCGTCGGCCGCTACCACGCATCGCGCCTGCTCGTGCTCGCCTACGACCCGCGGCGCGACCGGCTCGACGCGCGCGCGAGCATCGCCCCCGTCCAGCCGGGACCTGGCGAGACGGCGGTGCTGCGCGAGACGATCGTCGTGGAGATCGGAGAAGCGCACCTCGACGACCTGCCGACGATCGCGGACCCGCTGGTGGTCAGCGACATGCCGACGGTGCTCTGGTCGCCACACGGCCACCCAGAGGCGATCGACGCGCTCCTGCCACTCACGCAGGCCGTGCTGCTGGACTCGGTGGACGAACCGGACTGCCACGAGGCCATCGAACGAGCCCTGCAGCTCGGCGAGCGCGCATACGTGGTGGACCTGGCATGGCTGCGCAGCACCCCGTGGCGCGAGCGGATCGCCACCGCGTTCGACCCGCCCGGGCGGAGAGCGGAACTTGGGAGCATCGCCTCGGTGCAGGTCACCCACCATCCCGACTCGACAGTCGTCGCCCTGCTGCTGGCCGGCTGGATCTCCGCGCGCCTGAGCTGGCAGGTGGGCAGGTTCATCGCACACGGCGACTCGCTGCGCGGCAAGGCGCGGGCCCGCAAGGGCGAGATCACGCTCGACCTGCGCAGCGCTCCCATGCAGCAGGAGCGCGGGCTGGCCGGTGTGAGCATCGAGACATCATCCGGGCGCAAGGTGAGCTTCGAACGCGGTCCGGGCGGCCTGCACACCCGCCGCAGCGGGCGGGGCGGCGCCGAGCTGCAGTGGACGATTCTCGGCGCCTCACGCGGTGAGGGCGGCATACTCGGCGAGGGCATCAGACAAGCGCTGCTGCGCGACCCGACCTACCGACCGGCGCTGCACTGCGCATCGGAGATGGCGCCATGACGCGAATCACGACCCTCGCGGACCCGGAGGCGGTGGCGGCCAGGGCCGCACGCGAGATCGCAACGCACCTGCGCCGCGCGATCGAGCAGCGCGGTCGTGCTCATCTGGCGCTGAGCGGCGGCGGCACCCCGCAGCGCACCTACGAGCTGCTGGCGCAGGAGATGGAGGGCTGGGAGACGGTCGAGGTGTGGTTCGCCGACGAGCGCTGCGTGCCGCCGCAGGACGAGCACAGCAACTACCGGATGGCGGCACAGACGTTGCTCGATCGGCTGCCGGCACAGCCGGCGGCGGTTCACCGCATGCGGGGCGAGCTCGGCCCCGATGAGGGAGCACGCCGGTACGCGCAGGAGCTCCAAGAGCAGCTCGGGAAGGACGCGCAGACGCCTGTGCCGTGCCTGGATCTGATCGTGCTCGGCGTCGGGCCGGACGGCCACGTCGCCTCGCTGTTCCCGGGCGCGCCCACTCTCGACGCGCCGGAGGGGGAGCTCTGCCTGGCCGTCCACGACTCGCCCAAGCCGCCGCCTGAGCGGATCACCCTGAGCCTCTCGGTGCTGCGCGCCGCAGGACGCTGCGTGCTGCTGGCCACCGGCGCGAGCAAGGCCGACGCGATCAGCGCGGCGCTCGCCACGCCGACCAGGCATGTGCCGGCGAGCCTGCTGGTGCGGGAGCGGCTGACGGTGATCGTCGACGACAGCGCCGCGCCGGCGGCGCCGCTGCCGTGAACACAGGCGCAGGCACAGGCGACCCGGCTCGGGATCTGCCTCCGCAGGTGCTGCTGGTGCGGCACGCCGCGACCGAGTGGAGCGTGACGGGCAGGCACACTGGCCTCAGCGACCTGCCGCTGAGCATTGCCGGCCGGGAGGCCGCCAGGCAGACCGCGCGCAGGCTGGAGGGCCGGAGCTTCGAGCGCGTCCTGACCAGCCCGCTGCGCCGGGCACGGGAAACATGCGAGATCTGCGCGCTGAACGCGCAGGCGCAGATCGTCGATCAGCTCGTCGAGTGGGACTACGGCGATTACGAGGGTCTGACCACGCAGGAGATCAGGGAGCGCCGGCCCGGCTGGAGCCTGTGGCGCGACGGCTGCCCCGGCGGCGAGAGCGCCGCCGAGGTCGGCGCCCGCGCCGACACCGTGATCGCGGGCTTGCAGTCGCTGCACGGACAGGCCGCGATCTTCGCTCACGGCCACATCCTGCGGGTGCTCGCCGCCCGCTGGATCGCGGCCGAGCCGGCGCTTGGAGCGCGGTTGATGCTCGGCACAGGCGCGGTCAGCGTGCTCGGATATGAACACGGTGCGGGTGCGCTGAAGCGATGGAACGAAGGCGGGTGAGCCGGAATCACGCGCTCGCGTCGTAGAGTGAGCAGGCAGCAATGGTCGAGAGCGCCATCAAGACCATCGCGCCGGAGGTTGGCGCGCAGGACGTCGTCGCGGACCTCGAAGAGGTTCGTGCGCGCACCCACCGGCTCGTAGGGCACCTCGGCGCCGCGGAGCTGGAGCGGGTCCATTCGCCGATCATGAGCCCGCTGGTGTGGGATCTGGCCCATATCGCCGCCTACGAAGACCTCTGGCTCGCGCACCGGCACGCGGGCGTGCCGCTGCTGCGACCGGATCTAGCCGCCGTCTATGACGCCTTCGAGACCCCGCGTGCGATCCGCGGGGATGTGGAGCTGCTCGACACCGCCGCGACGCTGGCCCACATGGCGCAGGTGCGCGAGCGCGTGCGCTCGCTGACCCTGGAGGCAGGCGTGGGCGACGGCACGCTGCACGAGATGGTGCTGCGCCACGAGCTCCAGCACACCGAGACGATGCTGCAGACGCTGTCCATCGCCGGCCTGCTGCCGCCGGAGTGGCCACAGGGGCCCTCACTGCCAGCCGGCATGGAAGCCGGACCGGAGTGGCTGGAGCTCGAAGCTGGCAGCTTTGAGATGGGCGCCGGCGGGGCGGGGAAAGCGGGCTCGGTCGATTTCGCCTACGACAACGAGCGCCGGCGCCACCGGGTCGCTCTCGACGCCTTCCGCATCGCCCGGCTGCCGGTCAGCAACGCGCAGTGGCGGCAGTTTCGCGACCAGGGCGGCTACGAGCGCAGGGAGTGGTGGTCCGACGCCGGCTGGGCATGGCTGCAGGAGCTGGAGAGCGCCGCCGACCCGCGCGCAGGTCTCGGCGAGGACGGCGCGCCGGCCTGCCACCTGAGCTTCCACGAGGCACAGGCCATGGCCACCTCCAGGGGCGCGCGACTGCCGAGCGAGGCCGAGTGGGAGTGCGCGGCCACGACGGCGGCGCTGGCCGGCGTCGGCGAGGTCTGGGAGTGGACGAGCAGCGAGCTCAGAGCATATCCGGGCTTCGTCGCCCACCCTTACCGCGAGTATTCGGAGGTGTTCTTCGACCGGGGCTACCGCGTGCTGCGCGGCGGCTCCTTCGCAGCAGACAGGCGCGTCGCGACGCGCACATTTCGCAACTGGGACCTGCCGCAGCGACGCCAGATCTTCGCGGGGCTGCGGCTCGCAACCGATCTCTGAGGAGAGGACGCTCAGATGCAGACAGATGCCGGCATCGCAGACGCACCGATCAAGATCGAATCGTTCCTTGCGCCGGGCGACGAGCGCTCGCTGGCGGACGACGTCCTGGATGGCCTCACCAGGCCCTTCAAGGAGCTGCCGCCCAAGCACTTCTATGACACCCGCGGCGCCGAGCTCTTCGATCGCATCTGCGATCTGCCCGAGTACTACCCGACCAGGGCCGAGCGCGCGATCCTGCGCGAGCAGGCGCAGCGGATCGCAGCGCTCACAGGCGCCGGCGAGCTGGTCGAGCTGGGCTCGGGCACAGCCGCCAAGACCAGGGTGCTGCTCGATGCTCTGCACAGCCACGGCAGCCTGCGCCGCTATGTCCCGATCGACGTGACCGAGGCGATGGTCCGGGACTGCGCCGCCGACCTGGTCGGCGAATACCCGGGACTTCAGGTGCACGGGGTGATCGGCGACTTCGAGCGCCACCTGGACGGCGTGCCCGAGCCCCTCGCCGGCGGCAGCCGCCTGATCGCCTTCCTCGGCGGCACGATCGGCAACTTCCCACCCGGCAGCCGCAGGAGGTTCCTGCGCCAGATCGCAAGCCTGCTGCGCCCGCAGGACCACCTGCTGATGGGAACCGACCTGGTGAAGGACCCGGAGGTGCTCGAGGCGGCCTACGACGACAGCGCCGGCGTCACGGCCGAGTTCAACCGCAATGTCCTGCACGTGCTCAACAGAGAGCTCGACGCCGACTTCGATCCGGCCGCCTTCGAGCACGTCGCCCTCTTCGATCGCCAGCACGAGTGGATCGAGATGCGGCTACGCTCCCAGCGCGAGCAGACGGTCAGCGTGAAGGCGCTGGCGCTCTCGGTCCATTTCGAGCAGGGCGAGGAGATGCGGACCGAGATCAGCGCGAAGTTCACCCGCGGGCGCGTGCAGGACGACCTCGCCGCCGCCGGGCTGGAGCTCACGCACTGGCTCACAGACCCGGACGGCCTATTTGCGCTCACGCTCTCGCAGCCGCTGGAGGGCCGATAGCCGGCGCGAGGCGGCGTCCTCGGTCGCTTGCGTGCGGACAGCACGCGACGCTCCCTGCGTTCTTGCCTCGCTTGGCTCTCGGCCCTCTAGTTCATCTGCTAGCTCAGGCGTTCCACCAGCATCGCCATGCCCATGCCGCCGGCGACGCACATCGACTCGATGCCGTAGGTGCCGTCGAGGGTCTGCAGGTCGTTGATCAGCGTGGTCATGATGCGCGCGCCGGTCATGCCGAAGGGGTGACCGAGGGCGATCGCGCCGCCGAAGGGGTTGAGCTTCTCCTCCGGGATCTTCAGATCCTCCATGCAGGGCACGATCTGGGCGGCGAACGCCTCGTTGATCTCCACGACGTCGATGTCCTGCATGGTCATCTTCGTCTGCCCCAGCAGCGCGTTGATCGCAGGGATCGGACCGAGGCCCATGATCTCCGGCCGGATCGCGGCCACGGTGGAGGCGATGATCCGCACCTTCGGGGTCAGGCCGAGCTCCCTGGCGCGCTCGTCGGACATGACCAGCAACGCGGCGGCGCCGTCGTTGAGCGGGCAGGCGTTGCCGGCCGTCACGGTGCCATCCGGCTTGAAGGCCGGCGGAAGCTGGCTGAGCTTCTCCAGCGTGGTGCCGGCACGCGGGCCGTCGTCCTTGCTCACGACCGTCTCGGGCACGTCGATCTCTTTGCCTTCCTTGTCCACGTCTTTGTGCGCCGGCACCGTGACGGGCACGATCTCGCGGTCGTAGTGGCCGGACTCCTGGGCGGCCACAGCGCGCGACTGCGAGATCACCGCCCACTCGTCCTGCGACTGGCGCGAGACGTTGCAGCGCTCGGCGACGTTCTCGGCGGTGAAGCCCATCGGGATGTAGACGTTGTAGAGCGAGCCCTCGGAGCCGTCCAGCGCTTTGTTGAACTCGAACTGCGCGCCGCCGCCGGCCCTCGAGACGGCCTCCACGCCCGCGGCTATGTAGGTGTCCCCCTCGCCGGCCTTGATCGCGTGGAACGCCATCCGCGCGGTCTGCAGCGAGGAGGCGCAGAAGCGGTTGACGGTGGTGCCGGGCACGTGATGGTCGATGCCGGCCAGCAGCGTCGCGTTGCGGCCGACGTTGTAGCCCTGCTCCCCCTCGCAGAAGCCACAGCCCATCATCACGTCGCCGATCGAGGCGGGATCGACCTGCGGGTTGCGCTCGATCAGCGCCTTGAGCGGGATCGCGGCCAGGTCATCGGCTCGGACTGTCTTCAGCGACCCCTTCACCGCCCGGCCGATGGGCGTCCTGACGGCGTCTACGATTACTGCTTCAGGCATTTCGGTGCTCTTCTCCTCGGTAGAGATCGTGGGTGGGGGCATCCTATGCGCGCTGCGGCTGTGGCGGCACCGCCGCGCGCGCACGAGCCCTTCCGGCCTTCACCAGGCGGTATGTCCGCCGTCCACCGGGACCACAGCACCATTCATGAATGATGCTTCGTCGCTGGCCAGATAAGCGATCAGGCTCGCAACCTCCTCCGGATCGGCAAAGCGCTTTTCGAGCTGCCTACCCGTGAGACGCTCCAGTGCGGCCTCTCGATCATCGAAGCTCTCGACGACCTCGGTGGCCATCGGAGTCTCTATGCCGCCCGGACAGATCGCATTGCACCTGATGTTCTGCTCGGCGTATTCGTAGGCAACGCCGCGAGTCAAGCCGATCACCGCAGCCTTGGATGCGCCGTAGCCCGTCAATCGCGGCAGAGCGACCAGCGCCCCCACCGATGACACGTTGACGATCGCGCCACCGCCTGCCGTCGCGACCATCACAGGGACAATCCGCTGAATCGCGAGGAGCTGGGCATAGCAGTTGGTGTGCATCAACCGATCGAAGGACGCCCGTGTCATGTCGGCAATTGGGATCGGCGGCGAGATACCAGCGATATTGCAGAGCACGTCGATCCGCCCGAACGCAGCCACCGTGGCGGCGACCAGGTCGCCGATCGTTCGCTCATCGGCCGCGTCGCCCACCTGCTGGACGCATCGCCCCCCAACCCGCCGCACCTCCTCCGCAGTCGCAGCCAATGTGTCGCCCGCCAGATCGGTGAGGCCCAGCAACGCCCCTTCGCCCGCAAGCCGCCGAGCTACGCAGTTACCGAGCCCGCCGCCAGCGCCGGTCACCATTGCCACCTTGTCCTGAAACCGCATCACCGGAGCCCGCCCCTGCCATCACAGCGTACAGCGAAGTGCAACATCTCCTCGCGCCGCTCGCCAAAGGGACTGAGCAAAGCGAGGAACTCCCCAAACTCCGCAGACCCGCGAAAGCCCACCTCATGACCATGCTGGTCATCCCACACGATCCGCACCGTGTGTCTTGTGGGCTCCTCCACTCCTTGGGCCATCTCCCACTCGACACAATGATCCGACGCGGACAGAAAGCGCCCCGCCTTCTCATAGGCGATATGGAAGCTCTCCATCTCATCTGCAGTGAGGCGGTATTGAATGTACTCGACGATCACCGATACTCCTTTGCGCGATACGCGACGACGCGGCTCGCCGATCGTTCACGCGACCGGCGAGCCCGCCCAATGACTCGACTAGATGGTCAACATTCCGACGACTGACCGGGGCCACATCCGACCGCCGCCGGCGCGAGCACCTGATACAACGCTCCGCCGGAGATCGCTTCCTTGATGTTTTCCTGAGTCAGAACCATTGGTTCGATGGTGACCACGTTGTGCTTCGGCTTCATGCCTTCCAGGATAGCCGTTGCCCACTCCACAGTGCCATAGCCAGCGGCGTAGAAGGGCGGCGTCGCACCGACCGTGATCTGCCCGGACTTGAGCGCCTCCACTGTCTGCTTGTCACCCGGCCCGATTCCCGCAATCGGCACCTTGGTCTTGCCGGCGAGCGAGAGCGCGTTGGCTGCGCCAATACCCAGAATCGTATCGTTAGTGACGATACCATCCACTTCGGGCTGCGAGACGAGCGCGCTTTCGGCGGCCTTCTGCGCTTCAGAGATGCTGTAACCCGGCAGATCCTTGGTGAAGACGACGTCCAGCCCCGGATGCTTCTTCAAGGTTTCCGTCATCCCCTGCTTGAACAACTCGGCCACAGTCGATCCTGCGCCCCCGAGAATGACGTATAGCTTGCCTTTCCCGTTCAGTCTCCGCGCCAGCGAATCGATCGCGGTCGTGGCGTCCAACGGCAGGTTGTCGGCAAGCGCAAAGTCGAACTTCGCGGTCGGCGGCGGGATCAGCATCGGCAGCACCTTGATGCCCGCAGCCTCCGCCTCCTTGATCTGAGCGTTGAGCGCGACAGGCGACGCCGGCAGCACAAGGATCGCGTTGGGTTTTTCACCGATCGCGGTTTCGAACTGCGACACCTGCTTCGAGATGTTTTCGAAGCCCCCGGCGTCGAATACCGTCAAATGCGCGCCAACCTTCTGCGCCGCCGCTTCGACACCGACCTCCAGCGACTTCTGCTGGGGAAGCACCGTAGAGGCAGTCACAAGTGCAAGGTTGTATTTCTTCGTCGGCGGCTTGTACCCAGGCGGCGCCAGCGTCTTCATGTAGTCTTGAAATTTTGCTGACGCCGCGCTCCGTGAAGTCGCGCTGGCGGCGCTCGTCGCCGAGCTAGCACTTTCGCTGGCGCTTCCGCCCGACGAGCTGCCACCACAGGCAACGATCCCCACGACCGCGAGAAACGCACCTATCATCACAATCACCGGCCTGGCGCGATGCCGTATTGCCGTTCTCATGCACATCCCTTTCTCTATCCCTTCTGGTTGTCCACGCACCCAGGCGCACACCTGGACACAGGCGCTAGTCCGAGCCCATAGCCTTCAGCTCGGGCAACTGGTTGAACTGCCCGCTCATCAGCCTCGCAACGCTCAGCTCGTCTCGGGCTAGCTCGGCCACGAGACGGCCGCGCCACAACACGAGCGCACGGTCACTGAGGGTTGCGACCTCGCGTAGGTCGCTGCTGCTGAAGAGCACGGCATCTCCTTTGGCGCATGCTTCTCCAAGCAACTCGTAGAGTGCCTCCCGTCCGCCTGGGTCAACCCCCGCGGTCGGGTCCTCGCAGACGATGACCCGCGGTTGCGTAGCCAACGTTCGGGCGAAGAGCGCCTTCTGCTGGTTGCCCCCGCTGAGGGCGGTAATCGGCAGAGTCATGCTTGCAGCCTTCACCCCACATTCCTCGATCAGCTGTCGCGCGAGAGCATCGTCCCTGCGCCTCCGCACGAAACCGGCACGACTCACACGATGAAGCGCCGAGAGCGTTACGGTCGCCGCCACCGTGCTATTGGGTATCACGCCCTTCAGCTTGCGATCCCCGGCGAGATAGGAGATGCCGCCCCGCACTGCGCTCTGCGGAGTCCGGGTATTGACCGGCTGGCCGTCGAGAAGGATCCGCCCGCGCTCCAGCCGCCGTGCTCCGGCCAGAGCCTGCGTCAGCTCGACCGCCCCGGAATCAGGCAGACCTACCAACGCGAGTACCTCGCCAGCGTGCACGGTCAGATCGATCGAGCGGAATGCATCCTCGTCATCGGTGAGGTCTTGGCCAACAAGCAGCGGCTTCAGGGCTCTGCTGCTCGCAGTCCGCCGTCGCCGATCGGTGACGGCGACGTCCTCTTGCGCGACGACCTCCTCACCGGCCATCAGGCCGACGAGCTCTCGCTCAGCGATCGAGCTCGGCCGCTGTCCGACGACCCGTCCCGCGCGCATCACCGTGATCTGCTCGGCGACGCGCGGCAGCTCCTCCAACCGATGGGTGACGTACAGAATGGCCGTTCCGGCCGACCGCAGGCGGTCGATGACGTCGAAGAGATATCCGATCTCTATCGGCGTGAGCGCTGCCGTAGGCTCATCGAAGATGAGCAGCCGCGTTCCGTGGAACAGTGCCCGCGCGATCGCGACGAGCTGGCGGTCGGCGAGGCTCAGTCCCTCCACGGTCGCTCCAGCGCGATCAGCCATGCCTACGAAGCTGAGCGCCTCCTGGGTGGAAGGGCTGTTGCCGCGACGGAGCACCTTCACAAATGTGCGCGTCCGCTCGTGGCCCAGCTCAACGTTTTGAGCCGCCGTAAAGCCGGGGATCAGCCAGTTCTGCTGGTGAACCGTCCCGATCCCGCGCAGCATTGCGTCGTTAGGCTGCCGCAAATTCACAGACTGTCCATCCACCTCTATAGCACCCGCGTCAGGCTGCAGTGCGCCCGAGATGACATTGATCAGCGTGGACTTGCCGGCGCCGTTCTCACCGACTAGCCCACGCGCTTCTCCAGGCTGGATCGCAAAGTCGACGTCGATCAGTGCGGCTACGCCGTTGAATGCCTTTGTGACGCCGTTGACGGCGACGGCGGCGGTCATGAGCGCCGCCAATGCAACCTGCCGGGCAGAACTTGAAATGCGATCGCCACGATGATCAAGCAGCCGCTGACGATGTACTGCCAGTCGGAGTCAAGCTGGTAAAGATCGATCCCGTTCCCGATCACGCCCAAGGTGAGCGCACCGAAGACGACTCCGATCACGTTGCCCCGACCCGTCCCGAATCCGACGCCGCCGAGGAAGACCGCCGCAAATGCCATCAGCATTTCCGCCGGTCCGAGGCTTGCGTCTCCAGAGCCGATCCGGGAAGACGCCAGCACGCCCGCGAACCCTGCGAACATGCCACAGATGACGTAGGCGGCGATCTTCACCCGGGCCGTGGAAATGCCTGCCAGCCAGGCCGCTGTCTCGTTGCCGCCGACCGCATACACGTACCTGCCGAGTCGCGCACGACTCAAGATCACATGCGCGACCACTACGCATGCAATCGCTGCTATGAAGATCGTCGGGATTGGGCCCACCAGCGACGTGGCAAGGCCGCTATAGCTTTCATTCGTAGGCTGGATTGGCCCGTTCGCAGTCATCAACAGCGCCACTCCGGTGAGGACCTGGCCGACCGCGAGGGTGACGACGATCGGCGAGAATTCGGCGACCCCCACCAGTAGTCCATTGATCGCACCGATCGCCATGCAGGCTGCGACAGCGATCGCGAAGGCGGCTACGACCGACATCTGGTCGGCGAAGTGCGCAGCGAGGACGGATGCGAACGCAATCATCCCTCCGACCGACAGGTCGATTCCGCCGACGAGCAGGACAAAGAGTATCCCTACGCTGAGCACCAGCAACACGCTGGTCTGGCGTCCCACGTTTTGGAGGTTGAACTCCAGGAGGAAGCCAGACTGCGCGACCGCCAGGAATGCGCCCAACACCACGAGGAAGACGAAGGCGAAGAACTCCGGCGCCTCGACGAGAGCCCGCAGGCGGCCTCTCTCCGATCGCCGATCTTGCTCCGCGCCTGGCTGGACGGCAGGGCGAACGTCGACGTCGACCGTCATGGTGTCTCACCACCGAACCGCGGCGCCTGCCTGACAGGCGATGTGGGCACGCAAATCTTCATCTCTTCTCCCTCTGCAGCGGTCTGCCGCGAACCGGCAACGACTTTCGTTAGACGAAAACGACTTTCGCTTGTGGGGAAATTGTTAGCAGCCCAGCCCGACGCGTGCAAGGCCCACCCGTGGCGCCCTGTAGCGAGACGCCGCACGCGCGGGCGAAACTACCGCGCCACGCAGCTTGCGCCTTGCCCCCATCGGACCCCGAGACTAGCCCGGGGAAACAGCCCGTCGCGCAGCATGCATCCGCGGCCCGCAGCACAACCTTGAGCGAGCCTCGGGCGCTATCGGAGCGTTGGCGACTCCAGTCGCAGCGAGAGCTCTTGGCAGGTCGAAAGAAGAGGCGGCAGCAGTCGGTCCGTCAACTCTGCAAGCTCCACCTGAGCTGCTGGGACCGCGATGTTGACCGCGTACTCAACCCCGCCGTCCTTGCCCCTAACCGGCGCCGCCACCGAGCGTAGCCCGTAGGCGACCTCCTCGTTCTGGATGGCGTACCCCTGCTCGCGAATCGCGACAAGATGGTCTTGAAGCGCATCGAGCGAACGCACAGCGTTCGGCCCGGCGTTCCCGGTGAAGTCGAGTTGGGGCTCAAGAGCGGCGAATGCGTCCGCGTCGAGAAACGCCAGCAGCAACTTCCCTATCGACGTATGGATCGCCGGGAGCGTGGAGCCCACTTGGAGGTTTGCGGTCACGATGCTCGCGTCATTGCGCACCCGAACCAAGTAGAGCACGCGCGTCCCGCGCAGGGAGCCCATGTTCACCGTCTGCATGGTCTCGGTCGCGAGGCGATGCAGGACCCGGTCGGCCGCCTCGAGCGCGTCGTGGCTTCGCAGAGCCGCGAACCCCAGCGTGAGCACGGCCAGCCCAGGGCGATAAGAGCCATCGTCCAA
Organism: Solirubrobacterales bacterium; assembly: GCA_027315115.1. Classification (GTDB taxonomy): domain Bacteria; phylum Actinomycetota; class Thermoleophilia; order Solirubrobacterales; family Solirubrobacteraceae; genus Palsa-744. The sequence continues at coordinate 77,636 of DAHUYQ010000024.1, read as the reverse complement.
GCGCTCCAAGTAGCCGGCCGCCTCCAGCGTGGCGGCTAGACGGAACACTGTCGGCATCGGGAGGTCGGCTAGACCAGCCATCTCCTTGAGCATCAGCGAACCACGTCGGTCAGAGAACAGGGCCAGCAGGCGCAGCCCGCGAGAGAGCGCCTCCACCTGGTATCTCGGGCTCATCGGATCGACGCCCCTCGTTTGCCATTGCCTTGTCGCACAGCTAGACCCGCCCGCGACCAGATCTCTGCCGGTGCGCGGCCAGCCATCCTAGCCAAGGACGGCGATCCGGCCCGCTGCGATGGACACACGGCTGCATACTCCGATATATTGCCAGCGAAAGTCATTTTTGTCTAGAGAAAGTGGTGACATGAGACTGATCACCTACGACGACGGACGAGTCGGACGAGTCGCCGGAGACGAAGTCGTGCAGTTGGACGTGCCGGACATGCGAACCTACTTCGAGCTCGGAGGGCGGGTGCGCGAGACCGGCGATTCGGCGCCCCTGGCCGCCGTGACGCTTCGGGCGCCTCTGGCTCCGCGCAAGTTCTTCCATACCGCAGGGAACTTCCGCGAGCACCACGAGGAGTCCAAGAACGTCAACTGGTCGCATCCGGTCCTGCCTTGGATCGTGTTCTTCCAGAACGTCGATGCAATCATCGGCCCAGACGATCCGATCGTCTACCCAGAGCCGCTGACGAACGAGCTCGACTATGAGCTCGAGCTCGCAGTGGTGATTGGGAAGGCAGGAAAGTTCTTCTCGCCAGCGGAAGCTCAGGATTACATCGCGGGCTACCTGATCTTCAACGACATCACTGCGCGGGACATCCAGCGAGAGGAGATGAAGTCAGGAGTCTTCTGCCTCTCCAAGAGCATCGACACCTTCTGTCCCATCGGTCCCTGGATCGTGACTCCTGACGAGGTTGGAGATCCTGCCGACCTCAACATGCGACTGCGCGTCAACGGCGAGCTGAGGCAGGAGTCGCACACTGGCAGGATGTCCGTCACGGTCGCCGAGATCATCAGCCACTACTCGCCGATGGGCTACGCGCCAGGCGACATCATCTCCACAGGCACCGTTTCCGGCGTCGCTGGCTTCAGCGACGATCCATTCGCCAACTACCTCAAGCCGGGCGATATCGTCGAAGCCGAAATCGAGAAGGTCGGAGTTCTCCGCAATCCGATCGTCTCATGGGCCGAGGGCCATCCGGACCTCACGCCCGCAGACGACCGGAGCTGAACGGTGCGACTGGCCAACCATGCCGGACGGGCCGTGCTCGTGGCGCAGGACGGCATCATCGACCTCGAGCGTGCCAGCGGAGGACGCTTCGGCTCTGACATGAGCGACGCCATCGCCGAATGGCGACAAATCCAGGAGTGGGAGCAGAAGGCGAACCCTCTTCCGGCGCAGCCGCTGGACCCAGAGCTGCTGCAGGCCCCTTCGCCGCGCCCTCGCCAGGTATTCGCGATTGGGCTCAACTACGCAGATCACGCAGACGAGGCCGGATACGAGCTGCCGCAGACGCCCCCCACATTCACGAAGTTCCCCACCTGCATCACTGGCCCCGGTACAGAGGTCCGATTGGTCGGGGACCGCGTCGACTGGGAGATCGAGATGGTGCTCGTCATCGGCTGCCGGGCCTTCGCAGCCAGTGAGCACGACGCATGGTCCCACGTGGCCGGGGTTACCGCAGGCCAGGACCTTTCGGCCCGCGACGTGCAACTGGAAGGCCCCTCGCCCCAGTTCAGCCTCGGCAAGTCGTTCCCAGGCTTCGGGCCTACGGGACCCTGGCTCGTCACCCCCGATGACCTGGAGGACCGTGAAGATCTGGAGCTCGGCTGCCTGCTCAACGGCGAACCGATGCAGCAGGCGCGCACGTCGCAGATGTTGTTCGCCGTGCCCGAGCTGATTGCGAGGCTGTCCACCGTATGCCCTCTGCTGCCTGGCGACCTGATCTTCACGGGCACGCCGTCGGGCGTGGGCAATCGTCGATCGCCACAGCGCTTTCTTCGGCCAGGTGACGTTCTCAACAGCCAGCTTGAAGGCGTGGGCTCCTTCGAGACCCGGTTCGTCGCCTCCACCATCCCACAAGCGCCCACCAAGAAAGGCGGTCAACAATGATCAGCAGGAGACTAGACGGCAGGAACGTCCTGGTCACCGGCGCCGGCACCGGCTTTGGAGCCGAGATCGCGGTCCGCGCAGCCCAGGAGGGCGCTGCAGCGGTGTTGGTTCATTACCGCAAGTCAAAGGGCGGCGCAGAACAGACGGCGGAGCGGGTCCGGGAGGCTGGATCGACGGCACACATGCTGCAGGCTGACATTACGTCCTTCGACGACATCAAGCGCCTCGCGAATGAAGCCTACGAGCTGGTGCCCAGACTCGATGCGCTCATAAATAACGTGGGCGATATGGCAGCAGATCAGAAGTCATGGCGCGAAGTCACCGAGGCGAGCATCGATCACGTGCTCGCGGTTGATATCAAGGGCACATTGCTGATGGTTCACGAGTTCGGGTCCCGAATGTTGGACGACGGCTCCGGGGCGATCACGAACATCGGGTCTACCGTGATAGTGAAAGGAAGCCCGCGCGCTCCCCAATATGCTGCGGGGAAGTACGGCGTGCTGGGGATCACCAAGTCCTACGCCAGCGCTTTCGCGCCAAGCGTCCGCGTCAATACGTTCGCCCCCGGGTTCATGCAGACCGAGGCGATCACAGGCCGACACGATTGGCAGCACGGTCGCAAGGAAAAGCTCGAAGCGGCGACACCGATGGGTCGTGTTCCCCAAGCGCAGGACCTTGCTGGCGCGGCGCTGTTCCTCTCCACCGACGACGCGGCCCACATGACCGGGGTCTATATGGTCTGCGACGGCGGCTACAACATGATAGGCGCCTAGGCCAATGTCCGTCCCGCAGCAGAATGAAGCACTGATCCGCAGATACTTCGCCTATGTGTGGAACAGAGGCGAAGTCGACCTGCTCGACGAGCTGCTGACAGACGACTATGTGAACCACACCCCCCGCACCGAAAGCCAACCGACCGACCGCAACGGGCTGAAGGATTTGGTGCGGACGCTGCGTGGCGCTTTCGCCGACCTTGAATACGAGGTGCTGCGAGTTGTGTGCCAGGAAGACGCCGTCGCCGTTCACACGATCATGCACGGCACCCATTCCGGCGCTCTCTTTGGTCTCCCGCCAACCGGACGTCACGTAGCCGTAGCACAGATGCAAATCGAGCAGATACGTGACGGACGGATCTGCGCGCATTGGCGCGTAGCCGAGGATCTGATGGCCGCGCTGACGCGGCCGAAGTGATTCCGATCAAGCGAAACGAACCTTCCGGAGGAGAACGATGAACAAGCGAGCATGCCTGACACCAACTATGGCGATGCCTGACGACGGCGAGGCGCTGTGGGGACTCGGCGGCCTCTGGATCATCAAGGTAAGCGCCGCGCAAAGCGGAGAGCTCTATTCCATCCTAGAAGTTCGACTTGTGAAAGGATGCGCCACGCCCCTCCACGTGCATCCCGAGGACGACGAGACGTTCATCGTGCTCGACGGCGAGTTGGCCCTGCTAGTGGAGGGCCAACGTGTGGACGCCGGCCCCGGCGGCATCGTGCATCTGCCAGGTGGCGGGATACACGCCTGGCGGGTGGAGTCCAACATCGCCCGCTTTCTCATAATTGCAACCGCGCAACACGAGGCGTTCTACCGTGAGTGCTGCCAGCCAGCCCCCTCGCTGACACAACCACCGAATGCTGGCGAGATCGATCTCTCGATCATCATCCCAGCCGGCGAACGTCACGGCGTGCAGATCATCTCGCCTCCGCCGCAGTACTGAGTCGCGGAGCGGCGCCCCACGCTTCCTCGCAGAGCTGCGAAAGCAGCGCATAGGGTCTGCTCGCCGGATCCTTGAGCGCATCGGCAGAAGGGCCATCAGCGGCTGGATGCGCGCCGATGTCCCGTGAGATCGTCTCGGCAGCCGCCTTCACGGCCTGTGCGGCGATGAACGTCCGATCGGTATCCCACCGCGAGGCCACTCCACTGATCGTCAGGGCGCCGGCGAGCGTGCCGGCGCCGTCGAAGACCGGGGCCGACACGGCGACCGCCTCAGCCACCCGCTGCCCGCGGCTGATGCCGACGCCGGCATGCCGTACCCGCTCGAGTGCCAGGCGAAGCTCCTCCACGCTACGCACGGTGTTCTCGGTCAAACGCTCCAAACGAGCACCCGCCAGGTAGCCGGTCAGATCCTCTGGGGAGAGGTGCGCAAGCAACACCTGACCGGTGGCGCCGGCATAGGCGGGGTAGCGGCGACCGATCTCCTGGTTCATGCGCATCTCGTGGATGCCATCCACGCGACGGATCGGCACGACCGAGTCTCCGTGCAGTTCTGCGATCAACGTCGTCTCGCCGAACTGGTTGCGCAGCAACTCCATCCGCGGCATCGCAACCTCCACCATCCCCGAGACCTGCCGGGTCAATGCGCCGACGGCGAGCAGCAATGGTCCGAGCCTGTACTCATCGCGCTGCGCGTCTTGGGCGAGCATGCCGCGTGCAGTCATGTCGGTGAGCAGCCGGTGCGCAGTCGACCGGCTCAGGCGTGTCCCCGTCGCCACCTCGTTGAAGCTCAACGAGGTGGCTCGCTCGTCCAGGAACCTTTCGAGAATCATGGTGACTCTCTCTACGACTGACAGGCCGTCTCGCGCCATCCTCGTCTGATTCTAGCCCGGGGTTCGCTGCCAGGCGGCCCCTCAGAGGGCATCTGGACCCTTCCCTTCACACGCCCCCCTCTTGCGCAGAGTCTCGATTTGCGCAGCGCCTTCCCACTCGGCCGCAGCCTGCATATCGAGTGTCCCGGCGGCTCGCGCCGAACGCTTGATCGCCCGGGCCAGGCCAGGCTGCTTGGCAGCCAATGCGACGAAGCGCACTGCCTCGGCCTCCGTCTGCTGTGGGTCGTGGATAGCCGCAGCAAGCCCCGCGACGAGCGCGCCCCTTGCATCGAGCGGCTGGTCCAGAGCCGCCATCCGTACGGCCAGAGACTGACCACCGACGTCAAACAGCATCCGCAGATGCCCGCCTGCTGGGTGGATCGAATTGGCGAGGAACATAGAGCGCAGATGGGCATTCTCGCCGACCAACATCGCGTCGCACGCCAGCGCGAGGTTGAAGCCTGCGCCGACCGCCGGCCCGCATACTGAGGCAACTGTTGGGGCCTGCAGCGCGCGCAGAGTCTCAAAGACTTGATACACCGAGAGAAGATCCCGCTGGGCCGCGACGTCATCTCCCTCCTCGGCAGATGCGAGCACAGCTCGGTGGGCGCCGGCGCAGAACGCCTCCTCACCGCCGCTGATGACGATCCCACCAACCGTGGGGTCACCGTCGAGCGCACCCAGCGCCGCGATCAGCTCACGTGCCATATCACCAGTGAGCGCATTCCGGCGATCCGACGCGTGGAGCCTGACGAGCCCTATGCCGGGCTCAGGCGTGGATACTTCGATCTCATTCATGATTCAGCGTCCTTACGTGTTCGCGTGTTGGGCCAGATCGACGGCGATGCCGGCGCTGTCGAGCGAGGACGCGTGTAGCGATGACTCCAGCACTCCAGCGTCCAGGAGACTCGTCAGACGCTCATCAGAGACGCCGATCGAGCCCAATACGTCCACCGTGTGCTCTCCGAGCTCGGGCGCGCGCGACAACGTCTTTGAATTGAACTGAGCCAGCGGCGTGCGAGCGAACTTGACACCGTCGTCCTCATCGAGGAGATCGAGCACGGCAACCTGGGGGTCCTGTACGGCTTCGGCGGCAGTCTTCACGGGCGCGACGAGCACGCCCCGCTCGCCAAGCCGCTTCGTCACCTCATCGACCGAGCAACCGCGCACCGCCGCCGCAACGGCGTTCTCGACCAGGGCTCGATTCTGGACGCGGGCTTCGTTCGTGGCGCACCGTACATCGGCGGCCAAAGCGTCGAGCTCGAGCGCCTCGCATAGCCGCGACCACATGGCCTCGTTGACTGCACCCAGCACCACCCAGCCGTCACGGCCCTCGAATGCCGAGTAGGGCACGATCGACGGATGGCCGCTGCCAAAGCGGCCTTCCTGACTCTCAGGAGAGACGCAGGCAGACGCGATCACCGTGGCCAGCACGCTTATCGCCGTCGCATAGAGCGGGAACTCCAGCATTCGTCCGCATCCTGTGCGGGAGCGCGCGTGCAACGCTGCCAGCACCCCGTTGACGAGCGAGAGCCCCGTGGCGATGTCGACCATCGCGACCCCGAAGCGCACAGGTGGCCCATCTGGCACGCCCATCATGGCCATGAGACCCGATTGGGCCTCGACGATCACCTCGGTGCCGGCCTCCTGGGCACGCGGCCCATATGAGCCAAACCCGTTGATGGAGGCATAAATCAGGCGCGGATTGCGGCGTCGGACCTCCGTATAGGAGATTCCAAGCCGCTCGGTGACGCCAGGACGGAAGTTCTCGACCAACACGTCGGCCGTGTCGATCAGATCGGACACCAACTCGCGCCCCTCAGGCCGACCGATGTCAACGGCCACGCTGCGCTTGCCGCGGTTCACAGCAGCGAAATACGTGCTGGTCCCCCGCCAAAAAGGAGGACCCCACCCACGCGTCTCATCCCCGGCGCCGGGCCGCTCCACCTTGATGACTTCAGCGCCCAGATCCGCAATCAGCATCGTCGCGTATGGGCCGGAGAGAATTCTCGTGAAGTCGATCACCTTGAGGCCGGCCAATGGCCGGTCACCCGCAACGGACGGGTCTCCCAAAGGCGGGTCATAGGACGTCAAGCAGCTTCCCCCTCAACTTATTAATCATGGGACTTAGTTCGATAATTATCACGCCTAGCCGCCTCCCGTCAAACCCTTGACCGACCTTCGGCCCGCTTGGCCGCGAACTCCGAGAGGGCCGCGCGGGAATCACCCGTGGCGAGGGCGATCTGGTAGAGCGCCCGCTCAAGCGCGACCCCGCCTGATAGCGATGTCTCCAAGGCCGCATTCAACGCCTGCTTGGCGAGCATCTGCCCGACCCGCGGCCTTGCGGCAATCCGCCTCGCGAGCGCCTGGGCACCAGATATGCAGTCTCCATCCTCGACGAGCTGCGTGACCATGCCGAGCTGTCGCGCCTCCTCTCCGGAAAGCCTTCGATCCGCCAGAACCATGTCCGCCGCCACCGCTCGACCGACCAGCCGGACGAGCAGCTGCGTGCCGCCGCCGCCTGGGATCAGACCCAGCGAGGTCTCCGGCTGTCCAAAGCTCGCCGACGCGCACGCAACGATGACGTCACACGAGAGCGCCAACTCGCAGCCGCCGCCGAGACAATGACCAGACACGGCGGCGACGAGGGGGAGCCGTACCTGGCGCAATGCCCGCCATAGCTCTGCACGGCGGCCAAGCAGGACATCCACGGGATCGCGCGCGGCGAGCTCGTGGATGTCGGCGCCGACTGAGAAGTAGTCCCGCTGGCCAGCGACCACGGCACAGCCGACATCGCCACTTTCATCAAGGCCGGAAAGTGTGTCCACGATCTCCGCGAGGAAGCCGTCGGAGAGGGCGTTACGAGACTCGGTCCTTGCGAGGACAAGCGTTGCCACGCCGTCCTCGACATGGGTTTCCAGAGGCCCATCCGATCGACTCGGCACTGTCGAACGATGAGTCATCTCGCCTCCTTCTTGATTGTCCACATGCATTGATCGGCGCACAGGCAATTCGGTGTTGTGCCCGGCAGAGCGCGGGACTATATCGGAACTGAGTTCCGTTTTAGATGCCGATCACCTGCTGCCTCCGTGGCGCGCCTTGCACCGAGCACGCGCAGACACAGACCGAATGGCGAGACACTCCCCACAGCAGTCGCATCGCCGATGCGGCAAACGTCGCGTTCGCCGGCATCGGCGACGCCGCGATCAAAGGTCCAGGCGAGACACGCCGAGCTCGTCGAACCCGACGTGGTGAGCAAGCTCGTGACGGACCGTCCGCGTGACCTGGTCGCGCAGCAGGTCGGGGTCATGACCGAAGTCGCGACGCAGCGTGTCCCTGAAGACGACGATCCGATCGTGGGTGTCCTCGCGGCTGACCGTGCCGCCCATGTAGAGGCCGTAGGCGCCGTGCTTGCGGCCTTCGTCGGAGATCACGACCGCGACATGTCGCAGCGCGCCCAGCAGCAGTTCGGGCAGATCGTCCAGAGCGTCTCTGACGAGCTCCTTGAAGTCCTCGTCGTTGAGGGGATCGAGCGCCTCGAACTCGGCTTCGTCGGGGTCGGCGAACAGGCTTTCGCGGGCGAGCTGCTCGGAGTGGCGCACGATCTCTTCGAACTCCTTCTCGGACTCCGGCTCGCGCCAGTTGCCCATCCGCACCGCGAGGATCGCGGCGCCGCCGGCGAGCACGACCACCGCGAGCAGCCCGAGCGCCACCTCCTCGAGCGCCTTCACTGCGCCGATGGTGCTGAATCCCTGCCCTACGACGATCACCACGAGGCCCAGGGAGAGCGCCACCAGCGCCGCCACGCCAACCCGTCTCAGATGACCGGTTGGCAGTGGGGGGCGCGGGCGCGACATGGCTCCTACTTCAGGGTACGAGCGATCACGAGCCTCTGGATCTCGTTCGTGCCCTCGTAGATCTGAGTGATCTTCGCGTCTCGCATCATCCGCTCCACCGGATACTCCTTCACATAACCGTAGCCGCCGAGGACCTGCACCGCATCCACGGTCACGGCCATCGCGGTGTCCGAGCAGAAGACCTTGGCCATCGAGGAGTAGCGAGCCGCCTCCGGGTCGCGGCGGTCGGCCATCGCGCAGGCCTTGTAGAGCAGCTCCCGCGCAGCGGCAGATCTGGTCTGCATGTCGGCGATCTTGAACTGGATCGCCTGGAAGTCGAAGATCGATTTGCCGAACTGGACGCGCTCCTTTGCGTAGGCGAGGGCGTAGTCGGTGGCGCCCTGGGCGATGCCCACCGCCTGGGCGGCGGCGCCGAGACGTGTCCTTTCCAGCGTTCCCAGCGCCACGGAGAGACCCCTGCCGACCTCGCCGATCACGTTCTCCTTGGGCACGCGAACGTCCTCGAAGATCGGCTGGCCGGTCGGTGAGGCCCTGATCCCGAGCTTGTGCTCGAGCTTTCCGACGCTGAAGCCGGGCCGGTCGGCCTCGACCACGAAGGCGGTGATCCTCTTGCTCTCTCGGTCGGTGACCGCGAAGCAGATGTAGAAGTCGGCCACGCCGAGGTTGGAGATCCAGTTCTTGGTGCCGTTGATCACCCACTCGTCTCCGTCGAGCACCGCGGTGGTCTTCATGCCGGCCGGGTCGGAGCCGGCCTCGGGCTCGGAGAGCGCGAATGCGGGCGACCACTCGCCAGTTGCGCACTTGGGCAGGAAGCGCTGCTTGAGCTCGTCGGAGCCGAAGAGCTGGATCGGCAGCGTGCCGAGCTCCTGGACCATCAGGATCAGCGCGCAGGAGGCGTCGACCTTGGCGATCTCCTCGACGGCCATGTTGAGCATCAGCGTGCCGGTGCCGGTGCCTCCGTACTCCACAGGAAAGGGCAGGCCGAGGATATCCTGCTCGGCGAGCACCTTGCGGATGTCCCACGGGTATTCGGCCTTCTCGTCGATCTCGGCGGAGCGCGGAGCGATGCGCTCGCGCGCGATCTGGCCGATCGTCTCGCAGAAGTCGAGGTGCTCGCGGGGGATGGTGTAGACGTCGCTCAAAGTCTGTTGCATAGGGCTCTGGTCCTCGGTCGTTGTGCGCCTGATCCTAGTGGTCGAGCCATGATCGCTACGCTCACAGCGATGAGCTCCACTGGCGAGTCCTCTATCGAGATAGCGCCCGCGCAGCTCGCGCGCTGGCTGGAGGGCGAGCCGGCGCCGGAGGTGATCGACGTGCGCGAGACCCACGAGCGGCAGGCCGGTCACATAGACGGCACCCGGCACGTCTCCATGAACGACCTCATGGGGGCTGCGGCCAGCGTCGCCAGGGACCGGGCCGTCGTCTTCTACTGCCGGGTGGGCGGCCGCTCGCTGATGGCCGCCCAGGCTTTCAGGGCGGCCGGGTTCGACGCCTACACGATGGCGGGAGGGCTCCTGCAGTGGGCGGCGGAAGGCAGGCCGCTGGTTCCCGACGGCGGCCATGTCGCCGATCACTAGAGAAAGGGTCCGATCCGATGCAGCCATCCGAGTACCCCGATGTCAGGCAGGGAGAGGGATACGCAGTTGGGCACCTCGACGACCTCGGAGTCGGGCATGGCTTCCGCAAGGTCCGCAAGGGCCTCGGCGTCACGGCCTTCGGCGTGAACGCGATCGTGATGCCGCCTGGCTACCAGACCGGCTTTCACTACCACGACGAGCAGGACGAGCTCTACTTCGTCCACGCGGGCGTGATGGAGATCGAGCTCGGCGACGGCTCGGTCCACCCACTGCCGGCCGGCACCTTCGCGCACGTGGAGGCACACACGCTGCGCCGCCTGCGCAACGTCGGCGAGGGCGACGCGATCTACCTCTGCGCCGGCGGCAAGGACGGCTACGTGGGACGCGACGGGAAACTGCCCGAGGGGCAAGAGCGGGTCAGCGGGCCTCCGGGCGCCGCGGGCGCAGGTCCGATAGAGAGCTGAGCCGGCCGGGCCGGGCAGCCGAGCGCGGGGGCGCCGGCGGGGCAGGCCGGCGCCGGCCGCCCGCTCAGCGCCCCTGTCGGCGAGCGGCCTCCTCCACCGCCTCCAGCACCTGCTGCGGCCCCTCCGCGATCTGCAGCAGCGCCACATCGCTCTCGTTGACGCTGCCGAAACGCAGCAGCCGCTGGGTGATCCAGCCGAGCAGCCCGTCCCAGAACTCGGAGCCGACGAGGATCACCGGGAAGTGCTTGATCTTCCGTGTCTGGATCAGCGTGAGCGCCTCGAAGAGCTCGTCCATCGTCCCGTAGCCGCCGGGCAGCACCACGAAGGCACTGGAGTAGCGCACGAACATCATCTTGCGCGTGAAGAAGTAGTGGAACTCCAGCGGCAGGTCCACGTAGGGGTTCAGCTCCTGCTCGAATGGGAGTTCGATGTTCAACCCGACCGAGACGGCGCCCGCGTCGCGCGCGCCCTCGTTTGCCGCCTGCATCAGGCCGGGCCCGCCTCCGGTGATGATCGCGAAGCCGGCCCGGCCGAGCGTCGCCGCGATCTCGCGCGCGAGCTCGTAGTGCGGATCGGCCGGCGCCACGCGCGAGGACCCGAACATCGCCACTCCCCTGCGGACGCCCGCGAGCGCCTGAAAGCCGCTCTGCATCTCCGCTCGCATCCGCTCGATGCGCTGCACGTCGCTGTAGGTGCTCTGCACCGCGCCGTGCTCGGCACTGAGCAGCTCCTCGTCGGAGGTCAACGGCGTGCGCGGGGCGGGCATCAGTTCAGAAGTTCCCTGACCACCCGCTGGTGCTGCTGGCCCACCGAGGTCTTTTCCGGGCGCAGCCCGATCGCCCCCGTCCAGTCGGAGGCGCTCGGAACCCACGCGACGATCAGATAGACGCTCAGCACCGCGGTCGCGATCCGCAGCCTCCTGGAGCTGGAGAGCGCCACCAGCGGCAGCGCCCAGGAGATGTACCAGGGCAGCACCCACGCGAGCGCGACCAGCAGCGCGAGCGTGGCCCAGCCAGCCGGGGTGACGAATTCGCGTCGCCGCCAGGCCAGCACGGAGCAGAGCGCCACCGCCCCGATCAGCACGAGCGCGAGCAGCTTGCGCAGCGTTTCCGTCTCTCCCCCGAGGCCGAGCGCCAACCCCAGCACGTTGGGCATGCTGAGCCCGGTGACGAGGTTGCCCTGAGTGACGTCGGATGGGACGTGGGCGCCGAAGACCAGGTAGCTGACGGCGCCGAGCAGCAGGCCACCCGCGAGCCCTCCGATCACCGTTTGGACTCCTCGCCGCGGCGTCCTGACCATGGCGGCGAGGATCACCGGCACGACGATCCCGGCGGAGGCCTTCACGAACACCGCGGCCGCCAGCGCCGCGCCCGCCGCGAGCTCGTGGAGGGCCGGCGGGAGCAGCCAGGAGAGCCGCGTTGCCGAGCGCGACCCGCACGCCGCCGCATCGCGCACCGCGGGCGAGCTCAGCAGCAGCCAGCAGGCGAGCATGACGAAGAAGACCATGTAGACGTCGTTGTGGTCCCCGCCGATCCCCCAGATCAGCACGATCGGGTTCAGGCCGGCGAAGACGATCGCCTGGACGGGATCGCGGTCCAGCAGGCGCGCGCACTTCCAGACCAGCGCGAGCACCGCTCCGCTCATCAGCGCCAGCGCGCCCTTTGCCACCCAGAAGGCGGCGGCCACGCTCAGCGGAGCGACGGCGAAGGCGAAGATCGTGAACAGCGGTCCGTACGGGCTCAGCAGGTCGTGCCAGTTGCTGAGCGCGAAGCTCGGGTCGCTGTGGGGCTCCAGCGCGGGAATCGTCGCATAGGGATTGAGGTTGTGGACGATGTCCATGCGCGCGTAGTTGATGTAGTTGAAGACGTCGGTGAGCGTCAGCGGCGGCGAGAAGAAGAAGATGAGCTGGACCGCGACGATCGCGCCGATCGCCCACCCGGCCCCGAGCGCGGCGATGCGTCGCATGCCAAGCGCGTAGCAGGCCCACATCACGAAGATGGCCGCGGTGAAGATGACCTTCAGCGCGGTCGTGCCCAGCAGCTCGGAGGGCCAGATGCCGCTGAGGGGACCTGCCATCCAGCCTGGGAAGAAGTCGGCGCGGGTGCTGGCCGCGATCACGCTTGGGCCCTCCGCGGCGATCAGCACCAGCACCAGGCTGCAGCCGACGATCACGCCGAGCGCGAGCAGGCCGAGGGCGTGCCGGCGTGCCCACGCGCCAAGCTGCGCGCGCCGGGGCGCCAGGCGCTCGCCGCCGAGGAGGGCGATCTCGCCCGCCCCGCCTGCATCGGCGACGCCGTCTCGGAAGCTGATTGATGTGGCGTCGCTGCTCATGTGCTCATCGGCTGCTCACGGCATCTTAGGCCCCACGCACGGCCGCCGGCGAGCACGCCGACCGCCGGCAACCCCGCCTGCCGCGCCGGCGCATCCGGGTGAGCGGCCTCTGACGCGAGCCATCCAAGCAAAGAGCCCGCTGATGCGGGCTCTTCAGGTGCTTCCTTGAAACCTTGCCCCGACTCGCAAGACCGAGTGCAGAGCGTGCCTCTCGGCCGCCTGCGGCGGCCGGTGGACAGGTCCGCTGTGGCTACAGCGTGTTGACGTTGACCGCCTTGGGGCCCTTGTCGCCATCCTCGGCGTCATAGGAGACCTTCGCGCCCTCCTTCAGGGAGCGATAGCCGTCGCCGTTGATGCCGGTGTGATGGACGAACAGGTCCCTGTCGCCGTCATCCGGGGTGATGAACCCGAACCCCTTGTCGTCGCTGAACCACTTGACGGTGCCGGTGGGCATTCGATTCCTCCGCTATGTGTGTGCCTGCCGCCACGCGGAGGATGCTGTTCCAGCGTCAACCTGCGCGCCTGCTGCACTTACTGCTTTTCGCCGGTCCACGAGGGGCCGGCCAGACGCCACGAAGGTAGCACGTCGCCGCGACGCGGTGTTGCCAAGCTGATACGCCGCGAGCGTGCTCCGCAGACCGCGCCAGAGCGCATGGGCATCGCGATTTCCCTGGCGCTCAGCGCAAAGCGCTGATATATCTGGCGCGTCATCGCAGGCGCGCAGAATCCATCACCGTCACTCAGACGACTGTTCCCGTTTCCTTCTGGGAGCACGGCAACCCTTGGAATCTCCGAGATCCTCGACGGGCTAGTGACCGAGGCCAGGGAACGCGACGGTCGGGACGCCGCCGGCGCCAGACCGTACGTGCTGTTGAACATGGCAAGCACAGCGGATGGGCGGGCGAGCGTGCAGGGACGGGCAGGGCCGATCGGCGATCGGGCCGACAGCGCGCTGCTGCACGGACTGCGCACGATCGCCGACGGCCTGCTGGTCGGCGCCGGAACCGTGCGGGCCGAGCACTACGCACGGGTGCTGCGCGGCGAGCAGGACAGGCAGGCGCGGCGCGCATACGGGCTCAGCGCCGAGCTGCCCACGTTCATCGTCTCCGGCAGCATGAGACTCGCTCCTGAGGAGGTGCCCCTGCTTGCCGAGCCGCAGGCGCCGGTCACCGTCGTCACGCCGGCCGAGCAGGGGCTTGCGTCATGCCCGGCGCAGCCGGGCTATCTGCGGTGCCGGCGCGGCGAGGAGCTCGATCTCGGGCTGGCGCTGCGGCGCATCCATGCCGAGCACGGCGTCGGCACGCTGCTGTGCGAGGGCGGCCCCCACCTCGCCGGCCAGTTGCTCGCGGAGGGCCTGGTGGACGAGCTGTTCCTCTGCCTTGCCCCGAAGATCGCCGGCGGCGAGGAGCGCCTGCGGATCGTCGCCGGCCGGGAGCTCGATCCGCCGCTGCAGATGGAGCTGATCGCGCTCCACGAGCACGAGTCCAGCCTGTTCGCGCGCTACCGGCTGGCTCGCTGAGCCGGCTACTGTCCCCCGTCTCCCTCGCCCGGAGCCTCGCGCGTGGGTCGCGACGGCGCCGGGGGCGCTGAGCTCGCGCCGACCGCTTCCTGCGGGGAGGTCGGGGGAGCGGGCACCGCGGAGGCGCCGCGGGGCACAGCCTGCTCGGCCGCCACGGAGTGACGCCGGCCACCGCCCATCCAGCCCGCGGGACCGATCCGTTCCGCGCCGGTGATGACCATCACGCTCAGCACGACGCTGTTGGGCACCATGATCGACTCCTCGCCGGCGACGAAGGTCGTGTAGAGCAGTCCCAGCGAGCTGACCACGCCGTCGACCTGGCCGGCCAGCGCGCCGCCCTGCAACCGCACGCGTTCTCCGACTCGGAACGGACGCGCGCTCAGGATCACGGTGCCCGCGATCAGGTTGCCGAAGGTCTGCTGGGCGGCGAGGCCGAGCACCACCGCGGTGAGCGCGCCGCCCAGCGCGAGCGTCTGCATGTTGACGCCCACGGCCTCCAGCGCGACGAGCGCCGCCACGACGATCGCCACCAGACGGATCAGGAAGCCGACGGTGCCGGCCGTCGCGGGCTCCAGTCGCCGGAAGAGCATCGGCCCGAACGCCTTGCCGAGGTCCTTGGCTATCACCCAGCCAAGGACGACCAGCACGACCACGCTCGCGATCTTGATCGGCACCTCCAGTTCTTCCAGGAAGCCGTGCTGTTTGTGTTCTTCCAGCAGGCCCTTGAGGTGGTGATCGAGCACCACGATCCCCACGAAGATCGGGATCAGCAGCAGCGCCGTTAGCCGCGCGCGCCGGACGGCGTGCGGGTTGATCTCGCGCAGCAGGCCGACTTCGCGCCAGGACTGGCTGCGCGTCTCGAACATGCGCGCGCGGACGCGCTGGCGCGGGGGCTCGTTCTCCGGAGTGGCCATCAGGCGTCAGACGTTACCCAGACAGCGGCTCGACATCCGCAGGCAGACGCACTGCAACCACGCAGGGACTCTCGTGTTCCAGGCATCCGACGAGGCGCTGACGAAAGCTACCGGCCCCTGTCGCGCGGCGCCTCTGCGACGCGCGACCACGGGTTCGCCGTACAGTGGTCGTTGCTGCGCAAACGAGGGGCGGAGGGGCGATGGCAAACATGAACGATCAGCGACGGGGCATGCGGCGGCGCGCAAAAAGCGCGCTCCTGACCGCCACAGCGACTGCAATCGCGCTTGCACTGTCCGCGGCCGCTGCCACGGCGGCCTCCCCGCCACCGGTGACGATCTCGCCGCTGCCGGGCACCCCCGACGCCTCCCCGCACGCGCAGATCAGCTTCCTCGGCGAGCCCGCCAGCCAGATCACCGACGTCTCCGTCGTCGGCTCGCAGACCGGCGCGCACAAGGGTCGCCTGGAGTCCTACGCAAGCGCCACCGGCGCGAGCTTCATCCCGACGACGGGCTTCAAGGAAGGCGAGCGCGTGACCGTCTCGGCGCTGGTGGGGCCCGCACATCATCAGCAGCGCGTCGGCAGCTCCTTCCAGATCGCCCGTCTCTTCCATTACAAGTTCCCGCCCAAGGTCGCCCACCAGGCTGCCACTTCGGGCACGGGCGTGCAGAGCCTGGTCTCCGACCCCGGCCTGCACCCCCCCACCATCGCGATCGAAGCCGACTCGCCCGAAGCGAGCGCCGGCGACGTCTTCTTCGCCTTCAACGAAGGCGCGGCGCAATGGGGACCGATGATCCTCAGCCCCAGCGGCCAGATGATCTGGTTCGATCCGATGCCCAGCAACGAACACGCGATGGACTTCAAGACCGCCGAATACGACCACGAACCGGTGCTGGTGTGGTGGCAGGGCTACATAGCGCCGATCGGCGTGGGCTTCGGAGCCGACGAGATCTACAACCAGCACTACCAGCGCGTCGCTCAGATCGGCGGCGGCAACGGCTATCACGCCGACCTGCACGAAGCGCTCATCACCCCGCAGGGGCAGGCGTACATCACCGCCTACACGCTCGTGGACGCCAACCTTTCCTCGGCTCACGGTCGCAAGGAAGCCGGAATCCTCGACGGGGTGCTGCAGGAGATAGACATCAAGACCGGCCTTGTGATGTTCGAATGGCACTCCTACGGCCACGTCGCCTTCGACGAATCGTATTCCGCGCCGCCGAAGCCCAAGGGCTGGCCCTACGACTACTTCCACATCAACGCGATCTCGCTGGACCCCTCCGGCGACGGGAACTTCCTGATCTCCGCGCGCAACACATGGGCCGGCTATGAGATCAACCACCAGACCGGCCAGATCGAGTGGCAGCTCGGCGGCAAGAAACCGAGCTTCAAGATGGGCCCCGGCACCGAAACCGCCTACCAGCACGACATCCGCTGGCAGCCCGACGGCACGATCACCGCGTTCGACGACGGCGCCTCCCCGCAGGTGCACAAGCAGTCGCGGGTGATCCACGAGCGGATCGAATGGAAGAGCAAAGAAGTGAAGCTGATCCACGCGCAGGTCCACACGCCCGCGCTCGTGGCGGACAGCCAGGGCAACTACCAGCTTCTGTCCAACGGCAACGCCTTCGTGGGCTGGGGACAGGAGCCGTTCATCGACGAATTCGCGAGCAACGGCACAGTGCTCTTCCAGGCGCAGCTCCCGGCCAAGGGCACCTCCTACCGCGCCTACAGGCTGCCCTGGAAAGGCACGCCCTCGACGCCGCCGAACATCGTGGTGCAGAGCGCGGCCAGCGGCACAGACAGCGTCTATGCGAGCTGGAACGGCGCGACCGAAGTCAGCTTCTGGAGAGTGATCGGCTGGAATGAGATCCATCACGTCTCTCGGCTGGCCATCGCCCCGTTCGCGGGCTTCGAAACGACGATCACGGTCCCGTCCGGCTATGCCTGGTACGCGATCCAGGCGATCGGGCCGTCGGGCAAGGTGCTGGCCACCTCCCTCGCCGCGAAGGGCTAGAGCCGCGCTCGCTCAGACGATCTGGCCGCCGGCGAGCGCGACGAAGGCGCGCGCCGCCGGCGAGAGCGGGCCCTCGCGACGCACCAGGCCGATGTGGCGTGCGATGCGCGGCCGCGCGGCCCTGATCTGCGCCCCCCTGCGCTGCGCCTCGTAGGCAAGCGGCGCGGGCAGCAGCGCGCTGCCCGCGCCGGCGAGGACGAGCGCCACGATCGCCTCACGCGCGTCCGTCTCCACCGCGACGGTGGGCGCCACGCCCGCGGCCTCCATCGCCTGGTCGAGCAGCATCCGCGTGGAGGTGCCGGGAGGGCTAACGATCAAGGGAACCTGCGAGAGGGCCGTGGGCGAGATCGCACGCGGCCGCTCCCGCGCCTTCGAGGCCGCGGCCGCGCGCTCGCTGCTCTCCGCTGAGAGCTCGACCGAAGGCGAGAGCACGAAGAGCATCTCCTGGACGCCAAGGTCGACCGTGACGAGGCCATGCCGGGGCAGCGGCAGGTGCGCGAGGCCGATCTCACATCCGCCGTCGCGCACGAGCGCGCTGACGTCGGCCGCGCTCTGCGCCTCGCTGACGCGCACCATCACACCGGGGTGCTCGGTCCTGAAACGCCCCACGAGCTGGGCGAGGGGGTCGACCGCGAGCGTCGGCAGCGCGCCGATCTCCAGCGTGCCGGACAGCAGCTCCGAGACCTCTGCCACCGCGCCACGCGCGGCCTGCATCGATCGCAGCGCCTGCCGCGCGGGACCGACCAGCGCGCGTCCGGCCGCCGAGAGCCTCAGACCGCGCCCAACCCGCTCGAAGAGCGCCACCTCCAGCTCGCGCTCCAGCGCGGCCAGGGACTGGGAGAGCGAGGGCTGAGCGATGTGCAGCCTCCTCGCGGCTCTGGTCATCCCGCCCTCCTCGACGATCGCGAGGAAATACTCCAAACGGCGCTCATCCATAGTGAAATCCTATCGCTTTGATCTAATATTTGTATTTGATCTATCTGTCGTCGAGCGCTGAAATAGAATGGTGAGCGACCTTGCTATCACAGCCCGCATAGCCTCCGTGCAGCGCGCATTGCTGCGAGAGCCACGCCGTCCCGAGTCGGTTCGCAGCAGCCCGAACGCGCACTGGTTCGTGGTGGGAGCCGTCTGCGTCGGCGCCTTCATGGGCCAGCTCGACGCGAGCATCGTGACCGTCGCACTGCCCCACATCGGGCAGAGCCTGCAGGCGAGCGCCGCGACCGTGCAGTGGGTCGCTCTCTCATACATGCTCGTGCTGCTCGCGACGTTGCTGTTCGTCGGCCAGCTCGCGGACCGCATGGGGCGCAAGCTGCTCTACACCTACGGCTTCGCGGTCTTCACCGTCGGCTCGCTGCTCTGCGGGCTCTCAAGCAGCCTGACGCTGCTGATCGGCGCACGCGTCCTGCAGGCCCTCGGCGCCGCGATGCTGCAGGCCAACAGCGTCGCGCTGATCCGCGAGGCGATGCCAAAGGAACTGCTCAACCGCGGGATCGGCATCCAGGGCGCGGCCCAGGCGATCGGGCTGGCGATGGGCCCCGCCGTCGGCGGCCTGCTGATCGCGCTCGGCGGCTGGCGGCTGATCTTCTTCGTCAACGTGCCGGTCGGGATCGTCGCGATCGTGCTCGCGCGCCTTCTGATACCGCGCAGCAAGCTCGGCGAGAGCACGGCTCGCCGCTTCAGGGGCCTGCTGGCGCTGCTGCGCAATCCCACGATCGGCTTCGGCGTGGGCGGCGGCCTGGTCTCCTATCTGGTGATGTTCGGGGCGCTGTTCGTCGTGCCCTACTACCTCGTCGCCGACAACGTCAGCGCCTCCACCACGGGGTTGCAGCTTGCGGTGCTTCCGATCGCACTTGGCCTGACGGCGCCGCTGGCCGGGCGCATGGCCGACCACGCGGGCGCGCGAGGGCTGACGATCGGAGGGCTCGCTCTCACCGCCGCCGGGCTGGCGGTGATCGGGCTGCTGCACGGCACGCCGCCCCGGCTGCTCGGACTCGCGATCGCGGGCGTGGGCCTCGGCGCCTTCACGCCCGTGAACAACGCCGCGGTGATGGCCGCCGGCCCGCGCGAGCGCGCCGGAGTCCTCGGCGGGCTGGTCAACATGACAAGGACGCTGGGCGCGATCCTCGGCGTGGCGCTCGCGAGCCTGCTCTACACGAGCGCGACGGGCAACTCCTCGATCGCCAAGGCGATCCCGACCGCGACCGCCGCGCATGGCCTGACGCTCACGATGGTGGCGCTGAGCGCCTTGGCGGCGCTCAGCGCGCTCGCATTGCTCGTGGAGGCCGTGATGAGCCGCAAGATCGTCGAACAGCCGGCCTGAAGATCGTCGAACAACGAGCCGTAAAATCGCAGGGTAGCGCCCCGAAAATTGTGGAATAAGGGCTTGTAAAATCGCTGGTTCGGCGTTAGCATCCGCATATGGCAAGCGAGATTTCGCCAATCTCCAGCATCCTTGCCCGCCGCCTCGCGGATGTGGCATCCAAGCGACTTGGCGAGGAGCCGGTGATCGCCTTCCAAGGCCCGCGCACCGTCGGCAAGTCCACGCTGCTCGGCGCGCTCGCAAACTCCTTCGGAGTGGACGTCATCGATCTCGACGATCCCGGCCTGCGCAGCGCCGCGAAAGCCGATCCCGGCACGTTCGTCGAGGGCCCCGCACCGGTCTGCATCGACGAGTACCAGCACGTGCCGGCGATCCTCGACGCAATCAAGGCGGAGCTCAACCGTCAGCTACGGCCAGGACGCTTCGTGATCGCCGGCTCGACCCGTTACGACGCACTGCCTCTGACCGCCCAGTCGCTCACCGGCCGCGTGCACCTGTTGACGCTCTGGCCACTCACGCAGGGAGAGATCCAGGGCGTCAGGGAGAACCTGCTCGAGGCGCTGCTGGAGGACCCCATGAACGCCATCCCGCGTGGAGCGACATCCGAGACGACGCGACAGGATTACATCGCCCGGGTTACGGCCGGCGGCATGCCGATCCCTCTTGCCAGGAACACGCTCGCCGCGCGCAACCGCTGGTTTGACGACTACGTGCAGCTCGTGCTCGACCGAGACGTGCGAGAGCTCGCAGCCCTGCGTCGCCGCGAGCAGCTCCCGCTCCTGCTGGGACGCCTTGCAGACCAGACCGCACGCGTGCTGAACCTCACATCCGTCGCCGCGGACGCCGGTCTCGACCGGGCGACGGCGACTGACTACGTCAAGCTGCTGGAGGCCGTGTTCCTGATCATGCGTGTGCCCGCCTGGGGCCGCACGCTCCGTAAGCGCACGGCAAGCGCGCCGAAGATCCACATCGTCGACTCAGGTCTGGCAGCCCGGCTGCTGCGCCTCTCTCCCGAGAAGCTCGTGCACCGCGATCCGAGCTCTCTCTCCCAGTTCGGCCATCTGATCGAGACCTTCGTCGTGGGCGAGCTGATCAGACAGGCGTCCTGGCTCGATCAAGTCTCCATCTGCGGCCACTGGCGCACCTATGAGGGTGAGGAGGTCGATCTCGTGGTGGAACGCGAGGACGGACGGCTGCTGGCCTTCGAGGTCAAGGCGGCGAGCAGCATAGACGGCGCAAGCATGCGCCACCTTGCCAAGCTGCGCGACGAGCTCGGCGAGCGCTTCCTGGCAGGAGTGACGCTCTACACGGGCCC
Source organism: Solirubrobacterales bacterium (assembly GCA_027315115.1). GTDB lineage: Bacteria > Actinomycetota > Thermoleophilia > Solirubrobacterales > Solirubrobacteraceae > Palsa-744. Next base: position 56,626 of record DAHUYQ010000024.1, on the reverse strand, counting down.
ACGCTCGTACCGATTCGACGAGCGTCTGCTGGTCGCCCCGATCGACAGGCTCTGGACGCCGGTCTGACGCTCGCCAGCGAGCTTGCTCGCGGCTCCCTCAGCGCGCCCGCAGCACCCGCCGCACCGAGAGCCACAGCAGCAGCGGGACCGCCACCGGCATCACCCACCAGGCCGTCACTCCGGCGCCGGCGAGGACCGCGGTGAGGCCGAAGGCCGCCACGACCGCGACCGCGTTGATCCAGTCGTCGCCGACGACGAAGTCCCAGATCTCGAAGCCGATCCTCCGTATCACGCTCATACGCGCACCTCCTCTGGCTCGACCAACGCCGCCGGCGCCGACACGGCGGTGGACATCTCAGCGGTCTCCTGCTCGCGACGTAGCAGCCACACCAGCCCGATCGAGAACAGGGCGACCGCGGGCACGATCACCAGCAGCGCCGCATCGGAGCCGGGCCAGGAGGCGCCGGCGCCCTCGGTGCCCCAGAACATGCCGAAGGAGCTCAGCATCACGCCGACCGCGAACTTCATCGTGTTCTCGGGCACGCGCGCGAGCGGCGTTCTGGCGGCAAGCCCCAGCACCACGACGGCCGCCACCGCGACGCCGGCCGCGATCGCCGCGATGCCGACGTGGTGCTGGTTGGCGCCGAAGGTCAGCACGATGAAGACGACCTCCAGGCCCTCCAGCAGCACGCCCTTGAAGGCGAGCGTGAAGGAGTAGCCGTCGAAGCTGCCGCCGCCGGCGCCGGCGGCCCTTGCCGCTGCCCGCTGCTCGTCGAATTCGGCGGCCTCGTCGTGCAGGGCCTTCAGTCCCGAGGCACGCAGCACCGCCTTGCGCAGCCACTGGATGCCGAAGATCAGCAGCAGGCCACCGACGATCAGCCTCAGCACGCCGATCGGCAGCGAGGTCAGCGCGGGACCGACTGCTGCCACCACGACACAGAGCACGATCGTCGCGGCGCCCACGCCGCTGAGCGCCGAGGACCAACTTCGCGTCGTGCCGACGGCGAGCACGATCGTGAGCGCCTCGACGGCCTCCACCGCGCAGGCCAGGAAGACCGAGAGGGCCAGTCCGATCTCTGCGCCGCTCATCGTGTCGCCCTCATTGCCGAGTGCTCTGAGCGAGAGCCCACCGAGGCCAGTCCCTGCCGCGAGGCGGGAAGGGCAGCGAAGGGCAGCGGCTGCGGCGCAGTCGGCTCCTCCTGACCAAAGGCCAGGCAGCCCTGCGGATCGAGCTCAACCTCGCAGCGCTCGCCGCGTCGCAGCCGTCGCGCGTCGAAGACGCCGGTCAGCTCGACGCCGGACCCCAGCTCGATCACGTATTCGTAGCCACGCCCGCAGTAGGCGACGTCCTTGACCATGCCCACCAGACTAGCCGTCCCGTCGGGGCCAGAAATGCGCACGGCGGTGGGTCGGATCAACACCTCGACCGCGGCTCCAGGCGCCAGGTCGGCGCTCGACACGGCCCGCATCTCGAGGTTGCGCCCGGGCTGGTCGGTTGGCACCGCCACCCGCACGCGCCGAGTGCCATCCACCGCGTCGATCGCGAGATCCAATGCGTCTTCCTCGACGCCGAGCATGCGACCGCTGAGCGATCCCGCAAGGCCCGTGAAGCGTGCCACGAAGGCGGCGGCCGGGCGACGGTATATCTCCTCCGGGGTGCCGATTTGCACCAGATTTCCTTCCTGCAGGACGCCGACCTCGTCGCCGAGCGCGAAGGCCTCGCCCTGATCGTGTGTGATGTAGACGGCCGAGGCTCCGCACTCGCGCACGAGCGTTCCGATCTCGATCCGCAGACGCTCGCGCAGGCTTGCGTCCAGCGAGCTCAGCGGCTCGTCGAAGAGCAGCAGACGCGGCTCTCCGACCAAAGCGCGGGCCAGCGCGACGCGCTGCTGCTCGCCGCCTGAGAGCTCATGTGGGTAGCGGTCGCGCTTGTGCGCAAGCCCGACCCGGTCGAGCATGCTGTGCGCCTTGTCGTGGGAATCGCCACGCGAGATGCGACGCCGGCGCAGCGCGAAGCGGACGTTGTCGTGCACGCTCATGTGCGGCCACAGTGCGAAGTCCTGGAAGACCATGGCCAGGTCGCGGCGCTCAGGGGGCACGTGGGTGCGCTGATCGGCGACGACCTGACCGCCGATCGAGATCGACCCTCCGCTCGGCCGCTCGATCCCGGCCAGGCAGCGGATCAACGTCGACTTGCCCGAGCCGGACGGCCCCAGAAGAGCCAGGAAGAGGCCGGGGGCCAGCGAGAGCGATACGTCTGTGAGCGCCTGCACCTCGCCGTAGTGCTTGGTCAGCCCCGTGAGCTCGACCGCGGCGCCGCCATCTTGAGCGCTCATGTCGCCGCCCCCACCTGCCGCCATCCGCGCGGGGCCAGCAGCCGGTAGCCGAGCAGCACCAAGGCAGCGACCGCCAGCAGGCCGAGCACCGAGATCACCTCGACCGCCGTGCCTCCGGCGAAGTCGTAGTTTTCCAGCCGTCGCTCGATCGCGATCGAGATCGGCGGTGAGCTCGCCGGGTAGAGAAGCTGCGAGATCGGCAGCTCCAGCAGCGTGGCCGAGAAGCAGTAGAGCCAAACCCAGGTGATGTAGCGGGAGAGCACCGGCACGGCGACGCGCATCCAGGCGACCGCGTTGCCGACGCCGTGGGTGCGCGCGCTGGTCAGCAGCGACTCGTGCAACTGCGCCAGCGGGCCGATCAGGATGCGCGAGTTGTTTGGCAGCGCACCGGCGACGTAGGCGATGGTGAGCAGCGCCGTGGTGCCATAGATCGAGATGCCGACGGCATGCATCACCGGCAGGTTCCAGATCAGGATGTAGCCGGCGGCCATCACGATCGAGGGCACGGCGACCGCGGCGAGCAGCACGAGGTCGAGCGCGCTCCCGACCAGGCCGCTTCCGCGCTTCGTCAGCAGCCGCGCGGCCGGCACCGACAGCGCCATCACCACGGTCGCGGTGATCGCCGCGAGCCGCAACGAGTAGAGCAGCGGCTCATACAGTTCGCTCTCATTGATGACGCGCGTGTAATTTTCGAATGTCAGCGTGAAGCCATGCGTCGCCGTACCCAGCGACTTCAAGAGCGAGGCGCTGATCGCGCCCATGACGGGCACCCCCAACGCAACCAGGAAGAACAGCGACAGGCCAAGCAGCGCGCCAACCTGTGCCGCGGGCCTCAGCTTCAGCCGCACGTAGGGGCGCGTGCGGCCGGAAAGGACCTGATAAGAGCGCCCGCGCATAGCACGGCGCTGCGCGAACAGCGCGATGCCGACCAGGGTCACGAGCGTCCATCCGATCCCCGCCGCCAACCCGAACTGGACCGGCTCGTTGCCCACCGCTTCGTAGAGCGAGAAGGTCGACATCGGGAATTTGGCGTGATGGGCGAGCGTCGCCGCCACGCCGTAGTCGCTGATCGTCTCCGCGAATACGATCGCGAACGACGCCCACAACGCGGGAGCCAGAATCGGCACCACGACGCGCAGCGCCGCGAGACGGTCGGCGCCGTGCGTGCGCGCCGCGTGCTCGAAGCTCGAGCCGAGCCCCGGCAACGCCGCCGAGATCGCCAGGAAGGCGAATGGAACGCCCTTGACGCCGTCGACGAGGATCACCCCGATCGGCCCGTAGAGCACTTTCTGGAACGCGGTGACGTTCAGACCCGCGCGTATGAGGACCCCATCGGGTTCGAACAGACGCTCCCAGCCGAGCGCGACCAGATAGCTTGGCGCCAGCAGCAGTGCCCAAACTCCGAACTGCCAGAGTCGGCCGCCGATCACGTTGGTGCGCTGCAAGGTCAGCGCCAGTGGCAGCGCGCAGATCAGCGCGAGCAGCGCGGCGCCCGCTCCGACGAGCGCCGTGTCGGCGAGAGCGTGCAGCGAGGGACCACTGAGCGCTTCGCCGATGGCCGAGAGAGTGACCCAGGAGTTGCCCTGCGCGAAGAGCCGCGGTGCGACGGAGACCAGCAGGAACGCGCCGATCGGCAACGCGAGCAGCACGCCGATCACCACCGCCATCACGCCCGTGAGCCCGATCGGCAGGCGCAGGCGCGGCAGGCTCCAGGCACGTGAAGCGGGTGCGGCCACCGAGGCGCCGGTCGCCTCGGTGGCCGCGGCCGGCTCCAGCCCGCTCAGCGGACCGGAGCCCATCCGATTCCCAGTCGCGGAGCTTGCGCTCCGATATCGATGCAATGCCCTCGCATACAGCTATTCAGCGATGTTCGCGCTGAACCACTTGTTGATCGCCGCCTCCTTCTTGCCCCATGTGTAGGGGTCGACCTGCTGCGTGGTGATCGTGCTCAGTGACGGCAGCGCGGGCAGCGGGCTCGTGTTGGAAGCGACCGTCCAGAAGAGCGAGTCGCCGGTGGGATCGCCGATCTGCATCTGGTGCTGGCCCGCGGGCGAGAGCACCCAGTTGATGAACTTCTGAGCCTCTTCCCGCACGACCGGGCTCGCGTTCGCGTCCACGCCGATGTTGCTCGGCAGGACCGTCTCCTTGGGCAGGAAGGCGACCTTCAGGCCCTTCACCTTCTCGGCCGCGCCGATCTCCGCGGAGCTCTGGATCAGGCCGATCGAGATCTGCCCGGTTTCCAGCAGGTGCAGCGTGTCCCCGTTTGTTTCAGAGATCTTCAGGCCGTTGCTCTTCAGCTTTTCGAAGAATTCCTTGCCCTTGGCTTCGCTGCCGAGGTAGCTCATCACACCGACGACGCACGGGTAGGTCGGGCCCGAGACCGCCGGGTTGTTCATGCCGATCTTGCCGGCATACTTGCTTTCGGTGAGCTGCTGCCAGTTTGTCGGAGGGCTGGCTACTTCCTTGCTGTCGTAGACGACAGCGCACGCGAGGGTGATGCCCGTCGGCACGAAGCTGCGGTCGGCGGGAACGAGCTTTTCGCCCAGCGAGGTCAGCTTCGGAACTTCGAGGCTCTTCTCGAGCATGCCCTGTTCGTCAAGCGAGGCGAATGGTTCCTGGCCGTCCACCCAGAACAGGCCCCAGTGCGGCGAGGCCTTTTCAGCCTGGATCCGCGCAAGCAGCGGCCCGGTCGAGTTTTCGACGAGCTTGGCGGGAATGCCAGTTTCCTTTTCGAACGCCTTCACGCCGTTCGGCGAATAGCCCTGCGCCGAGTAGACGATCAGCGTTTCCTTGCCAGCCGACGAGTCCGTCGCGCTGGCCGAGGTGGTTTGTTTGGCGGATGAGTTTTTCGCTTCGCTTGAGCCGCAAGCGGCGACGCCGAGCGCGCTCGCGCCTATGACCGCAGCCGTCGCAAGCAGGCGGCGGTGGGAGGGACCAAACATGCCGGGATGGCTCCTATCGGATATGGATTGACGATGAGCTGGGTTCGGTGTGAACGAACACAGACGTCGGGTGATGACGGCCATCCTCTAGGTTCCGTGACGTACAGATGTATCTAATGTGTGATCGTCGCCCTGCCGAGCCGGCAGCCCAACCCGCTCTCGTCGTGAATCCGACGTTAACTCATCTGGCCCGCAGCCGTGGGGCGAGCTCGATCGAGAGCAGATCGCCTCCCTCATGATCGATCTGCAGCGTGCTGTGCTCGACGCCGAAGCGCTCTCGCAGCATCGCCTCCAGCTCCCTGCGGGAGGCATGGCAGTCCTGCCCGCGGCCGACGAGCACGTGCGCCGAAAGCGCCGGGAAACCCGTCGAGACCTGCCAGACATGCAGGTCGTGCACCTCGACGACGCCCGGGACGCCGGCCATCGCCAACCCGATCGTCTCGGGGTCGAGCTCGTGGGGGGCAGCCTCGAGGAACACGCGCGCCGAGTCGCGCAGCAGCCCGTAGGCCGAGCGGACCATCAACGCCGCGACCATGAGGGAGGCGATCGCGTCCGCCCGCAGGAAGCCCGTGGCGAGTATCACGATCGCCGCGATCGCCGTGCCGATGAAGGCGAACAGGTCGGTCAGCACGTGCTGGTAGGAGCCCTCGACGCTCATCGAGCTGCGGTTGGCTCTTGCGAGCTGCATGGTCGCAAGCACGTTGACGAGGATGCCCACGAGCGCGACAACGAGCACCGGCAGCCCCTGCGTGTGCGGCGGCGCGATCAGGTGGCGCACTGCCTCGAAGGCGATCAGGATCGCCAGCACCAGCAGCAGCGCTCCGTTGAGCTGGGCGCTGAGTGCCTCCACGCGCCCCAGGCCGTAGGTCATCGCTCCCCGGGCCGGACGCTGCATCAGCCGCAGCGCCACAAGCGAGACTCCGATCGCGAACGCGTCGGTCAACATGTGGCCGGCGTCTGAGAGCAGCGCCAGCGAGTGTGCCAGCGCCCCGGCCACGACCTCGCCCGCCATGAACGCGAGGATCAGCGCCAGCGCCAGCCACAGCCGCCGCGAGCCGGCGTCGGGCGCCACCGCGTGCGAATGGGCATGCCCGTGATGGGCGTGATGGGCATGAGCCATGCGCTCCACTCTCGCAGAGACGACCGCGGGAGCGGATGGGGCCGGCGGCTCGCGTCTGCGTGCCACCGGCCCCGGGCCTTCAGTCATGGCGGCCGTCCCTGGCCGCTGTGTGCGTGCGCTCTAGAGCGAGTTCACCGCGTTCTCGTCCGCTTTGAGGATCACGGCCGGGAGCTTTGCGAAGTCGAGCGCGGCCCCAAACCTCTGGCCGGTCGTCAGCGCGTAGTTGATGAATTCCTTGATCAGGCCGAGCTTCGACGCGTCCTTCGGCACGATCGCGTACGTGAACGTCGAGAGCGGGTATGCCTTCTTCGCCTTCTTCGGCGGGTTCACGATGTGCATTTCGAGGTTGGACGGCACGCCTTTCGCCGCGGCCGCCGCTTCCACGATGTTCTCGAGGTTCGGGTACTCATAGCGACCCGCCTTGTTCTTCAGGCGTGCGGCGGGAAGGCCATGCGAGTAGAGGTAGGACGCGGCGATGTAGCCGATCGCGCCTTTGGTCTTTTCGACGATCGCGGTCACGCCGCTGTTGCCGTTGCCGCCGACTCCCACCGGGAAGCTGACGGAGGTCGCGTTGCCAACCTTGCTCTTCCACTCTTTGCTGACGCGAGACATCAGGTCGGTGAACGCGTAGGTGTCGCCGCTGCCGTCGCTGCGGTAGACGACGGTGATTTTCTCTCCGGGCAGTTTGACGCCCTTGTTGATCTTCTTGATCGGCTTGGCGTTCCACTTGGTGATCTTGCCAAGGTAGATTTCGGCCACGATTTCCGGGGTCAGGCGCAGCTTGGTGATTTTGCCCAAGTTGAAGCCGATGCCGGTCGCAGTCAGAGCCCACGGGATCTGGACGCATTCTTTGCAGGCAGATGCCTGAGAAGACGTCAGCGGAGCGTCGGAGGCACCGAAGTCGACGGTCCGAGCGGTGATCTGCGCGATCCCCGAGCCCGAGCCCACGGCGGCGTAGGTGACTTTGACGCCGTGCAGCTTTTCGAATTCCTGCCCCCAATAGGCCTCGAATGGAGCGACCAGCGTAGAGCCCGCGCCCGTGAGCGAGGATTCTTCGGCCACGGCGCTCGACGCCGCGTAGGTGAAGCCTGGTACCAGGCATGCAATCAGCGCCGCGAACGCGAGCGCCGACTTTGGTGTCCGTCTCAACTGTCCTCCTAGGGAAATTAGTGTTGTCGGCGGCCCGCAGCATTCCACCGCATCGCAGCGCACCTGTGGCGATTTTGTGAACATGATGCAGCGGTCGTGCGAAAGTTGTTAACAAGCGTGCCCCGCACCTGTGTAAATCTTGTGAAGATCGCTCATCGGGGCGCCGGCCGCCGGTAAGCTGGCGCCCCGATGAGCACCGGCGAAGCGAATCCCGCATCTCGCTTGCGGGCACTTGCCGCGCGCTCGAGCGCGAGCGCGGGCGCGGTCGACCGGCTCGGCGATGCGGTGCTGCGCGGGCTTTGCGTGCTCGCGGCGCTGCTGGCGCTGGCGGCGCTTGCGGGCATCGCCTACGAGGTGATCGACGGCGCGACGCTGGCGATCGGGCGTTTCGGGCTGGGCTTCCTGGTCCACACGACCTGGCAGCCGAACTTCAAGGTCTTCGGCGCCGGCGTGATGCTGTACGGCCTGGCGGTCACCTCGGCGCTGGCGATGCTGCTCGCGGTCCCGATCGGGATCGCGATCGCGCTCTACCTGGCGATGGTCGCGCCTCCGCGCGTGCGCAACGTGATCGGCCCGCTGGTGGAGATGCTGGCCGCGATCCCGAGCGTGATCCTCGGCTTCTGGGGCATCCTCGTGCTCGCTCCGTTCCTGTCGAGCGACATGGAGCCCTTCCTGCACAGCGCCATCGGCTTCCTGCCGATCTTCGGCGAACCGTCCAGCACCGGCGCGGGCCTCTTCACGGCCGGCCTGATCCTCACGATCATGGTCGTGCCGATCATCGCCTCGATCAGCCGCGATCTCTTCCTGACCGTCCCGCAGGAGATGAAGGACGGCGCCACCGCGCTTGGCGCCACCCGGTGGGAGATGGTACGCGGCGTGGTCCTCCCCTCCACCGCCCCGGGCGTCGTGGCCGCCTGCTTCCTGGGCCTGGGCCGGGCTCTGGGCGAGGCGATCGCCGTCGCGCAGGTGATCGGCGACGGCAAAGCCATCCAGAAGCTGTTCGAAACGGGCAACACGGCCGCCTCGGCCATCGCGCTCGAATTCCTCGGCGCCGAGAACAGGCTGCAAGCCTCCTCGCTCTTCTATCTGGCCGTGATCCTGCTCGTGATCGGCCTGATCGCCAACCTCACCGCGCAGGCGATCACCCGCCGCTTCCTGATCCACAGGGCCATGACGCGATGAGCGACCTCGAAAGCACGAGCGAGGGCGGGACGGCGCTGCTCGATCCGCCGGACCACTTCGACGACCTCTTCGCGAGCGAGAGGCTCGACCCCGCGCGGCCGCTCACCGCCTCGCGGCAACTGCGCCGGCGGCAGATCTTCAGCCGCGCGATGGAGTCGACCCAAACCGCCGCCGCGTTGCTCGCGGTCGCGATGCTGGCCTTCGTCGTCTACTCGGTCGCCTCGCGCGGGGCGAGCGTGCTCAGCTTCGAATTCCTGACCGCAGGGCCTCCGGCGATCGAAGAAACCGCCGGCGGCGGCATCGGCCCGATGATCGTGGGAACCGCGACGCTCGTCGGCATCGCGACCGTGATCGCGATGCCGATCGGGATCCTGGCAGCCCTCTACATGACGGAGTTCGCGAGCCGCAGAGCCGCACGGCTGCTGCGCATGGTGCTCGACCTGCTCTTCGGCGTTCCCTCGATCGTGCTCGCGCTGTTCGTCTTCGAGCTGATCGTGGCCGGCAAAAGCGAGAGCGGGTTCGCGGGCTCCTTCGCGCTGGCGATCATCATGCTGCCGCTGGTAGCGCGCGCTTCGCAGGAGACCCTGCTGCTCGTCCCGCAGGGCCTCCGCGACGCCGCGGCGGCGCTCGGCGTCAGCCACTGGCGCGCACTGCGCGGAGTGGTCCTCCCCAGTGCGCTCGGAGGAATCATCACCGGCACCGTGCTCGCGCTCGCGCGAGCCGCCGGGGAGAGCGCGCCGCTGATCATTCTCAGCGCGGTGTTCTCTCGCACGGTCAACTTCAACATCTTCAGCGAAGCGACGCCGAACATCCCCGTCTACATCTACAAAGCATCGACTGCCGCCAACCCGTACGGGTGGGCGCGCGCATGGGGCGCGGCCTTCGTGCTGCTGCTCTTCATATTGATCGTCAACATCGGGGCTCGCGCCTTGCACGCCCGCGGCCGGAGGAAGATGGCAAGATGAGCACAGAGGTGACCGACGCTCCCAGCACTCCCCGGCAGCGCGTCCGGATCCAGACCGGCGAACGAGAGGACCTCGGCGCGCGGGAGCCGGCCAACGGCACGGCCCCGGCGCTCGCCGGCGCCGGCCAGGCGAAGCCGGCCGCGCGCGAGACGATCTTCGACGTGCGCGACATCTCCGTCTCCTATGGAGCCAGCACCGCGATCGCAGGGGTCTCGCTGAAGGTTCCGCGCCACCTGATCACCGCTCTGATCGGCCCGTCCGGCTGCGGCAAGTCGACGTTCCTGCGCTGCCTGAACCGGATGAACGACACCGTGCCCGGCTTCGGCCTGACGGGCCAGATCCTCTACCACGGCAACGACCTCTACGCCCCCCGCGTGGACCCGGTCGAGGTGCGGCGCCGGATCGGCATGGTCTTCCAGCGTCCCAACCCGCTTCCCAAGTCGATCTACGACAACGTCGCCTGGGCGCCTCGCAACCTTGGCATGAAGGCCAACCTGGACGAGCGCGTGGAGCGCGCGCTGCGTGGCGCGGCGCTCTGGGAGGAGGTCAAGGACCGGCTCAAGCAGAGCGCCTTCGGGCTCTCCGGCGGCCAGCAGCAGCGGCTCTGCATCGCCAGGGCGATCGCGATCGAACCTGACGTGCTGCTGCTCGACGAGCCCGCCTCGGCGCTCGACCCGATCGCGACCGCGTCGATCGAGGAGCTGATGCTCAACCTCAAGCACCGCTTCACGATCGTGATCGTGACTCACAACATGCAGCAGGCCGCCCGCATCGCCGACCGCACCGCCTTCTTCAGCCTCGAAGTCAGCGCGGGCAAGCGCACCGGCGCGCTCGTAGAGTACGACGAGACGAGCACGATCTTCACGCGCCCCAAAGACCCCCGCACGGGCGACTACGTCACCGGCCGCTTCGGCTGACACGCGCTATGTCCGATCCCGGGTCCTGACGCGCGCCCGATCCCGCGTCCCTACGCACGCCCGACCACGGGTCATGACGCGTCAGATTCAAGCCTCGCCAGGACGCGGGGAGCGTGGCGTATACGGACGTACGCGAGCGACCGAGGACGCCGCGAGGCGCCGGATATGACGCGTCAGGCGCCGATGGCGTGGCTGGGCACGTGCTCCAACAGCGGCTGACCGCACTGCCAGCAATACGCGGCGCCGCTGCTGTGCGGCGCGCCGCAGGAGGCGCAGAGGCCGGCGGTCCCGGATTCCTGCATCTTCAGGATGCGTTCCAGCTCGCCGAGCTCCGCGTCCACCTCCTGCAGCGCGGCGGCGCGCTGCACGAGCACGTCGACGCGGATGTGATCGCGGATCGCCATCTCGTACATCAGGCCGCCGAGATCCCACTGCAGTTCGGCGAAGCGCGCCGCGAGCTGGTCGCGCCGCCGGGCGACGTCGAGTGTCGGCGTCTGCTTGGCGCCGTGCTCAAGCCCGTTCGAGCTCATTTCTTGCCTTCTTTTGAGCCGGAGGATTCTTCTTCGCCGCCTTCTTCGCCAAGTTCTTCTTCTTCTTCCTGCTTCTTGCTGGAGCTGCCACCGAAGAATTTGCCGGTGAATTTGCCTTTCTGGTAGCCGGGCCCTTTGCCGGAGCTGCCCACTTTGACGACCGGTTTGGAGGGGGCTTTGCCGCCCAGAAGCTTGGATGCGCTGGAGGGAGTCGATTTGCCGGCGCTGCCGCCTTTGCCGCCCGTCGTGCCGCTGGATTTGCTCGACGAGCCGCCTTCTTCGGTCGTGCTGGGCGAGGCGGCGCCGGCGCCGGTCGTGGTGCTCGGCGCGGCGGCGGTCGGGGCGCCCACGTACTGGATCGGCGCGTTTTTGGAGCTCGGAGCGCTCGTGCGCCCGATCAGCACGCCGGTGGCCATCGCCAGCATCAGCGTGCCGATCCCGGCGATCAAGGCCGTGTTGGCAGAGAAGCGTGGGCCGCGCCTGCTCGGCGGGGCCGGAGCGCTCGGCTGCGGCTGCTGGCCGGGCGCGCCCGCGAACGGGGGCCGCGTGGGCCCGCGGCGCTGGCCGCATTCGACGCAGTAGCGCTGGTCCGGCGCGAGCACCGCCCCGCAGGAGGCACAGTGCTGGCCGCTGGTGGAAGACGCGGTCCGCAGCGGCTCGGCGCCCTTGCGCGGCAGGATGACCGTCGCGTCCTCCGCGGGCGTGGACCCGCTCGGGTGCTTGAGCTCTTCGGTGGAGGTCCTGGGATCCATTCGGGTTGCGCGCCCTGCGCCTGTGCCTCGGCGTAGAGAGCCGCTCGAGAGCTGTACGCGGGCGCCAGCGCAGTATCCGGCGAGACCCGGCCTCAAATGTGAACGGGAAGTGAATGTTGGCGGAGGGATCCTCCGCTCAAACAGGTTCTTCACAACATCGACACGTCCACACGCGAGACTCGCCGGCGATGGAAGGCCCCCCGAGCTCCGACGCCCCCGACGGCGGCGAGAACGCCCCGACGCCCGCCGAGGGCTCCGAGCTCCACGGCACGCCGGAGCACGATCGGCAGGATGGCGGGTTCCCGACGCCTTCGCCGTGGGCGATCGCGTTCGCGGTGGTCGCCCTGCTCGCGTTCGGTGTCGGCCTCGGCGTCTGGACCCGTCCGCAAGAAAGCGCCCCGGCACTGCTGGCCTCCGCCCCGTCGCCGGCAGCGACCGGCACGACCACGACTTCGACCTCCACCTCCACCAGCGAAACCGAAGCAAGCTCCGAACCTGAAGAAGAATCCAAAGAAGCATCCTCCGAAGAAGAATCAGCCGGCGGCGAAGAAGAAGGCTCCTCCGGCGAAGAACCCTCGGGCGCCGGGAAAGGGGCCAAAGAACAGGAATCGGAAGAATCGGGCTCCAAAGGCTCGGAATCCGAAGAAGAACCGTCAGGCAAAGGCTCGCAAGGCAGCGGCTCGCGCGGCAAATCCGAAACCTCGACGCTGCCGCCGATCAAGCACGTGTTCGTGATCGTGCTCGGCGAACAGGGCTACGAAGCGGCGTTCGGCGCGAGCTCGCAGGCGCCCTATCTGGCGAGCACGCTGCGTCAGCAGGGTGAGCTGATCGGCGGCTACTTCGCCGTGGCCTCTGGCCAGCTCGCCAACGAGATCGCGCTGATCAGCGGACAGGGCCCGACTCCCCAGACCCTCACGGGCTGCCCGACCTACGAACAGCTCTCACCGGGCAAGTCCGGCTCCGAAGGCCAGGCGCTCGGCACCGGCTGCCTCTATCCAATCAGCGCGCTGACGGTCGGCGACCAGCTCGTCGCGGCGGGCGACACGTGGAAGGCGTACGTCCAGGGTCTCGGCGAAGGCTCCTCGGCGAGCCTGCAGGGCAAGTGCCCACGCCCGGCCGCGGGCGCGAGCGACCCCTACTCGACCGCGAGCACGAGCAGTCCGTTCGTGACCTGGCGCGACCCCTTCCTCTACTTCGACTCGGTGACCTCGAGCTCCAACTGCGCGGAGGAGAACGTCGGCATCGGCGAGCTCGCCAAGGACCTGGAAGCCGCCAACACCACCCCCTCCCTCTCCTACATCGCGCCCGACCCCTGCGAAGACGGCGACCCGGCGGGCTGCGGCTCGGGCGCCCCCGCGGGACTGCCTGCCGCCGAAGGCTTCCTCAAGAAGGTCGTGCCCGAGATCGAGAGCTCAGCCGCCTACAAGGAAGGCGGGATGATCGCGATCGCCTTCGACCAGGCGCCGCAGAGCGGCACGGGCGCCGACGACAGCGGCTGCTGCGCCACGCCGAAGTACCCAAACCTGCCGGCGAGCGACCCAACGACCACGGCCACCGGCCAGCCCGTCGGCGGTGGGCGCGTCGGGATGCTGCTGCTGTCCAGGTACGTCAAGCCCGGCAGCTCCTACGTGACCGGGCAGTACAACCACTTCTCGCTGCTGGCGAGCGTCGAGGCGCTCTTCAAACTGCAGACGCTCGGCTACGCGGAGAACGTGCAGCTTCCCAGCTTCGAAAAGGCCGTCTACAACGCCTATCCGTAGGGCGCCGGTCGGGCGCCGACCCCTGACGGTGCGCCGGGCGATCTGGCGCGGCGTGCGCCGTGCGCCGCACGGCCCTCAGCTAACGGCGAAGACGACGCTGCACACTGCTCCGAGCCCGATGCAGTAGACCCCGAACGCCGTCAGGCGGTTGGTCTGGAAGTAGCGCAGTAGGAACTTCACGGCGAAGAAGGTCGCCACCGCCGCCACGAGCGCCGCCACGAACGCCTGCCCGCGCACCCCATTCCCGTCGGGGCCCAGAAGCTGCGGGAGCTTCAGCAGACCGGCGGCGAGGATGATCGGCGTGGCCAGCAGGAAGGCGTAGCGCGCGGCGTCCTCGTTGGAGAGGCCCGAGATCAGGCCGCCGCCCATCGCGAATCCCTCTCGCGAGATGCCCGGCACCAGAGCCGCCGCCTGAGCGGTCCCGATCCCGAATGCCTGGCCCCAGCGCAGCCTGGCGAGCCGCTTGTCGGAGTCGCCCTTGTAGTCGCCCGGTCGCGGAGGGCGCGCGCGCAGGCGCTCGAACGCCAGCAGCGCGATGCCGTTGACGATCAGGAACGCGGCCGCCGCCGAGGCCGAGGCGAACAGGGTCTGCAGCGGTTTCTGCAGCGCGAGCCCGAGGATGCCGGCGGGAACCGTGCCGACCACCAGCAGCCAGCCCAGCCGCGCGTAGACGTCGTCGCCGGCGATGCTGCGCGTCCTGATCGAGCGCACCAGCCCGCGCACGATTTCGACCCAGTCTTTGAAGAAGATGCCGATCAGCACGAGCGCCGTGGCGACATGCGTGCCGACCAGGAAGCTGAGGAAGTAGGGCTTGTTCTGGTGGATGTTCCAGCCGAAGAGATGCGGCAGCACCACGCTGTGGCCGAGGCTGGAGATCGGGAACGGCTCGGCGACGCCCTGGATGATCCCCAGGATGATCGCCTGGAAGTAAGAGATCGGTTCGTGCACGGCTGCGAAGCATATGGGTAGCTGAGGGCGGCATGCTGCGGCACCGTCCCACCCGCGGAGTCACGCCGCCTGCGTCGAGCACGAAACGCTCCCCGCATGGCCGGCACACAGCCGCAAGATCTCCGATCTCAACAGTCCCATCCCAAACGACACGTAGCGTCCGTGCGCAATGGTGGCCCAGATCACACGATTTGCATGGACGGTGCATGCACTCGAGCGACTGCCTCAGCGCGGTCTGACCCGCAAGGCCGTCGAGCAGGCGGTCAACGACCTGCATCAATTGCGCCGTCCCAATGACGGCGACGCTGACTGGCGGATCGAGGCAGCGGGCTTCGTCGTTCTCTACGTGCACCCGCACAAAGACGACCTTCATGCCGCGCGAATCGTCACCGTCTGGCCCAAGCGTCGCCGGCGCAGACGCCATCTGAGATTGGTCAACGACTGAGAGCTATTCTGGAGTGATCATGTACGCCTACTACGATCGCGACGCAGACATTGCGTGGCTCCCCACCGGGCCGGCAAGCCGTGTCGTCAGCGAGGAGGTCGAGTGGGGGCTGGTGGACCACAACGCCGTCACCGACGAGGTCGTGGCCATAGAGATCTGGGGCGCGAGCAGGCGGCTGCCCAAGGCGATACTCGACGCGCTCCCCGCACCCGGCGCCCACGACGCTGCCGCTTGAGGCCGAATAGCCATGTCGGCGCCCCCCCGCCGCGCGGTCGAAGACAACATCCGTTCACAAACCCTTCACCGAATGGCGGTCATTCGGTTACAAGGGTGAGCGCTATTTCCGGAGAACATCTCGGCGTAACTGGAGAGATAGATAAGAGAGGACGGGAGATGAGCATTTCGGAGCAGAGCGCCGAGACGCAGGGCCCGTTCGGCGGGACGGGGCAGGCCATCTCTGTGACAGGCGAGCAGCCAAGGGGGCAGGCGCGGCGCTCACCCGCGAGGGTGGACATGCACGCTCACTCCAGCGCTTCGGAGATCTCGCGGCTGGGAGTGCAGCGGGCGGTCGGCCTGCCCGAGTGCGCGACACCGCCGGAGGAGGTCTACGAGCTGGCCAAGCGGCGGGGCATGGACTTCGTCACCATCACCGACCACGACACGATAGACGGCGTCCTGCAGATCGCCGACAGACCGGACGTCTTCATCTCGGAGGAGCTGACGGTCGGCTTCAGGGGAGAGCCGCAGGCGGTGCACGTGCTCTGCTACGGCATCACACCCGAAGACCACCAATGGCTGCAGGCGCACAACGACAACGTCGAGCAGTGCGCGATCTACATGCACGAGCGCAGGATCGCCTGCGCGCTGGCGCACCCCTACTACTCGGTGGCGGCGACGCTCACGGCCCGTCACCGCAGGCGCCTGGCCGAGATGTTCAGGGTCTGGGAGGTGCGAAACGGCGCCCGCGCCCGCGAGCTGAACATCCCGGCCGCCACCTACATCGGCGCGCTCGACGGCGCCGGCATCGGCGGCAGCGACGACCACGCCGGCGTCGACATCGGGCGCACCTGGACCGAGGCGCACGGGGCTCACAGCGTCGAGCAGTTCCTGGCGCACGTGCGCACGGGCAACGTGGCGCCCGGCGGCTCGCATGGCAGCGCGGCGAAGTGGGCCCATGCCGCGATCGCGCTGGCGGCCCGCTCGATCGGGCGCGGCGCAGGGGCGCCGGGCGAGGCTCGCGCAGCGGGCGGGGCGAGCGAGGCGGGCGGGCTGGGCGAGGCGGGCGAGCTGGGCGAGGCGGGCGCGACTCCGAATCCCCACGCCGTCCTGAGCATGGCCGCGCGGGTGCTGCGCGAAGGCGACGCCCGCCACGGCAGCGGCGCCGGCGATCTGACGCCGGCCGACGCACGCGCGCTGCTGCGCGCCTGGCTCGCGGCGGTGGAGCTCGACCACCTCGACGAGCGTGGTCTGATCGCCCACCTGCAGCAGGACGGCTTCAGCCACTCCGGGCTCTACCGCAAGGCATCCCGCGCTCACGAGCGCAAGCTGCGCGGCGCGGTCGACCAGGCGCTGGAGGCGATCTCCGGCGAGCAAAGCATCGAGTCCGCGGCATTCGGCGTCTTTGAGGCGTGCATCGCCGCGATCCCATACGCGCCCGCCAAGGCGTTCCTCGCCCGTGAGCGCGCGAAGATCGATATCGGCCGCGGCGAGGGCGAGCAACCCCGCGTGGCGATCATCGCCGACGGCATCGGCGCCACCCACGGCGTCAGCCGCACGATCGAGGAAATCCGCCACCGTGGCGTGCCCGGCTTCGAGATCGAGGTGGTCGGCACCGACCCTGAGGTGGACCGCCGCCTCGCGGCCGTCGCGGAGGTGGACGTCCCCTTCTATCCCGGCCTGCGTATCGGCGTGCCGAGCCTGCCATCCGCCGTGGAGACCCTCACCGACGGCGGGTTCGACGCGATCCACGTCTGCTCCCCCGGTCCGGCCGGCGTGGCCGGCGTGCTGCTCGCGCGCGCGCTGAGCCTGCCGCTGATCGGCAGCTACCACACCGAGCTGACCGCCTACGCGGCGCTGCGCTCAGGCCGGCAGAGCATCGCGGCGGCGATGGCGAGCGCCGTCGGAGCCTTCTACGGCGCCTGCGACATGGTGCTCTCCCCCAGCGCCGCCTCCGACGCCGCCCTCGCCGAGATCGGCGTTCCCGCAGAGCGGGTGATGCGCTGGGACCGGGGCGTGGACACGAGCAGGTTCTCTCCCTCGCTGCGGCAGCGGCCATCGCTGCACGGCCCGTCGAAGGCCACCGAGAGGCCGGCCGGCGTGGACGCGAGCAGCGGCGAGATCGCACGGATCGACGTGCTCTACGCCGGTCGCATCACGCACGAGAAGGGGGCCGATCTGCTCGCCGAGAGCTTCGAGCTCGCGCGCGCACGCGATCCGCGCCTGCACCTGGTGCTCGCCGGCGGCGGGCCCGAGCAGGAGATGCTGCGCGGGCGGCTCGGGGAGCACGCGAGCTTCCTGGGATGGCTGCAGGGATCGGACCTCGCCCGCGCCTACGCGAACGCCGACGTGTTCGTGTTCCCGAGTCAGACCGACACCTTCGGGCAGGTGATCCTCGAGGCGCAGGCGAGCGGCCTGCCGGTGGTCGCCGTCGCCAAGGGCGGCCCGCTGACGCTGATCGAGGACCATGTCAGCGGCCTGCTCTGCGAGCCGCATGCGCCGGCGCTGGCGGGAGCGCTGCTCGAGGTCACCGCCTCGCCACTGCTGCATCGCCGCCTGGCGTCGGCCGGCCTGGCCCGAGTCCGCGAGCGCACCTGGGAGGGCGCGATGCAACGACTAGCGGAAGGCTACGTGGCCACGATGGCGGGCGCAGAGGAGAGCGAGCGCGAGCAGGCGGCGTAGCGGGTGGGCGCTGGAGCGGGGCGGCGCCGTGGCGAGCGGGCCGCGTCGCGGGCCGCCGGGCCCGGCCAGGGCGCGGCGCAGGCCCTACCTGCTCCGTGCCCGCAGCGTGATCCCCTCGATCACGTGCGCGACGGTCTCGCAGGCGTCGATCGCGGCCTCCAGCGACTCGAAGATGTCCTTCCAGCGGATCACGACCATCGGGTCAGCGCCGCCGGCGAACAGCGCGGCCACGCCGTCGCGCAGCAGGTTGTCGCCAATGTTCTCCAGCCGGTGGATCTCGACCAGGCGAGCCGAGACGTCATCGCCGGAGGTGAGGCTGCGCAACGCCTGCAGCACCTGCTCTGAGGACTCCACGAGCACGTCGGCCAGCTCGACCGCGCGCTCCATCGGAGCTTCGATCCCATATAGGCCGAGCAGCGCCGCGGTCTGCTCGGTGTGGTCGACGATGTCGTCGAGCGCCGTGGCGAGCGCAAATCCTTCGCCCGGCTCGAACGGCGCCTTCACACGCTTGGGGCCCCTGATCCGATAGATGATGTCGTGGGTGATCGAGTCGCCCTCCTGCTCGCACTCGCCGATCTCCTGCGCCAGCGACGCGCGCTCGGGGTAGTCGGCGAGCAGGTCGCGCATCAGCCGACTTGCGCGCACGATCACCTCGCCGCCCCGCTCGAGCAGGTCGGCCAGATCGCCGTCAACGCTTCGCCGCAGCGCGCTCATCGGCCCAGCGTACCGGCTGCGCTGCATGCGGTGCACGACCGAGCGGGCCGCCATGACGGGCAAACGGGCGATCGTTGCGGTCGTTCACTCGTTGTTCACACGTCGGTCACGAGCGCGCAACGATTGACCCGGCCGTGAGCGGCCAGGCTGTTTCCCAGTGGCAGCTTCGCATCAGAACGTCGGGGTCGCGACATCACATGACGGCGTGGAGGGGCTTGCGAGGCCCGAGCTCGTCGCGGACGAGGCGACCCTGCACGTCGGCGAGCTGGAGATCAAACCCGACGAGGGGCTGGCGCTGGCCAGCGGCCAGGCGCTGATGCTCTCGGTGCGCGAGTTTGCGCTGCTGGTGGCGCTTGCGCGCCGAGCCGGCACGATCGTCTCGCGCGAGGAGCTCTACGAGGCCGTGTGGGGCGGCTCGATGCGCTCCGGCGACCGCTCCGTGGACGTCTACGTGAGCAAGCTGCGGGGGAAGCTGGAGCGAGCGCTGCCCGACCGGCGCTTCATCCACACCCACGCAGGCTTCGGATATCGGTTCCATCCCCAACCTTCACGAGATCTTCACAACGGGTCCGTCCCCGGCTGAGCACACTCCGGGCGGCACAGTGGCCGGCAAGCGCGTAACAGCCGGCCACGCGCAAACGACAAGCCAGAGGAGATTGGCATTGAAGACGAGAAAGATCGGCGCGCTGGCCTCAGCGGCGCTGCTCATGCTGGGCGTCGCCGCGTGCGGTTCCAGCTCCAAAGAAAAAGGCAGCGAAAGCAGCGGCGCGTCGAGCGGGTCCAAGACGCTGGTGGGCGCCGGCAGCACGCTGGTCGCCCCGCTGATCACCGGGGATTGGATCCCCGAGTACCAGGAAAAGGCCAAGGTCGCGGTGACCTACGGACCGATCGGAAGCGGCGGCGGGATCGCGCAGATCACGGCTCGCACGGTCGACTTCGGCGCCAGTGACGCACCGCTGACCGAAGACGAGTTCAAGGAAGCCAAAGGCGTGGTCCAGATCCCGTGGGCTCTGGCGGCGACCGACGTCGCCTACAACGTCGAAGGCGTCGGCAACGAACTCAAGCTGACCGGCCCGCTGCTCGCGGAAATCTACGAAGGCAAGATCACGACCTGGAACGACTCCAAGATCGCGGCTCTGAACCCCGGCGTGAAACTGCCGGCGGAGAAAATCACGCCGGTCTACCGCTCCGACGGCAGCGGCGACACGTTCGCCTTCACCAACTTCCTCTCGCACGTCAGCCCGCAGTGGGCCTCGAAGATCGGGCACTCGACCACGGTCAGCTTCCCGGTCGGCATCGGCGGCAAGGGGAACTCCGGCGTGGGCGCGGACATCACCAACACCAAGGGGTCGATCGGCTACATCGCGATCGCCTACGTGCTGGCCAACAAATTCGACTACGCGCTGGTCGAAAACGCGGCCAAGAAGTTCCCGGTGCCCGGCATCCCGAGCATCGAGGCTGCGGCCAAGACGCTGAAGTCGATCCCGGCCAACAACGAAGCCACGATCGTGGATCCGCCCGCTTCGGCGCCGGAAGCGTACCCGATCTCCACGTTCACCTACGCCCTGGTTCCGCTGAAGAGCCCCAAGGCGGACCTGCTCAAGCCGTTCCTGAAGTGGGCGGTCACGACCGGCCAGGAATTCGGCCCGAAGCTCGACTTCGCGCCGCTGCCACCGGAAATCGTGGCGGCCGACGAAGCCACGATCGGCAAGATCGAAAGCTGATCGGACGGCTGGCTGCTGTCATCCGCATCACGCTTCCCGCGAGGGCTTCGCGCCCTCGCGGGAGCCGGCGGATGGCCGGGGCAGTGGGCGCCTCGACCTTCGCAGACCGCCGCGCCGCATCGTTGACATTCCTTTGACATCCTGCTGATCGTCGTGGCCGCTCCGTCGTCCCTCTCACCCGACTCGCAAGCACTCTCCCTCTCACGCGTGCGGCGCGGCCTGACCGACCGGATCGGAGACCCGACGCTGCGCTCGCTGACCACGCTCGCCTCGCTGGCGGCCGTCGCGTTGCTCGTGCTGATCGTCTACAAGGTCTTCGATCAGGCCGGCGAAGCCTTCTCCCACTTCGGGCTCTCCTTCGTCTGGGAAAGCGAATGGAACCCGGTCACCAAGCAGTTCGGCGCCGCCGACTTCCTCTACGGCACCGCCGTGACCACCTTCGCGGCGATCCTGATCGCCGCGCCGATGTCGATCGCGATCGCGCTCTTCCTGACTGAGCTCGCGCCGCGCCAGATCCGCCGGCCGGTCGGCGTGCTGGTCGAACTGCTGGCCGCGATCCCCAGCGTGGTGCTCGGACTCTGGGGCATCATCGTGCTTTCGCCGGTGCTGCTCAAAACGATCGAGCCGGCGCTCAAATCGGCGCTCGGCTGGATCCCCCTCTTCTCCGGCGAAGCCTCCCCCGTGGGCCTGCTGCCCGCCATCCTGATCCTGACGATCATGGCCGTGCCGATCATCTCGGCCGTCACGCGCGAGGTATTCGAAACGGTGCCCGGCGACCTGAAGGAGGGCGCGCTCGCGCTCGGCGCCACGCGCTGGGAGATGGTCAAGATGGTGGTCCTGCCCTACTCGCGCACCGGTATCGTCGGCGCCACGATCCTCGGCCTGGGACGGGCGCTGGGCGAGGCGATCGCCGTCACGATGGTGATCGGCCACACGGAGCACATCTCTGCCAACCTGTTCGGCCCGGCGGACACAGCCGCCAGCCGCATCGCCTCGGAGTACCTGGGCGCCACCTCCAGCCTGCAGATCTCCTCGCTGGCCTACCTGGCGGCGATCCTGCTCGTGCTGGCGCTGGTCGTGAACATGATCGCGCGCCTGATCGTGCGTCGCGCCCACCCGAAGATTCCGACCACGCCTGGAATCCTGCGATGAGCGCCACGGCGGGACAGATGGGACCGGGTCCCGCGCTCAGGGGCGACGGCAGGCTGCGCCGCCGCAGGCTCGTCAACCGCCTGATGGAAATCAGCGCCTCGATCGCGGCTCTGGTCGCGGTCGCGGTGCTGGCGATCGTGATCATCTCGGTTGCCAGCAAGGGGATCAGCTCGATCAGCATCGAATTCCTGACCAAGAACGCCCCCCTCTTCGGCCAGAGTGGCGGCGGAATCGCGAACGCGATCGTCGGGACGCTGATCCTGGTCGCGCTGGCGACCGTGATGGCGGTCCCTGTGGGAATCCTGATCGGCATTTACACCTCCGAGTTCGCCGGCGCCCGCCTGGCCTCCCTGGTGCGCTTCGTGCTGGACATCCTCAACGGCGTTCCCACGATCGTGACCGGCATCTTCGTCTTCGGCCTGCTGGTCGCCGGCAAAGCCCAGAGCGGCTGGGCGGGCGCGTTCGCGCTGGCGGTGATCATGCTGCCGATCGTCGCGCGCTCGGCCCACGAAGTGCTCGCGCTGGTGCCCAAGGCGATGAAGGAGTCGGCGCTCGCGCTCGGGGTCACGCGCTGGAAGATGGTGCTGCGAATCGTCCTGCCGACCGCCGCGGGCGGAATCATCACCGGCGCGCTGCTGGGTGTGGCGCGCGTGGCGGGCGAGACCGCGCCGCTGTTGTTCACCTCCTCGATCTTCGCCAACGAAGTCTCGACCAAACCAGGCGGCGCGCTGGCGTCGATTCCGGTCAAGATCTTCTCGCTGACCGAAGAACCGAGCCCGAGCGCGCACTCCCAGGCGTGGGGAGCGGCGCTGCTGCTGATCTTCTTCATCCTGCTGCTGAACGTGCTCGCGCGCGCCATCTACGCCCGCAGCAGCCGCCGGACCACGAGGGCGCGATGAGAGCGCGTATCCTGCAGGCGTGGACTGAGAGGAGCAGACGTGAGCAGCCACGATGGGCAAATCGATCCTCGGAGGGCCATGAGTCAGCCACAACCTCAGCCGACTGTGTCCGCTGAGACGCCACAGGCGCCCCCGCCGGCGCCAGCCGCACCGGGTCCCGCAGCGGCGCGCGCCGGCGCCCCCGCCCGGGAAGTCTCGATCGAGCGCCTCAAAGCCTTCTACGGCCAAGCCGAACAGCTCAAGGGCATCGACCTGGCCTTCGAACCCAACCAGGTGACGGCGATCATCGGCCCCTCGGGCTGCGGCAAGTCGACGATGATCCGCTGCATCAACCGCATGCACGAGGAGATCCCCGGCGCGCGCGCTGAGGGACGGGTCTTACTGGACGGCGCCGACGTCTACGGCGAGGGCGTCGACGTGGTGGCAGTGCGCCGCCTGATCGGCATGGTCTTCCAGCGCGCCAACCCGTTCCCGACGATGTCGATCTACGACAACGTCGCGGCGGGCCTGCGGCTCACAGGGCGCCGCCGCGACCTCGACCGCAAGGTCGAGGAGGCGCTGCGCGGCGCCGGCCTCTGGGACGAGGTCTCAGACCGGCTCTCGGCGCCGGGCATCGGGCTCTCCGGCGGGCAGCAGCAGCGGCTCTGCATCGCGCGGTCGCTGGCCGTCGAGCCCGAGGTGCTGCTGATGGACGAGCCCTGCTCTGCGCTGGACCCGATCGCGACGCTGAAGATCGAGGAACTGATCGAGGACCTCAAGCAGCGGGTCACGATCGTGATCGTCACCCACAACATGCAGCAGGCCGCGCGCGTCGCCGACCGCACCGCCTTCATGCTCGACGGTAGGCTTGTCGAGGTGGGCCCCACGCAGGACATCTTCACCAACCCGCGCGACACCCGCACCGAGGAATATGTCACCGGAAAGTTCGGCTGATCCGGCGCTGCCACGGCAGGCCGAAGCGCTCACCGGCCGCGCCCACTTCCAGCAGCAGCTTCTGGAGCTGGAGGAGCGGGCGCTGGGCGGCCTGGACATCGTTGTCGAGCAGCTCGACCGCACGATGGAGGCGCTGGAGCACCAGGACATCGAGCTCGCCGAAATGGTGATCTCCGACGACGACCGCGTCGACGGCCGCTACCTGGAGGTGCACCAGGGCATCCTCTCGCTGCTGGCGCTGCAGGCCCCGGTGGCCGGCGATCTGCGCCTGGTCGCGGCGCTGCTGCACGTGATGAAGAACATCGAGCGGATGGGCGACCAGTGCGTGAACATCGCCAAGGTGATCCCGCTCTCGGGCTACGACGCGCCGATCCGCCCGGAGCTGCTGGAGAAGCTGATGAAGATGGGCGCCTGCGCGCGCTCGGAGGTGACCCAGTGCAAGGCCGCCTTCCGCGGCCGCGACGTCGCGCTGGCCGAGGACCTGGTCCGCCAGGACCGCGAGATCAACCGCCTGAACCGCGAAATCTTCCGCATGGCGCTGGAGATAGGCGACGACGCGGACACCCGCGAGTGGGCGATGCACATGATCCTCGTCGCAAGGGCGCTGGAGCGGATCGGCGACAATGCCGTCGACGTCGGCGAGCAGGTCGCCTTCGTGATCACCGGCCTCTTCCGCGAGTTCTCCGACTCCTCGCATCGCCCCGATTCATCGGCGGGCTGAGGGCGCGCTTCGTCAGGGGCTGCCTGTCGATCGACGTCTCGCGCTCATCGGAGGGGCCTGCCCCTTCGGCAACCAAACGTCGCCAGGATGGCGTTTGGTAGCACTATCCGCTATCTCGGGGCATTATCCTTGCAAATCTGGAGCGCTGCTCCATAATTGCATAGATGATTCGAAGACGGGTCTTCCCAGAGCTTCTCACGAGATTGGCGCAGATGCCTGCCGTCGTACTGCTCGGACCCCGGCAGGCCGGAAAGACGACGCTCGCGCTCGAGCTAGCCACTGAGCGCAAGGCCACCTATCTCGATCTCGAGTCCGTGGCAGACCGCGCACGGATGCAAGAGCCCGAGCTGTACCTTGCGGACCATGCCGACGAGCTCGTGATCCTCGACGAGATCCACCGGGTTCCCGGCCTCTTCGAAACGCTGCGCGGCGTCATCGACCGCGGACGGCGTGAGGGCAGGGGATCGGGCAGGTTCCTGCTGCTCGGCTCGGCCGCGATCGACCTTCTCGCACAGTCAGGCGAGACGTTGGCCGGCCGGATCGGCTTTGTCGAGCTCTCACCGTTCGACCTGCTCGAGGTCGGCGCGCAGAGCCTGGACCGGCTCTGGCTCCGGGGAGGCTTCCCCGAGAGCTTCCTCGCGAGCGACGATGCGGCAAGCCTCGCCTGGCGGGAGGACTTCATCCGCACCTACCTGGAGCGTGACATCCCCCAGTTGGGGCCGCGTATCCCCGCGGAGACGCTGCGGCGGCTCTGGACCATGTTCGCGCACCGGCAGGGCGGCCTCTTCAACGCCGCGCAGCTCGCGCGCAGCCTCGGCGTGGACGGCAAGACCATCGCCCACTACCTCGACCTGATGGTCGACCTGCTGCTCGTGCGGCGGCTGCCCCCGCGACTGAGCAACGTGGGCAAGCGGCTGGTGCGCTCGCCGAAGGTCTATGTCCGGGACAGTGGCCTGGTCCACGCGCTGCTGGGGCTCCCCGACAAGGACACGCTGCTGGGGCACCCTGTCGCCGGCACGAGCTGGGAGGGGATGGTGATCGAGAATCTGATCGACATCGCAGGCCGCCGCGCGCAGGCGAGCTTCTACCGCACCAGCGGCGGCGCCGAGATCGACCTGGTGCTCACCTGGCGCGACGGGAGCGAGTGGGCCGTCGAGGTCAAGCGCACGCTCGCGCCCAAGCTGGACCGCGGCCTGCGCTCCGCGATCGAGGACGTGAGACCCGAGCGCAGCTTCATCGTCTATCCGGGCAGCGAGCGCTTCAGCCTGGCAGCCGACGTGCAGGCCATCGACCTCGCGGGCCTGTGCGAGGCGGTCCAGGCTCACGCCTGAGCAGTCTCCTTGCGGGCGGCGCGGCCACCGCAAGCGCCCACCTGTCTGGGTCTGCCTCGCTGCGCGGCGGCCCAGGCTTTGCGCGCGGGCATCGAACAACCGTCCAGCGCCTGTGCAGGAATAGCACCCGATATCAAGAAATGTCGTGCTCGCGTCCGAGAAGCAGACAGAAAGCGGCCCGACAGAAGGCCGCAGACGCAATCACGACTAGGAGGACCTCCGTGCAGGACAGGCCAGGCCGGCGCCACTCGCGCCTACTCATCAGTACATCGAGCGTCGCAGCTCTCGCGCTCTGGACCGCTGCTCCAGCGATGGCAGCCGGATCCGGCTATGCGGGCACTGCGCCATCGAGCGGCACGCGCCCGACCGGGTTCTCGTCCATCGTCACCGCCAAGAGCATAGGCGCGAAGGGCGGCGACGTCCAAGGGAAGGTCTCCGGGGGCACCGTGAGCGTCAGCGTCCCGAAGGGCGCCTCCAAAGCAGCGCTCCAAGTCGCGATCACGAAGGGCTCCAGCTCCACGGTCGAGAAAGACCTGCCGCCTGCCCTCAAACACGACGCTGTCCTCGCCGACTTCGGGCTGGAGCTGATGAGCCACTCTTCGGCTGTCACCGCCTCTAAGCCGGTCACCGTCACGTTCAAGAACAAGCGGATCGCCAAGGGCGACATCGTCGTCGCCTACAACCCCAAGACCGGCAAGTTCGTCAAGGTCAAGGCGATCGTCAAGAACGGCGTGGTGGTCGTCCGTCTCAAGGCTGGCGAGACGATCGCTGTCCTGGCGCCGCACAAGAAGAGCAGGAAGCGGTAGACCAGCGTGGATTCTCGGAAGCGCGCTTGCCCCGCGCTTGCGACCTGCATGCTCGCGAGCGCGGTGGCGCTTGCGAGCTGCGGCAGGTCGAACGAACCATCGACTACCTCGAGCCAGAGCAGGCAGAGCGCCACGCATCCACGTGTGATCGCCGCGCCATCAGGCCTGATCGCGGGCACGACGCCGCAGCCCAACGGCACGATCTGGGTGCTCGCCGGCACCAAGCACGTGCGGACGATCAACGAGATCGACCTCGCGACCGGCCAACAGCACGCCACCGTCGGCATGAGCAACGCCGCGCAGGCCGTTGCACAGTCCTCGACTGGCGGCCTGGCTGTCGGCTTGGGAAGCGCTCACGCCGGCGCAGTCGAGCTGCGCAGCGCCTCTGGAGCGGTCACACACACGATCCCAGTCGGCGCTCCGGTGATCTCACTGGCATTCGGTGATGACGGCACGACGCTCTACGTGCTCGACGGCACGGCAAAGACGCGCAGCGTGACGGTCATCGACACGAGCACGCACAGGACGACGAGGACGATCGGCTTGCCGGCCGACGCCCGTTCCATCGCGCCCACGCCAAACCAGCGGGCGATCTGGAGCCTCCAGGCATCCGGCACGCTCCAGGAGACCTCCCTGAGAACCAGGAAGCCAATCGAGTCGTTTCCGCTCGGAAGCCCGGGGATAGCGGTGGCGACCTCGCCGAACGGCGAAGTGCTCTACGCCCTCAAGGGAACGCCCAGCACGGCCAACATCGCCGTGATCTCGGCCGCCACCGAGCAGATCCGCCACGTCCTGCCGGCCGCAGCCGACAGCGTTGACCTCGGCGTATCGCTCGACGGATCGCAGCTCTACGACTTCGTCGGATCGCCCTCCTTCGGCAACGTCCAGATCCTGAACAGCTGAGCGACGATGCAGAGTGAAGTGGGGGTCAGGGCGCCCGGCGCAAGCCGCGCGTCACGCTCACGCGGCGCAACCGAGGTCGAATCCGGAGCCGCTCCGCGCGAGATCGATCGGCGTGCCTTCTGGCCGCAACGGATCTGGTGGACCGTCGTCGGCTGCCTGCTGATCAACTGGTCGATCCAGCTGCTGAGCGCCGCCACCAGCTACTCGTGGGTCGCCCTCCCCGTGGTGGTGCTGGGCGCGTGGGGCTTGGCGACGGTCGTGGCGAGCTGGCTGCCGGACGGCATCGCGTTGCCGGGCCGTCTGAGCAGCGCGTTGCCCTGGCTGACCGCGCTCCTGACCGTGGCAACGTTCGTCGTCTGGGCGTACGTGCAGGTACGCAGCGCACCGGGCTACGGCACCGATGAGCTCGCCTTCGACCAGTACGCGGCGCAGCTGACCCATCACGGCCTCAACCCGTACCTGCACTCGATGGCTCCCGCCTTTCCGCTGTTCCGCGTCTCCCCCGACGGCTACACCTACAGCGTCACGGGGGCGCCCGTCACCCAGCTCTCCTACCCCGCTCTGTCGTTCCTGCTCTACGTGCCGCTGCTCGCGCTCGGCTTCACCTCTCAGCTCGCGGTGATGGTCAATGTCGCCGCCTGGGCGCTGACGGTGCTGCTGATCTTCGGCCTGCTGCCCAAGGGCGTTCGCCCGGCGGCCCTGGTGATCGGCAGCATCGCCGTCTACGTCTCCTACGCGGTCGGCGGGGTCACGGACGTGATCTACATGCCCCTGCTGGTGCTGGCGGCCTACCGCTGGAACGAGTTCGGCCGCAGTCGCATCTCCTACCTGGGGCCGGTTATGCTTGGCCTGGCAATGGCGGTCAAGCAGACGCCATGGCCGCTGCTTCCGTTCATCCTCTGCGCGCTGGCGCTGGAGGAGCACGCGCGGGCAGGCGGCGCGGCCGCGCTGAGACGATGCGCTCGCTATCTGGCGTTGACAGGGGGCGCGTTTCTACTGCCCAACATCTGGTATCTGGCCGTCTCGCCGGGCAAGTGGATCAGCGGCATCTTCACGCCGATCGTGCACCCCCTCGTGCCGGCCGGCCAGGGAGCGATCGCCCTGAGCCTCTTCCTGCACATCGGCGGCGGCTCGCTAGTCGCGTTCACGATCGCAATGATCGCGCTCGGCCTGGCCCTGCTCGTCGTGTACGTGGGCACATACCCTCTGCTGCGCCCCGCGACATTCATCCTGCCGGCGCTTGTGCTGTTCTTCGCATCTCGCTCCTACGGGAGCTATCTGGTCTCCCTCGTGCCGGCCGCTCTGGTGGGAGCCGTGACGCTGCGGGGAAGCGTCGGCTCCTCCCAGCCGGCGCTTACCGTGCCGCTGCTGCGCAGCCGCGTCTGGGCAGCCGCGATCCTCGCGACCACCGTGATCTTCGCAGCGGCGCTCGCCTTTGCCCTGACCTCCGGTCAGCCGCTCCGGCTGCACGTCGGGGGCATTCGTACAACGGGTCAGCTGGCCACCATCGAGCAGCTGAACGTCTCCGCCACGAACACCACGAGCATGCAGGTGAGCCCGTCGTTCACCGTGGACGAGGGCGGCGCGATCACGACCTTCTGGCACGTTGTGAAGGGCCCGCGAACGCTCGCGCCGGGCGCGACGGCGACCTACACGATCGTGGCGCCCAACATGCCTGCGCAGCCCTCGATCAGCGGCGGCTTCACGGTGCTCGCGTTCTCGCGCGGGCCGGCTGCCGTGAGCTCGACCAGCCCATATGAGCCGAGCGCCATGCACGTCGCGCTCACGCCGGAGGCTGTCAACGGCATCATGCCCATCGGGCGGTCGATCGTGATCCATGCGCAGCTGCTCGACCAACTCGACCGCCGCGTCCGCAGAGCGAACGTTCCTGTGTATCTCGGGCAGATCATCTATGACCAGAGCGGACTCGAACTGGGTGAGGCGACGATCAACTCCGCGGCCCCCGGCCAGACACCGGTGAGGGCGTACACCAACGCCGACGGAACCGCGACCTTCACCCTGGTGGGCACGCAGGCCGCCTCAGACCCCATCTACTTCGAGGCGAACCTCGTTCAGAGCAGCGAGTTCTACCCCTATGGCTACTCTGAAATCCTGCCGATCCGGTTCGGAGAACGGTGAGCGCAGCACTGGAAAGCGCCACGCTGCCGGGCACCGGGGCGGAGCGGCCGCAGGTTACAGGCCACCGTAGGTCGCGGCTCTCGGCGCGCGGCATCTGGGAGCGATGGAAGAACGCCGAGGCATTCGCGCCGCCGCCCCGCTCGCAGTGGCCGGCCGCACTCCGCCGTGCCCGTCTTGTCGGCCTCTGCCTGCTGGGTCTTCAGTTTCTCGGGCTGTGCTGGTGGAGCAACGTACTGGCGGGGCGGTTTGCGCTGACGCATGACTTCGCCATCTTTGCTCAGGCGGCGCACCTGATAGCCGCCGGCCACATCGACCCGTACTCGACGGTGCTGGGAGAGGCGTTCTGGCGCGACCATGCATTCTTCATGATGTGGCCGCTGGCGCTGATCCAGTCGCTGTGGCCGCACCCGGTCACGCTGCTGTGGATGCAGGATACGGCTACTGTAGGGATGGAGGCGACCGCCCTGGCGTGGATCTGCGACATCGCGGCCTCGACGGCGGTCCGAGGACGAACGGCGCTCGCCCCCGTGGCGCTCGTCGCGCTGGGCGTCGTTCTGCTGGTCTCAGATCCCTGGATGCTGTGGGCGTCGTCGTGGGACTTTCACACCGAGGCGTTCAGCGCCCTGTGCGCCGTCGCGACCGCCCGCAACCTCTACCTCGGGCGAAAGCGAGCGTGGCCGTGGGCGCTGCTGACGCTCTCGACCGGCGACGTCGGCGCAAGCTACCTTGCGGCCGTCGGGGTCTCCGCTGCGCTCAGCGGACGTCATCGGCTGCGGAGCGGAGGCGGGGTCGCGCTGCTTGGAGTCGCGTGGTTCGCGTTCATCAGCGCGGTGCACGGCGCGACGGGCAGCCACGCGAACTTCTATGCACAGATCCTCACCGGTAGCAGGAACGGCGTCGTGCGTCCACACGAATCGTCGCTGAATGTGCTCTCGGCGGCAATCGGTCATCCCGCACGCGCCCTGACGGCGCTGTGGGCAAACAGGGTCGATCTGTGGGCCAACCTGTCGCCAGGCGGGGTCATGGGACTGCTGTGGACGCCCGTGCTCGCGCCGCTCGCGCTGGTGCTCGCCGAGAGTCAACTCGTCAGCTACGTCGACATCTCCTACCCGGGCTTCCAGAACATCATCGTCGTCCCGCTTGTCACTGTCGGGACCGTGGCTCTCCTGGCGAGTTTGCTCAGCGGCCGCTCGTGGCGCCGTGTACGGACGTGGCTCGCATCGCTCCTGGTTGCCGTGCTGATGCTGAATGCGATCGTCTGGTCGGTGATCTGGATCACCCACGCAGCCGGCAGGTGGCTGACCGTGACTCCCGGCGCGGCGAGCACGCTCCGTCGCGTTGCGACGAGGATCGCGCCGGGTGACGAGGTGGTCGCCTCGCAGGGGATCGTCGGCGCCTTTGCCGATCGTGAATATGTCTATGACCTTGGCGCGACCACGAACGCGCCGGTTCACGCACCCAGGGCATGGGTGATCTTCGCCCCAACCCAGGGCATCGAGCTGGCGGCGCCCGACGCGACCTACGCCGACATCGCCTCGTTCGCGCGCAGGCCCGGGGTCCATCTCTTCGCCTCCTCGCACGGCATATGGGCCTTCGAATGGAACGTTCCGCCCGCGACGAGGAGCCTGGCGCTGCGGGCTCCACGCGACCCTGAACCGCCCGCCTGGACCGTGGCGGGAAGCGCGGGCGAGGCGGTGCGCGACGGCCCCCAGGCCGACTGGTACGCCGCGGGCACCTCCAGCCCAGGCTATGTCGTCGATCATGCCTACTGGCGCGAGCAGCCGGGGACCTACTGCGCCGAAGTCACGATCTCAACGTCGCAGACCGCGAACGTCGAGATCTGGAACGCGACGACCTCGACTCTTCTGAGCCGCCAGTCGGTTCCCGACACGAACGGCAAGACGACGGCGCAGACGACGTTCTCTCTTGCCAGCACTCCGCCTGAGCACATCTTCAGCGGCTTTGGTCCCTGGAGCACCGACGTCTCCGAGCCTGCCGGCGATCAGATCGAGATCCGCGTCTGGTCCCCCGGCGGCAACGACATCGTCGATGTCTACCGGGTGGGCCTGCGGAAGCGCTGAGACCTCGCGCTCGGGGTTGGCACCCCGGGGAGCCCGCGCCCGGCGGAAGCCGCCGCCGATGAAGGGTGTGCGCAGGCTTTCAAACGAAAACTCCATTTGCTTTGAAAGCGTGTAGGCACCGATCGCAGGTAGCCAACGCTGCCGGATCATCAACCCCGCTTGCGCCGTCCGTGCCTCCCACTCGCCGTGAGCGTCAACGCGGACACGAGCGTCGTCGAGTTGCCCTTTTCACCGGCGATCTTGTACTTGACCTTGAGGTGCAGGCTGTGTCGCTTGGCGAGCAGGCGCTTCGCCGTCTTGGACAGCTTGACCTCGAGCCTGTGCTTGCGCTTGTCCTTGGGCACCTTGAAGTGGGCGGTGCCGAGCTTGATCTTCTTGCCGTGCCGGCCCACGGCCACGACTTCCGCTTCCACCTTGCACGCCGGCGGGCACGAGAATCGCTTCCCGAGCACGACCACCGGATCGGCCTGGTTGACCGGCACCTTGGCGTTGTTCGGCAGCACGCCGAATTCATTTACGAGCAACTGCGAAGTGAAGGCGGGCGTGGTCACCGTGAGATCGGGGCCCGTGGTCGTGCCCCACTGGTTCGTGGCGAGCACGCGGACGTGGTAGGTGGTGCCGGGCGTGAGCGCGTATTCGGCGTCCCAGTCGTAGCTCTGCGGGCCGAACACCGCGTTGGTCGGCCCGCCTGAGTCGGTGTTGCCGTAAGAGGTCGTCGTGCCCCACTGCACCTGGAAGGTGGTCTGGTAGCCCTCGGGATCGACGGTGAAGCTCAGCACGACCTCCCACGGCGAAAGACCGCTGAAGGCAAACCCAGCGAGTGCCGGCGGGCTACCGGAAGCCGTGCGGAAGGTGCCATCGGCGCTCTGCGTGGCGCCTCCCGGGTTGGTGGCGAGGAGCCGGTAGTGGTAGAGCGTGTTCGGCTTGAGGCCGGTCACGTTGGAGCTCACGGCCTGCGCCGCCGTGCCGCTGCCAGACCCCACTTCGCCTTCGGCCGTGGCGGCGCCGTAGCCAAGGGATTCGCCGTATTCAAACTTCCATCGCGTGGCGAACCAGTTCGAGGCCACGGCGCCGTTGAGGGTGGCGGTCGTTTGGCTCACATTGGTCGCCGCGCCCAGCGCCACGCTCGGCGCCGGCGCCGAGGGCGTGGTGAAGCTCTTGATTTCGCTGTAGTTGCCTTCCTCGTAGCCGTATTCCCAGCCGGAGTTGCTGGCCGCTTCGTAGTTGGAGACCCCGACGCGATAGTAGTAAGTGGTGTTGGGCTTCAGGTCGCCGATGCTCTGATTGAATTCCTGTTCGCCCGGTTCGCCGCTCTGCGCCTGGACTTCCGGCGAGAGCTGGTTGAGACCGGCTTCGCTGTCCACGGTCCCATATTCGAAGCGCGCCGCCGTCGCATGGCCGCCCGGGTCGTCGGCCTTGATCCGCGCGTGCAGTTCGGCGCTGGTCGCGCTGATGTTCGTGGCCGGCGGGTAGGACACGATTTCCGGCGGTGCGACGAAATCTTCGACGTGCGCCCTGACCGCGTCCACGGAGGTGAGATGGGCGTATGAGCCGAGTTCTCCGCAGTGTTCGATCGTTTCCCCCTTGACCGACGGACCGGAGGCGCATTCTTCGACAACGCCGCCGCCGACTGCGATCACGTTGTCGGCCTTCTCCGAGCCGCTCGGGATGACCGTGAGCGCCACCGTCTGGCCGCGTTCGACGACCGGCTCGTCGGCCAACGGTATCTTGAACGTCTGGACCTCTGCGGCCGGCGACGTCGACAGGGCTTCGGTTGGCGTGTACGACGCCTCCACGGTGCCGGTGCTCTCGTCGATGACCAGCAGCCTCACCGTCTGCCCGCTGCCGCCTGCAACCGAGTGGTCCACCGTGAATTCAGTGATCCAGCCCGCGACGGGCACGCCGTACTGCCCCCCTTCGGAAGCGTAGGCGGTGCAGGTCTGACCAGTTGCGCACATGGTGCCGGTCAGCGGTTCGTCGGCCGTATACCCGAAGCTTTCGTCCTTGGCCATCGCCGCCGGAGCGAGCAGAAGGCTTGCGAGGAATGCCGCCGCCAGTCCCAGCGAGAGGCGGCCTACGCCCTGCCGAGCCCCTCTCCGGCTGCTCGCCGCCACCGGCGCGAGGGCACGGTGGCCGTCCGGCGCGGACGTGGAGGTCGGTGAAGGCGTGCGGCTGCAGAGGTTCATGGTGGTGACAGGGCTCCTTGGGTTCCCGTTACGGATTGTCTGGTGAGCGCTCGTCGGCAATATCGGACCCGCGCAGCCCTCTGTCACTGGGGTCGTTACCCTAGATTTTCGATGCGCAGCACCTCGCCTGAGGCCGGCCGACGAGCCAGCCTGGACCAACTGCTGGAGCGTCAGGCGGAGCTGCGGGCGATCCGGCAGGCCCTGGAGGCGGCGTGCTCGGGCACGGGTGGGTCCCTGATGATCGAGGCGGGCGCCGGGCTGGGCAAGTCGAGCCTTCTGGAGCTCGCCCGGTCCCGCGCGACGGAGCTCGGGATGACCGTGCTGCGAGCGCGGGGCTCCGAGCACGAGCAGGCGCTGGTGCTCGGCGGGGCGCGCCAGATCTTCGAGGGCCGGCTGCACCGCGCCGGCGAGGCGGAGCGCGCGAGGCTGCTGTCTGGCTCGGCGGCCCTGGCCCGCGAGCTGTTCGCGGCGCCGGCCGCGGCCGACCGGCTCAGCGGGGAGAGCCGCGCGCTGTCGATCATCCACGGGCTGTTCTGGCTGACCGCCAACCTGACTGAACCCGACGGGGGCGAGAGCCCGGCAAGGCCGGTCGCGCTCCTGATCGACGACGCTCATCTCCTCGACGCGCTCTCGCTGCGCTTCGTCCTGTATCTGTCGGCGCGGCTGGAGGAGCTGCCGGTGGCCCTCCTGGTCGCGCTGCGGCCCGACCACCCGAGCAGACCGGCAGAGCTGGCCACGCTCCAGGCCGCGCCGGCGACCACGCTGCGTCCGGGCCCGTTGAGCGCGGAGGCCGTCGCGACGCTGCTGCGCAGCGACCTCGACGTCGGGGCGGTCGCCGCCGAGCTCACGCAGGCCGCCGTCCGGGTGACCGGCGGCAACCCGTTCCTCGTGCGCGCTCTGGCCTCGCAGCTCCGCTCCGATGGGATCGAGCCGCGGGCAGAGGCGGCAGGGCGGATCGCGGCGCTCGCGCCGACCACGGTGCT
This sequence comes from Solirubrobacterales bacterium, assembly GCA_027315115.1. Lineage (GTDB taxonomy): Bacteria > Actinomycetota > Thermoleophilia > Solirubrobacterales > Solirubrobacteraceae > Palsa-744. Next base: position 22,110 of record DAHUYQ010000024.1, on the reverse strand, counting down.
GCAGGCCGTGGTCGCCCGCCTCGCCCGCCTCGGCCCCGCGGCGGCCGCCATCGCCAAGGCGCTGGCGGTGCTCGGCGACGGCGCCGCTCTCGAGCTGGTCGCGACTCTGGCGGGCATCGAGGCCGGGACCGCGCACGAAGCCGCCGACGGGCTCGCCGCCGAGAGCATCCTCGCGCCCGGCGATCCGCTGTCGTTCATCCACCCGATGGTCGGCCAGGCGGTCGCCGCGGAGCTTGCCCCCGGCTGGCGCGCGGCCACCGAGCTCAGGGCCGCCAGGCTGCTGGCCGCGCGGGGCGCGCGCGGCGAGCGAGTGGCTGCGCATCTGCTCCACGGCGCCACGGGCGCCGACGGCTGGGTGGTGGAGGTGCTCCAGAGCGCCGCCGCCGACGCCCACTCCCGAGGCGCCCCGGAGATCGCCGCCGCGTATCTCGCCCGCGCCCTGCGCGAGCCCCCCGCGAGCTCGGAGCGCGCGCGACTGCTCGCCGCCCTGGCCCAGGCGGAGGCGGCCGCCGGACTGCCCGGCGCCGCCGGCCACCTCGACGAGGGGCTCGCGCTGATCGAGACAGGCCGCGAGCGGGCGGAGCTGCTCGGGTCGCTCGGGCGGCTCCTGGTGGTGGGTGGGCGCTACGAGGAGGGAATCGAGGCGTTCCGCCGCGGGGTCGCCGAGCTCGACGACCCCCACGACCCGCGCGGGCGGGAGCTCAAGTCCGCCCTCGCCTATGCCGGCGCCTCCGGCACAGGCTCGGCCCAGGCGATGTCGGCGGTCATCGACGAGCTTCGCAGCGTGCCGGTCGGCCAGGAGACCACGCTGGAGGACGGCGTGCTCGCGCTGGCGGCCTCCCAGGCGGCGCTCACCGGCAGGCCGGCGAGCGAGTTCGCGCCGGCGGCTTTGCGCGCGCTGCAGGGAGGGAATCTGGTGAGGGAGGTCTCACGCGACGCCGGCCTGCTGCTGACGCCGGCCGCCGTCGCCCTGCTGTACGCCGACGAGCTGGAGCGCTCGCTGGAGGTGCTGGACGCAGCCCTCGAACAGGCGCGCCGGAACGGTTCCGTGCTGGCGCTGGCGACCGTCAGCTACCTGCGCACCTGGCCGCTCTATTTCACCGGCCAGGTCGCGGAGGCGATCGCCGACGCCGAGCAGGCGCTGTCGGCCCGTCGTTACGGCTGGAGCCTGCACGCCGGGGCCGCCTGCGCGCTGCTCGCCCACGCTCGCATCGAGCGCGGCGAGCTGGACCTCGGCCACGCGGCGCTGCGCGAAGCGGCATCGCTCGGCCTGGGCGAGGAACACTGGGCCAGAGCGGCGCTGCTCGTCGCCTCCGGCCGTCTCAAGCTAGCCGAGCGCGACCCGACCGGCGCGTTCGCGGACCTCACGGAGTGCGGGCGCCGGCTCGAGCGCCAGGGGGTGTCCGACCGACCGATCCCGTGGCGTGGCTTCGCTGCCTTGGCCGCGCTCGCGCTCGGCGACCGTCAAGGAGCGCTCGCCCTGGCCACCGAGGAGCGCCACAGAGCCGACCGCATCGGCGCGCCGCGCATCGTCGGCATCGCCCTGCGCATCCACGGGCTGGTCGCGGGCGGCAAGCGGGGAATCGCGAGCCTGCGGACCGCCACCGAGGTGCTCGAAGGCTCCCCCGCCAAGCTCGAGCAGGCCCGCGCGCTCGTCGACCTCGGCGCGGCCATCCGCCGCGGCGGCACCCCCGTCGCGAGCCGCGAGCCGCTGCGGCGCGGTCTGGAGATGGCCGAGCGCTTCGGGGCGCGCGCGCTCGCTCAGCAGGCGCGCGAGGAGCTGCGAGCCGCCGGCTCGCGGCCCCGGCGGGCCGCGCTCAGCGGCCTGGAGTCCCTCACCCCCTCGGAGCGCCGTGTCGCCCGGCTCGCGGCCCAGGGCCTCACCAACCGCGAGATCGCCCAGCAGCTCTTCGTAACCACCAAGGCGATCGAATACCACCTCCGCAATGCGTTCGGAAAGCTCGGCATCAGCGCGCGGACGCAGCTTGCGGCGCTCTTCGCCGAGGATGGCGCCGCCGATGCCCGGTGACGGTCCGACGATCGCGATCGGTCGACCCGGCACGACCGTATGTCAAGCGGGAGGGAGCTGCCAGAGGGCGCCCGAGTAGAGCCACCACTCCCGTTTTCGCACACCCCGAGCTCCCGCTTTCGCCCAGGCCGCAGTCCCGCTTTCGCGCGCCGCGCACCCAGGACCATCGGCCGCGCCAGGCGCTCTGTTGGGCTCAGTGCGCAGGTCTCATGGCGCCAGAGACCATTCGCGCAGCGGCATCTCGCCGCGCAAGCAATCCCGCACACTGCGGGTTTTCCTGCTTCCGGGCTGTGAAGATCCTGTGACCTTTAGTGCGCCCGGCCACACGGCCGCCGCCCGCTGGCCTACACTCCCGCCCAGATGGCCGTGAGCATCGGTGCCAAGGACGAAGCGGCGCTTTCGCTCCCCGTAGGGGGGCCGAGCGCAGGCAGAGCCGGGAGAGACGCGACGTTGCGGATCGCGGTCCTGGACCGCGACAGCGGCTTCATCCAGGTTCTGGGCAAGCGGCTCGATCGCCTGGGCCACGAGCATCGCGTGCTCGGCGGGCCGGTTCCCGTGGAGGCCGTGACGGCGATGCGGCTGAGCGCGCTCGTGCTGGATCTGAGCGTGCTCGGGCACCAGGCGTGGGAGTGGCTGGAGCGTCTCTGCGACGCGCTGCCAGAGCTCGGCATCGTCGTCTGCACCGGCCCGTCCACCGTCGCCCAAAGGGTGCGCGGCCTGCGCCTCGGGGCCGACGACTGGATCACCAAGCCCACGCATCCCGAGGAGGTGATCGCACGCGTTGAGAGCGTCGTGCGACGCCGCCGCAGGGCGACCGGCAAGACGGAGGCCAAGCCGATGGTCGCCGGCGAGGTCGAGGTGCGGCCCGATCGCTTCCAAGCCTTCGTGAGCGGGCGTTCGCTGGAGCTGACCAGGCGCGAGTTCGAGCTGATCCAGCTCCTTTCCGCCGCCGAAGGCCGCGTGCTGGAGCGCGAGGAGATCTACTCGCGGCTCTGGGGGTATGCGATGGTCAGAGGCGATAGATCGGTGGACGTCTTCGTCCGAAAGCTGCGCCAGAAGCTCGAGAAGGCGTCTCCAGAGTGGCGCTACATCCACACGCACTTCGGTATCGGCTACCGCTTCGCCGCCGAGCCCGCCGATTCGCCCAGCCTGCAGACGCAGGAGAGCCAGGCAGGCCGCTCAGACCTCGGCGACGGCGCTGCCCGCGATCAGCGCGAGCTCGAGCGGACGCAGCAGGACGGCGAGCTCGCCGGCTGCGCCGCGTAGGCGAACGACGGCCAGCCCGCCCTTCTTCAAGGTGACCGCGGCGCCCGTGAGATCGCCGATCACGCCCGCGAGATCCGGTTCGTGGCCCACGAGCATCAGCCGCCCATCCGCGGAGAGCCCGGCAAGGTCGTCGAGCGCCTGCGCGACTCCGTACCCTTCGGCCAGCGGACGGTGTTCGCGCATCGGGTCCTGCAAGACCGTGCCGCCGACCTCCCCCGCCAGCCGCGCGGTGTCCATCGCGCGCACCTTCGGGCTGAACAGAACCGCCTCGAAATCGACGTCCATCCGCGCGACCGCCGCCCCGGCAGCGCGCGCCTGTTGCTCGCCGCGCCTGGTCAGTGCGCGCTCCGCGTCGGGGCGCGTGCCGTGAGGCTCAGCCTCGGCATGACGAAGAAGCCACAGTTGGCGAGCCATACTCTTCTGCGAGCATAGAGGGTGAGCACGATGAGCCAGGAGCATGCGCACAACCAGCTCCGCGATCCCAGCCGGGACGCGGCCGGATCGCTGCGGGATCACGCCCTCTACATCAACCGCGAGCTCTCGTGGCTGGACTTCAACGAGCGGGTGCTGCAGCTCGCCGAGGACCCGACCGTGCCGCTGCTGGAGCGTGTGAAGTACTGCGCGATCTACACGACCAACCTCGACGAGTACTACATGGTCCGCGTGGCCGGCCTACACGACCAGATCGACGCGGGGGTCGAGAATCCCGGCCAGGACGGGCTCACGCCGACCGAGACGATCGCGGCGATCAGAGAGCGGGTGCTGGGGCTGGGCGCCCGTCTGACCCGCTGCTTCCAGAGCGACCTGCGCGAGAAGCTTGCCGCCCAGGGCATCCACGTGCTGCGCTACGAGCAGCTAGACAAGCAGCAGCGAGCCGAGGCGGCCGAGCGCTTCAGACGCACGATCTTCCCGGCGCTGACGCCGCTGGCCGTCGCTCCGGGCAGGCCCTTCCCCTACATATCCAACCTCTCGCTCAGCCTCGCGGTGCTCGTGCGCGACCCGGTCAGCGGGCAGACCGTGTTCGCGCGCGTGAAGGTGCCAAGCGAGATACTGCCGCGCTTCGTGAGGGTGCACCCCGCCCACGAGCTGAACGCGAACGGCTCCCAGGGAGAGCAGGCGATCGCCTTCGTGGCCTTGGAGGAGGTGATCGAGCGCCATCTGGACGCGCTCTTCCCGGGTATGGAGATCGTCGACTCGGCGGTCTTCCGCGTGACCAGGGACGCCGATCTGGAGGTCTCCGACGACGCCGCCGACCTGCTGCAGGCGGTTGAGGACGAGCTGCGCCGCAGGCGCTTCGGCGAGCTGGTGCGCGTGGAGATCGAGGCGAGCATGTCGCAGCGGTTGCGCGAGGAGCTCGTCGGCCTGCTCGGCGTGCAGTCCGAGGAGGTCTACCCCGTCGAGGGCCTGCTCGACATGGGCTCGCTCTCGCAGATCGCGGGCCTGCCAGGGATGCCCGAGCTGCGCTTCCCGCCCTTCGCGGGCGTGACCCATCCTCGTCTGCAGAGCAACGAGGGCGAACGCCCCGACGTGATGGCCGCGATGCGCGAAGGCGACCTCCTGGTGCACCACCCCTACGACTCCTTCGCCACCTCCGTCGAGCGCTTCGTGGAGCAGGCGGTGGAAGACCCGAACGTGCTGGCGATCAAGCAGACCGTCTACCGCACCAGCGATGACTCGGCGATGGTGCCGGCGCTGATGCAAGCAAGCGAACGCGGCAAGCAGGCGGTCGCGCTGGTCGAGCTCACGGCCCGCTTCGACGAGCGCACCAACATCCACTGGGCCAAGGCGCTGGAGGAGGCCGGCGTGCACGTCGTCTACGGCCTGCCCGCCCTGAAGACCCACGCCAAGTGCGTGCTGGTGGTCAGGCGCGAGGGGGATGGCGTGCGCAACTACGTCCACATCGGCACGGGCAACTACCACTCGGCCACCGCGCGCCTCTACACGGACTTCGGCCTGATGACCATCGACGAGCAGCTCGGCGCCGACGTGGCCGACATGTTCAACTACCTCACGGGCTTCGGCCGGCCGCAGCACTACCGCCAGGTGCTGACCGCGCCCGACATGCTGCGCCACGGCATGGTGGAGCAGGTCGAGCGCACGATCGCCTCGCACACGTCCCAGAAACCGGCGCGGATCGCGATGAAGATGAACGCGCTCGTGGACGGCGGCTGCATCAGGGCGCTCTACAGGGCCTCCCAGGCCGGCGTGAAGGTGGATCTCAACGTGCGCGGCATCTGCTGCCTGCGCCCGGGCCTGCCCGGCATCTCGGAGAACATCACCGTCGTCTCGATCGTCGGCCGCTTCCTCGAGCACTCGCGCGTCTACGTCTTCCAGCGCGACGGTGAGCAGACCGTCTTCATCGCCTCGGCTGACCTCATGCCGCGCAACCTCGATCACCGCGTCGAGCTTGCGGCGCCGGTCCACGACCCTGACCTGCAGGCCGACCTGCTGGACACGCTCGAACGGGCCTTCGCCGACAACCAGAGCTCCTGGGAGCTGCACAGCGACGGTGTCTGGCGCAGACGAGACCAGGCGCCGGGGCAGCCGCCGCGCAACCTGCAGCGGGAGATGATCGAGCTGCACCTGCGCCGCTCCGCCGGCGAGGAGGCGGCGATCGAGACCAGAAGCGCAGTGCGGCCGGGTGAGAGCGCGACCGGGCCGGCGGTGGCCAGGCCAGCGGCGCGCCCGCCGGCGCGGCCCCCCGTCCCGCGTCCGAGCGCCTGAGCGCAGATGGACGCGCCCGTCTGGGGGGCGACCATCGCGGCGTTCGTAGCGCTGCTGACGCTCGACATGGTGGTCTTCCACCGCCGCGACAGCGGCCCCGTGCGCCTGCACGAGGCGGCGATCTGGTCAGCGTCCTACGTCGCGATCGCGCTGCTGTTCGGCCTGCTGCTCGGCAGCCTCTCAGACTGGCACATCGGCACCCAGTACTTCGCGGCCTACCTGCTCGAGAAGAGCATGTCGGTCGACAACCTGTTCGTCTTCGTCGTGATCGTCAGCGCCTTCGCCGTGCCGGCGGAGCTGCGACCGAGAGCGCTCTCGATCGGAATCGCGATCGCGCTGGTCCTGCGGCTCGGGCTGATCGCGCTCGGCGCCGCGCTGATTGACGCATTCTCGTTCACCTTCCTGATCTTCGGCGCGGTGCTGCTTTTGACCGCAGTGCAGCTCATGCGCAACCGCGACGTGGACCCGTCGATCGAGGACAACCCGCTGATAGCGCTCGCCCGCCGTCGGCTGCCGCTCTCCGAGCGCTTCCAAGGGGGCCGTCTGGCCACGCGCGTGGATGGGCGCCTGCTGTTCACACCGATGTTCCTCGTGGTGCTTGGCGTCGGCACCGCCGACCTGATCTTCGCCCTGGACTCGATCCCGGCCGCGTTCGGAGTCACGCAGCGCGCATATGTCGTCTTCGCCGCCAACGCGTTCGCGCTGCTGGGCCTCAGACCGCTGTTCTTCCTCGTCGCGGGCCTGCTCGACAGGCTGGTGTACCTCTCCGCCGGCCTTGCCGTGATCCTCGCGCTGATCGGCGTGAAGCTGGTGCTGCACTTCGCGCACCTGCAATCGTCCTCGATCCCGGAGATATCGACGCCGCTCTCGCTGATCGCGATCGCGATCATCCTGGCCACCACCGTGATCGCAAGCGTGATCTATGCGCGCAGCCACCGGGAGGCACGCGCGCACGCAGGATCGCTGCGAGACCGGCGCGCGCACACCAAGCAAGCGACGTCCGCCGACTCGGAGAGCCCGACGCGCTGAGAGCGCCCGCCCGAGGCGCCCCCCCGAGGCGCCCGCTCTCAAGCGCGGGGCGGGCTCGGGCGCACGGAACGCTCCGGCTCAGGCCCCGCTGAGCCCGCGCCATCGGACGACGACTCCATCTCGGCCATCTCACGCGGCGCGGCGGCTGCGCGCTGCTCCGGCCTTGCCAACAGGATCGCGCCCGCGGTCACCAGCCCGAAGGCCAGGCCGCGGAAGACGCCGAGAACGCCGCTTGGCAGCGGCTCGGCCAGCAGCACGGTTCCGGCCGCAATCGGCACGGCGTTGGTCAGCAGGGTCGCGATCCCGGCGACGGTCAGCGCGGCGGAGGTCTGGTAGCCGACCTGCAGCAACGTGGTGCCGAGCGTGTAGCCCGCGATCAGCAGGACCACGAAGGCCAGGCGCGCGCCGCCCTCGGTTGCGAGCTTGGTGCAGATGTCGCCCGCCGCGAACATGAGCCCCCCGGCCACGCCCTCCGCGACCCCCGGGCGCAGGAAGCTCCTGGCGGCCGTGAGCGCGAGCACCGCCGCGCCGCCGATCGCCCCGAGCCACAGCGCGATGTGCGGGATCGATGCCCGGCCGCCGCTCACCGCACCGTCGGCGAGCGAGATCGCAAGCAGGGCGAGACCCGCGACCGCAAGCGCGGTGCCGAGCACCTCGCGCCGGGTCAGGGACCGCTTGCCAAGGTGCCAGGAGGCGATCGCCAGTATCCCCACGCCCCCGGCCGCGATGCTCTGGACGAGCGCGAGCGGAGCCAGCGCCAGGGCCACGACGTAGAGGCAGAAGCCGGTCGTCTCCATCGCAAAGCCGGTCAGCCACTCGCGACTGCCGAGCAGGAGCTCCACGGACCGCATCGGATGGCGCATCGAGAGCTTCGGCAGACCCGCGACTGCTCCGTGCTCGCGCAGGTAGGAGAGGCTGACCAGAGTCGTTGACCCGAACGCAAGGACCAGCGCGACTATGGTGCCAGCCTGCACGTTGAGATCTTGCCACAGGCCAGCGCTCACGCCAGACCAGGCGGAGTCCTGCCGAGGACGGCTCGCATCGTTGATCTGACGCGCAGGGTCGTCGGCTGTCCGAGAGGCAGCCCATAGTGAGACGCAGCCGATGAGACGGGTGTACCGACAGACGCAGCCGATGAGACGGGTGTACCGACAGACCGACATGGACAGGCGGATCACTTGCGTCCGTTCCCACTGATCGCGGCGGCGCTTGGCGTCGCGGCGCTTGCATCGCTCTGGGGCAGGCTCTCCAACCTCGTGCGGGCCGCCTCGATCCTCGCGATCATGGCGGTCGCCCTCTACGGCTTTGGCGCCTTCGAGCTGCCGAGCTTCGAGCACACGCTGCTGAGCGTCGGCGAAGCGCTGGGCCCCTACACGTATCTGCTGGTGGGAACGCTCGCGTTCCTGGAGACCGGGGCCGGGGTCGGCCTGATCGCGCCGGGAGAGGTCGCGGTGGTGGTGGGCGGGATCACGGCCGGACAGGGCAAGACCAACCTGGCGCTTCTGATCGGGATCGTCTGGGCCTGCGCCTTCGCGGGGGACGCCGTGTCATTCACCCTCGGCCGCCGCCTCGGCCGGGATTGGATTCAGCGGCACGGCTGGCGGATGAAGCTGAACGCCGAGCGCTTCGAGCAGGTCGAAGGCTTCTTCGCCCGCCACGGCGCAAAGACGGTGATCGTGGGGCGCTTCATCGGCTTCGTGCGCTCGCTGGCTCCGTTCGTCGCCGGGGCCTCCGGCATGCCCGCCCGCCGCTTCCTGCCTGCGGCGCTTGTGGCCGCCGGCCTCTGGTCGGCCGCCTTCTCGGTGCTCGGCTACCTCTCTTGGCAGTCGCTCGCCGACGCCGTCAAGCTCGCACGCAACGGCTCGATCGCGCTGGTGGTGCTGATCGTGCTGGTCGTCGGTGGCGCGCTGCTGCACCGCCGTCTGCGGGGGGACTGAGTCGGCCGGGCGGCAGGCGACCGAGTCAGCCCGCCATCGCGGGCAGCCCCGCCAGCGTCTCGCGCAGGTCGTCCACCGAGCGGTAGGCCAGGCCCAGCAGGTGGTCGTGCCGATGAGCCACTATCCCCTGCTCGTCGATCACGATCACTGCTCTCCTGGTCACGCCGAGCCGGCGGGCGTAGGCGCTGAATGACTGCGCGACGCGGCCGCCGGGATCGGAGAGCAGCGGGACGTTCAGTTTGTGCCTGCTGACGAACGCCTCATGGGAGTCGATGCCCTGTGCGGAGATCCCGACGACCATGGCGTCCAGCTCGGCGAAGTCCTCCGGCCTGTCGCGGTAGGAGCAGAACTGGCTGGTGCAGACAGGCGTTCCATCGCCTGGGTAGAAGAGCAGCACGACACGCTTGCCACGCTGGTCAGAGAGCTTGAACGGGCCCTCGGTGCCCTGGAGCTCGAAGTCTGGCGCCGGATCCCCGACACCCGGTGTCTTGCCCATTGACCCACCTTCCCATTCGATCGGCGAAGTTCCAGCATACTGGATTGCCCTGGGCCGGAGATCGCCCCGGGCCGGAGCCGGAGAGCAGGCAGCGACGAGCGTCGGCGACCGCCGTCGCCGACGCGGACCGGGCGCCGGGAGTGAGGGGCTCCCGTGCCCGGTGCGTCGCAAGGGGGGACGACCGGCGGATGATGTGCGGGCATGGCCGGCGGCGCCCCAAGCGCGCCTCGCCGCTGGGGGTGTCCGTGAGGACGGTCTCCATCATGACCGCGATCGCCTGGCGGCCTGTGACGTTGCGGTGAACTACGCGACGATCTGCGCCGCCGAGCCACGCGCCAGAATGATCCAGTCATGCCTGCGACCCCCTTCCCCACCACTAGGGCGCGTGCGCGCCGGCGCCTGCTAACGCTGCTCGCTGCGGCGACCACCGGCTGCGCACTGCTCGGCTCCTGCGGCGGAGCCTCCAAGGCCCAGCCCGCGCCAAGGGCGAGCTCTCAGATCCCCGCCCCCTCCGCGGCGGCAAGCGGCGGCGCCGGTCGGCTGCTGGACTGGCCCGAGCTCGGACTCGACCCGCAGCGCTCGGACGCGACCGAAAGCGCAACCGGCATCACCGCCGCCAACGTCGGCAGGCTGAAGCACATCCTGGTGCGCCTGCCGGGCACCGTCGACTCCTCACCCATATACCTGCACGGTGTGACGGTCGCCGGCCGGTCGCGCGACGTGATCGTCGTCACGACGACCTACGGCAAGACGATCGCGCTCGACGCGCAAAGCGGCCGGATGCTCTGGATCTTCACCCCGCCCGGCTACCAGGGTTGGGCAGGCACGACGCAGATCACCACGGCGAGCCCCCTCGCCGATCCGGGCGGGGGCTTCGTCTATGCCGCCTCACCCGACGGCATGATCCACAAGCTCGCGCTGGCGGATGGCAAGGAGGCGGGCGGCTCTTGGCCGGTCTCGATCGCCAAGGATCCGGCGCGCCAGAAGATCACGGCGGCCCTGAACGTCGACGGTCCCTACCTGATCGCAACCACCGGGGGCTACTACGGCGACACGCCGCCCTACCAGGGCCACGTCGTGCTGCTCGAACGCGCCGGCGGACGCATCGCCGCGGTCTTCAACACCCTGTGCGCGAACCGGCGCGAGCTCCTCCAGCCCAGCACATGCCCCTCCAGCGACTCGGCGATCCTCTCGCGCGCCGGCGCGGTGGTGGAGCCGGGCGGCGGCAGGATCATCTTCGACACCGGCAACGGCCCGTGGAACGGACGCACCAACTTCGGCGACAGCGTGGTCGAGCTCGCGGTCCCCACGCTGCGTCTGCGGCAGGCGTTCACGCCCACCGACCAGGAACGCCTCAACAGCTCCGACCTGGATCTCGGCTCCAGCGGCCCCGTGCTGCTGGGACACAACCGCGTGGCGGTGGCCGGCAAGGACGGAATCCTGCGCGTGCTTGCGCTCTCCGGCCTGGACGGGCATCCGCCCGGCGCTCGCGAGCATCTGGGCGGCGAAGTCCAGACGCTTCCCCTCCCCGGCGGCGGCATGCTCTTCAGCGCGCCCGCCGTGTGGCAGCACGACGGCAGGACGACCATGTTCCTGAGCGACGAACACGCCACCGCCGCGTTCGTGCTGCGGCGTGGACGGCTGCACCTGGCCTGGCAGAGCCAGATTCCCGGCACCAGTCCCATCTTCGCGGGCGGGCTGCTCTACGTCTACGACCCCGACGAAGGCGGCATCGAGGTCTACCGGCCGCGCTCCTCGCGGCCGATCGTCAAGCTGCCCGGGGAAGCGGGCCACTGGAACAGCCCGATCGTCGTCGACGGGCACGTGATCGAGCCGGCAGGCGACGCCAACGCGCACCTGCTCAGCGGCACGCTGGAGATCTTCAGCGTCCGCTGATCACGGGTGGGCGCGGAGCGGCGGGCGACGGGCGCGGCGGGCGACGGGCGCGGCGGGCGCAGACAGGCCGCAGGGCCGCTCGGAGACTCGCGCCCGCCGCGATAGCCTCAAAGCATGGACTCGTCCCTGGCCGGACAGCTGCTGCTCGCCTCGCCGTCGCTCGCCGACCCGAACTTCCGACGAGCGGTCGTCCTGATCGGCGTGCACAACGAAGACGGAGCGATGGGCGTGATCCTCAACCGCCCGTCGGAGACGATGGTCGCCGACGCGGTGCCGCAGCTCGAAGCCGTCGTGGACTCGCAGGAGCCGGTGTACGTAGGCGGACCGGTCCAGCCGAGCTCGGTGGTGTTGCTGGCCGAGTTCCTGGACCCCACCCCGGCGGCGCTGCTGGTGCTGGGCCGGATCGGCTTCCCGGCCGGCGCGACCGACGTCGACGGCCTGGCGGAGAGCACCGAGCGGCGCCGCGTGTACGCCGGATACGCGGGCTGGAGCAGCGGACAGCTCGAAGAGGAGCTGGAGCACGGCGACTGGATCGCCCACCCCGCCGTCCCGGACGACGTCTTCACCGATCTGCCGGAGCAGCTTTGGGCCGACGTCCTGGAGCGCAAGGGCGGAAGCTATGCGCTGCTTGCGCGCATGCCGATGGACCCGAGCGTCAACTGAAGGCTCGCGGCGGAAGCATGGGCTCGGCCCGAGCGCAGCTCTGCGGCTCGTGCCCGGTAGAACACCGCAAGCTTGGTCGCAACTGCGGCCTGGGCGATGTTCGGACGCCTACCCTGGAGCGATGCTGAAGCTGGCACGCTGGTCGACCACTCACAGGCTCTACGTGATCCTCGGCTGGCTGGCCGTGATCGCGGCAGCCGGGGCGCTCGCCCACACCGTCGGCGCCACCTACTCCAACAACTTCACGCTGCCTGGCTCCGGCGCCCAGCAGGCCGGCAACCTGCTCGCCAGAAGCTTCCCCACCCAGGCCGGAGACCGCGATCAGATCGTCTTCAAGAGCACCGCGGGCTCGGTGCGGGACGCCGCGGTGCGCGATCGCCTGACGGCGATGTTCGCGCAGGTGCGCCAGCTTCCCCACGTCGCCGCGGTGATCGGCCCGTACTCCGGCGCCGGCGACGCGATATCGCGCAGCGGCCGGATCGGCTTCGCGACCGTCGTCTTCGACCAGAAGACCGGCGCGCTGCCGAAGCCCGCCGTCGAACGGGTGATCCGGGCGGCGCGCTCGGCGGCCGACTCGAAGCTGCAGATCGAGCTGGGTGGCTCCGCGATCGAAGCCACCGAGGCGGAAGGGCTTGGCCTCTCGACCGCCATCGGGCTGGCGGCGGCGATCGCCGTGCTGCTGCTCACGTTCGGGTCGGTCGTAGCGATGGGGCTGCCGATCCTGACCGCGCTGCTCGGTCTCGGCACGGGACTCTCGCTGATCGCGCTGTTCACCCACCTGGTCGACACCCCCAGCTTCTCCTCCGAGCTGGCGGCGATGGTCGGGCTCGGCGTCGGGATCGACTACGCGCTCTTCATCCTTACCCGCTTCCGCGAGGCGTACCGCAGCCCCGGCCCGTCGGAGGGCAAGGTGCGGGAGTCGGTGATCGAGGCGATGGACACGGCCGGCCGCGCCGTGCTGTTCGCCGGATGCACGGTGGTGATCGCGCTGCTGGGCATGATGCTGCTCGGCGTCACCTTCCTCTACGGCGTGGCCCTCTCGGCGGCGATCGGGGTGGCACTGATGATGCTGACCTCGGTGACGCTGCTGCCCGCGCTGCTCACGCTGGCGGGGGAGCGCATCGCACGTCCCGGCAGGCGCGCCCGGCGAGCGCAGGCGGCCCGCCAGGCGCCGCGCGCGCACGCGACCCGCCTGCCCGACGGCACGCCGGGCAGGCATCCACATACGCAGACCTCCACCGGCCGCTTCCACCTCGGCCGTGGCGGATCGGAGCACGCGAGTGTGCGCGCCAAGGCGGCGCGGCTGGCCGCGGCCATGCGGCGGGCCGCGCCCATCGACCCGTGTCGCTGGCTGCGCTGGAGCGCCTTCGTGCAGCGCCGGCCGCGCACGATCGCGATGCTCGCGACGGCCGCGATGCTGGTCGTGGCCTCGCCCGCGGCGGCTATGCGGCTCGGCACAAGCGACGCGAGCGAGGGCCCGAGCAGCTTCACCACCTATCAGGCATACGAACTGCTCGCCAAGGGCTTCGGCCCAGGGTTCAACGGCCCGTTGCAGGTGGTCGCCAAGCTGCGTCACGGCGCCGGGGTCGCGCCCGTCAGAGATCTGGCGAGCGCGATCGGCCGTTCTCCCGACGTGGCTTCCGTGGCCCCCCTCCACCTCAACGAGACCGGCGAAGTGGCGACCTTCTCCGTCTACCCGCGGTCCTCGCCGCAGGCCGCCGCCACCACCGATCTGGTCTCGCATCTGCGCGAAAGGGTGATCGCCCCCGTCGCCAGGGCGCATGGCATGCAGGTGTACGTCGGCGGCGTGACCGCCGGGGCACTGGACTTCGCCGAAGTGCTCTCCGAAAAGCTGCCTCTCTTCATCGGCGTGGTGACGTTCGTCTCCGCCCTGCTGCTGCTGATCGTCTTTCGCTCGCTGGTGATCCCGCTGCAGGGCGCGCTGATGAACCTGCTGAGCATCGGCGCCTCGCTGGGCGTGGTCGTGGCGATCTTCCAGTGGGGATGGCTGCCGGAGCTCTTCCATGCGCAGCCGGGCCCAGTCCAGAGCTTCATCCCGGTGATGCTCTTCGCGATCGTGTTCGGGCTCTCGATGGACTACGAGGTCTTCCTCGTATCGCGCGTACACGAGCGCTGGGTGCGAACGGGCGACCCCAAGCGCGCGGTCGGCGAGGGGCTCGCGCTGACCGGCCGTGTGATCACCGCCGCCGCGGCGATCATGATCGTCGTGTTCCTCTCCTTCATGGTCGGCGAAAGCCGCGTGATCGAGGAATTCGGGCTCGCGCTGGCAAGCGCGGTGTTCATCGACGCGGTGATCGTGCGGAGCATGCTGCTGCCGGCGGTCCTGGATGTCGCGGGCGCCGCGAGCTGGCGCCTGCCGGCCTGGCTCGATCGCCTGCTGCCGCGTCTGAACGTGGAGGGCAGCCCTGACCACGTGCTCCCCTTCGACCGGATCGCGGCGATGGAAGAGGAGCTCGAGCTGGCGCGGGCGGGCGCCGTGGCGCAGGCGGCGGCGCCTACCGAGGTCTGAAGACCTTCTCAGGCGCGATGCCCGCCGCGACCCAGGCAGGCCGGCTCAGGCAGGACTTCACGCGGCCGTGCAGTCCCGGCACTGCCCCCGCAGCACGATCTCGTGCTCGGAGACCGCGAGCGGCACCCGTTCGCTGATGCTCGATATCGCCCGCTCCAGCGCCGGGTCGGAGAAGGGGATCACGATCCCGCACCGCTGGCATACGAGATGATGGTGGTGCTCCTCGGCGTCGCAGACGCGCTCGTAGCGCACCATCGCCTGGCCTGTCTCCACTCGCTGCACGAGCCGCAGGCCCTCGAGCTCGTCGAGCACCCTGTAGATGCTGGCCCTGCTGGCGGCGCGCCTGCCTCCGCGAAGCTGGTCCTCGATCTCCAGGGCCGTCAGCGCGCACTCCTGCCCGCCGAGCAGCTCGAGCACCGCGCGCCTGGCGCCGCCACGGCGGTGGCCGGCGGCGGCAAGGGCCGCCTCCGCGCGGTCGGCCCACTGCTCGCTGCGATCGGCTCTCTCGGTCACCTGGCTCATCCCGCTCTCCAGACGATGGTACGTCGCCATCCAGCCCAGAGGCGACCCGCGGCGTAGGAGAGCGCGCTCCCGGCGCCGACGAAGAACCCGACCGGATAGTTGGTCTCATACGAGGCCCCGATCGCAAGCCAGACGATCACCAGCGCGATCGCGGCCGAGAGGGCCATCGCGGTCGGCGGCCGGCTCGTGAACGCGCGTGCGGCGGCTGGCGCCCCGATCGCGAGGCTGAAGAACAGCAGCGTGCCCACCACCGGCACGGTCATCGCCGCCGCCAGCGCGAGCACCGCGAGGAACAGCATCTCCATCGCGAAGGCGCCGATGCCGTGCGACTCCCCCACGTCCGGCAGCACCGAGCTCAGCAGCAGCGGCCGGTAGAGCACCGCGATCGCGAGGATGCACAGAGCGCCGAGGACCGCGGTCGGCAGCAGCTCGTTGGCGCCGATGCCCAGGATCTCGCCGAACAGCAGCGATTCCACCTCAGAGGAGTACTCGCCGCTCAAGCTCAGAAACAGCGCCCCGAGGCCGAGCATGCTCACGAGCGCCAGCGCCGTGGCGACATCGTGCCGTCCGCGGCGGCTGAGCAGCCCGATCATCGCCGCTCCGGCCAGCGCGAACACCCCGAGGCCCAGCAGCGTGCTCGCCCCGACGAGGATCGCCCCCGCGGCGCCGGCGAACGCGCCGTTCGGGATCGCGTGCGCCGCGAACGCCGACCCGCGCATCACGGTGAAGAAGCCGACCACTCCGGCCACCACCGCAACGATCCCGGACACCTCCCAGGCGTTGACCATGAAGCTCGAGAACATCCGCCCTAGCCCTCCGCTCCGAGCCGCGCCGGCTCCTGCGCAGGCGCCCGCCGCTCCCGGCGCTCACGGATCGCGACAGGCAGCCCGGAGAGCACGTAGGCACAGAAGACGATCGCCACCACGAAGAAGCTGACCGGCCAGAGACGCCCTCCGGGCGGCCAGTGGTCGCTGTCATAGGCGAGCACGACGCCGATCCACAGCGCCGCGACTCCGATGCCGGCGGCGTAGAGCATCGCGCGCGGCGTGCTCTTGGTCAGGCGCAGCGCGGCCGCGGCGGGCCCCACCAGCAGCGCCGTGGAGAGGATCGTCCCGATCGTGATCGCGGCCAGCGCGACGGTGAGCGCGAGCGCCAGCAGGTAGAGCGCGCCGATCGCCCGGACCGGGACCCCGCGGGCCGCGGCGATCTCGGCGCTCACGGAGCTCAGCAGCAGCGGGCGATAGATGGTCGCGACGATCGCGAGGCATGCCGCGCCGATCAGGATGACCAGGGGGACCGTGGAGCTTGAGATCTCGAACACCGAGCCGAACAGGATCGTCTGCGCGGCGCCCGAGGTGCTCTGGCTGATGACCGTCAGATAGAGAAAGAGGGCGCCCAGCCCGATCGCGGCGCCGAGCACGATGCCGGTGGCCAGGTCGCGACCGCGCGGGCGCTGGACGCCGATCAGCTCCATCGCGCCGGCGCCGATCACGTTGCCGATCACGAATCCGAGCAGCGGACCGATGCCGAGCAGGAACGCGCCGGACCCGCCCGCCGTGCCGATGTCCCCGAACGCCTCGCCCGCGAAGGACTGTCCTCGTATCACGGTGAACACGCCCACGACGCCCGCCACGATCGCGACGGCAGCGCCGACGCCGAGGGCGACGTGGACCGCTTCGTTGCCGAAGAAGCCGGAGGCGAATATGAGCGCTGCCGGAGCTCGCGACTGGTCGAGGCTCATCGCGGCGCCTTGCCTTCAGGCCGCGGAGGCTGCTCGCCGGCCGCGCCCAGCACGCCGTCGAGCCCCACCTCGAGCGCGGCGCCGTGCTCGTGACCGGGGCCTGGCAGCACCGCCTCGTGCCCTGCCAGATCGCTCTCGCTGCCGGCGCCCGCGACGACCAGCACGCGGCCGTGGACGTTGAGCACGTCGACGTGGTGGCCATAGAGCCTGCTGAGCACGTCGGCCCGCACGACCTCGTCGGTCCTGCCGCTTGCGGCCCGACCGTCGGCCATGTAGATCACCCTGTCCATCACCGGCAGCAGCGGGTTGATCTCATGCGCGGAGATCAGGACCGCGATCGACTGCTCCCGCGCGATCCGGGCCAGCAGAGAGACGACTTCCTCGCCACGGCTGATGTCCAGGTTGGCCAGGGGCTCGTCCAGCAGCAGCAGCCGCGGCTGCCCCACCAGCGCGTGCGCGATCAGCACGCGCTGCTGCTCGCCGCCGGAGAGGCTGCCGACGCGCGCCTCCGCGAAGCGCAGCGCGTCCACGGCATCGAGCATCTCCTCCACCCGCGCCCTGCGCTTGCGCGACGGCCAGGCGATGCCCAGCCTGTGGCCGTCGAGGCCGAGGTCGACAAGATCACGCGCGCGCATCGGAAGGTCGGGGTCCAGCAGGAACTTCTGCGGCACGTAGCCGACCGCCGCCCCGCGGCGCGACCGCGGCCGGCCGTCGATTCTCACGCTCCCGGCGCTCAGCGCCTGAAGGCCGAGCACCACGCGAAAGAGCGTCGTCTTGCCGGCGCCGTTGGAGCCGATCAGGCCCGTGAGCTCCCCCGGCCCGATCTCGAAGCTGACGCCGTCGAGGATCTTGCGGCCGGAGATCCGGACGTCCACCCCATGCACTGAGAGCAGCGCGCTCACTGGCTCACAGTTTGCGAGTCGAGGTCTTTTCTGTGATTGCTCGTTCCAGCGCCTTCAGCTCGGCGAGCATCCACGACTGATAGCTGTAGCCGGGGGTGGGCATCGTCTCGTAGACGCCGACGACCGGGATCCCGTTGCCGCTCGCTTCTTTGGAGAAGCTTTCGGTGAGGGGGTCCGTGACCTGCTGGTTGTAGAGGAACGCCTTCACTCTGCGTCCCGAGAAGAGCGAATCCTGGTAGGTGACGTCCTGCGGCGAGGGGTCCGTGCCGTTCATGATCGCCGTCTGCAGGCTGAAGGGGGTGAGGATGTGGACGCCGGCCGCTTCCAGCATGTAGTCGGCGACGGGCTCGCTCGTGGCGACCGGGGTGCCGCCGTAACGCGCCCGGAACCGCTGCAGCGCGGTGATCCAAGGCATCAGCGCCTCATCGAAGCGAGCCGCGTTCGCCTTGAAGTAGGCCGCATGCGCGGGCGCGATCGCGGAGAGCTCGCGCGCGATCGCGGCGGCGAGGGCAGGCATCGTCTGGGGCTTGTACCAGAGGTGGGGGTTGGGGGTCGAGTCGGGCAGCCCCAGCAGCTTCTGGACGTCGATCACCTTCCGCGCGGCATCGGACCCCAACCCACCCGTCGCCGCCTCCAGCTTTTCCATGTAGCCGTCGTAGCCGAGTCCGTTCTGAGCCACCAGTCGCGCTTCCGAGACCGCCGCGGCGACGCTCGGGCTGGCCTCGAAGGTGTGCGGGTCGGTGTTGGGGTTGCTCTGGATCGCGATCGCGTTCACGTAGCGGCCGCCGATCTGCGAGATCACGTCGGCGTACTGGCTCTCGGCGCCGATGGCCGGGATCCGGCCCCCGGCGCCCCCGAACCCGCTCGAGCCGCAGCCCGCAAGCGACGCCGTCGCCGTGACCCCGACCAGGGCAAGAGTGAGACGCACGGCCAGCAATCGCATGACCGAGAGAATACAAGACTGAGTCTCGTTATTGAAGTTGTCCGTGCTCGATGCGCAGCAGGGTGCGCTCGACCGCCTTGGCGCTGAATGGCCAGGAGAACAGCGCGCGCTCGTAGCCCTTGCCGTCCAAGACGTAGGACATCTCGGAATGGGTGATGTTGTGGATGGTGGTCCCCGCGATCCGTTCCGTCTTGACCTCGACTTCGGCGTAGTAGCGCTTCCACACCGCTTTCAGCTCTGACGGAGATCCCACGGCCCAGTGCCACTGCGGTGTGAGCCTCCAACGCCGGGCGTCGAGCATCAGCCGCGCATGCGTGTCCGCGTAGACGTCGACGCTGATCGCGATGATCACGGGCCGCCGCGCGGGCGGGAGGCTTTCGTCGACCTTGTTGAGCACGCTCGCCTCCAGCGGGCAGAGGTTGCGGCAGAGCGGGTCGACGAACGTGACGATCACCGGCCGCCCGTGAAAGGAGGTGGGTGAGATCTTGCGGTCATTCTGGTCTCTCAGCGTGAAGTCGGGCGCGCTGCGCTGTCCTTCGCCCCACACGAACGGGGTTTCCTGCCCGGCGCTGTGAGCGGCAGGCTGTGGCGATGGGCCATCTCCCCGGCGCAGCAGCCCGACCGCGACGATCGGAACCGCCACCCCGAGCGCGAAGAGCCCGGCCAGCGAAGGAAGCGTCCACGCCGAGCGCGTTCGGCCACGGACACGAGCAGGCGCGCTGCCAGGCGCCCAGGGCGCCGTGGCCCGGCGGCCGGGAGCCTCGGACGTCCGCTCGGTCCGCCCGCGCCGCCACAGCATCAGGTTGAGCGCGAGCGCGAGCGCGATCATGACGCCGGCAGCGATCAGAATCACCGTGCCGAGCCCCACGCCGCCTGAGCCGCGAGCGGTCGTGAGCGCGCCGGTGACCGTCGGGGCGCTGCTCGCGCCGGTCGTGGGCGCGGAGAGCGCATCGCCGCCCACGGCCGAGCCGGCGCCGGACGAGCTCCGCGCTCCCGTGAGCCGCACGCCGCTTTCGGCGGCCAGCCGGCGCACGGCCGCCCGCGCCGCGTCGATCTCCCCCGCTCGTCCCGCCGCGATCCGAACCTTCGCCAGCGTCCGGTAGGCGGCCGCGGTGGAATGAGACGGCCAAACGAAGCCGAAGCCATCTGGCATCACGACGAGCAGCCGCTGCCTGTAGGTGCGCGAGAGCTCCTGCCCGAGGAAGCGGGCGTAGCCGCGTGGCCTGCGCCAGAGCGAGTCCACCGAGCCGAGGTCATAGCTGCTGGCGATGACCGCGACACGGATCGCAAAGCCCCCTCTGTTGGCCCGTGCCACGACGTTCGTGAGCCGATGCGCGGTCGATGCGTCATCTCCGACCGAGCCGATCAGCACGAATACCTGCCGGGTCGGCAGGTATTCGCCGGCGGGGTCTCCGTCGGCGAACGCTCGCGCGCTCAAGCCGAGCAGCAGCGCTGCACACAGCACGAGCGCCAGCAGGCCTCGCATGGCTCGGCCGCCCACTGGCGCCCATGATCCGGACGCGCGCTCGTCAAGTCCTCCCAACGTGTCCCTATTGTGCAACACGATCGCACGTAACGCTCGAGTTGGAGGAGAACCTATGCACAGGCTCAAGCTGGACTCCGAAGAGACTCACACCCCGGCCTACTCGGGCCGCAGCTTCACCCACGAGGTCCCCAAGTACAGGCTTCCCGCCCAGGGGATGGACGCCGATGCCGCCTATCAGCTCGTCCACGACGAGCTCAACCTTGACGGCAACCCGGCGCTCAACCTCGCCTCCTTCGTGACAAGCTGGATGGAGCCGCAGGCCAATGCCCTGGCGGCCGAGACGCTTGACAAGAACCTGATCGATCAGGACGAGTACCCGCAGACGGAGGCGATCCACGAGCGCGTGGTCTCGATGATCGGGCGCCTGTTCCACGCCCCCGCGCACGAGCAGCCGACCGGCACCGCGACGATCGGCTCCTCGGAGGCGATCATGCTGGGGATGCTGGCGCACAAGCGCGCCTGGCAGCGACGGCGCGAGCAGGCGGGGCTGGACAGCTCCAACCCGAACATGGTGATCGGCGCCGACGTGCACACATGCTGGGAGAAGTTCGCGCGCTACTTCGAGGTGGAGGCCAGGATCGCGCCGATGGAGGCGGGCCGCTACACGATCGGCGCCGAGCAGGTGGAGAGCCTGATCGACGAGCGCACGATCGCGGTCGCCGGCGTGCTCGGCACCACCTTCACCGGCCAGATGGACGACCTGGCCTCCATCAACGAGCTGCTCGCCCGCCTGGACACGCAGCGTGGCTGGCACATACCGCTGCACATCGACGCGGCCAGCGGCGGGTTCATCGTCCCCTTCTCCGAGCCCGACCTGGAATGGGACTTCCGGCTCTCCCAGGTCCGCTCCATCAACGTCTCCAACCACAAGTTCGGCCTCGTCTATCCGGGCATGGGCACGGTCGTCTTCCGCGATCGCTCCGACCTGCCGGAGGAGCTGGTGTTCCACATCAACTACCTCGGCGGCGACATGCCCAACTACTCGCTGAACTTCTCGCGCCCCAGCAACTCCGTGGTGCTGCAGTACTTCAACTTCCTGCGCCTGGGCCGGGAGGGGTACCAGCGGATCGCCGCGACGGTGATCGAGAACGCCAAAGCGCTCGCCGCCGGCCTTGCGAAGATCGACGGGCTCTCGCTGCTGAACGACGGCTCGCGCTTCCCGATCGTCGCCCTGACCGCCGATGACCCGCAGAGCACCGATCTCACCGCGCTCTCACACCTGCTGCGCGAGCGCGGCTGGATCGTGCCCGCCTACACGCTGCCCCCCAAAGCAGAGCACATCACCGTACTGCGCATGGTGGTGCGGGAGAGCTTCTCGCGCGACATGGCGGAGATTCTCATCCACGACGTGCACAACGCGCTGCACGCGCTGCGCCACGGCGGCCGCGACGGGAGACCGCGGAAGCGGATTCACTGCTGAGGGCGGCGTTCACTCGTCACGCTCGGGCAACCTGAACCCGACCGGATGCTTGGGCACGGAAGGCGGAGAGATCAGCAGTCTTCGACGAACGCTCTCATGATCGCGACCGCGATCGCCGTCCGGCTTCGGAGACCGGTTGAAGACCTCGCGGCCGCGACCTCGAAGCTCACGCCGCGCAGCGCCTCCGTCTCCCCGTAGCTCTTGCGCAGGTCCATGACCTCGATCGCGGCTGGCATGCAGGCAGGCTAAGCCAATCGTGGTCGCGATGGAAGCACCGCCATCGTGCTGATGTTGCCATGACATCGATCTTGGCTTGTCATTACGATCTCAAGTTTCGGGCTTTTCGCCGGATTTGCAGGAGATCGGGCGGTGGCGTCGAGGGCTGTGTGGCGGTGAGGTAGCGGGGAGGGGCACCGGCGGCTTCCTCGAACCCACGGGGTGTCAACTCTCGTGGGAGGTCACCGCC
>DAHUYQ010000015.1 GCA_027315115.1 Solirubrobacterales bacterium | reverse complement strand
CGCATTCGATGCCGAAGGCGACCTCTGGGTCGCCGACAGCGCCAACGACCGGATCCAGCGGTTCACACCAGAAGGCGCATATCTCAGCCAGGTCGGCACGCTCGGCAACAACAACGGGCAGTTCAACAAACCCGAAGGCGTTGCCGTCGAGTCGTCAGGCCAGCTCGTCGCCGCCGACATCGGCAACAACCGGATCGACGTCTGGCAGCCGGAACATGGGCACCTCGGGGAGACCGAGACGATCTACTACAGCGCGAGCGTGAACAGCACGCACCCAGAGTGCGGTGAACACATCGAATGGGCCGGCCTGCTATGTGAGACGCTGCCGGCGGAACAGCCGAACACCGAAAGCCTTCCGCCTTTGCCGGTGACCCGTATCGAATACAACATCTACGACCAGCCGGAAAAGAAGATCGAAACCTTCGGCGCGAACTCTCGCACCGAGACCACCACCTTTGATCAAGCCGGGCAGCCGATCACAGCGACGCTGACTGGAACGGTCGGGCAGGCGATGCCGACGATCACCGACCACTATGAAGAAGCGACCGGTGCGCTGATCGAACAGACAAGCGAAGTGGAAGGTAAAACGCTCGCAGTCAAGCGCACGATTAACGGTCTTGGCCAGACGACGAGCTACACGGATGCTGGCGGGAATACGACGAGCTACACCTACGATCAGTACGGTCGCCCGTCCGAAGTGAACTATGACGTCGGCGCTTTGAACGGCATGACGGCGTGGCAGCGCTATAGCTACGACGAAGCCACCGGCCAATTGGAAGAAATCAGCGATTCCGCCGCTGGGAGCTTCAAGGCGTACTACGGAAGCGAAGGCGAAATCGTAAGCGAGACGTGGCCGAACAACATGACCGAGACGATCGGCTATAACAGTGTCGGCGAAGCGGTATCCAAGAGCTACGTCAAGAATGAATGCGCTTCGAAATGCGCGTGGTTTGAAGACAAGCTCAGCCCGTCGGTGCATGGTGAAACGCTTTCGCAGGAATCGACGCTCGCTGACGTCTCCTACGGCTATGATGCGGCCGGGCGGCTGACGGAAGTCAAGGAAGCCCCTGTCGGCGGCGGCTGCGAAGTCCGCCGGTATACTTACGACATGGAAGCCAACCGCACAAGCCAGACCGTGCGTAAACCCGCGGAAGGCATGGAAAGCTTCCCCGAAGTCGGCGGGGGATCCTGGGAAGGCAAAGCGTGCGCAACCGCAGGCGGCGAAACCCAATTCCATGCCTACGATCCAGCCAACCGGCTGACCGACGCCGGCACCAGCTACGACGGCTTCGGCGACATCACGAAGCTGCCCGCGACCGACGCAGGCGGCCAAGCCATCGAAAGCGAATTCTATGTCGACGGGCAGCTCGCCAAGCAGATCCAAGGCGCAGCCGAGAACACCTACACGCTGGACCCGGAAGGCCGCACCAACAGCACCGCGAGCTGGACGAAGAACAGCGAAGGCATCTTCGAACTGGCAGCGGAAACGACCGACCACTACGCCAGCGCCGGCGGCACGCCATCCTGGACCTTCAACCAGACCAACAGCACCTGGACCCGCCAGATCAGCGGCTTTCAGGGTCTGGTTGGTGTTCAGGTATCAGGGGGTGCAGTGGCGCTGCAGCTACCGGATCTCGAAGGCAACGTCGTCGAGACTGCGAGCCTGTCCACGACGGCGACCGAACCGCTGAGCAGAGAACGTTCGAGTGTGTTCGGGGTGCCGACTTCGGCAAAACCGGCACAAAAATACAACTGGCTGGGCGCCGGTGGACTGAGCAGCAGCTTCGAATCATCTGATGTGTATGCGGACGACGGGAGCACCTACGTACCAGAGATCGGCCGAGCGCTGCAAACCACATCCACCTCGCCGCCGATCCCGGTGAACGAGGCGGTTCCGTTCACGAGCGAACTTGCACCGTGGATGACAGGAATGATCGAATCGGCGGTGGCAGAAGAGACGGCCAAGTACCAGCAAGAATTGCAGAGGAAGCGAGAAGCGGAAGCGCCAGTGGGCAACGCGCCAGCGCCAGAATACGGCGACGAATTCTACGAACCGTATGAATTCAAACCTCTTCAGGCGGGAGGTGGTGGCTGTGCGGGCACGAAAGCCTGCGCGGCCAGCCGGAAAGGCCAGAAAGACAAGTGTTATTCCAAGGTCCTGGTCGGCGGCACGACGAGTGACGTCTGGGCGCGGGGCTGGGGGTGGTGTCCCGGTGTGATCTTGCCACACAGCGCGTTGCTCCAGGTTTGTCTCCAAGACGAAAGCGCAGACGGGTATGCTCCTTGGCCGACCGAAGTGGTCGGCTGCAAACGGGCAAGTGGTGAGCAATACCCGCATCAGTTGTACGCTAAAGTCTATAAGCAGTGCAACGGTGCGGCTATATATTCAGCGTTTGTACAGATGGCGATGCCTGGCAACGCAGTCTTCACGAAAGAAACATCATGGAAGAAGGGTTGGGAATGCGGCGAAAGCACATTGGAAGCTTCCGCAACGTTTGCATGGTTCTTGATCGAACTTGCATCAGAAGACAACCCCGTTAAAGAGCCACCTCCGGAGGATTAGCAGATGCGGCATGTGCGGTTATAGCGTTTCTTTCAGACGTGGGCGCAGGAAGTGCCCAGACGGTCGGTTCTGGTCAAGGCGCTCATTCAGCGTGGGCGCGAGGAGACGTCTGGCTTTTGCGGTTCTGCTCTGCTCTGGATTTATTGCGGGCTG
Organism: Solirubrobacterales bacterium; assembly: GCA_027315115.1. Taxonomy (GTDB): domain Bacteria; phylum Actinomycetota; class Thermoleophilia; order Solirubrobacterales; family Solirubrobacteraceae; genus Palsa-744. The sequence goes on along the minus strand of DAHUYQ010000015.1, from coordinate 69,783 downwards.
CGGCGGTTCAACTCAGCGTGCGACGTCAAGCGGAGCACAGCCATACCGGCCGCTCGTGGCCGGCGAAGGTGCGCTGGAACGCGTCAGTGGGCACTGGCGCGACGCTGACCGGTATGGGGTGAAGGTGGCGAGGATAAGTACGGCTGGTGGCGGCTGGGTTTCCATTGTCGCAAAACGCAGGGGCCAAAAAATGCAGCGTCTTGAGCTGGAATACAACATGCAGGAGCCTTACGCCTATGGTCCCGGGCGTGTGACTCACGGCTTGGCGCCTGCGGGCGGCGGAGGGGGTGTACAGGTCAACAGCCCGTACGAAGGGGTCTTGGTGATGAGCGGTACCGGTGGATGCTTGGCGGGCCACCGCATCGTGTTTGCATATGGAGCGTTGAGTAGGCCACAGGACTCCGTGGTCGTGCGTCCGGCGAGGCCGAACGCGATCGTTGCCAAGGTGCCGCTTCCGGCGCGACTTCACGCGCACGATGACCTTGTATATGCGGTCTTGCCTGGCGGCCCGAAGTGGGTGATCGTGGTGAAGGCCCCGAGTGGCCGCGTCGTGTATCGTGAACCGCTGGGCAGCATCAGCAAGGCGCGTCCATGCCCGACGAGCAACACATGAGCGCTGATACTCATTGAAGATGCCTGTTGTGGGTGCGCGACGCATGTCTGAGAGCCGATTTGCGACCCACGGGAGGCAGTTGGCGGTGGCCGGCAGGCAATATGACAAAGGGCGCGACGGAATGGACAACCACGGATATGAAGGCGGCAATTTCATCGGCGAACCCCAGGCCGAGCCGAGAACAAGCTACGTAACGCTACTGCTGCATCGCACAAGGGCAGGCGGCCAAGCCATCGAAAGCGAATTCTATGTCGACGGGCAGCTCGCCAAGCAGATCCAAGGCGCAGCCGAGAACACCTACACGCTGGACCCGGAAGGCCGCACCAACAGCACCGAGAGCTGGGCGAAGAACAGCGAAGGCATCTTCGAACTGGCAGCGGAAACGACCGACCACTACGCCGGCGCCGGCGGCACGCCATCCTGGACCTTCAACCAGACCAACGGCACCTGGACCCGCCAGATCAGCGGCTTCGGCGGCATGGTCGCCGTCCAAGCATCCGGAAGCGAACCAGTCCTCCAGCTCACTGACCTCGGCGGCAACGTAGTAGAGACCGCCAAGCTCAGCGGCACTGCCACCGAACCACTGACCAAGGAACGCTCCACCGAGTTCGGAGTGCCGACCGGCGAAAAACCAGCGCAGACATTCAGCTGGCTCGGCGGCAGCGGGCTCTCGAGCAGTTTCGCATCCACGGGCACGATCGCGCAAGACGGCGCGACATACGTGCCCCAGCTCGGACAGCCGCTGCAGACCACCTCCACCTCACCGCCAATTCCAGCCAACGACGCGGTACCGTTCACCAGCGAACTCGCACCATGGATGACGGGAATGATTGAATCGGCGGTAGCCAAAGAGACCGCCCTGTACCAGGAAAACCTGCGCCAGACCACAGAAGCGCGGGAACAGGCCATGGACTGGGAAGAACGGTACGCGATGGGCGGGCCAAGCCTTCTAGAACAAATGGGTCCAGAAGGCGGAACCGAAGAATACGCAGAAGCCCCCGAAGTCATAGGTGAATGGGCACAAGCAGCAAGCGGGGGCGGCCGTTATGGTGACATCCTTGCGACTGCGAGCAACTTCACGGTAGACGGATGTCGGCCGCGTGACAAGGCGTGCATCAGACGGATGGAGAGAAGCTTGCATGCGAGGGTCAAAGGCACAAAAATTACAATAAGGCACGGCAAAAGCACCGTGAATGGCATCATCAAGGTCACGGCAGGTAGCCTAGGCGCTGCTGCGAGCGGCTTCTCGTTTGGTGCTTGCGTGGTGTACGGCGGCGAGATCGATATAGGCCTCCACTGCGTGATCGGGCCAGGTGCCGCATTCCAGGCCAGCGTGGCGCTCGCTGGCGCTGGCATAGCTGAACTGTTTGAATAAGAATACGGACTGACACCTACACGCATGAAACGGCCAACACGCCATAGACAGACTCTAATCACGCTCATGGTCGGCGGCGTGATTATTGCATTCTTCACGGGATGGGTAATGACAGGTCGGCTGCTTGGGGGCGTGGTTGAGGCGGCAGTGATCGGAGTTGCTCTAGGTGTGGCGTTTGCGCTTCTCGCGCGTTTGCTGACGATGGTTCCACCAACAGTCGACCACAAGCGGTCATCCGCTACTGAGCGGCAGACATCAAGCGCAACGCATCGCAAGGGTCCCAATGACAATGAGCGCGGCCGGTGACGTTACGTACAGTCTCCGATTTGGCGGTAATTGCCTTGAGTGCTATCGCGCTTGCGTCGAGCCGTCCGGGTTTTCGGCGATGGAAGTCAAGCGTGATCCGGAAGGCTCGTTCATCGTCCGACCACAGACTGGAAGCATTTCTGCAATCGCAGATCCTGAAGACTTTTGTGTGGGCGTGGCTCGCGATCATCACAGGGGTCCTGCTTATCGCCGCCTGGGATCTCCTGGCGCAATCATGAACCAATGGTACGGTTGCTCTATCGCAGCCACAGAAGGCGGAGCCGAAGAATACGCAGAAGCCCCCGAAGTCATAGGTGAATGGGCACAAGGCGGAGGTGAGATGGCGCATACGGCCGACATAACGTACGGCGGCTACAAAGGCTGCGCGGCATGTAGACGCTCGAAAGAAAAACACAAAGGCCATAAAGCCCACAAATCACACAAACCTCAGAAAAAAGAAAAATGCAGCCTGCCTCCCAACTTCGCCGGCATCGCGTATTGCCAGCGCCCAGAAGGCGAAGAACCGCCGAATACGGGGGAGCCGAGCGACGGCAACGAACCATGGGTTCCTGATCCGGGATGGGATCCTGTTCCCGATTTCGACCCCGTACCTGTAATGCCGTGATGGACGGGGCGGGCAGCGGCCACAGCGCCGCGAACTCTCATCAGGCGAGATCGGGGGCAAGACGCGTGCGGCGGCTCAGGCCGGCGACATATGTCGGTGCAAGCTTGTTCACGGCTGGCGTTGGGCTAATCGTTGCTGGTTCGGCGACTGCCGGCTTGTGGCTGTCGGCAGTTAGCGTAGCAATAGTGATCGCTTCACGGGCTGGTGTGCCGCTGACCGCTTACCAACGGAGCGTAGCCAACGCGATGAGGCCAATAAGTCGCAGAATGTATTCTATGGTACAACCGGTCGACAGACGAGCCGATGCCCTGCGGCGCGTCGAAGTGCTGGCGCCTCCTACGAACCTAGGTAATTTGCACGCGGGTGTTACGGATGCGATGCGGCGACGACTTGCGCGTCGAGGCGTGCTTGGGGGCGACGTGAAAGGGATCGACGAAGCAGTCGCCGAGAGGCGTATATTTGATGCCGCTCGGCGCATATTCGACGGACAGACGCCGGGGAACAACGACGGCGTCTACGCGCAAGAAATGAACGGGGCAATCGGCGTATTTGTCGATTGGGATGACACAAATGTGACGCTTTATAGCGAGCGCCTTCAAGATACGCTAGTCCGGCTTCAAGCCATCACGCCACCACAGCGGAAGGAGGCAGCACATCGCGCGCTCGCCTCGGCCATAGACGCAAAGGCTCGTTTGGTGGTTTTGCGCCAGACACGTATTGATGGCGGCGACATTCAAGGCGTGGTCGAGGCTGGCGAGGAGATTGTGGCAGAGGATGCGCTCATGAGGACTGCGCTCAACGAGATTCGCGGGTTGCTATGAGACATGCCGTTACGCCGTCATCCTTAAGCATTGCGGGTGGTAGTGATGGCAGTATTGCGTGAAAGCGTCTGGCAACTTGGCAGGGAGCGAATGGTTAGGGTCGCTCTTTTCGGCATAGCGACGACAGAAATGTGTTAACGGCGCGATGTGGCCTGGTAAAAGCAGGATTTGGAATTACATTTTTCGGGCGCTAGTAATAACGCTCGGTCTGTTTGTTGCATTTGGAAGTCCACATGCCTGGAAGATAGCATTGCTAGTCATGATGGCCACGATAGTAGTGACCGAAGGGGTCTGCCGTATCATCACCTATTTGATGCGACGATAGGCTGCTGGATTGATGTAGACAGTAGGGGTCTACGATATTAGGGAGAAGATCTTGATGTATCGTACGCGACAAAGAGCACGTACCACTGTCTACGGCGCGGTACTGCTGACGGCTTGCGTTGCGACGCAATGTACGGTGGCGAGATCGATATAGGCCTCCACTGCGCGATCGGGCCAGGTGCCGCATTCGAGGTTAGTGTGGCGCTTGCGGGCGCCAAGGTGCCGCTTCTGGCGCGACTTCACGCGCACGATGATCTTGTATATGCGGTCTTGCCTGGCGGCCCGAAGTGGGTGATCGTGGTGAAGGCCCCGAGTGGCCGCGTCGTGTATAGCCTCTAGGGTACGTGTGATGCGTGTGAATGGGGAGGTAGCCATATGATCGGATGGGTATTGGTCGGTGTTGGCGTATTGACGCTGGGGCACGAGTTGTGGTGGCATCCGCGCAACATGGCGAAGGCTCGCGAGAAAGTCGCGCAACGTGGTGATCCGAGCAGGTTTGACGCGTTTCTGGGGTCGCGTCGGCAGCGGCTCTTGCGCTGGTCTGGTCTGGCGATGGGCGCAGGGTTGATCGTAATCGGTCTGGTCGTCCTGGGTGGGGCTTGAACATTGGGCCGCTTTGCTGCATGTCACCCGCGCGGCGAAGGCCGGCGCACATCTTGTGCCCACATGCTGACAAGCGGCATGTATACTGTAAGTGGCGAGTCAGGACGCGGACGCGATGCACGCTGGGACTCGCGTGGCTGTTCGGCCTCTTCGGGGTCTGCTGAGAACCGGTCATGTCTGAGGTACGGCAGCGTCGTTAGCCTGTGTCATGATAAAACATGGAGATAAATACGCCCTCGTGAGGACGGTCGTGTGGCAATGTGGCGTAGTAGCCACGCTAGCGTTTTCTGCGGTCGGCGGTTGGCTGGTCGCGCAAGGAGAGCTTGTTTCTGGGGCAGGGGCCATCATCGCCGCGATGCTCGTTCTTGGTACGCTCTGGATGGCGCGGCGCGACGAGACGCGCGACGCAATAGGCAGACTGTGGAAATTTGTTGCCGCAATCATTTGGTGGCTACCACGTTGATGCAGCGGAAGGCGTGAGTGGTTATAGTCGCCATCGTGCTTTAACACGCACTACCAGTTTCTCTGGACAAGAATAAGAAACAGCAGGTGCGGCGATCGTCGGTACGCTTTATGTTCTTGGGCATGCACGCCGTTCGTGCGGCGCCCAACCGAGCAGCGCCAGCGCCAGACGGCCGAAGCCCCAGACGCGAATCGCGCGGTGCCTAGCGCGACACCCCAAACAGCACGCAACATGAGGCACGTAGGGGAGAGAGATGTGAACTATGCCGAGCAGGATCGGAAAGATGGAGACCCGTTGCGTCAGGTGCTGGTCGAGTGGCGTCCGCGCGCACGCCAAGGAATGGTCCTTTGCCTGCTTGTCGGGCTGGTCTTGCTCGTGATTTCGGCTCAGAGCCGGTCGGGCGAAGCGATAGGCGTTATCGGTGTTGCCCTGCTGGTGCCGTTTGGTCTCATGGCGGCCAAAGGGGTGCTGCACCAGAGCTATGAGAGGATATCTCGTCATCGTGAATAGATTTCGGCGGCGCCGCATAATCGCGTGGTTTTTGATCGTTGCGTCTTGCGGGGCGGCTTTGGCGATAGACGGCGCTACCGCAGACGCGTACAGCATGGAACTGGGTCAGCGCGGCATTGCAAGCGCAAATACGGGGGCTGATCGCTCGACCGCTGCGTTTCTGCGGGCGAGCTTCGCTTTCGCGCAGGCGGAGTTGGCTCAGGTCGGGGCGAGTCGCTCAGCGATCGAGGATCGCGCGAAGGCGATTGCGGGGCAATGCCCATCGGCATTGAGGTTTGCGCCGCGCGATAGCGCCTTTGGTGAAATGGCGGGCGTGATCGACGTAGACGTCTGGTTTGCCAACGTGGCTCCGGTGCGCTTGGAGACGCTGCAGTTCGCGCGGCGGATCTCTTCGTTGCGATGGCATGACCGGAAGCTCACGCTGTTGGTGCGTGCGCTGGCGGCGCGGGAACGCTGGGTGGCGAGTGCCGCGCCACCGGGTGTGTGCGGTGCGCTGGCGGCGTGGCGGGGGAGCGCGTATACCAGTCTGCCGGCGACTGTGGGCGCTTTTTTGGCGCGGTTGGAAGCGCTCGAAGAAGCGGCAGGCCCATCCGAAGTCTCCTTCGAAGCGAGAATCGAGCGGCGGCTCAGGCGCTATGAGGACCCGGGCGAGCGGCGCCTCGCGGGGGAGGTGGAGCGTCTCGAACGCACGGTCGGCACGCGCCTGTCTGCGGCGTTCGTGGCCGCGCAGCGGAAGCTCGAGGTGGCGCTGGGAGCGTCGCCGCTGTGAGCGCTCGCGGTCGGTCGGCCGGCCTGCTCCTGGCGGTCGCGTGTGCGGCGGCGCTTCCGGCGACTCCGGCTGGGGCGGATCCGAATCCGGGCTCGCTTGGATTCAAGGCGTGTCGTCCCTCGCAGGTTTTCGTGTCCACGGCGGGCCTGGAATGCGGCACGCTGGTCGTCCCGCTCGACCGCGCGGACCCAGGGGCTGGTGAAGTCGGACTTGCGGTTCAGCGTGTGAGGGCGAGCGGAGTGCGCAGGGGCCTGATCGTGCTGCTGGCTGGCGGTCCGGGGCAGCCTGCGCTGCCGGTGTTCGAGCAGCTCCTTGTGCCGCTGGCGCGCGATCAGGCGTTGCGCGGGTTTGAACTGGTGGCTTTCGATCAGCGAGGGACCGGCCAGTCGCAGGGGCTTGAATGCCCCGAACCGGAAGGTGGCAGGTCGGTGTCTTTCGGCGCATGCGGCGCGGCGCTCGGCGCGACCCGGCCCCTCTACACGAGCCAGGAATCGGTCGAAGACCTCGACGCGTTGCGTAGCGCGCTTGGGGGCACGCCGCTGTCGATCTGGGCGGTCTCCTACGGCACTCGCGTGGCGGGGACGTATGCGCTGGAGCACCCGCAGGGAGTGGCGCGGATGGTGCTCGACTCGGCGGTGCCGGTGAGCGGTCCCAACGCGTTGTTCAGCGATCGCGTGCGCGCGCTGGGCGGGATGCTCGACGAAGGCATATGCGGCGCGGGCGCCTGCCGCTCGTTTACGCGTAACGCCTATGCCGACCTCGTGCGGCTGGTTGGTGTGCTGCATCGGCGTGCTCTGCGTGTTCGGGTCCGAACGGCACACGGCCGGTCGCGGCAGGTGAAGGTGACCGAAGCGCAGCTTCTGCGACTGCTGCTCAGACTCGATCTGGCGCCGACGGTGCGCGTGATCGTGCCGGCTGCGATCGCTGCGGCCCTGCACGGCGACCCCGCGCCGCTCGCGCAGCTTGCCGCCGGCGCGCGGCTCGAATCTCCTGGCGGTGAATCGCAGGTCCCATCAGGTGCCGGCCCGCTTTCACTGCCCTCGTTCGCGGCCCAGCAGCCGCATGCGCACGCGGCTGCGGGCAAGCAGCCGGCGCCGCGCGCGCCGTTGAGCGACGCGCGCCTCTCGACCGCGGCGTTCGCGGCGACCTACTGCGTGGAGAACCATCTGCCATGGTCGCCCGAATCTGCGCCGACCGGGCGAGTCGCGCAGATGCGCGCCTGGCTCGCATCTTTGCCGGCCGCGGTGACTGCGCCGTTCGCCGCTCAGACGGTCGCGTCGGTCTCGGTGCTGCCCATGTGCCTGCGGTGGCCCGCCACGCCCGCGGCGCCCGCCGCCCCCAGCGGGATCTCGGCGACGCCGACGCTGATCCTCTCTGGCGACGACGACCTGCGCACCCCTCCTGAACAGGCGCCCATGATCGCGGCCGGCTACAGTGACGTGAAGCTGCTGCGCGTTCCAGACGTCGGGCACTCCACCGTCAGCGAGGACCGCACAGGCTGCGCCAGACGCGCGATGATCCAGTTCTTCGCCTCCGGCAGCGCGCCCTCAAGCTGTCCCAGGTCGCGTGAAGCTCAGGCTGTGGCGCTTCCGCCCGCATCGCTGAGCGACGCGCCGCCGGCCGCGCCGCATGCGCAGATCGCCGGGAAGGTTGCGGCTGCCGCCGCCAGCGCGCTTGAGTACCTCTTTGGCCAGACCGTCTCATCTGGCGGGGGGCTTGTCGGCGGCTCCTGGGGGCTCACGGTGCGCGGAGTTGCGCTGCACCGGCTCAGCGATACCGCCGGCGTAGCGCTCAGCGGCACCGTCCATGTCTCAGGCACCGCTCTCGCGCCCGTTGAGAGCGCTCGCCTGCATGTCCGCGGTCGGCTCTCAGGCGAGCTCAGCCTCCACGGACGTGTGCTCGCAGGCAGGCTCGGCGGAACGCATGTACACGTGCGGCTTGGAGCGCTGTAGGGGGCACGGGATCCATGAGACCAAACGGACATGCGCCGCGAGCCGGCGAGGGGGGAGGGACGAGGGGCCGCGGCCCGCTCGGCAGCCGCTCGAACTACGCCGGGCCCCGGGCGCCAGAGGAGATGCCCGGCTATGCGCCCCCGATGCTCGGGCCTATCCCCCGGGAGGGTCGCATCGCGAGAGGCGCGCGTCTGTCCAGTGAGGCTTTTGCGGTCATCAGCAAGGATCGTGGGCTCCTGACCCTGGCACTCGGCGCGATGCTGACCGACTTGCTGATAGGCGGCGCCTTCCTGGGCGGAGCCTTGACGCTCGCCGGGCACGCTGATCGTCGGCTCTACGTCTTGGTCGCGATCCTGCTCGCCTCATATCCGCTCACCGTCGTCGGAACCTTCTTCAACGTCGCGCTGCAGTCGACGGTCGCTCGCCGCTGGACGGGAGAGCCCGCGAGCGTCATGGACGGCGTGCGGGTCGCCCGGTCTCGGATGCGCGTGATCGTCATGTGGTCGGTGATCGCGGCGACAGTCGGCAGCGTGATGTCGCTCGCCGAGCGCTTCAACCACTTCGCGTGGCTGGAGCGGCTACTCGCCTACCTGGCGGGCGCGGCGTGGAGCGTCGCGACCTTCTTCGTGATTCCCGCGCTGGCCGCTGACGGCGTCGGTCCCCGCGAGGCGCTCAGGCGCTCAGTCAGGACGGTTCGAGAGCGGTGGGCAGAGAGCATGACCGGGACCGTAGCCATCGGCGGTGCAACCGGCCTGCTCCTGCTGCCCGGCTTGCTGATCGCGGCAGGGGGCTATCAGGCGATCGCAAGCGAGCCTGCGATCGGGTTCGTCCTGCTGATGACGGGCACCGCAGCCGCGCTGCCCGTGATGGTCTACAGCAACGCGACATCGGCCGTGTTCACACTCGCCGTCTACCGTCACACGCAGGGCGCCGACGGCGCGAGCCCGTTCGGCGAGGCCGATCTTGCCAGCCCGTTCATCGGCGCGCGAAAAGGGTCCGGCAAGATACGGACCTGGCTCGGCGGACGCGGCCTGACGCGCGCGCAGCAGCATGAGCGTTTCGACGGCGATAGCGGGAAGTCGTGAAAATGATGGTGCGATTCGGTCGTCGCGGACAATATGCGGTTGAGTTGCTGCGTCTGTGCATAATAATTGGGTTGCTTATGGCGTCTGTGACGGTCGCGCACGATGTGCTTGGCCTAGCCGCCGGAATATCGATCTTCGCTGGCGGGGCCATTGTTTACGTGATCTCGGTTACGGGTTTGCGTCGCCTATTGCCCGACCGCAGGCTACCGATCACCGATGATTATCGCGTAGAGCAGGCGCCACACGTGACCGCTCGCACGCCGAAAAGGCGCACGGATCGGGGGCGAGCGCTTTCGCCCCTGTCGGTGGTGTTTCGTGCTGGGATGTTTGCGCTTGGCATATTGACCGTGCTCGATGTGTCACATACGATCAGACTCATTCTGGCGGGCGGCTTGTTGGTGATAGTCGGGGGCGAATGCCTGCGCTCTTTGCGACGAAAGCGAGCACAACATGTACAGCAGTAGCTCGCGGCCGATCGGGGACATGTGCGTGAGAGGCGGTTCACAGGCGTGAAGCGCGCGTGAGTACGCTCAGGAGGGGTGATGCGATCGCTGCTCAGCGGGCTGTGATCGCTGTTTACTGCGTGCTGTATGTGGTTGCGCTCGGCCTGTCGCTGAGCAGCGAGGGCGCGCGGTTTTGGGGCTCGCCGGTTGCGGTGGTCGTACTGGTCATATTCGGTGGGCTGCTCGTTGCGCTGCTGCGCAGACAGCGATGGGCGTGGGGCACGCTGGTGGTGGCGGAGGCCAGTGGCCTGATCGTTGCGATTGCCGGCAAACTTGGCGGGATGTGGATCGCGTGGAACGGCGGGAGGCTGCTCTTGTTGGTGTCGCCGCAGATCAGGCATTACGTGAAACGGTAGTCGAGGAGGACGGGCCTCGCATGCGAGTCCGTGATCTTCGACGCGAAGGGCGCGCGTGCCCCCAGCCGCGGGAGCGAGAAACACCATATGCGGCGTTTCCTGCCGAGCTATATGGTTCCGAGTCTCGACACTCCCGGAAGCGGCACGTCATTTGCAGCGGGTCTTCGCAGGGTTGTCGGCCACCGCTAGTTGGTGGATATACAGACGGATATGAAATATCAGAAGCACGGACGGTATATTGCGCCGCTCGTACAGGCCCGCGAGGCCGGCGCGCGTGGCGCTACGACCAGGGGAGGATGCGATGGTGGCGATGCCCGCTATGTCGGGGAGACGCGGAGCGAGAGTGCTGGTGGCCGCGTTGGTGCTGGCGGCCGGGTACGCCTCGGCGCCTGCGGCCCTTGCGTCGACGCTCAGCTGGAGCGGCAAAGCGTCCAGCGCGTCTCACGGCTGGTCCGCCGGCGCCAATTGGGTCGGCGGGTCTGGGCCCGCGCCATCTTCGACGGTGTCGCTGTCCTTTCCACTGCTTGGCAGCCAATGTTCTGTGGAAAACCCATCGGAAGCGTGCTACGAGAGCGAAGAGAACGTGTCGGCGCTCACGGCCGAATCGATGGACGTCTCCGATGGCGGCGAATACGAAATCGATGGCTCGACACCGATCACACTCGGTTCCGGCGGCCTGAGCTCCGGGCCAGAAGGAACCGCGTCCGGCTACGCAGAACTCGGAGTTCCGCTCACGCTCGGAGCGAAGCAGACCTGGCGGCTCTCCGGCTCGAGCCGGGAATCGCTCGCAAACCATCTGTTCCTGCTCGAAGGCGAAGTGAAAGGCGCGGGCTCCGAATTGACGGTCGAGGCCGAACGGAGCGTGGAGTTTGCGATCGGCGCCGACGTCAACGTCGGGGCCATCGACATCGAAGGAGCGGATGCCAGCGGCAATCGCGATGAGAACGCAATCGTCGGCGTCGGCGGCGGTGGGTCGCTGAACGCCGGCGACGGCCACGCGGTCCGCTTGGCGCACGTGTTCTTCTTCGGCAGCGGCGAAGTCGGCGCGCTTGAAACGGAAGCAGCCACGCTTGCCATCGGCAGCGGGGAAACGCCGGCGGGCAGGCTCGAAGCAGCAAGCGTCGCCTTGGATGGCGCGACCGGAGTCGAGTTCGAAGTGCATGGCACCGGCGGCCCAGCGGGCACGGGCTACTCGCAGCTCACGGCTCGCGGGGCGGTGAGCCTGAGCTCGGCGACCCTGGTGGTCATGGTCCCGAAGGAAGGGGCTACATGCTCGCCGCTGCCCCTCCTGCAGACCTACACGCTCGTCTCGACCAGCGGCGAACTGACAGGCACCTTCGGCAATGCTCCGGAAGGAGCCGAAATACCTGTCGACTTTGCGTCAGGCTGCGGATCGATGCCCTCCCAGAAGCTGTGGATAGCCTACGATCGCAGCGGCGCCACCAAGACCGTGACGGCCACCGTGGCAGGGAGCGCAAGCTCGACGACCAGCCTCTCAATCGCTCCAGGAAGCCCGGTCACCGACCAGCCGGTGACTCTCACTGCCACCGTCAACGCCGCCGCCGGGCTAGAACCTCAGGGATCCGTCTCATTCGATGACCGCGGCGGTCCGCTGTCGGGGTGCTCGAATCAGCCGGTGGTGCTGGACGGCGGCGCTTACACGGCGACCTGCGCCACGGCGTTCTCGGCGGCAAGCTCGCCCGTGGAGCTATCCGCGACGTACATGCCTCGGGAAGGCATCCACGTGCTGGCATCTGAAAGCAGCGTGCATAGCTTTCAAGTCGGCCGTGCGCCCACGCAGACGACGGTGAGCGCGTCCACCGTGGCGCCTGCGGCCGGACAACAGGTCACCTACACCGCCACGGTCGTGCAGGGCGTCGCGCCACTGCTCTCCGGTCCGACTGGAAGCGTGTCGTTCGAAGACAACGGCGCCGCGATCGGCTCCTGCGCCCCGCGTCCTTTGACGGTCGCGATAGGCTCCTCGACGGCGACCTGCACGGTCACCTACGAAGGCGCTGGCGACCACAGCGTCAAGGCCGACTACCTTGGTGACCCGAACTTTGCGGTCTCGTCTTCGGGCGCTGTGGCGGTCTCGGCGTCGCAGAACGATGCTGGCAGCGAGAAAGAAGCCACCCACAAGACGGGCTCAAGTGCTTCGGAAGCGCGCCTGCGGCTGTTGGGCCGCAAGCTGAAGCTGAAAGGCGGCGCCGCGTCCGTCGATCTGCGTTGCGAAGGTCATGGTCGGTGCGAAGGCGTGGTGGAGCTCGTGGAGCAGGTGAAAGTGCGCGTTCACCACAAGTCGCGTGTGCGCACCATCGTAATCGGCAGTGCGCACTACCGGATTGCCGTCGGACGGACGTCGACAATCAAGATCAAGGTCAATTCCGCAGGCCGGCACGCCGTGGCGCGCCAACGCGGACATCTGAACGTGAGAGTGGAGACGAAGTCACCGAAGCAGACGCTGGGCAAGGTCGCCATCCAGTCATAGGGAGAACCGGGACGAGCAGCGGACGCGCATCTCGCCGGTCTAGGATTGCGTGCGGCCCATGAGTGAACGCAACGCAGCGCCTCGGGGCCGCTGGCTCTGGCTTTCCCTGTTGCCGCTCGGGCTCGGCGCATGGGCGCCCCTGCTGGCCGGGCTGCGCTGCAGGGTCGGAGGCTGGACGGCGTTCGGCGCCCTGTGGTCGGCGCTCGCGCTCGCGGGGTGGATCATGGCCGGCGAATCATCTGGGAGCGGCGGCGAAAGCTCTGGCGTGGGCCTGATGCTCGTCGCGTGGGCCGGCGGCGTGGTGACCTCGTGTGTGATCTATCGCAGCAACGCCGGGCGTCTCGGCGCGTCCGCGCGCCGGCGCGTGGCGTGGCCCAAGCCGACCGCCCGCTCGCGAGAATGGTCGGTGCGATACGCCGTGCTGGCCTCCTATGTGTGCACGTTTACGGTCGTGCTCGGGCTCTCGGCGATCTTCTACCTTGGGCTGGATGTCAGACTGCCGGTCGGCGCGGGCGTGCTGGCCGTCGACGCGGTGCTGCTCGGCGCGCTGCTGCCGCTCAAGCGCCGGCGCGGTCTCTCACGCGAGGATCTCGGCCTGCGCGCGGTGCCCGCGGGGCGATCGTTTGGCCTGGTGCTGCTCGCGCTCCTGGCCTACGGGGCGCTCGGCGCCCTTTGGCTTGCGCTCTTGCGACCTCACGCCGCCGCCGGCCAACTCGCAAACGTCGATCGCGCGAGCACCCTCAGCATCGTGCTCGCGGTCGCCGGCGTCGCGATCAGCGCGCCGATCGTCGAGGAGGTCTTCTTCCGCGGCCTGCTCTATCGCAGCCTGCGAAACCGGATGGCGATCCTGCCCGCGGCTCTGCTTGCCGGCGCGCTGTTCGGGCTGGTGCACATCACCGGTTACCCTCTGGACACGCTGCCTGTCAAGGCCGCGTTCGGCGTGATCGCGTGCCTGCTCTACGAGCGCACCGGATCGCTGCTGCCCGGCATCGCGCTGCACTGGCTCGTCGACGCGAGCGCCGTCGACTTCGCGCTGACGGGCAGCGATCTGATCGTGCTGCTGGCCGCGATCGTCCTGGTGATCCTGACGTTCGCCGGCAGCCGGCTGAAATCGCGGCGAGCCGACGCGCATACGGCTCCCAGCCGCCCCGATACCCGGGCGAGCTGGTTGATGACCAGGCGGCCGAGATGAACCGGCGATGAGGACCGACGCATCGCGGCCCTGGCGCCTATGGCTGGCGTCGGGGATGGGGGAGGTCGTCTCGCAGGAGCTGGCGTCAGCGATGACAGGGTGCAACGGCGCCGAACGGCGCCGTGCGAGAAAGCTGGTGCGCCACGGCGAGGCCGCCGAAGACGTCGCCGTCGCTCGCTACGTGGTCGCGTTTGCGCGGGAGCGCCAGCGCCGCTCCAAGCGATCGTCGTTCTGGCTGGGCGTCGCGTTGGGTGCCGTCTTTGGCGTTGCCGGGATCGGGTTCGTTGTGTACCTGCTTAGGCGCTCGGAGCAGGCGCAGGCCGTAGTGATGGCCGGCGTCTCGGCCGTCGTCCTGCTCAACGTCTGGCGCACCTGGCAGACGATCAGGCACGCTCAGACTGCCGAGCGTCTCAACCGGGAGTACCTGCGCCGGGCTGGCGCTCCCTACCTGCCCGGAGGCCCGCCGACTCGGCTGCACGTGCCGCCGCTGGCCTTCGCGTGCTCGCTTGCCATCCATGCGGCCGCCATGTTCGTGGTGGGCGGTGTCCTCGCGATCTCGCTGAAGGCAGATTCACTCGCTTCGGCGAAGGCGCTCCCGACGGGCATCTCGGGTGGCGCGACCGCGGCCGTCGCGGCGGTCATCGGAGCTATCTGGGCCCGATCGCGTGAGGACGAAGCGGACGGCGCCGAGCACCAGCCACGGCCCGATCTGGACTGAGCCGACTGCCTGAGCCGACTCCAGGCCCCGCCGGCCGCCGAACGTCGCCAACTGTCGGCCGAGCATAACGCTTGCCGTTCATAACGCGTTGCGTTACCATACGGCGAGGTGCTGCGTTCGTTCGCGGATAAGGAGACCGAGCGAGTCTGGCAGCGACGGACGGTACGTAAGCTCGACCAGAGCACGCAGCGCGTGGCGTTGCGAAAGCTGCTGATCCTGGACGCCGCTGAGACCCTCGACGACCTCCGAGTTCCGCCGGGCAATCGGCTGGAGAAGCTCAAGGGCGAGCGAGCCGGCACCTACAGCGTCCGCATCAACCGGCAATGGCGCATCTGCTTCCGATGGACGGCCGCCGGACCTGAGGATGTCGAGATCGTCGACTACCACTGAAGGCAAGAAGGGAGATCCCGTGAGCACCGACCAAATCATGTCCCCAATCCATCCTGGAGAGGTGCTGATGGAGGAGTACCTGCAGCCGCTTGAGGTCACCCAGCACCGCCTGGCTGTCGCGATCGGCGTTCCGCCGCGACGCATCAACGAGATCGTCCACGGCAAGCGGCGCATCAGCACCGATACGGCGCTGCGGCTCGCGCGGTTCTTCGGGACCAGCGAACGCTTCTGGCTGAACCTCCAGGACCGCTACGACATAGAAGTCGAACGAGACCGGATCGGCCCGGCCCTTCAGCAGATCCAGCCGCTGGTCCACGCCTGAGCTTCGCTGCGAACAGAGCGACGGGCCGCTTCGTCCAGCGACACCCGCTCGCCCGGTAGTTCTCGTCGCTGTCCCGCCCGCGGCCGATCCGTCGGATAGAGAGGGCATGGACGACCTCCAACCCTCTCGAAGCGCCCCCGGGCCGCGGATATGATCAGCCTATGGTGGCGACCGCAACGATCGCAGGCTCCGAGACGGCCGTGCCGATCCATCGGCTGGATCTCGACACCTACAACCAGATCGTCGCCAGCGGCGCTCTTGAGGGCCGGCGCGTCGAGTTGCTCGAAGGGCTCTTCGTGGAGATGAGCCCGCAGTCGCGAGCCCACGCCGCGGTGATCGAGACGCTGACCGGCCATTTCGCCAAGGCCGATGCTCGCCTGCGGGTGCAGCTCCCGCTGGAAGTCGCTCCCGACTCCGAGCCGGAGCCGGACGTCGCGTTGGTGGCCCCGCGGTCTCCGCGCGGCGAGCATCCCCGCACCGCTCTGCTGGCGGTCGAGGTAGCGGTCGCCTCGCAGCGGATCGACCGTGAGGTGAAGGGGCGACTGTATGCCCTGGCCGGCATCCCCACCTACTGGCTGATCGACGTGCCCGCGCGCTCGGTCGAGGTCTACAGCGAGCCGCAGCTCGACGGCTACCGCCAATGCAAGCGACACGGCGCTGACGCGATCCTCTCGTGTCCGATCGCGGGCGTGGCCGACCTGCCGCTTGCGAGCTTGCTTGGCGTCGAGGCCGAGGGCGCCTGAGCGCCCGCGGCGCAACCCTGGCGCTCGCGCGCCAAACGGCTCTTAAATCGCAGTTATCCGTTGGTTAGGTATGCTTATTTAGCGCTTCTCGGCTCCGGGGTCCGCCTATGCCAACGCAAAATACGCAATACCTGTCTGAGGTCTTCCGTCCCAACGACGCCGAATGGGCCGGTCGTGCCGTCCGGCGGGGGGAGATCCGGCGGATCGCGCGCGGGCTCTACACACGGAACCTCGACGAGGATCTCGATCGGCTTGTGCGCCGCCTCTGGTATGACGTGGCGGCGCTCTACTTTCCGGGCGCGGTGATCGTCGATCGCAGCGCGATCGACGCTGCGCCGGCCGAGGACGGCTCGCTCTTCCTGGACGTCGGCGCGCGCCCGCGGAATCCTCGCAGGGTCGTGCTTCCCGGCCTCGTGCTTGCTCCCAGGAACGGACCTGGTCGGGTCGAGGGGGACATGCCCTTCGTCGAGCTGTTCGTCGCCGGGCAGGCGCGAGCGCTGCTGGACAACATGCGCCCATCCCGCGCCCGATCGGGCGTTGCGCGCACATTGCGGCGGGAGGAGATGGAGGCACACCTCGACCGCATCGCTCGCCGGCGGGGGGATCAAGCGCTGGGCGAACTGCGAGACGATGCCCGCGCGATCGCACCGGCGCTCGGCGCCGAGGCGCAGCTCGTAGAGCTCGACGCCCTGATCGGCACCCTCCTGGGCACGCGAGAGACCGAGCTCAGCACACCGCTCGCGAGAGCGCGCCGAGAGGGCTCGCCCTACGACCCCGATCGCCTGGAGCTCTTCGAGGTGCTGCGAGCCGAGCTTGCGAGCACGCCGTTCGCGGAGCGCCCGGCGCCAGCCGACCCGCAACGACTGTTCGCGTTCTTCGAGGCGTACTTCTCGAATTGGATCGAGGGGACGGAGTTCGAAGTCGACGAGGCCGAGGAAATCGTGTTCGACGGCCGGATACCAGAGCAACGGCCGGCCGACGCTCACGATGTGCTCGGGACGTTTCGCGCAATCACCAGCCCCGACCTGGGAGCGCGTCCACCTACCACCCCGGAGGAGCTGGAGAGCTTTCTGATCAGCGCGAACCATGAAGTGCTCGAGGCTCGCCCCGAGAAGAAGCCTGGGCAGTTCAAGGAAAAGGCGAATCGCGCCGGGCAAACTCTGTTCGTCCTTCCCGCGCTTGTGAGAGGCACCCTGCGGGAGGGCTTCAGGCTCTGCGGCACCCTGCCCCCGGGACTGCCCCGCGCGATTTACGCCATGTTCCTCGCGGCGGAGGTCCACCCGTTCACGGACGGCAACGGACGAGTGGCGCGAATCCTCCTGAACGCCGAGCTCAGCGCGAAGGGGCTGTGCCGCGTGATGATCCCCATGTCCTACCGGGACGAGTACATGCAGGCTCTGCGGGCCTTGAGCCACAATCGCAATGCAAGGCCCCTCTCACGCGTGATCGATCGTGCCCAACGGTGGGCGTCGCTCATGACCTGGGATGACCGCGCGACGGTGCTGGAGCTCATGGACCGCACGAACGCCCTGGCGCCGCCTGAGATCGCACACGATCACAACCTTCATCTGCTCGATCCTGCCGAGATCCTCGAAGATGAGCCGGCGCACAGAGCGCCCGGGCGCCGCGCGTCTACGCCCGGCAGAAGCCGTAGGCCCAAGGCCTGAACGGCGCCTCAGCCGAGCGCCTTACTCGCGAAAGATGCTGCATCTATTGCAAATCGCCTGCCAATAGTTGCAGCATCTTTCGTCGCTTCAGGGCGTCGTCACGGGATCTAGCTGTGCCCGCCAGTCGGTAAGGAATACCCCTTGCTAGAGTAAGGATGATGGCAAGAGTGACGAGCAAGCGTCAGGTCACGATCCCGAAGGCGATCGCCGATCGTTACCGCATCGCCTGCGGGGACGAGATCGCGTTCCTGCCTGCCGGCGATGCGATCCGCGTCGAGCGGACAGGCTCGAAGCCGATCGGGCTCGATCGAGAGCAGCGTTTGCAGCGCTTCGACCAGGCAACCAAGCGTCAGCGAGAGCGGCAGCAGACGCGTCGAGCCAAGATGACCGGCGACCGCGGCTGGCGTCGCGACGAGCTTTACGAGCGTGCCGGCGCTCGTTGACACCAACATCCTCGTCTACCGGTTCGACCCGCGCTTCCCCGACAAGCAACGCATCGCGCACGACCTGCTCCGCGACGGGATCGCAAACGGCGACGTCGCGCTTGCCCATCAGACCATCGTGGAGCTCATCGCCGCGGTGACCCGACCGCTCGGCGACGGTTGCCCGCTGCTCGACTGGCCCGATGCCACGCGCGAGGTCGAAGAGCTGCTGCTCCAGTTCGACGTCCTGTATCCAACCGAGCAGATCATCCGGCTGGCGCTGCGAGGACGAGCGACCTATCAACTGTCCTGGTGTGACGCGCACATGTGGGCCTACGCCGAGCATCACGGCTTCGAGCGGCTGCTCTCCGAGGACTTTCAACACGGGCGAACCTACGGCTCCGTGACCGTCGTCAACCCGTTCGCATAGCCGCCGTCCGCTCAGACTGCCGAAGACGCTGCGCCGGCAGCCAACAAGTCGAGGGCCGGCGCAAAGGCCGGCCCTCGAGTCTGCGATCGGTCTCGGCGAATCAGGCCGCCGCCAGCCGCTCCGCGACCTTGCTCCAGTTGACGACGTTCCACCAGGCGTCGATGTAGTCGGGCCGGCGGTTCTGGTACTTCAGGTAGTAGGCGTGCTCCCAGACGTCCACGCCCAGCAGCGGCTTCTTGCCGGCCGAGAGCGGATTGTCCTGGTTGGGGGTGCCGACGACGGCCAGGCCGCTGCCGTCGTGCACGAGCCAGGACCAGCCTGAGCCGAACTGGTTGACGCCGGCTTCCTTCATCTTGGCCTTCAGGGCGTCGAAGGAGCCGAAGGCCGAGGCGATCGCGTCCGCGAGCGGGCCCTGCGGCTCGCCGCCGCCGGACGGACTCATGCTCTCCCAGAAGAGCGTGTGGTTGTAGTGGCCGCCGCCGTTGTTTCGCACCGCGGCGCGCTTGTCCTCCGGCACGGCGGAGAGGTCGGCGATCACCTGCTCGATGCTCGCGTCGGCCAGGGCGGTGCCCTCCAGCGCCGCGTTGACCTTGTCCACGTAAGCCTGATGGTGCTTGTCGTGGTGGATTTCCATCGTCATCTTGTCGATGTGAGGCTCCAGCGCCTCGTATGGGTAGGGGAGTGGCGGGACGGTGTAGGCCATCGGGAAGGCTCCTTCTCCTTTGCGGTCGACGGTTGCGCGACGCTCGCTGTTCTATCAGAGGGCTACCCGAAGGCGGCAGGCGCAACCGGCAGCCGGGTCGGCGCGGCGCGGCGCGCAACGATGCGCGCATTCCCAAATGAGCAGGGCCTGCATTCCGCATTAAGCAGGGCCTCCATTCCGCATTAAGCAGGGCGCTCCCGCACATACGAACGCAACGGCGCGCGCGCAGACCGGCCACCCGAGCCAAGGCCGCGCGCGCCCAGCCACATAGGATGTGAGCGCAGATGACACGGCTCTCCCAGTACCTGCTGCCCACCGAGAAGGAGGCGCCCGCCGACGCGGAGGCGATCTCGCACAAGCTGATGGTCAGGGCCGGCCTGATCCGCCAGCTCGGCGCCGGCATGTGGTCGTGGCTGCCGGCCGGATGGCGCGCGCACCAGCGCGCCGTGCAGATCATCCGCGAGGAGATGGACGGCATCGGCGGGCAGGAGACGCTGCTGCCGCTGCTGCAGCCGGCGCAGCCGTGGCGCGTGAGCGGCCGGTACGACATCGACGAGCTCTTCAAGCTCACCGACCGCAAAGGCGCCGACCTCGTCCTGGCGATGACCCACGAGGAGGCGGTGACCACGCACGTGGCGCAGACGGTGCGCTCCTACCGCGACCTGCCGCTGATCCTCTACCAGTTCCAGGTCAAGGAGCGCGACGAGCCGCGCCCGCGCGCCGGGGTGCTGCGCACGCGCGAGTTCGTGATGAAGGACGCCTACAGCTTCGACCGCGACGAAGAGGGCCTGGCCGAGAGCTACCAGCGCCACGTCGGCGCCTACGACCGGATCATGGAGCGCTCGGGGCTGCGGTGGTACCGGGTCGAGGCAGACGTGGGGATAATGGGCGGCCTCGGCGCGCACGAGTACATGGCACCGTGTCCGGCCGGCGAGAACGAGGTGGTGCTGGCCGGCGGCTACGCCGCCAACATCGAGATCGCAAGCGCCACCGCCCAGCCGGTGAGCCTGCCACAGGAGATGGACGCCCCGCTGAGCGTGGCGACCCCCGGCCTGAGCACGGTCACCGATGTCGCCGCCGCGCTCGGCGTGCCGGACGGCGCGCTGCTGAAGGCATATCCGGTGATAGTTGAGGAGGAGAGCGAGCGGATGGTACTCGTGATGCTGCGCGGAGACCATCGCGTCAACGAGATCAAGCTGGCCGCCGCGTTGCGCGCGCGCAGCCGGCCCGCCCGGCCTGAGGAGATCGCCCAGCGGATCGGGCCTCCCGGCTTCATCGGCCCGGTCGGGCTGGACGGGCGCGTGGAGATCCTGCTCGACGACGCGGTGCAGGAGGGCTCATACGTCACCGGCGCCAACGAGCTTGACACACACCTGCAGGGCGTGCGCCCCGGCCGCGACTTTCCCTTCCAGCGTGCCGACGTGCGAACCGTCTGCGCGGGCGACACGATCGCCGGGGCGCAGGTCAGCATCGAGCCGGCGATCGAGGTCGGCAACATCTTCAAGCTCGGGCTGCGCTACTCGCAGCCGCTGGGCGCGAGCTTCCTTGACGAGCACGGGCAGCAGCGCCCGATCTGGATGGGCTGCTACGGCATCGGGCCGGCCCGCATCGCGGCCGCGGCTGTCGAGCAGTACGCCGACGAGCACGGGATATCCTGGCCGCGCGCGCTGGCGCCGTTCGCGGTCCACCTGGTCGCGCTCGGCAAGGCTGGCACGCCTGAGCGGCAGGCCGCCGAGGCCGTCTACGAGTCGCTGCTGGCAGACGGCGTGCAGGTGCTCTACGACGATCGCGAAGGCAACCCCGGCGAGAAGTTCGCCGACGCCGAGCTGCTCGGCTGCCCGCTGCGGCTGACGGTCGGCCGGCGCTCGCTGCAGTCCGGGGAGATCGAGGTGCAGGTGCGCCGTGGCCGCCAGGCCGCGGCGGGGCTGCCGCTGAGCGCAGGCGCCGGCGAGCTCGCCGGGGCGGTGGACGCGCTGTGGCGCGCCCTCCCGTAAAGCGCCTGATCGGCCTCGACCGCTCGGGGCCGCCGCCGCCCCAGACGCAGGCCGGCAGCCCGCTGCGGCCGTGGACGATCCCCAACGCGGTGAGCTTCTCGCGGCTGGCGTTGATCCCCGTCTTCCTGGTGCTCGCGCTGGCTCCCGGAGACGGCGTCAGCACGCTTGCGATCGTGCTCTTCGCGATCTGCGGCTGGGGCGACTATGCCGACGGCCTGCTGGCGCGCGTCACCGGCCAGTACAGCCGCCTCGGCACCCTGCTGGACCCGCTCACCGACCGGCTGCTGGCGATCGCCGGCGTGGTGGTCTGCTGGCGCTACGACCTGCTGCCTCGGTGGGCGCTGGCGCTGCTGCTGGCGCGCGAGGCGTCGATCATCGTGCTGGCGCGGGCCGGCCTTCGCCAGGGGGTCGACGTGCGTGTCAACTGGCCCGGCCGGCTCTCGGTCGCGCCGCTGATGGGCGGGATCTTCTTCGCGATGGCGGGCCTGGCCACGCTCGGCGAGATCCTGTTCCTGATCGGGCTGGCGCTGTCTCTGAGCGCCACGGCGCTCTACATCCGCGCCGGCGTCGAGGCCAGGGCGAAACTCTCAAGCTCAGCCTAAGGCTCTGGTCTATACTGGCCGATGGACCATCCGTGGTGGAAGGCGCCCCAACCGAGAAGAGGAGGGGCGCGCGCCCGATAGATGAGGAGACAGCCTGCGATGGACACCTTTCCCGATCTGGGCTCGATGAGCGACAGCGAGCTGAAGGACCTGATTCGGCAGCTTGCCGAGGAAGAGACCGACATCTCCTACAGGCGGCGCATCCTGCACGGCAAGATCGACATCCTGCGTGCCGAGCTGGTCAACAGGCTGCGCAACAAGCACGAGGGCGGCGAGGAGGTGATCTCCGGCGAGGACCTTGCGCGCCTGACCGAGATCCTCGCGGGCCGTCAGCCGGAGTCGCCGGCCGGCTGATGGCTCTGCAATGCCCAGAGTGCGGCTTCGCCAACGCTGAGTCGGCGAACTTCTGTCAGAGCTGTGGCGCCTCGCTGGCGGGCGTGGAGGTCTCGCAGGAGCCCGCCACCGCGACCTACCGGATCGACGACGAGACCGGCGAGCTGATCCCCGTCGATCCGGCCGAGGTGACCGCGCTCGGGCCGGCGCTGATCGTGCGCGCCGGAGGCGGCAGGGAGGGGGAGAGCTTCGCCGTCACCGGCGAGCAGATGAGCATCGGTCGGCGCCCGGAGTCCGACGTGTTCCTGGACGACGTCACCGTCTCCCGTGACCACGCCGTGCTCGTCAAACGCGGAGAGCAGTGGCACATCGACGACTGCGGCTCGCTGAACGGCACCTACGTCAACCGCTCGCGGATCGACTCCCTGCAGCTCAAGGAGGGCGACGAGCTGCAGATCGGCAAGTACAAGCTGACCTTCCACACGCGCTGAGATGTCTGCCGAGACCCCGGAACTGGAGACCCAGCCGGCCGATGCGGCGCTGCCGCCGGAGGTCGCCAACGGAGACGGCGCCACCGGCCATGCGGGGGCGCGGCCGGGGAAGGCGATGACGATCGGCGCCGTGTGCAAGGCGCTGGCGCAGGAGTTCCCCGACATCTCGATCTCCAAGATCCGCTACCTGGAGGACCAGAAGCTGCTGGCGCCGCGGCGCACGCCCGGCGGCTACCGGCTCTACTCGCAGGCTGACGTCGCGCGCCTGCGCACGATCCTGCGCCTGCAGCGCGACGAGTTCCTGCCGCTGCGAGTGATCCGCCAGGAGCTGGCCGCCGGCCGGGCCGAGACGGAGATCCCGGCGCAGACCAAGGAGGGTGCGCGTCAGTGGCGCCGCAGCGTGAGCGTCGGCGGCGCAAGCGGCGCGCTCTACACGCTGCAGGAGGTGCTGCAGGAGACCCAGGCAGAGGAGCGTCTGGTCAAGGAGCTCGAGGAGTTCGGAGTGATCAGGGGCGAGCTCCACAAGGGCGTGCGCTGCTACGACGAGACCGAGCGCGAGATCGTCGGCGCGGTCGCTGAGCTCGCCCGCTACGGCGTCGGTGGACGCAACCTGCGCGTCTTTCGCACCTCCGCGGACCGCGAGGCGGGCCTGCTGCAGCAGATCCTCGCGCCGGCGCTGCGGTCGCGCAACCCCGAGCGCCGCAAGGAGGCGCTGGAGGCGCTGGAGTCCCTGGCGGCCGTCACCACGCATCTGAAGCACCTGCTGCTCGTGCGTGATCTGCGCAAGATCGTGGGCTGATGGCGGCCGGGCGGCGGGCCAGCGATCTCGGCGCGGAGCGTGTCGCCGGCGGGGAGCGTGCCGGCGAGGCAGAGCGTGCCGTCGGCGCGGAGCCTGACGCCGCGGGCACGATCGACAGGCAGGCCGAGGAGCTCCTGAGATCGCTGCTCCGCGACATCCCCGACTTCCCGCGGCCGGGCATCCTCTTCAAGGACATCACGCCGCTGATGGCCGACGCAGGCGCGCTGGAGATCGCGGTGCAGGGCCTTGCGGCGCAGGCGCGGCCGTTGAACGTGGACTGCGTGCTGGCGGCCGAGGCGCGCGGGTTCCTGCTGGGCCCGGCGCTCGCGCTGCGTCTGGGGGCGGGCTTCGCGCTGGCCCGCAAGCCCGGCAAGCTGCCGCACCGCACGATCGCCGCGCAGTACGAGCTCGAGTACGGCACCGACAGCCTCGAGCTGCACGTGGACGCGCTGCGGCCCGGCGCCCGCGTGCTCGTGCACGACGACCTGCTGGCGACCGGCGGGACCGCACGGGCGCTGTGCGAGCTGGCGCAGAGCAGCGGCGCGAGAGTGGTCGGCTGCGGCTTTCTGGTCGAGCTCTCCTTCCTGGGTGGCCGCGAGCGGCTCGCTCCGCACCCGGCTCATTCGCTGCTGCGCTACGACGCGTAGAGGCGCGCCGCCGATGCCACGGGTAAGCGAGACACGCTCGATGGGGACGCCGGCAGGCGAGCTCTGGGAGATGATCCGCGATCCGCATCACCTGGCGCGCTGGTGGCCGCGTGTGGAGCGCGTGGAGGGAGTGCGCGGCGCGCTGTTCACGCAGGTGCTGCGCAGCTCCAGCGGCAAGCTCGTGCGGGCCGACTTCGAGGTCAGCGAGGTGGACGAGGCGCAGATGCGGATCGTGTGGTCCCAGCAGATCGCCGGCACTCCGTTTGCGCACGTGCTCTCGGCCTCCTACACGGAGCTGCACGTGCAGCCGCGGCTGGGCGGCAGCGCCGGCGCGGTCACCGAGGTCACGCTGACGCTCGACCACCGGCCCAAAAGCTGGTTCGGCGGCGGCGCTCCGGTCGCGTATCGCAGCGCAGCAGCGGGCCGTCTCTGGACCGCCGGGCTCGGCCGCCTCGGCAGCCCGCTGATCAGCAGGGCCGCCGCCAGGACCGTCAAGGAGGCGCTCGATGGGCTCCAGCGGCTCTCAGCCTGATGCTGCCCCCGCGATGCGGTGGTGGGGGTGGGGCGACCCAGGGCATCCGCCGGCGCTCGGCGAGGGCGTGCTCTCCGAGCTCCGGGAGCGACTCGGCCTGGCCGGCGCGCCACAGCCGCCGGTGGCGCTGGAGCACGTGCGCCTGCCCGAGCCTGCGCTGAGCGCCCGCCAGAGGACCGCCCTGCAAAGCCTGCTCGGCCACGGGGCGCTGAGCGACGCGCATGCCCGGCGGGTCGCGCACGCCGCGGGTCGCGGCTACCTTGATCTTGTGCGCCTGCGGCGCGGTGAGCCGCTCGGCGCGCCGGACGCGGTCGTGCGGGCCGGATCGCACGAGCAGCTCTTGGCTCTGCTCGATCTCTGCTCGCGGAGCTCGATCGCGGTGGTGCCGTTCGGCGGCGGCACATCGGTCGTCGGCGGCGTGGAGCCGCTGCGCGGCGCCCACGAGGCCGTCGTGGCGCTTGACATGGCGGGCCTTACCGGCGTGGAGTCAATCGACCGCGAGTCGCTGAGCGTCACGGTCGGGGCGGGCATGCGGGCGGCGGCGCTGGAGCGCGAGCTTGCCGCGCGCGGCCTGACGCTCGGCCACTTCCCGCAGTCATTCGAGTACGTGTCGCTCGGCGGGTGCGCCGCGACAAGATCGGCGGGCCAGGCGTCCACCGGCTACGGCCGCTTCGAGGATCTCGTCCTCGGCCTGCGCGCCGCGACCCCCGCGGGGACGATCGAGCTGCGAGCGCTGCCCGCCAGCGCGGCCGGGCCGGACCTGCGCGAGCTGCTCGTCGGCTCGGAGGGCACGCTCGGCGTGATCGACCGCCTGACGCTGAGGCTCGCCCCGCAGCCCCGCGAGCGCATCTACCAGGGCCTGCTGTTCGCCGACTTCGAGTCCGGCGCCCAGGCGCTGCGCCGCCTGGCGCAGGAGGGCGAGCCTCCCACCGTGGCACGACTCTTCGACCGGCCGGAGACAGAGCTCAGCCTGCGCCTGGCGGGCGAGGGCCTGCGACACGCGGCGACCCAGCTCTACTTCGCGGCGCGCCGCCGCCGGGAGGGCTGCCTTGCGATCCTCGGCTTCGAGGGCGAGCCGGAGCAGACGCGGCGGTCCTGGCGCGCGGCGCGCGCGTGCGCCCGCGCTCACGGCGCGATCGTGCTCGGCAGCGGGGCCGGGGAGGCCTGGCGCGCCTCGCGCTTCAGCGCCCCCTACCTGCGCGACGAGCTGCTCACGCACGGCGTGATGGTCGAGACGCTCGAGACCGCGGCGTGCTGGTCGGATCTGCACGCGCTGAAGTCGGCGGTCGGACGCGCGATCTCAGACGCGCTCGCGGCATCCGGCACGCCGGGGATCGTCGGCTGCCACATCTCGCATCTCTACGAGAGCGGCGCGTCGCTCTACTTCACCTTCATGGCCCGAATGCTCCGGGGCGCCGAGGAGCGCCAGTGGCAGAGCGTGAAGGAGGCGGCGGGCGCGGCGATCCTCGCAAACGGCGGCACGATCACCCACCACCACGCGATCGGCCGGGACCATCGCGGGCAGCTCGAGCAGGAGATCGGCGCCACCGGGATCGCCGCGCTGGCTGCGGTCAAGCAGCGACTGGACCCCGCCGGGATCATGAATCCGGGCAAGCTGCTGCCGGCGGGCGCCTGAGCCGAGGGCCGGGGCGCAGCTCCGGGTCCGCATAGACCCTGAGGCCCTTACGAGCCGACGAAGTTGCCCTTCAGGACGACCGTGCCGGGCGTGCTGGGATGCGTGACGGTCTCGCGGGTGATCTCGACGCCGCTGAGCGCGCTCGGTTCCTGGGTGAGCACTTCAGCAGCCTGGAGCGTGCCCTTGCTGCCCACCGACGGCGTGCGTCCGAACGGGATCGGCTGGCCCGTCTTGGGGAGCAGCCAGACGACGTAGGAGAAGCCTTCGGTCGCGGCAAGCCCCTTGGCGGTGAGGTAGAGCGCGCGCTTGGAGCCTTCGGAGGCGATCAGCGCCGCTCCTTCGGCGGAGCCGCCGGTCTGGACCGCCTTCAACGCGGCAGCCTTTTCGAGCTTCGCTTTCGCTTTGGCGGAGCCGTTGCCGCCTGCTTCGGCGACGCTGGATCTCGTGGAGCTCGCCTGTTCTCCGCTCCGCGTGCCAGGCTGGTTGCCGCCTCCGCCTCCGCCGGAGCTCAGCGCGATCGCGACCACCACTGCGGCGATCACCACGATCGCCCCGAGCAGAATCGCGCCGCCCCGCCGGGATATCGGCGAAGCGGAGCCGGGCGCGGTGGAGGGGACATGGCGCGCCGGCGTGGCCGCGCGCGACGCCGGCCCGGCGTCCCGCGCCCCTGCCGTGACATCGCGCGGCGCCTGGGCGCCGGCCGCGACCGCCGGGCCCGATGCGGCGGCCTGCTCGCGGGATGCCGGTATCTCCGGCACGGCTTCGGCGGCGAGCTTCACCAGCTCGACCGCCAGCGCCCGCGCCCACTCCCGCGCGGGCGTCGATGCGGCCAGGTAGGTCTTGGTGGCAGCCGCCTGCCGGTCGTCCTGCTGTCCCAGCAGGTAGTCGCCGATCGTCTCGCGAGCGCCGGGGTCCAGCAGCCGTGCCTGCTTTGGCGCCAGCACGGCCAGCGCCGCGTGCGCACGGTCGTGGACCGCCTCGGGCGATATGCCGAGCACGGTCGCGACTTCCTCGTAGCGCTTGCGCTGTCGCAACAGCAGCGAGAGCACAGCGCGCTGGTCTGGTGGGAGCTGCTCGAGTGTGGTCATCGTCGTGTGCGCTGCTGCTCACCCTGGTGACCCGGCCGCGCTGCCCTTCGGGTGCGCGCCGGTGATCGCAGTGCCTGTGCTTAGGCTATCGTGGCGACCCGATGGCCACGCCCACTGCCGAGCAGATCAACGAGGCGATGATCGGATTCGACCGGCTCTACGGTCTGGAAGTGCTGGAGTGCGGGGATGCGATCGCCCGCGCGCGGATCGCGGTCCGCGACGAGCTCAAGCAGCCGGCGGGCCTGTTGCACGGTGGGGTGTTGGCCTCGGTCGCCGAGGCGCTGGCGTCGATGGCGACGGCGCTCGCGGTGCTCGCGGACGGCCACGCCGCGATGGGGCTCTCCAACCAGACGAGCTTCCTGCGGCCCGTCACAGAGGGGGTCGTGAGCGCGACCGCCACCCGCCTGCACAGGGGACGCAGCACCTGGGTGTGGGACGTGCGCTTCGAGGACGAGCTCGGGCGGCTCTGCGCGGTGACCCGGATGACGATCGCGGTGCGGCCGCTGGCCGCCTGAGACCGGGGGCCGGGCGGCGAGACGTGGGGTCGCGCGCGCCGGGCGAGATCGGGTGCCGGCTTCACCTGCCGGTGGCCGGCAGGCCCTGCACGGGCTGCGGCTGCTGGGCTTCGGTGGGCCGGTCGGCGAAGCCCGAGCTGGGTTGGGCGCTCGGGAGCGGGCCTTCCGGGCTGCCGAGATCGTTGATCGGCGCCATCCGGCGCGCGGCTTGCAGCGCGAGCCTGCTGGTGGTGGCGCGGATGTCGACGACCACCGTGCCGGTCGGGATCTCGATCACCTTTCCGCCCTGCGCGAAGAAGGCGCGCACGCCGCGGACGCTCTCCGTGGCGCTGGTCGCGCCGGCGCCCGGCAGGAAGCTGTTGTCGGGCTCGCTGACGAGCTCCACCGGCGAGATGCAGGTTTCCGGGCCGCCGCTGGTGCAGGCCCCGTACTGGATCTCGTAGGCGCCACTCGGGTCGCTGCTGACCTGTGTGAGCGGCATCCCCGCGAAGCGCCCGCCGAGCCAGAAGACGGGATAGCGTTCGACCGCGACCAGCGGCTCCAGCGCGCCGGCGTTCAGCGTCTTGTACCGCGTCGAGCCGCACCCGCCGAGCGCGGCCGCACAGAGCGCTCCGAGCGCAAGCGCCGCGAAGGCTGCGATTCGAGGTCTAGCCACGGTAGCGGTTGGTGATCGGCATCCGACGGTCGCGTCCGAAGGAGCGCGTGGTGATCTTGATCCCAGGTGGGGCCTGCCTGCGCTTGTACTCGGCCAGGTCCACCAGCCGGATCACGCGATCGACATCCTCTGCCGGCAGGCCCTGGGAGATCAGTTGCTCACGCGAGAGGTCGAGCTCGATGTAGCCCTGCAGGATGCGGTCCAGCAGGGGGTAGGGCGGCAGCGAGTCCTCGTCGCGCTGGTCCATGCGCAGCTCGGCCGACGGCGCCCTGCTGAGGATGCTCGGCGGTATCGGGGAGGCGGGGGCGGGGGGGACGCCGAACATCTGGCTCTCGGTACCGCCTTGTACCGGGCCCGCGGTACCGCCTTGTACCGGGCTCCCGGTACCGTTTCGCCACTCGCAGAGCCTGTAGACCAGCGTCTTGGGCACGTCCTTGATGACCGCGAAGCCGCCGGCGAGATCGCCGTAGAGCGTCGTGTAGCCGACCGACATCTCCGACTTGTTGCCGGTCGTCAGCACCAGCCAGCCAAACTCGTTGGAGAGCGCCATCAGCAGGTTGCCTCTGATGCGCGCCTGCAGGTTCTCCTGGGTGAGCCCAGGCGGACGGCCGGCCAGGTCGGCTGCCAGCACGCTCGTGTAGGCGTCCATAACGCTCTCGATCGGCAGCTCGTGCGCGGATGTGCCGAGCGCGGCGGCGAGCTCGCGGGCATCGGACTGGGTGCCGTGCGAGGAGAACTGGGAGGGCATGACAGCGGTGCTGACGTTCTGCGCGCCGAGCGCATCGACGGCCAGGCATGCCACCAGCGCAGAGTCGATGCCCCCGGAGAGGCCCAGAACCACGTGCGAGAACCCGTTCTTGCGAACATAGTCGCGCAGGCCCAACATGAGCGCGGCATAGATCTCGGCCTCCTGGACGGCGATCGGCTCATGCAACGGCGGCGGCGGCGAGACGACCTCGGAAGGGCCTGCGATCGCCGCCAGCGGGGGCAGGACGCTCACCTCGCGCTCGATCCGCCGCGCCGCGGGCCGGTGGCCCGCCTCCCGCAGGCGGGCCACCGCGGCCGCCTCCAGGTCCAGGTCGCAGACGATCATGTCCTCCTCGAACTGCTTGCCGCGCGCGATCGTCTGCCCGGTGTGGTCGAGCACGCACGAGTAGCCGTCGAAGACGAGCTCGTCCTGGCCGCCGACCAGCCCGCAGAAGGCGAGAAACGCAAGGTTGTCGCGGGCGCGCTGCGCGAACATCCGCTCCCGCTCGGCGCCCTTGCCGGCGTGGTAGGGGGAGGCGGAGATGTTGACGATCAGGCTAGCGCCCGCCATCGCCTCGTCGGAGGCGGGCGGCCCCGGCTCCCAGATGTCCTCGCAGACGGTCAGCCCGACACGGTCGCCGCCGATGTCGATCACGGCGCACTCGCGGCCGGCCTGGAAGTAGCGCTGCTCGTCGAAGACCCCGTAGTTGGGCAGGTAGTTCTTGCGATAGATGGCATGGACGCTGCCCTCGGCAAGCACCGCGGCGGCGTTGTAGACGTCCTCGGCGCGCTCCGGGAAGCCGACGATCGCCACGATCCCGTTCGTGTAGGCCGCAAGCTGCTCCAACGCCGCGCGCGCGTCGGCGAGGAAGTGGGCGCGTAGCAGCAGATCCTCGGGGGGATAGCCGGTGATCGCCAGCTCCGGGAAGAGCACGAGCTGCGCCTGCCGCGTGCGCGCGGCTTCGATCCCGTCGCGGATGCGCCCGGCGTTGCCGGCGATGTCGCCGACGGTGGCGTTCATCTGGCAGAGCGCGACCCGCATGGGAGGCCCCAGCCTACCGGCATCGGTTTGCCTCAGGAGTGCGTGGCGGCCTTGGTGCGGCCCGCCCGCCCCGCCCGCGCGGCGCGCGTTCGCCGTCGCGGCGGCGTGACGTTGGCGAGCTTGGCCAGGGCGGCGATCGCCTTGCGCAGATCGTCGGCGATCAGGTCCAGCTCGGGCACGGCGTCGTAGTCGGCCAGCAGCCCGAATCCCAGGCGGCCGTTGTAGCTCATCACCGCGATCCCGAGCGCCTGCCGGCGCGCGAGCGGCACAACCGGGTAGAGCGCCACCAGCTCCCGTCCGAGCAGGTAGAGCGGGAACTGCGGGCCGGGGACGTTGGTGATCACAAGGTTGAAGTAGCGCTGCCGCGCCTGCAGCCGTGCGGCCTGGCTGAGGATCGTGGGCGGCGCGAAGCCCGCGAGGTTGGTGAGCACCTCGGCTCCGACCGCCTGCCCGGAGCTCTTGAGCTGCGCCATCGAGGCGCGCACCTGCTCGTAGCAGTCGGCCGGGTCCTGCACGCCGACCGGCAGCGGCGCCCACATCGCGGCGACCTTGTTGCCAAGGGCGCCGCGCTCGGCCTCGGCGCGCACGGACACCGGCACCATCGCCTTGAGCACGAGCCCGTCGGTGTCGTATCCCTGCGAGCGCAGGTGAGCGCCCAGGCCGAGGCTGACCGCGCTCAGCACGACGTCGTTGAGGGTGCCGCCGAGCGTGTCCTTGATCGCCTTGAAGACATCGAGCTCGGCGTCCACCCAGGTGTAGCGGCGGTGCGGCCCGATCTCGACGTTCAGTGGCGTGCGCGGAGCGGGATGCTCGATCCCCGGCAGGGCGCTGGCTCCGACGTTCTTGATGCCGCGGGTGATCTGGGTCAGCGCCCTGCGCGGCGCGCGCAGGCTGGCCCGTGCGCCGCGCACGATCTCGGCCGGGACGGTGCTGCGCTCCAGCAGCGCGTCGGCGAGCAGCTTGGCCGCTCCCGGCGGCGGCCCGGCCGCCCAGGGGGTCGGGGGGCGGTTCGCGGGCACCGCGTCCGGCGCGGTGTCGAAGAGCACGGTCGTGATGTCCACGCCCGAGATGCCGTCCACCAGCGCATGATGGGTCTTGGCGATCAGAGCGAAGCGGTCGCCGGCCATCGCCTGCACCAGCCAGATCTCCCACAGCGGCTTGGAGCGATCCAGCCGCTGGGAGAAGATGCGACCCGCCAGGCGCTGCAGCGCACGCTCGTCAGCCGGCTGCGGAAGCCCGGTGTGCCGGATGTGGTAGTAGGGGTTGAAGCGGGGATCGTCGGTCCAGACCGGCCGGCCCTGGCCGAGCGGCACGAACGCGAGCCGCTGCCGGTAGCGGGGCACCAGGTGCAGCCGCCCGAGCACGTGCTCCACGAGCGCCTGATAGGGGGGCGCCTCCCCGGCGAACACCATCACCGAGGCCACGTGCATGTGCGCGGTGGAATGGTCCTCCAGGTGCAGGAAGGCGCTGTCGAGTCCGCTCAGCCGATCGGGGTTTGCCATGTCTGATCGGATTGTCGCCGTTCTTGGGGCCTGCCGTCAACGGATTGACAGTCATTTCACGCAGATGTGCCGGGATCGGGGGCACTTCGGCTGGCCAAAACGGTTTCGCACGCTAATTGGACCCTAACCGGATTCTGTGAGCGCGGTCACAGAACTGACCATCGCAGCGTCTAGCCTCAAGTGATTGTTTGACAGAAACGCCGAGTCGCTCTCCTGCCAACGAGAGCGAACGGGGGACCCAATGCCGGGCCGTCGAGAGCGACGGACGGCTGGGGCGAATCGGCCGCTGATGCGGCCCTAGCGCGCGGGGGCGCGAGCGCACGACGATCGATTGGTCGGCTGCGTGAAAGCTCTCAGGCGCGAGCCCGACAGCTAACCCCGTAGGCGCGAACCAAAGGAGAGATGACTTCAGATGTTCGTCCTCGGGACGGGCGCGATGACCGCGCCCGCGGCGCCGATCGCGCCGGTGGAAATGATTGCCGCCCAGAGCGCGGCGGCAGCGCAGACCATGCTCGCCAGCCCTCTTCGAGAGCGCATGCGAGTGCACAGCTCGAGCCTGAACGTGCTGGCCGGCCAGGCGGTGACCGCCACCGGCCGGCTGCGACCGCGCCTGCGCCACGCCGCGGTGAGCCTGCAGGTGCTCGACGGTCGCCGATGGGTCTCCGTCGCACACGCTCGCACGGGGGCACGCGGCCGCTTCGCGCTGCGCTACACCCCGCCGCGGACCGGAAGCTGGCTGGCGCAGGTCAGGTACCGCGGCGTCGGCGGCATGAGCAGCGTGACGCGGCGCCTGGGCGTGATCAGCGCCTTCCGGACGGCGCTCGCCTCCTGGTACGGCGGTGGCGGCGGGATGGCCTGCGGTGGCCAGCTCACCAGCTCGACAATGGGCGTGGCGAACAAGACGCTGCCGTGCGGCACCTGGTTGACGCTCCGCTACGGCGACCGCAGCGTCAGGGTGCAGGTGGTCGACCGCGGACCCTACGTCGCGGGCCGCGAATTCGATCTCACCGAAGCGACCAAGCGCGCGCTCGGCTTCGAAGGCGTCGGCACGGTCTGGACCACGGGCTGACCGGTCGGCGCGCGTCCGCCGGGCGCGCGCCTGGACCATGAGCCGAGCGCTCGGCGCGCGTCCGCCGGGCGCGCGCTCACTTTTCGTAGACGGCGAAGAAGTCGCGGTCGTCTGGTTCCAGGTAGCGGGTGGCGGTGCGTTCGGTTTCGGCGAGCAGCTTCGTCGGATGCAGCCCACCCGGAGCGCCGTAGCTGTTGAAGCTCACCCAGTAGGAGTTGATGTCGAGCTCCATCGCTCTGACCGCGCCCGCGTGGATCAGGATCTGCGCGAGGCTGCCGACCGTCTGGTAGTTGGCCTGGGCATAGATCAGGTCGCCGCGCTTGTCTATCCCGATCCCGGAACGCCACACCTGGACCGCGTTGCCGAGCGTGGCGCCCCATTCGGCGCTGTCGTTCAGGCGCGGGCTGGGCTTCCCGTTTTCGACGATCAGCGGCAGGTTCTGCCTGGCGAAGACCACGTCGGAGGCGGCGGTCGGCCCTTCTTTCCATGCTTCGACGTTGATTTCGCCGCCGGTGCGCTGCACGATGGTCGCCTGGCCGTTGCGCAGCGGGGCGTAGGTGTGGCCGTGGTAGGCGAAGCCGCCGCCCGAGTCTTCGAGCTTGAACGCGCTGTTGAACGTCGCCAGCAGAGCGCTGCGCAGCGCCGGTGGCACCTCCGTCGGCCCGCGGTTGGGCATTTCCACCGACGGCTGTTCGCGGCCTGGATAGAGCACGATCTTCGTGCGGTGCTGGTCGATCCATGCCAGGCCGGCGACCAGCCGCGGGTATTCGCTGGGATCGCTCCTGAAGGTGGTCTCGAGCACCGGCGGGTAGGCCACGCCGCGACGCGTGGCGTGCCAGACGCCCTCGCCCGGCAGCGCCGGCGAGGTCAGGGGCCTGATCCGCGGCGGCTGGTAGGGATGGTGCGAGGCGTGGGCGCCGGAGACCGCTACGCCGACGTGCGGCAGCGCCTTCAGGCCGGGGCCGCCCTTGCTCGGCGCGTTCAGCGAGTAGTAGACGTTCTCGATCGTGGAGACCAGCCCGGCGCCGCCGTTGCTGCGCAGCCACTCCACGGCCCGGATGCTGAAGCTGGTGTTCGACGCGCCGGCCATGCTGGCGGCGAACGAGATCGCCGCGATCACGACCGCGAGCGAGCACGCCATCAGAGCGATGCGCCGCAGCCGCGTAACCGGATTGCCGGTGGAAACGTGGCGCCCGCCGCGGCCGCCGCCGGCTCGGCTTTGCCTGGCTGCGGCAGGCGGCATCTGCAGGTGGGTCCCCATGCAGAGCTGATCGTAGGCGGCCGGAACTGCGCAGACCGCCGGTCGATGGCGCTAGTGAGAGCATTTTCACGTCGAGAGTGTGAAACGCTCCAGATGCCAGAAGGCTCGTGGCGAATCACGTACGAGAGTTATATGAGAGTCTGCTCATTTTCGAGGCGATCTGGGTGAGAGCATTTTCACGGCCTGCAAAGGTAGCCGTGAGATCGCTCTGCTCCGATTGCGGCGTGCACGGAAGGCGAATGGAGGTGACGCACCCTTGAAGACGATCGACGTGGCCGACGAGGCCGCGATCGAGCCAGGCGCGGTGTCCGGGCACGCCCCGCAGGCCGACGCGGCGCGCGAGCGCGCCGGCGGCCCGTCGCGCTCGGGTGGGCGCGTCGCGGCGCTGGCGCGCGCCTGCCGGCCGCATCAGTGGGTCAAGAACCTGCTCGTGCTTGCCGCGCCGGGCGCGGCCGGGGTGCTCACCCACCAGCAGATCGCCGTGGATGTGGCGGGCGCCCTGGTGAGCTTCTGCCTGCTCTCCAGCGCCGGCTACCTGCTCAACGACGTCCACGATCGCCACGAAGACGCGCTGCATCCGCGCCGCCGGCGCCGTCCGATCGCGGCCGGCGAAGTGAGCGTGGGGCTCGCGCTCGCGACGGCGGCGGTGCTGACGGTCGCGGGGCTTGCGCTCGCGTTCGCGATCCGCCCGTTGCTCGGCGCGACCGGCGCGGGCTACCTGCTGCTCACGGTCTCCTACTCGATGTGGCTGCGCAACGTCGCGGTCGCGGACATCGCGATCGTGGCCGCCTGCTTCGTGCTGCGAGCGCTCGCCGGCGGCGCCGCGACGGGCATCCCGGTCTCACGCTGGTTCGTGATGGTCACCTCCTTCGGGGCGCTGTTCCTGGTGGCGGGCAAGCGGTACGCGGAGCTCCGCAACAGGGGGGAGGACAGCGGCACGCGCTCCACGCTGACCGCCTACTCGGAGGACTATCTGCGCTTCGTGATGTTCCTCGCCGCCTCCGTGACGACCGTCGCCTACTGCCTGTGGGCCTTCCAGGGGCACGGCGGCGACGGCATCACCTGGTACGAGATCACCGTGGCGCCGTTCGTGTTGTGGCTGTTGCGGTACGGCCTGCTGCTGCACGAGGGCCACGGCGAGGCTCCGGAGGACGTCCTGCTGCACGATCGCTTCCTGCTGAGCATGAGCGGAGCGTGGGTGGGAGTGTTCGCCTGCGCGGTGTATGTCGGCACCTGACTCCACCCAGACAACGGACGGCCTCGACGCCGATGCGCAGACCGCCGAGGGTCGGCCGGGCGCGCGCGCCTCGCTGCCCGGCGGCCGGCGGCAGCGGCTCTGCGGCTGGGGGCGCACCGCCCACTGCGAAGCGACCGTGCTGCGCCCGCAGAGCGTCGAGCAGGCGCGCGAGGCGGTGTTGCGGGCAGGCGCCCACGGCGGCCTGATCGCTCGCGGCGCCGGCCGCAGCTACGGCGACGCCGCGCAGAACGGCGGCGGGCTCGTGGCCGACCTGACCCGGCTGTGCGAGGTGGAGATCCTCCGCGCGCCGGAGCCGCTTCGGGCGCCGGGCGCGTCGGACTCGCTGCGGGCGCCGGGCGCGCCGGAGCCGCTGGTCCGTGCCGGCGCCGGCGCGACGCTGGCGCAGGTGATGCAGGCGCTGGCGCCGCTGCGCCTGACGCTGCCGGTGGTGCCGGGCACCCGCCACATCACGATCGGCGGCGCGATCGCCGCCGACATCCACGGCAAGAACCACCGTCGCGACGGCAGCTTCGGCCACCACGTCGTGAGCATGCTGCTCTGCACGCCCGACGGGAGCCTGCACGAGATCTCGCGCGAGCGGGAGAGCGACCTCTTTCACGCCACGCTCGGAGGCATGGGTCTGACCGGCGTGATCCTGGAGGCGACCGTGCGCCCCTCGCCGGCGGGGGCGTCGCTGCTCGACGGCGACATCGACCGCACCGACACGCTCGCGCAGGCGATGGACGTGATGGCCGAGCAGGACGCCCACCGCTACTCGATCGCATGGACCGACCTGCGCAGCCACGGCCGCGCGTTCGGGCGCTCGGTGGTGCTGCGCTCCAACCTGCGCCCGCTGCCCGACGCGGTCGGAGCCGTACCCGTCGGAGGCGGACCCGCCGGCGCCGGAGGCGGACCCGCGGGCGCCGGCGCCAGGGTGCGCCTGCCGGGCCGCCCGCGCCTGCGCGTCCCGGAGGGCTTCCCCGCCTGGGTGCTGAGCGGCGGGGCGGTGCAGCTCTTCAACACGCTGCGCTGGCGCCGCGCGCCGCGCAGCGCCCGCGGCGTGCCGATCACCACCGGCGAGAACTTCTTCCCGCTCGACGCGCTGGGAAGCTGGAACAGGCTCTACGGCACGGGCGGGCTGCTGCAGTACCAGTTCGTGGTGCCGGAGCAGCGCAGGGACGCGCTGATCGAAGTCGCCGATCTGCTGCGCGCGGCCCGTCAGCCGATGTACCTTGCCGTCGTCAAGCGCTTCGGCGAGGGCTCCGGCGGCCTGCTCTCCTTCCCGATGCCAGGCTGGACGCTCGCGGTGGACCTGCCGGCCGCGTCGCCCGGGCTGCGCGGCGTGCTGGACGCCACGGACGAGCTGCTGGCGGCGG
Source organism: Solirubrobacterales bacterium (assembly GCA_027315115.1). Taxonomy (GTDB): domain Bacteria; phylum Actinomycetota; class Thermoleophilia; order Solirubrobacterales; family Solirubrobacteraceae; genus Palsa-744. The sequence continues at coordinate 32,877 of DAHUYQ010000015.1, read as the reverse complement.
CGGGCGGGCGCGTGTACCTGGCCAAGGACTCGCGCCTGCGGGCCGAGTTGCTCTGGCGGATGTATCCGCGGCTCGAACGGTTCAACCAGATCAGGCGGGCGATCGACCCGGACGGCGTGATGCGCTCCGATCTGGCCTGCCGGCTGCGGCTGGCGGCGGTGGACGGCCAGGCGGCCGTTGGGCGCGACGCGACCGTCGGGCGCGACGCGGCTGGGGAGCGCGAGGCAGCCGCGGAGCGCGGGGCAGCCGCGGACCGCGGGGCGGGCGGCGGCCACCAGGCGGCCGGCGAGCCCGCCGCGACCGTCGGCACCAGAAAGGATGACCAGTGAGCGCGCCCGGACACCGCGTGCTGTTGCTGGGCGGCACCTCCGAGATCGGGCTTGCGATCGTCGCGCAGATGGCGCGCGCCGGGGGAGTAGCCGCCGCGCTGCTCGCCGGCCGCGACGGCGCGGCGCTGGAGCGCGCCGCCGAGCAGATGCGCGGCGCCGGCTGCGCGAGCGTGAGCACGCTCGACACGCTGGACGCGGCGCAGCCAAGCGGTCACGACCAGCTTGTCGCGACCGCCTTCGACCAGCTTGGCGGAGTCGACGTGGCGATCCTCGCCGTCGGCCTGCTGGGCGAGCGCGGCGGCCTGCCGCAGGACATACCGGCGGCGCTGGAGGTGCTCGACGTCAACGTGCGCGGCGCCGGCTCGCTGCTGATGCGCACCGCGGAGCGGATGCGTGCGGCCGGCGGCGGCAAGGTGATCGTGCTCTCCTCCGTGGCAGCACAGCGCCCCCGGCGGACCAACGCCGTCTACGGCGCATCCAAGGCCGGCATCGACGCGCTCGCGCAGGGGCTCTCCGACGCCCTGGCGCCCGCCGGAGTGCAGGTGATGGTGGTCAGGCCCGGCTTCGTCCGCACGGCGATGACCGCGGGCCTGCCCGTGCCGCCGCTCGCCTGCGACCCGGCAGACGTCGCACGCGCCACGCTCGCGGGCCTGGAGCGCGGCGCGCAGACCGTGTGGGCGCCGCCCGCGATGCGCTGGGTGATGCTCGTGCTGCGCATGCTGCCCCGACCGATCTTCAGGAGGCTTTCGCTGTGAGCGACCACATCGGGACAGGCGCGCGGGAGCCGCGCGGCCGGCCGGCCAGAGATCACGCGGACGACTTCATGCCCTCGCCGTCGATCCGCCGTCGCCGCGAAGCCGCGGCGGCCGCGCGGCGCCGGCGGACGCTCCTGAGCGACGCGCTGATCGCGCTCGGGATCGTGCTCTTCCTGCTGATCGTGGGCCTCGGCGTGGGCATGCTCGGCGTGATCGCCGTGCTGGCCCTGCTTGTCTTCTTCGCGATCCCGCTCGGCGTCGGCACGCTGCGGCGGCGGCGGCGCTGGCGGCACCTGCGCTGAGGGGCGGACCGGCCAGTGCGCCTCACGCGCGAGCGGCGCGCGGGCCTGCCGCCGGTCTGCCGCGACAACTCGGATGCGGATGGATGGGATCTGGAGCCGCCGCATGGCGGCGTCCCCGGGGCTCTACGCGGCGCTGCCGCGCCTTCCCCTTATCTCACAGCCAGATCCCGATGCTCCAAGCGCTCGGCGATCCAGACCTTGATAATCGACTGGCGAGTCACCCCGAGGCGCTTCGCCTCCCGGTCGAGCGCTTCGACCATCCACGCGGAGAAGTCCACGTTCACGCGGCGCGACTGCAGCCCCGGACGCTTTGCCTCGGCGATATCGAGCTCGGAGGTGATGTCCTCCCCGCTGTCGAAGCGCCGGTCGAATTCCTCAGCCTTCATAGATAGCCACCTCCTCGGCGCGTGAACGGCGGACCGAGATGATCCGAATTCTCTCCTCGCGATAGGTCACCACCGCCGAGAAGTGTTGTCGCCCAATCCGGCCGATCACGAGCCACCGCGGCTCGCCCTCCGTCCGGGCGGGCACCTCGATCCGCATGGCGTCGTCCCACAACTCCTGGGCTTGGACGAAGTCGAGCCCGTGCTTGGCCTGGTTCGCCGTGCTCTTCGCAGAATCGAACTCGAACTCCACAGGCTCTCATGGTATAAGAATTATACCGTCTCACGCGCCAAGGCTCGCTGAGCTCTGCGTAAACCTTGATGGCGATGAGAACGACGAGCCGCGCGTCGCCCATCTCGATGCCGAGGACGTCCGAGCGTGCTCGCCTATCGAGACGGCGGCGGCGCATCCTCGAGGAGGCGCACCGTGATCGCCGCGTGCTTGCTCGCCTCGCTTGCGAGGGCGGCGTCCTTCGTGGCCAGCGGCTCGTCGAGGCTCTCCGCAAGCGATACGAAGAGCGCGTCGGCCGCGGTTAGGTTGCGGCGCAGCGCCCATGCGCGACTCCGGAGCGACAGCGAGGAGAACAGCTCGATCGGCAGGTCTCCGAGGTCGGCGATCCCGGCCGCAGCGCGGTCCTCTGGGATCGCTCCACGCTGAGCGCCGCGCCTGATGACCGCAAGCGTCTCGAACACGAGCAGATCGGGAGCGGCGAGCTCTCCCTCGTCGACGAACAGCGACTGCACCCGCTCCGCGACGCCGCAGCCGAGGAGGTAGTCGACGACGGCCGACGTGTCGAGTACGGTCACTCGCCGCGATCGCGAATCGAGCGGACGGCGAGCTCGCTCGGCTCGTCGAGGGCGACGCGCCCACGAGTCTCGATGCGGGCACGCAGCTCGGCCGGCGTGGGGCGTGAAGTCGAGCGTGCGAGCATGCCCCTCACGTACTCCGACAGCGACATGCCAGCGGTGGCGGCGCGTGCCTTCAAAGTGCGGTGCACGTCCTCTGGCACATCTCGGACTTGAACGAGAACTCCCATACAAACCGGGATGATATCATGCGCTACGCATACGACGCTCGAACGGACGTTCGCCTCGCCGCCGCCGCATCCGCTACATTCGGCGTGGTGCCAACGGAGCCGACTGAGCAGTTGCGGGTCGCCCATCTCGACGCCGACGCGTTCTACGTCTCTGTCGAGCTGCTCCGCCGTCCCGAGCTACGCGGGCTGCCGGTCGTGGTCGCCGGCAGCGGCCCGCGCGCGGTGGTCACGACCGCCAGCTACGAGGCGCGCCGTTTCGGCGTCTTCTCGGCGATGCCGGCCGCGCGGGCGCGGCGGCTGTGCCCGCAGGCCGTCTTCCTGCCGCCCGACTTCGCGGTCTATCGCGAGCACTCCGCGCGGATGATGGGGATCGTGCGCCGGCACGTGGAGCGCGTGGAGTCGATCGGGCTCGACGAGGCCTACCTGGACCTGGAGGGCTTCCACTCGCCGCGCGCGGCGATGCGCCGGATCGTGGCGGAGATCCGATCGGAGACCGGTCTTGTGTGCTCGGTCGGGATCGGCCCCAACAAGCTGGTGGCCAAGGTCGCCTCCGACGCCGAGAAGCCGGCGGGATTCGTGGTGCTCACGCGCGAGCATGCCTGCGAGCGCTTCGCGCACGCCTCGCCGGGGCTCGTGCCGGGCATCGGCCCGAAGACCGCCGCCAAGCTCGCGGACATGGGACTGACCACGCTGCGCGCGCTGGCGCTCGCCTCCGAGCGCGAGCTGATGGAGCGCTTCGGCTCCAACCACGGGCGAGACCTGGTCCGGCGTGCCCGCTTCGAAAGCGACGGCGCGGTCTCCCAGGAGCGCAAGGTGGTCTCCGAGTCGCGGGAGCGCACCTTCGACTACGACGTGGCGGAGACGGCGACGCTGGAGGCTGAGCTTGAGAGCATGAGCGAGAAGCTCTGCGCGAGCCTCGCGGCCCACCGGCGCGCGGGGCGCACGATCGCGATCAAGGTCCGGCTCGACGACTTCTCGACGGTGACACGCGCCCGCACGATCGAGGCTCCCACCTGCGACGCGCGGGTCGTGGGCGCGGTCGCGCTGGCGCTGCTGCGCGAGTACGCGCCGCCGCGACCCGTGCGGCTGCTCGGCGTCAGGGTCGCCGGGCTGGTCGCGGAGGGCGCGGACTCCGCGGAGGCGCAGGCCGCGCAGATGGCGCTGCCGCTCTGACGCGGGTCGGGGCGCCGGCGCGAGCCCGGATCGCAGAGCGCCGCCTGGACGCGGCTCGCGGCGCCGCTCGCGCGCGGGTCGCGCGGCGCCGCCTGGAGGCGGCTCGCCGTGCCGCTCTGAGGTCCACTAAGGTTGCCCGCGATATGCCCCTTGCCCGCGCCGCCGCCATCGAGCTCGACTACGAGCGCAGGGGGTCCGGGCCGCCGCTGCTGCTGATCATGGGGATGAGCGGCACGCGCGCGCACTGGAGCGAGCGCTTCCTGACCCTTCTGGAGCGCGACTTCGAGGTGATCGCCTACGACCACCGCGGCGTGGGCGCCTCCAGCCGCGTGGAGCGCGGCTTCACGATCGTCGACCTCGCAGCCGATGCGGAGGGCCTGCTGAGCGCTCTGCAGCTCGACTCCGCGCACGTGCTCGGCTTCTCGATGGGAGGGATGGTCGCCCAGGAGCTGAGCCTCGCGCACCCGGAGCGGATCCGCACGCTCACGCTCGCCAGCACCTACTGCGGCGGCGAGGGCAGCGCCCTGGCGACCTCGCAGGCCACGCGCGTGCTGCGCGACGCGGTCGCCACCCGCGACCGGGAGGCGGCGGTGGAGGGGTTCTGGCAGGTGAACGTCTCCAAGGCCTTCTCCGCCGACGCGCAGGCGCACGCCGAGTTCATGGAGATCGGGCTCGACAAAGGCGTCGCCTCCGTCGTGGTGATGGAGCAGATGCGGGCGATCGTCGGCCATGACACGACCGCGCGGCTCGGCGAGATCGAAGCTCCGACGCTGATCGTGCACGGCAGCGAGGACATGATGCTGCCGGTGGCAAACGCGCACCAGATCGCCGCGCTGATGCCAGACGCGCGCCTGGAGATCATCGCAGGGGCCGGTCACCTCTTCTTCTGGGAGCAGCCGCGACGCGCCGCCGATCTGGTGCTGGAGCACACCGCCGTGCGGGCCTGAGAGGCGGTCTCGATGAGCGACGCGGTGGAGCTGCAGGTGCGCGCGCGCGACGGCACGATGCTGTGCGCGCAGGTGGCCGGCGAGGGCAGGCCGATCGTGCTGCTGCACGGCCTCACCGCCACGCGACGCTACGTCGTGATGGGCTCGCGGGTGCTGGAGCGCTCCGGCCACCGGGTGATCTCCTACGACGCGCGCGGTCACGGCCGCTCCGGTCCGGCGCCGACCCCGTCCGCATACGGCTACGAGCTGCTCGCGTCCGATCTTGGCGACGTGCTCGATGAGTTGGGTATAGAGAGAGCGAGCCTCGCGGGCGCTTCGATGGGCGCGCACACGATCGCGCGCTTCGCGCTCGACCGCCCCGACCGTGTCGCGGCCGTGGCGCTGATCACTCCGGCATTCGACCCGCGGACGCATGGCTTGCACGGATATGCCGACTGGGATGCGCTTGCGCGCGGCCTGCGCGAGGGCGGCGTGGAGGGCTTCGTCGCCGCATACGACCTGGACGGCATTCCGCAGCGCTGGCGCGAGACGGTGCTCACGGTGCTGCGGCAGCGGCTCGCCGGGCATCTGCACCCGGACGCGGTAGCGGACGCGCTCGAAGCGGTGCCGCGCTCGCGGCCTTTCGAGTCGATCGACGACCTCGCGCGCCTTGCCGTGCCGGCGCTGGTGGTCGCAAGCCGCGACGAGTCGGATCCGGGGCATCCGCTCGCGGTGGCAGAGCGCTGGGCGCAGGCGATCCCGGGCGCGCGGCTGCTGGTCGAGGAGCCCGGAGCCTCTCCGATCGCGTGGCAGGGCGGACAGCTTTCAAAGGCTTTGCTCGATCTCTTTCAAAGCGTGCGCTGAGAGCGATCACGCCGGCTGCGCCGGGTCCACCGCCAGCAGCCCCTCCTCGCGCCCGCCGACCAGCGCCGCGTAGCGGCCGCCGAGCGCCAGCAGCTCGGTGTGGGTGCCGCGCTCGGCGATCCGCCCGCGGTCGAGCACCAGGATCTCGTCGGCGTCGCGCACGGTGGAGAGGCGGTGCGCGATCGCGATCGTCGTGCGTCCGCGCGAGAGCTCGTCCAGCGCCGCCTGCACGGCGCGCTCAGTCTCGGTGTCCAGCGAGGAGGTCGCCTCGTCGAGGATCAGCACCGGCGGGTTTCGCAGGATCGTGCGCGCGATCGCGATCCGCTGCTTCTCACCGCCGGAGAAGCGGTAGCCGCGCTCGCCGACCGGCGTCTCGTACCCGTCGGGCAGCGAGGCGATCAGATCGTGGATCTGGGCGGCGCGGGCCGCCTCTTCGATCTCCTGGTCGCTTGCCTGCGGCCGCGCGAAGCGCAGGTTCTCGCGGATCGAGGCGTGGAAGAGGTAGGTCTCCTGCGAGACCAGGCCGACCGTCGCCGCGAGGCTAGCGAGCGTGATCTCGCGGATGTCGTGCCCGTCGATCGCGATGCGACCGCGCTGCGGCTCGTACAGCCGCGCGATCAGGTAGGCCATCGTCGTCTTGCCAGAGCCGGTCTCGCCCACCAGCGCGACGCGCCCGCCGGCGGGGATCTGCGCCGATATCTCGCGCAGCGTCCACTCGCCGTCGCTGCCGTAGCGAAACCAGACGTCCTCGATCGCCACGTCGCCATTGACCTGGCCGATCTCGTGCGCGCCGGCGCGCTCGACGATGTCGACCGGCAGGTCGAGGTACTCGAAGATCCGCTCGAAGAGCGCCAACGAGGTCTGCACTTCCGGCATCACGCCGAGCAGCGACTGCATCGGGAACAGCAGCCGAGTTTGCAGGGTGGTGAACGCCACGACCGTGCCGATCGAGAGCGACTGGTCGCCGTGGGTGAGCGCGTAGCCGCCGAACCAGTAGACGGCGGCCGGCATGATCGCGAAGCTCATCTGCACCGAGGCCATCCGCCAGCGGCCGGCCATCCGCGCCCGCACCTCCAGGTCGGCGAGTTGCCCCGACTCGGAGCGAAAGCGCGTGGCCAGCTCCCGCGAGCGGCCCATCGTCTTGCCCAGCAGGATGCCGGAGACCGACAGCGACTCCTCCACCAGCGTGGACATGTCCGCCAGGCGGCTCTGGCGCACCGACTGGATGCGCTGGCGCTCGCGGCCGACCCGGCGCGTGAGCCACACGAAGAACGGCAGCAGGCACAGCGAGAAGACAGCCAGCGGCCAGCTCAGCGCGAACATCGCCACGACCGTCGCCACGACGGTCGTCAGGGCGGAGACGGTCGAGGTGGCGGTGCTCGTCACCACGTCTTCGATTCCGCCGATGTCGTAGGCGATCCGCGACTGCACCTCTCCCGAGCGGGTGCGGGTGAAGAACGAGAGCGACATCCGCTGCAGGTGGTCGTAGACGGCGGCGCGCAGGTCGTGCATCACGTGCTGGCCGACGAGGTTCGAGATCCAGGTCTGCGCCACCCCGATCACCCCGCTCGCGATCGCGATCGCGATCATCCCGCCGGCCAGCAGCGCGAGCAGCGTCATGTTCCGGTTGGGGAACGCGTTGTCGATGATCCCGCGCAGCAGGAACGGGTTGAGCACGTTCAGCGCGGAGGAGAGCACGATCAGGCCAAGCAGCGCGCCGAGCCGCAGACGGTAGGCGCGGAAGAGGCCGGCGACGCGCCTCAGCGACACGCGGGCCGCGCGGCTGCGGATCTCCTCACGGTCGGGCTTCTCGCCGTCGCGGGGAGCCTTGCCGCGCGCACCGCCGCCGCGCCGCATCTCCCCATGTCCCATGGAGAACGGCTGATGGCTCAACGCGGGGATGCGCCTGATCCGCTCACGGCTCCGAGTCTACCGCCGCCTCGGCAGCCGGAAAATAGTATTGAGAGGGCGATGGACCTATTGGAGACCGAGATCAGGGTGCTCGGAAGCCTGCTGGAGAAGCAGCGCACGACCCCCGACGCCTACCCGCTCACGCTCAACTCGCTGCGGCTCGCGTGCAACCAGTCGACCAACCGCGACCCGGTCGTGCAGTACTCCGAGGCGGAGGTCCGCGACGCGCTGCACCGCCTGGAGCGACGCGGGATGGTGCGCTTCGCGAGCGGCGCCGGCAGCCGTGCGGCCAAGTTCAGGCACCTGCTGGCGGAGCGCCTGCCGATGGACGAGGCGGAGCAGGCGATGATGTGCGTGCTGATGCTGCGTGGGGCACAGACTCCCGGAGAGCTCAAGCAGCGCTGCGAGCGCATGCACGCGTTCGCGGACCTGGACGAGGTGGAGCAGACCCTCGCGGAGCTGATCGAGCGCGAGCTCGTGCGCAGCGTGCCGCGCCGCCCCGGGCAGAAGGAGGAGCGCTACGCGCACCTGCTCGCCGAGGATGCGGAGCAGCCCGCTGAGCGCCGGACCTCGGCGCCGGCGGACGAGGGCGGCGGCGAGCCGGCGGCCTCCGGGCAAGCGCCGGATCTCGGCGAGCCGGCCCCGGCCGGTCACGCGGAGCCGGCTGCTGCCCGTCCCGCGGAGGCGACGCCGGCGCGTCCCGCGGAGCCCGCGCGGGCCACGGAACCGGCGCCGGCCCGACCCGCGGAGGCGGCGCCAGCCCGCCTCGCGGTCGGCGAGCGCGAGCTGGCGGAGCTTCGTCGCCGGGTCGAGCACCTGGAGCGTGAGATGGAGAGCCTGAAGGCAGAGCTCGGCGCGGGGGCCTCCACGTGATCGGCCCGGAGCTCGCATCGAGCACGAGCTCAACGACCGTCGGCATCCCGCTGGCGCTGACTGCCGGCCTGGTCTCCTTCCTCTCTCCCTGCGTGCTGCCGCTCGTACCCGGCTATCTCTCGACCGTGGCGGGCGTCAGCCCGGCCGAGATCGCGGGCACCAAGCGCCGCAAGATGATCGGCCCGAGCCTGCTGTTCATCGCCGGCTTCTCGCTCGTCTTCATCCTGATGGGCCTTGCCGCGACCGCCGTCGGCTCCGCGCTTGATACCAACCGCGGGACGCTGGAGCAGATCGCGGGGGCGCTGATCGTGGTGATGGGGGTCGCGTTCCTGGCCAGCCCGTTCACCAGCGCGCTGCCACTCTCCTGGCGCCCGCGCTCCAAACTGCTCGCCGACCTGCGGCTGGCGGCCGGCAAGGGCGGCCCGCTGCTGATCGGGGCCGCCTTCGCGATCGCGTGGACGCCCTGCACGAGCATCACGCTGGGAGCGATCACCGCGCAGGCCGCGGTCTCCGGCTCCGAGGCGCGCGGGGCGCTGCTGCTGGCCGTCTACTCGGCCGGCCTGGCGATCCCGTTCCTGCTGCTGACGGTCGCATTCGAGCGCTTCACCGGCGCGCTGGCGGTCGTCAAGCGGCACTTCCCGGTGGTGATCGGCGTCGGCGGCGCGGTGATGATCGCGCTCGGGCTGCTGATCCTCACGGGGGAGTATGCGGTGTTGAACTCCCAAGCCAACGGTTTGCTGCACGGCACGGGACTGGACGTCTCGGGCATCTGATCAGAAGGGGGCGCCGAGCCGATGCCGGCGATGTCGATCCAGCAGCGCACGGCGCTCTCCTCCGTCGCGATCGCGGCGACGCTCGCGGCGATCAAGCTCGTGGCGGGCCTGCTCTCCCACAGCCTGGGCATGATCGCCGAGGCGATCCACTCCGGCACCGACCTGGTCGCGGCGCTGCTGACGTTCTTCGCGGTCGGCGTGGCGGTGCGCCCGCCGGACCGCGATCACCCCTTCGGGCACGGCAAGGCCGAGCACCTCTCCGCGCTCGGCGAGGCCGCCGTGCTGGTGGTCGCCAGCGTCGGCATCGCCGTGGAGGCGGTGATGCGCCTGGCGCAAGGCAGCCACAGCGTCGAAGCGCAGTGGTACGCGCTGGCCGTCGCCGGGGTCGCGATCGTGCTCGACGCGGGCCGCTTCATGAGCTCCAACCGCGTGGCCAAGCGCGAGGGCAGCGCGGCGCTTGAAGCCAACGCGCTGCACTTCGCGCTGGACATGGTGGGCTCGGCCGCGGTCCTGCTGGGGCTGCTGCTGGTGCGCGCAGGCGACCAGGGAGCCGACGCGGTCGCGGCGCTGCTGGTGGCGGGCCTCGTGCTCTTCTCCGCCGGGCGCGTGATGCGCCGCAACGTGCAGGTGCTGATGGACCGGGTGCCCGTCTCCGGCGCCCAGGAGACCGCGCGCGAGGCGATCGAGAGCGTCCACGGCGCGGTCAGCCTGCGGCGGCTGCGGATGCGCGAGGCGGGGGGCAGGCACTTCGCCGACGTGATCGTCACGGTCGCGCCCGGCACCAACGTGGAGACCGGGCATGAGATCGCCAGCGCGATCGAGCACGCGATCGAGCAGGCGCTGCCCGGCAGCGACGTGGTCGTCCACGTGGAGCCCGACCGCGGCGTCGAAATCGGACAGGAGTCACACGAGGAGAGCTGAGCCGGCTCAGGCGGCCTCGCCCACCGCCGCGCTCTCGCCGGCGGCGGCCTTGCGCGCCCGATAGCGCGCTTCCCAGGCGCGCTGGTTGCGCTTTGCGTCCAGTACGAACGGCGAGAGCCCGATCGCCTTGACGATCAGCTTGTTGATCAGCGACTCCGGGAAGGGGAGAGGGCGCAGCAAGTCGACGAAGAGGACGACGCGCGTCTCATCCGTGTCGTTCCAGACCTCGTGGTCGAAGGTGTCGTCGAAGACCATGCTCCTGCCGGCCTCCCAGTGGCGGATCTCGCTGTCCACGCGGATCCGGCAGTCCTCCGCGTTCTCCGGCACGATCAGCCCGAGGTGGTAGCGCAGCACGCCCTTGTAGGGCCCGCGGTGGGCGAGGATGTGCTTGCGGGGGGAGAGGATCGAGAACATGGCGGTGGTCATGCCCGGTATTTCGCGCATGATCGCCGCGGTCTTGGGGCACAGCTCGACGCCAAGGTCCGCCTTGAAGCCGTAGCCGTAGAGGAAGAAGGTCTTCCAGCGATCGTCGTCGGTGATCGCGATCTGGTCCTTGGAGATCTCCTGGAAGCTCGGCAGCGCCTCTCGATCGGCCAGGATCGCCTGCAGCTCCTGCGCGATCACCTCCCAGTTGGCCTCCACATGGGCGACCCACGGGAAGCGGTCCGTCGGGAAGAAGGGCTGATTGCCCACCAGCGAGCGCTTGCCGACGAACCGCTCGATCGGGGCGAGCGCCTTTTCGCCACCGGCGATGGTGAGCTCGACCGTCCGCTCCCACAGTGACTTGCCCATCGCTGCCTGATCTTACGCAGCGGAAGTGACGCCACGCTTCCTGACGTTGGAGAGCCAAGCGACTCAAGGACGCAGCGAGCGTGGCGTACTTCGTACGCGAGCGAGCGAGGACGCCGAGGCGCGCCGGCTATCGGGCGTCAGGCGGCCTCGCGCAGGGCCGCCAGCTCAGGCGACTCCGCGAGCTTCTTCAGCGCCCGCTGCTCGAGCTGGGAGGCCCGCTCGGCGGAGAAGCCGAGCCGCTTGCCGATCGCGGTCAGCGTCTGCGGCTCCTCGCGGCCGGTGCCGAAGCGCAGCGTCAGCACGGTGCGCTCGGTCTCTGGCAGCGACGCGATCGCCTCGTGGACGAGACGCTCGCGCTCGTTGTCCCATGCTGTCTCCTCGGGAGCCTGCTGGTCGGAGGGCAGCAGGTCGCCGAGCGCGGTGTCGCCATCTTCGCCGACCTGCTGGTCGAGGCTGACGAGCGCCGCTCGCTGGTGACGGACCTCTTCGATCTGGTCGATCGGCAGTCCCGTCTCCTCGGCGAGCTCCTCCAGGGTGGGCTCGCGGCCCAGCCTGACCGAGAGCTCGCGCTCGACCCTGCCGACCTTGCGCGAACGCTGCGCGACGTGGACGGGCAGGCGAATCGTGCGTCCGGAGTTCTCCAGCCCGCGCTGGATCGCCTGGCGGATCCAGAGCGTGGCGTAGGTGGAGAAGCGGAAGCCCTTGCGCCAGTCGAACTTCTCCGAGGCCCTGATCAGACCGAGCATGCCCTCCTGGACCAGGTCGGCCAGCGGCAGGCCCTGGTTCTGGTAGCGGCGCGCGTTGGAGGCGACCAGCCTCAGATTGGAGTTGATCATCATTTCCTTGGCCCGCAGGTCGCCGCGCTCGATCCGCTGCGCCAGTTCGATCTCCTGAGCGGGCGTGAGCAGCGGGTAGCGCCGCGAGTGCGCGAGTAGCTGGTCGACCGACTCCGGGATGAACGACTCGTCGACGAACATCTCGCTGCCTGCGCGCCGCAGCGTCCGCACGGTGGCGGGCTCGTCGTCCTCGTCCTCGTCCTCTGAAGCCGTCGCGCCGAGCGTCTCGTGCTCGTCGTCCTCCGACTCCTCCTCGGTGAGCGCCTCGCTCTCCTCCGGCTCGGCGACCGCGGCCAGCTCGAGGCGCGTGCTCCCATCCTCGGCATGCGCGGCTCGCTCGCTCTCGCGGAGGGAGTCGATGGGCAGTGCCCTAGTGATGTCGATTGACTTTGCCATTGGCAGTCCTTCTTAATCCGATGCCTGGAGTCGGAATTATACCCAGATTAGTTGCGTTGTCAACCAAATTCTTTTGGATCTCAGCCTTCGCGTCGTAGAACGCGTGTTCCCCGGCATTGTCCGAGACCATACAGTCCGTGACAAGGGGGATTGGACGAAGAGTTGGGCCGTGAAATCACGCGGTCAGGTGGGGTGGGTACCCGTATCCTCCTCACTTAACGCGGACGGGTCGGCATGGTTGCTCTGTTGATGGTGGCAATCGCAACTTGCTTGCGCGCCACCACGCTTCCAGTTCGCCACCCTCTTCGCCTACTCCTGCGTGCTGCACCGTCGCGTGCCTTGCTGCACGCGCGGACCCCCGCTCAGGCGCCGACTGCGTGACGATCGGTGGGCGCCCGCGGCGCAAGCAGGCGGCCCCAGTCGCCATCCTCGATCTGGGCGGGCTCGGTGCCCGCCAGAAAGTCGAGCAGCAGGGCGGCAAGGCCATCCGGGTCTTCCAGGTGCGGAAAGTGGGCCGCCTTCTCAAGCATCTCGAAGCGGCTGCCCGGCGCGGCGAGGTGCGCGGCGCGGCCGTGCTCGGGCGGGATCGTGCGATCGCGAGCGCCCCAGACGATCATCGTGGGCATTCCGTCGAGCAGGTAGAGGCGGTCGTTGGCGCTCACCCGCTGCCCCTCGATATCGATCACCGAGCGCAGCGTGTGGAGGAAAGCCGTTCGCGCGCCCGGCCGCTCCAGCGGCTGCATCGCACGCGCGATCGCCTGAAGCTGCACCCCGTAGCGCGACCCGGAGGCGTCCAGTCGTTGCCCCGCGGAGCGCAGCGCGCCGAGCATTCGCGGGTTGGCCGCCAGGCGCAGAAGCCCCGAGACGCCGGGCAGCGCGGCGCTGCGCAGCAGCGGGCTGACCTCGTGGCCAAGGCCGCCGCTGGAGACCAGCACAAGCCGCTGGGTGCGCTGGGGGAACTGGTAGAAGAACTGCATCGCCACCCCGCCGCCCAGCGAGTGGCCGACGATGCTCGCGCGCTCCACGCCGATCACGGCAAGCAGGTCGCGGATGCTCGCCGCGTGCGCCCCGAGCGAGTAGTCGCCGCGCGGCGTCGCCGAGTCGCCGTGTCCGATCAGGTCGGGCGCGATCACCGTGTGGCGCTGCGCGAGCTTTTCAGCGACGCTGCGCCAGTGCCGCGAGGAGTTGACCATGCCGTGGATCAGCACGACCGGCGGGCCGCTGCCTGCCGTGTGGTAGATCACACGGTGGCCGTGCAGCTCGATATGCCAGGCCTCGAAGTCGCTCGCGGGAGCGGGGGCGACACTCACATGGCCGAGCTTAGCGGCTGGCGCGGCCGCTCAGCGCTGCCCGTCGTGCAGCGCCGCGAACGCGATGCCGCCGCGCTGCAGGCGTTCGCGCAGCGCAGGCCCCATGGCAACCGCGGTCGTGAGCTGGCCGGCGTGCTGCGGCAGCTCGTCCTGCGCCAGGCAGAGGGCGGTCTCGCAGAGCATCTTGGCGGTCTCGTCGTAGCCGGGGTCGCCGCCGCTGACCTCGGCCAGCACCCGCTGCCCGCCTCCTTCGCCCACGAAGCGCACGACGAAGCTGCTGGCGGCGCGGCGCTCCGCGCTCGGGCCCTGACCGGGCGTCAGACGGTCGAGGATCATCTGGCGGGTTGGGCCGATCTGCGATAGCGCCACGGCGCCGAGCGTGCCGCCCGCGATCGCCGCGGCGCTGGCGAGCCCGCCGGCGACCAGGTAGTGGCCGTAGGAGAAGTCGGGGCCGTAACGGTCCAGGGCGGCGGCCGAGCGCAGCACGATCTGCGGGTCGATCGTCGGCATCGGCAGCACCCAGCCCAGCTCGGGCTCGTTGTGGGGGGCGCCGGTGATGCCGTGGATCCTGCGGCCCGGCGGCCGTGGCTCCATGCGTCGCCGCTCGCCTGCGGCACCGATCGCGGAGCGCAGGCGCGAGAAAGCGCCGACCGCCGAGTGCAGCGTGCCCCCGGACATGCCGCCCTTGACCCGCACGAACCCCTGAACCTTCAGCGGCACGTCCTCGGGCAGGCGCCCCACGGTGAACTGGACGCCGAGATCGTGGGGGATCGAGTCGAAGCCGCAGCAGTGGATCAGGCGCGCGCCGCTCTGCAGCGCCTTCTGGTGATGGCGCACGTACATCAGGTCCACGAACTCCGGCTCGCCGGTCAGGTCGGCATAGTCGGTGCCCGCCAGCGCACAGGCCTCGAGCAGCCCCTCGCCGTACTTGAGGTAGGGGCCCACGGTGGTGATCGCCACGCGCGTGGACTCCGCCAGCTCGCGCAGGCTCGCGGGCTTCTCGACGTCCGCCACGATCAGCGGCACGTCTGCTTTCAGCCGCTCGCGCAGCGCCTGCAGCTTGCGCTCGCCGCGGCCGGCCAGCGCGAAGCTGACGCCCTCTGGGGCGTGTGCGACGAGGTACTCGGCGGCCAGAGTGCCCGTGAACCCCGTCGCGCCGAACAGCACGATGTCGTGCTCGCGATCGCCAGGCATCTGGCGATCCTACATGGGCGCCGGGGCGGATAGTCTCCGCAGGGATGACCCCGGTGGCAATCGAAAGGGACGGAGAGCTCGCGATCCTCGCGATCGAGCACCCGCCGCTGAACCTGTTCGACGCGGAGCTGATGGACGCGCTCGAGCTGGCGTTGGCGGAGATCGTGCGGCAGGCTCCGCGCGGGCTGCTGATCTGCGCGCGGGGCAAGCTCGTCAGCGGAGGGGTGGATGTGAACGTCTTCGACGGGCTGAGCGCCGAGCAGGGCGCGGCGCTCTGGCGGCGGCTGCTGGCGATCGTCCACGCGGTGGAGGAGCTGCCCGCCCCGACCGTGTTCGCCGCCCACTCCCTCTGCCTGACGGCGGCGTTCGAGCTCTCGCTGGCCTGCGACCTGCTGATCGCCGCGGAGTCGGCCCGGTTCGGGCTGGTGGAGACCGTGGTCGGGCTCACGCCGGCGATGGGCGGCACGCAGCGACTGGCGCAGCGCGCCGGGCCCGCCCGCGCACGCGAGCTCGTGATGACGGGCGCCCTCTACGACGCGGCGACGCTGGAGCGCTGGAACGTCGTCAACAGGGTGCTGAGCGACGAGGGCTTCGAGCAGGCAGCCAGAGCGTTCGCGCTCTCGCTGGCGCAGGGCCCCACCCGCGCTCACGCGGCGACCAAGGCGATCGTGCGCGCGGCCTGCGAGGGCGGCGCCCGCGCCGCCGACCGGCTCGTGCCGCAGCTCGCGGGCGACCTGTTCGCCACCGAGGATCTGAAGGGGGCCGTGCGCAGCTTTCTGGACCGCGGTCCCGGCCACGCGACATACGAGGGACGTTGAGCATGAGCGACTCGCTTGCCCGCCGGATATACGAGATCTCCCATCTGACCGGCGAGTTCACGCTGCGCTCCGGCGCTCTCAGCAACGAGTACTTCGACAAGTACCGCTTCGAGTCGGACCCTGGGCTGCTGCGCGAGATCGCCGCAGGCATGGTCGAGATGCTGCCCGACGGCATCGACGCGCTGGCCGGCCTGGAGCTCGGCGGCGTGCCGCTGGCGACCGTCGCCTCGCAGATCAGCGGCATCCCGGCGCTGTTCGTCCGCAAGCAGGCCAAGACCTACGGCACCTGCCGGCTTGCGGAGGGGGGAGAGCTGGCCGGAGCTCGCCTCGCGGTCTTCGAGGACGTCGTCACCTCAGGCGGCCAGGTGATCGAGTCATGCGCCCAGCTCCGCGCGCTGGGCGCCGAGATCGCGGTCGTGCTCTGCGTGATCGACAGGCAGGCGGGCGGCCCCGAGCGGATGGAGGCCGACGGCCTGCCGCTGCGTGCGCTGTTCACGATGTCGCAGCTCAACGCGGCGGCCGTGACTGGCTGATTAAGCGCCAGGCGCGCATGCAGTCTTTGGCTGCACGAGTCCACGTAAACCCACGTAAACCGACCCAAACGCCGGCTAAGGTTGCCGGCCATGTCCGAGCAAGTCGTCGAGAGCCTTCGTAGTGCCGTGTACGGCTCCTAGGACCAGGTCGCGGCGTGGGTCGAGCTGGCCGAGCTGCTGCGCGACCCCGACTACATAGCCGCCAGTCGCCGCATGGGCGCAGAGAGCCCGCGCCGAGGGACCGGAGCCGGAGGCCGCGCAGCTCGATCTGAAGAATGCAGTCCGTGAGCGCGGGTCTGGGCGTGAGCGTGCCGATCTGGCGCCGCACCGGCAGGCCCGCGCGCTGCGCGCGCACGCCTGAGCGCGCCTAGCCCGCGTGCGCCGGGGCGGCGTCTGCCGGCTCCGGCGCAGCGGCCTGGCCCGCATGCTCGGCCGCCGCCGGGCCGGTGGCCGAGCTGGAGTCGACCAGCCTCATCGCCGCCGGCACTCCGATCAGCAGGCACAGCCCCGCCGCGCCCAGCAGCACGTCATGGACGCGGCCGGCGGTGACGCCGCCGCCGAGCGCCAGGCCGGCGAGGCCCGCGCCGACGCCGGCGCCGATCAGGCGTCCACCTGAGAGCAGCGCCGACACGCGCCCGTGGCTGGCGCCGGGAGCGGCGTTCAGCGCCGCGCGGGAGGTGGGGGCGAACAGCAGGCCGAGGCCCAGGCCGACCGGGATCAGCAGCGGCATCGGCGCGAGGCCGTGCAGCGGCATCCCCGGGATGCCCAGCACGGCCAGGGCGGCGCCGGCCAGCAGGAAGCCGGTGACCGCCGGCAGGCGCTCGCCGCGCGCGTCGGCCAGCCGCCCGGCCAGCGGCGCCGCCAGCCCGACCAGCAGCGCCACGACGAGCAGCGCGGCGGCCGCGCCGAGAGGGGAGTACCCGGCGGAGTCCTGGAGGTACTGCTCGGCGATGAAGAACGAGCCGATCATGACCGCGAAGCAGAGCGCGGCGCAGATGGTCGCCGCCGCGATCACTGGAGAGCGAGGCACCCTGCCGCCTCCGCCTTCGTGCGCGGCCAGCCCCGTGGGGATCAGCGTCCAGATCGCCGCGGCCGAGAGCAGCGCGAGCGGCACCAGCGCCCACCAGTCGGCGCGCCAGCCGAGCAGCACCGTCAGCGCGCCGCCCAGCAGCGGACCGGCGAGGTTGGCCATGCCGGAGCCGGCGCCCCAGATGCCAAGCGCCATGCCGCGCCGCTGCGGCGGGAAGCCCGCGACCGCGCCGGCCAGCGCAGCCGGGCTGACCAGGCCGGCGCCGAGTCCCTGGATCACGCGCGAGCCGATCAGCAGGCCAGAGCTTGAGGCCAGCGCGCCGAGCGCGGCGCCGAGCGCGAAGAGCGTCAGGCCGCCGATCGCCACGCGCCGCGAGCCGACCGCGTCGACTAGACGGCCGCCGGGCCAGAGCATCAGCGCGTAGGCGAGGAAGTAGATGCCGAGCACGAGACCCTGGTAGTGCACGCCCATCGCCAGCGCGTGGCCGGCGCGCGGAAGCGCCACGGTGATCAGGGTGCCGTCGATCTGCAGCACGGCGGCCGCGGCGGTGCAGGCCGCGAGCCGCCGCCACGCGCTCGGGTCGATCGGCGGGCCATCTACGGATCTGCCGCGGCCGCGGCGGGCTCTGCGCTGGTCTCTCATCTGCAGCATCTACCGTATCCCGATCGTGGCGTCCGCGCGGCGGAGGCGTCAAAGCGCTGACGACCCGGTGCCGCAGCAAGGTGTCCGAGGTGCTTGAATCGGCGCATGCTCGCACGCCCGACCTCGCGGGAGAGCGCCAGTTGCTGACGCGCATCCGCTGGACCGCCACGGCCGCCGCTGCCGCACTGGCGGTGGCCGCCGTCGTCATCACCATCGTCGGCAAAGAAACCGTCAAACAGGCCGCCACCGGTTACGTGCCGGCTCCGTTGGTTGCCGGGGACCCGCTGTACGGCAGCAAGCCGCTGCCCGCGATCCCGCTGATCGACGAAAACGGACAGAAGACCTCGCTGGCCGCCTACCGCGGCAAGTTCGTCGTCTTCGCCCCGGCGATGACGCTGTGCGCCGAGGTCTGCCCGATGACGACCGGCAGCCTGATGGCCTTCCTCGCCAAGCTGCGCGCCGAAGGGCTCGCATCCAAGGTGGTGGTCGCCGAGGTGACTGTCGACCCGTGGCGCGACTCGCCCGCGCGCCTGCGCGCATACAAGCGGATGACCGGCGCCGACTTCACGATGCTGACCGGCAGCGTCGCGAACATCACCAGGCTGTGGAAGACGCTCGGGATCTACTTCAAGCGGGTCAAACAGGGCAACCCGCCGGCGATCGACTGGTGGACGCACAAGCCCGAGACATTCGACGTCGAACACTCCGACGGCCTCTTCGTGCTCGACCCGGCCGGCGACGAGCGGATCGTGATCAGCGGCATGCCGCAGATGGAAGGCAAGCTCTCGCCGGCGCTGCACAAGCTCCTGGACGCCGAAGGCAGGCACAACCTCGGCCACCCGGAAACCCCGTGGACAGCCTCGCAGCTCATGGAGGACATGGACTGGCTGCTGAACCGGCAGATCCCCGCCAGCTCGCTGGCCAAGACCACGCCTCCGAGCCCCGAAACCGCTACCAGGGAGCTCGCCGGCTCGCCTGGCGCGCTCGCCTCGCTGCACGCGCAGGCGGGGAAGCTGATCGGCTCGGCCGGCGCGCTGCGCAGCCGCCTGAAGAGCCTGCGCGGCTACCCGGTCGTGCTGAACGTGTGGGCGCACTGGTGCGTGCCCTGCAAAGAGGAGTTCCCGCTGTTCGCCTCCGCCTCGGCCGCCTACGGCACCAAGGTCGCCTTCCTTGGCTACGACACCCTCGACCCCGAAACCGCTCAGGCGCAGAGGTTCCTCGACCAACACCACGTCAGCTATCCGAGCTACCACGGGGAATACAGCGAAATCTCCTGGCTGGCGTCGATCGCGAACGTGCCGGACACGATCTACATCAGCCCTGCGGGCAAGGTGCTGTTCGTCCACATCGGCGTGTATGAAACGGAGGGCACGCTGGCCAGCGACATCGAGCACTACGCGCTCAAAGGCGCTTGAGGAAGCTCGCGCGCCGACAGCGCATCATCTCGCCACCCATCTTGTTGCAACTGCGATGACCGATCCAGCCACACACGACCTCCAAGCCGTGCCCGACGGCACCGACCGCCGCGACTTCATCAAGCACGGAGCGTTCGCGGTGGGCACCGCCGCCGTCGGCGTCCACGCCGGCGCCCACAAAGCCCACCACAGGAAGCGGGTGCGCCGCGACCCCGCAAGGCGCAAGCAGCCCAACATCCTCGTGATCGTCGTGGACCAGATGCGCACGCCCGTCTGGATGCCCGCGGCCGCGCCGCAGTCGAGCGTCACGCCACACATCTGGAAACTGCGCTCCTCCTCGGTCAGCTTCGAAAGCCACTACACCGCGTCCAACGACTGCTCGCCGTCTCGGGCCGTGATGCTGACCGGGCTCTACACCCATCAGACGGGCGTGATGATCACCGGCGATAGCTGGCTGGACCCGCGCTTTCCGACCTGGGGCACGCTGCTGCGCCAGATGGGCTACACGACCGCCTACTACGGCAAGTGGCACCTGCACCCCAACGCCTACGCGCCGCTGGAGCAGTACGGGTTCGACGGCGGCACCTACCCCTCGCCGAACGGCAGCCCGGGCCAGGGCACGCAGGTCGATCCGTTCGTCGCCAGGCAGCTCACCCAGTGGCTCAAAGCCAACGCCGGTCAGGAGCCCTGGTGCGCCACCGCGTCCTTCGTGAACCCGCACGACGTCGTGTGGTGGTGGAGGTTCACGTCGGGGATATCGGCCGAGGCCAGCCCGTCCGCCGTCGCGACGGCCCTGCCACCGAACTACGAGACCCAGCAGCAGATGCTCGAACGCGGCAAGCCGGCGTTGCAGCGCTCGCTGCAGGACACGGCCAGCCAGGCATTCGGCAGCGTGCCTTTCGAAGGCCCCGAAGCCCTGCAGAAGTGGACCGACATGATGAACACCTACCTGATGCTGCAGAGCTACGTCGACGCCCAGGTCGGCAGCGTGCTCGCCGCGTTGCGCGGGCATCCCAAGGTCGCGCGCAACACGGTCGTGGTGTTCACCTCCGACCACGGCGAGTACGCCGGCTCGCACGGCATGCGCGGCAAGGGCGCCAGCGCCTACGAGGAGGCGATCCGCGTCCCGCTCTACGTGCACGACCCGCGCGGCCTGCTCGCCAAGCAGACCTCCGTGCCGCGCACCGGGCTGACCTCCAGCGCCGACTTCGTGCCGCTGCTGCTCAGCATCGCCTCCGGGTCGGAGGACTGGCGGCGCGAGCCCACGCTCTCGCATCTGGCTGGGCGCCACGATCTGGCCGCGATGTGCCAGCAGCCCACCGCGCCGGGACGCGAATGGGTGCTTCACGCGACCGACGAGGACGTCACCGAGTTCGCCAGCCAGCCATACGCGGCCGATGCGCCTCGCCACGTGATCGCGCTTCGCACCCCGCAGGGCAAGCTCGGCGTCTACTCCAACTGGGCGCCCGGCGGCATCGAAATCGAGAGCGCCGGCCAGGAAGTCGAGCTCTACGACTACAGCACTGAAGCGGGCCGCAACGAGATCGAGAACGTGGCCGGAAGCTCGCCGCTGGAGGAACCGCTGATGCGGACGCTGCAGGAGCAGGCGATCCCCGACGAGCTGCGCCAGCCGCTGCCCGCGCGGCTCAGCAAGGCCCAGACCGAAGGGCTCGCCAACTATCAGGCGGTCGAGGCGTACACCGCCGAAAAGCTTGGCGCCGCATACCCCAACCGCCAAAGCGAAGAGCAGCAGGAAGCGGCCGGCCTGTAATCTGCGCGACCGACGCAGTCGTCCAGGCCCCACCTGCCCCCAGCCGCCGGCTGTGAGAAGATCTCGAAAGGAACCAGATTCGATGTCAGCTTCGTCGGAGACAGAGTCCCACGCACATCACCGCGCCCCGGCGCGACGGGACACCCTGGCCCAGACCGGGCCCCTGTTCGCGCTGCTCTTCCCGATGCTGCTCGTCTACGGGCTGGCCGTGCTGACAGGCGCCACGTCGAGTATGGGCGCCCTGATTCCCGCCCTGATCCTGCTGGTGGTCGTCACCTACGGCGTGGTGATGGGCACGGTCAAGATGATCGACCTGCCGCCCGAGGACATGGACGAGGATCAGGACGAGGGTCTTCCCCAGGCCCACTGAGCCTGCGGCGGCATCCAACCTGCCGCAAACAAAGACTCCAACCACAATGAACATTGATCTCGCTAGCTTCTCGGTATGGACCGTGATCCGGGGGCTCACAGGCGGCCGATCAACAGACGGACGCTGATCAAGGGCGGCTTGCTTGCCGGCGCGGCGCTCGCCGGCGGCAGCGTGGCGCTCGGCGACCTGCTCAACCCGCCACCGCCCGGCACGCCCCCATCCGGGCGCCCGCACGGCGGGCATTCCAAGCGCCAGGGCGGGTTCCCGGCCGCCGGCCACGAGAGCTCGCACGTCGCCGAAAGCAATGCGTCGAACCCCGGGCCATACCCTCGCCGGCCCAACATCCTGGTGATCATGGTCGACCAGTTGCGCACGCCCTGCTGGTTCTCGGCCACGCCCGCCGCGCTGGCACTCATGCCAAACCTCGCCAGGCTGCGCGACGGCGCGGTCTCCTTCGAGTCCCACTACACCGCCTCCAACGACTGCTCGCCGGCGCGCTCGACGCTTCTCACCGGGCTCTACACCCATCAGACCGGCTGCATGATCACCGGCGGCAGCACGCTCAACCCCGGGTTCCCGACATGGGGGACGATGCTGCGCGAGCATGGCTACCACACCCGCTGGTACGGCAAGTGGCACCTCACGCACGGCGACAACGAATGGTCGCTGCCGGCCGACGCCGGAGCGCTGGAGCCATACGGCTTCTCGGGCGGCACCTATCCCTCTCCCGACGGCGGGCCGGGGCAGGGTTGGGCGGTCGACCCGTACATCGCCACGCAGTTCCAGGACTGGATCGCCACGGCGCCAGCGCATCAGCCCTGGTGCACGACCGTGTCCTTCGTCAACCCGCACGACATCGCCTGGTGGTACCTCTGGAGCGAGCGCACCGCGGCCGAGGCGACCGCACGGCCAAGAGTCAGCGAACTGCCGCCGAACTTCGAGACCCCCGCGGAGATGCACGCGCAGCGGATCCCGCAACTGCAGCTCTCCCACCAGGAAACCACCTCGGTCTCCTTCGGGCGGGTGCCATTCAGCGGGCCGCAGACGGTGGAAGCCTGGACGCCGTTCTTCGACCTCTACCTGAAGCTGCTGCACGAGGTGGATCGCCACATCGGCAGCGTGCTGCGCGCGCTGCACTCCCGGCCCGAGCTTGCCACCAACACCGTCGTGGTGTTCACCTCCGACCACGGCGAGTACGCCGGGTCGCACGGCATGCGCGGCAAGGGAGGCGCCGCCTACGAGGAGGGGGTGCGCGTGCCGCTGATGGTCAAGGACTTGCGCGGAGGCGAAAAGCTCGCGGTGGCGCCGAGGCGGCATCGCACCGGGCTGACCTCCAGCGTGGACGTCGCGCCCCTGCTGCTGAGCATCGCCACCGAATCGGACTCCTGGCGCAAGGACTCGCACTACGCGCACATCGCCTCCCGCCACGACATCCTGGCGATGCTCCAGAAGCCGCAGGCGCCGGGACGCACGCACATCCTGCACGCCAGCGACGAGATCGTGACGGAGTTCGCGATCAGGCCCTACGCGGCGAACGCGCCGCTGCACCTGACCGCGCTGCGGACACCGAAGGCCAAGCTCGCTCTCTACTCGAACTGGCTGGCCAAAACCGCGAAGATCACCACCGCGGGCCAGGAAGCCGAGCTCTACGACTACCGGACTCAGCGCGGGCGGATGGAGACCGAGAACATGATCGGCCGCGAAGACCCGCTGGAGGCGGAAATGCGGGCGCGCCTTCAACGGGTCGCCGGCGAAGAACTGCACGAGCGGCTGCCGCGGCACCTGCACAAAGCGCAGCACGAGGGGTTCCGCGACTACTTCGACACGGCCGGGCACGCGGCGATCACGGCCACCAAGCGCCGCGAGCGGATCCTCGAACAGATCGCCGAAGGCCGGCATGTCGGGGGCGGGCTGCGACGGATGCTGCGTCGCGATCACCGCGGATGGCATCACAGGCATGCGGCGGGCAAGCAGGCGCGTCAGCGGGCCGCGGCCAAGCGGGGCGCCGGCAAGCGGGCGGCGGGCCGCAAGCACTGAGCCGGTGGCGCGCGGGCCGCGCCGGGCACGCGCCGCCGGACGCCACCTCCCGCCGGGCGGTGCGGCTTCTCGGGCGCGTCCTCCCTGGCGCGATCAGCGCGGAAGCGGCGCGCCCAGCAGCGCCGCCGCCACGCCGATCGCACCGGTGGCCAGCAGGGTCAGCACCACGCCGCGGCGCAACAGCAGCAGGGAGGCGGCCGCCAGCGCCAGCACCGCGTACTGCCATGTCTCCGACAGCGCCAGCGCGAGCGGGATCGCGGAGCCGATGATCGCGCCGGCCGCCGCCGGCGCCGCGCCGCCCAGAAACGCCGCCGCCCGCTCGTCGTGCAGCAGCCGCTCGAAGCGCCTCGCGCCGATCAGGATGAAGGCGAATGAGGGGGCGAAGGCCACGAGCGCCGCCAGCAGCCCGCCGCCGATGCCGCCTGCCGCGTAGCCGACCGCGGCCACCGTGTGCGCCACAGGCCCGGGGGTCACCTGGCCGAGCGCCACCGCGTTCAGGAACTGGCTGTGGCTCATCCAGCGATAGGTGCTCACCGCGTCGGCCTGCATCAGCGGGATGATCACGAAGCCGCCGCCGAAGGAGAGGGCGCCGACCTTCAGCGCGGTCCATGCCAGCGCGCCGGCGCCGCCGGCGCCCGCGGCCGCGATCGCCAGCAGCGGCCAGCCGTGCATTGCCGCGACGCCCCCGCGCGGGCGCCGGCTCAACGCCAGCTCGATCGCGCCGCAGCCGAGCAGCACCAGCACCAGCCACGGCCCGACCACGGCGGCGCCCGCCCCGCCCGCCAGCGCGTAGGCCAGCACGCGCGGACGCCGGGGCCTGCCGGTGCGGCGCCAGATCGGCACGCTCACGCCCAGACCCGCGCTCACGGCCACCGCTGCCACGGCGGCGCCGGCGCCAAGGCCCGCTCCCCGCACCCAGGTGGGCGGCGATCCCGCCAGGAACAGCGTGCTCAGCGCCAGGATCAGGATCAGCCCCGGCACGATGAAGCAGAGCCCGCCCATGAGGGCACCGGCAGTGCCGCGCAGACGCCAGGCGCAGTAGATCGCAAGCTGGGTGGAGGAGGGCCCCGGCAGCAGGTTCGTGGCTGCGATCGCGCGCTCGAACTGCATGTCCGTCAGCCAGGCGCGATCGTTGACGCAGAGCTGCCGCAGCAGCGCGATGTGCGCCGGCGGGCCGCCGAAACCCACGCAGCCGATGCGCCCCCACTCGCGGACGATCTCGCGCAGCGACGGAGCGGTCGCGGTGCTGGCGGCGCTCATGCCGGGAGCGTATGGCGTCGATGCGGGGCGCGCTGTGAAGCGCAGGGCATTTGGAGGCTGCTGCGGCCGCCCCTAAGATTGCGCTCTTCGTAGTCCACAGATCGGGGGTCCACAGTGGCAGGCACAGGAAGCGGAGGCGCCGGCGAGCGGGACGCGATGCCCGACCCGCGGGCGCGGCTGATGCAGGAAGTCGCCGACGAGATGGACCAGATCGAAGCCGACTTCGGCGACGACTACCAGATCGGCCGTGTGATCACGCTCGTGGAGGTGATCCGGCCCGGCGGGGACGTGAACCTGCGCGTGCGAGCCGGCCAGCTTCCCTGGGTGACCCTCGGGATGCTCCGGTTCGCGGAGAAGGTCCTGGAGAGCCAGATCTCCGGGTCGCAGTAGGCGGCCGGCGCGCGCCGGTCAGCAGAGCCGCCGTCTCGCCCCTCAGGCCCCCGCGTCGAGCTCTGCGACGAGCTCTCTGACGCGGCGGGCGATCTCCTCGCGCGTCGCGATCACCTCGGGGAGCGGGCGGCCCGAGGGATCGGGCAGATCCCAGTCGATGTAGCGCTTGCCGGGGATGTAGGGGCACTTGTCGCCGCAGCCCATCGTCACCACGACGTCCGCCTGCCGCGCGAGCTCTTCGGTGAGCTCCCGGGGCGTGCGGTCGGCAAGGTCGATGCCGAGCTCGCGCATCGCCTCCACCACCTCGGGGTGCACGTGGGCGGCGGGGGTCGTGCCGGCCGAGAGCGCACGATGACGGCCGTCTGCTTCACGTTCGAAGAGGGCGGCGCTCATCTGTGAACGCCCCGCGTTCTGCCTGCAGACAAAGAGCGCGGTCGCCATCAGGACCTCTCAAGCACCGGCGCGGCCGGCGCCCCGGCGGGGTGGGGGACGACCAGATCGGCGGCCTGCTCGGGACTCACGTCGGGGTAGAGCGTCCTTATCGCGAGAACCGCCCCCGCCGTGCCCACGAGCTGGGCGATCACGAAGCCGGGCACCGATGCCGGCGCGATCCCGGCGAAGGTGTCGGAGAACATGCGCCCCACGGTGATCGCCGGGTTGGCGAAGCTGGTCGAGCTGGTGAAGAAGTAGGCCGCGCCGATGTAGGCGCCGACGGCCGCCGGCGCCGCGGCGGTGCGCCTGCTGCGGGCCAGCGCGAAGATCACGAGCAGCAGCCCGGCGGTCGCGATCGCCTCGGAGAGCAGATGCGCGCCGGAGGCGCGATGATGGGTGGAGATGCTGATCGCCGCGCGCGCGAACATCGCGTTGGCGAGCACCGCGCCGAGCACGCAGCCGGCGATCTGAACGGGCGCATACGCGAGCGCGTCCTTCCACCGTATGCCGCCGAAGGTCGCGTCCGCCAGCGAGACGACGGGGTTGAAGTGCCCGCCGGAGACCGGGCCGAACATCAGGATGATCGCCATCAGGCCCGCCGCGGTGGCCGCGGCGTTCTCGAAGAGCTGCAGGCCGACGTCGGTGGGTGAGAGGGTCTGGGCGGCGATCCCGGAGCCGATCACCAGTGCGGCGAGGAAGGCCGAGCCCAGCAGCTCGGCGAGCAGCCGGCGGGGAAGCGGTGGGGTGCGTGCGGACATGGCGGCATCCTATTTGATTGACAAACATCACTTCAATAGATATATGTATATAGATGACTGTCGATCTGGAGTTCACGCCCAAGCAGAAGCGTCCGGCGGGGCAGCGCTGTTGCGATCCGGTCGTCTATCCCGACGTGGACCGCGAGCAGGCGATCCGGATGGCCGAGGTCGCCAAGGCGCTCGGGGACCCGATCCGCCTGCAGCTCGTCGACGTGCTCCGCAAGCACGCGGGCAAGGTCTGCGTCTGCGAGCTCGTGCCGCTGTTCGAGATATCCCAGCCGACGCTCTCCCATCACCTCGCCAAGCTGCGCACGGCAGGAGTCGTCGACTCGGAGCGGCGCGGCCTGTGGGCCTACTACTACGTGATCCCCGGCGCCTTGGCGGAGCTCTCGGCCTGGCTGAGCTGAGCCGCGAGGGCGCTCAGGGGTGGGGACGCGAACGGTGCGTCTCCGGCCAGCCGGCCGCCGCTGGCGCCTCGAAGATCGGCGCCAGCTCCGGCGGAAGCTGGGCGCGAACGAGCTGCAGCTCGTGCCCGGCCGCGGCCTCCGTGAGCGCCTCGAAGGTGGCGCGCGCGTGGCCAAGCGCTTCCGATGGCGACACCTCCTCGCGGGCCGCGAGCGCGGCCAGGAACTCGCTGAGCGTGAGCCGACGCGGCTCGGCCGCCGCCGAGGGAAGCCTGCTCCGCAACGGTCCCGGTAGCTGCTCGGCGAGATCGTGCGTGGCCTGCGGCGGCAGACATTCCGCGAGCGTGGCCAGCGTCGCGACCATCGCCCGCTCGGCCTGGGCGCCGCTCAGCCGGTCGGGAACGACGCGCTCGAAGTGGCGGATGAGATCCTCGTACTGCATCGCAGCGCAGCGTCTCGACTTCATGCGCGCCGGACATCGTGAGGAGACCGAAGAGGGGAGGCGGACGACTACCGAGCCTCGCGCGGGCGGCGCCGCCTAGATTGGGCGCAGTGAGCGCAGCCACGAGCCTTGCCGGCAGGAGAGTCGCGATCCTCGCAAGCGACGGGGTCGATCGCCGCGAGCTCACGCAGCCGCGCGAAGCGCTGGAAGCCCAGGGCGCGCACGTCGAGCTGATCGCGCCGCGAAGAGGGGAGATCCACACCGTCGAGCATCTGCAGGAGACCGGCACCGCCGCGGTCGATCGCGCGCTCGCGGACGCCGACGCCTCCCGCTACGACGCGCTCGTGCTGCCCGGAGGGGTGGCCAACCCCGACCATCTGCGCCTCAACAACGACGCCGTCGGCCTGATCGGCGAGCTCGTCGCCCGCGGCAAGGTCGTCGCCGCGATCTGCCATGCGCCGTGGCTGCTGATCGAGGCCGGCGTGGTGCGTGGCCGTACGCTCACCTCCTGGCCATCCCTGCGCACCGACCTGGTCAACGCCGGCGCCGAATGGGTCGACCGGGAGACCTGCGTGGACGGCACGATCCTCACCAGCCGCCGCCCCGCCGATCTGCCGGCCTTCAGCGCCAAGCTGATCGAGATGCTCGTCGCGGCGGGAGCCAGACCGGCGGCCTGAGCAGGCGGTCCGGCGTCTACGTAGTTCTCCGCGGAGGATCTCGCCTGTCTGCGCGGATGCGAATCGTGTCGTCAGCCGCGACGCTTGGGGCAATGATCGACTTCGCAATCACGACCAGAGGCCAGGTCTCTGAGGGGCAGCGGGCGCTCGCCCATGAGCGCCTGGCGCACCTGGACCGCTTCGTGCCCGACCCGATCCTCGGAGCACGGGCGATGCTCAGCTTGCAGGCCAACCCGAGCCTGGAACGCCCGGCGCGAGCGGAGGCCGAGATCGACGTCAACGGCCATCTCGTCTGCGGTCGCGTCGCCGCCGAGACGATGTCGCAGGCGATCGGCGAGCTCGCCGGCCGGCTCGAGCGCCAGCTCGACGACTTTGACAAGCGCCGCATGGCACGGCAGCGACGCCCGCCGACTCCCGGCGACGGCGAGTGGCGGCACGGCGCCTGGTCGCCTCCGCGTCCGTCCTACCTGCCACGCCCGGCGCCGGAGCGTCAGCTCATCCGTCGCAAGACCTTCGCGCTGAACGCGATGGAGCCTCGGCGGGCGCTCGCGGAGATGCTGGACCTCGACCATGACTTCTATCTCTTTCGCGACTCGCTGACCGGCGATGACGCGGTTCTGTACCGCCGCGACGACGGCAAGATCGGGCTGATCGGCACGCCCGACGCGGTTCGGTCGCATCCCGTGCAGGACGGGATCGTGCCGCAGGCGAGCCGCAACGCCTCGCCGATCACGCTGGACGCCGCGATCGAGGAGATGAACGCCCTCAGCCACAGGTTCATGTTCTTCCTCGACGCCGACAGCGGCCGCGGCGAGGTGATCTACATGCGCTACGACGGCCACTACGGGTTGATCGAGCCTGCGGTATGAGCGCCTCGCGCGCGGCAGGCGGGCGGGCGGCGATTCCCGCCAACATGCCGGACTACGAGCGGGCGTGCGCCCGGTTCTCCTGGGAGCGGGCGCGGGCGCGGCTGGCGGGGCTGCCGGGCGGCGCCTTGAACATCGCCCACGAGGCGGTCGACCGGCATGCGGAGGGGCCGCTGGCGAACGTGGTGGCGCTGCGCTTCCTCGGCAGGCACGGCGCCGTCGGCGAGCTGACCTACGCGCAGCTCCGTGCGGAGACCGATCGATTCGCCAACGTGCTCCGTGCGCTCGGCGTGCAGCGCGGAGAGCGCGTGTTCGCGCTCGCGGGACGCATCCCAGAGCTCTACGTCGCGGCGCTGGGCGCGCTCAAGCACGGGGCGGTGTTCTGCCCGCTGTTCTCCGCTTTCGGGCCCGAGCCGATCGAGCAGCGCCTGCGGATCGGCGACGCGCGCGTGCTGATCAGCACGCCGCAGCTCTACCGCCGCAAGGTCGCCGAGCTGCGGCCGCGGCTGCCGGGCCTGCGGCATGTGCTGCTCGTCGGCGAGGCGGCGCAGATCGACGAGATCGATGGCGTCGAGGATTGCCGGGAGCTGATGGTGGCGGCGGGAGAGCGCTGTCAGATCGCCGCCACTGCGCCCGTCGACCTCGCGCTGCTGCATTTCACGAGCGGCACGACAGGCGCGCCGAAGGGCGCGCTGCACGTGCACGAGGCGGTCGTCGCGCACCGCGCGACGGGCGAGATCGCGCTCGACCTGCGCCCGGGGGACGTCTTCTGGTGCACAGCCGATCCGGGCTGGGTGACCGGCACCTCCTACGGCATCGTCGCTCCGCTGACGCTGGGGGTCACGTGCGTGGTCGACGAGCTCGACTTCGACGCCGAGCGCTGGTACCGCATCATCCAGGATCAACGGGTCGACGTCTGGTACACCGCGCCCACGGCGCTGCGGATGCTGATGCGGCTGGGCGCGGAGGTGGCCCACGAGTACGACCTCGGCTCGCTGCGCTTCATAGCGAGCGTCGGCGAGCCGCTGAGCGCGGAGGCGGTGCTGTGGGGCAGGGAGGCGTTCGGGCTGCCGGTGCACGACAACTGGTGGCAGACGGAGACCGGCGGGATCATGATCGCCAACTACCGCGCTATGCCGTTGCGCCCGGGCTCCATGGGACGCCCGCTGCCCGGCATCCAGGCCGCCGTCGCCAGGCGCGACCGGGAGGGCGGGCATCTGCTTGCGGCGGACGGGAAGCTGCAGCTCGCGCAGGCTGCCGGCGAGCAGGGCGAGCTGGTGCTGCGGCCGGGATGGCCGTCGATGTTCCGCGGCTACGTGGGGCAGGAGCAGCGATACCGCAGCTCCTTCGCCGGCGGCTGGTACCTGACCGGCGACCTCGTGCGCCGCGACCGCGACGGCTACTTCTGGTTCGTCGGCCGCGGTGACGACGTGATCAAGTCGGCCGGGCATCTGATCGGGCCCTTCGAGGTGGAGAGCGCCCTGCTCGCGCATCCGGCGCTCGCCGACGCAGGCGTGATCGGCAAGCCAGACCCGCTCGCAGGCGAAGTCGTGAAGGCGTTCGTCGCGCTGAAGCCGGGCATGCGGCCAAGCGAGGAGCTGCGCGACGAGCTGCTCGGCTTCGCCCGCATGCGACTAGGCGCTGTCGCGCCGCGCGAGATCGACTTCGTCGACTCGGTGCCGCACAACCGCAGCGGCAAGATCATGCGCAGGCTGCTGCGCGCGCGCGAGCTCGGCCTGCCGGAGGGCGACATCTCGACGCTCGAAGCGATCCGATGAGCGCCGCCGGCCGACTCGCGGAGGCAGACGGCAGACATCTGCTGCACCAGATGCTGCGCGTGCGCCGCTTCGAGGAGCGGTGCGTCGAGCTCTACAGCGCGACGAAGATCCGCGGCTTCCTGCACCTCTACATAGGCGAGGAGGCGGTCGCGGCCGGAACGATGGAGGCGATCGGGCCGAAGGACACGGTCGTCAGCACCTACAGGGAGCACGGGCACGCGCTGCTGCGGGGCGTCTCGGCAGCCTCGATCATGGCCGAGATGTACGGCAGGGTGGAGGGCTGCTCTCGGGGTCGCGGCGGCTCGATGCACCTGTTCGACGCCGGAACGCGCTTCTACGGCGGCAACGCGATCGTCGGCGGCGGGCTGCCGCTGGCGATCGGTCTCGCGCTCGCCGACAAGCTGCGCGGGCTCAACCGCCTGACCGCCTGCTTCTTCGGCGACGGGGCGGTCGCCGAGGGAGAGTTCCACGAGACGATGAATCTCGCAGCGCTCTGGCAGCTCCCGGTCCTGTTCCTATGCGAGAACAACCTCTACGCGATGGGCACCGAGCTGGCGCGCCACGAGTCCCAGACCGACCTCGCGCTCAAGGCGAGCAGCTACCAGATGACCGCGTGGTCGGTCGACGGCATGGACGTGCTCTCGGTGCGCGAGGCTGCCCGCCGGGCGGCCTCCGAGGTGCGCGACGGCGGTCGGCCGTGCTTTCTGGATCTCCGCACCTACCGCTTCCGCGCCCACTCGATGTACGACCCCGAGCTCTACCGCTCCAAGGCGGAGGTGGAGCGGTGGCGAAGCCACGACCCGATCCCCGCCCTCACGGCGCAGCTCCAGGACGCCGGCCTGATCGACGATGCGGGCGTGCAGCAGATCGAGCGCTCGGTGGCCGATGAGATCGACCAGGCGATCGCGTTCGCGGAGGCGGGCACGCCAGAGCCCGTGGCGGACCTGGAGCGGTTCGTCTACGCGGATGCGGGGAAGGACGCAGCGCGATGAGCGCCCCGGCGCGCGTGAGGCTCACCTACCGCGAGGCCCTGCGCGAGGCGATCAGGCAGGCGCTGATCGCGGACGAGCGGGTGTTCCTGATGGGGGAGGACGTCGGCGCCTACGGCGGCTGCTTCGGGGTCAGCAAGGGACTGCTCGAGGAGTTCGGCGAGCAGCGGATACGCGACACGCCGCTCTCGGAGTCGGCGTTCGTCGGCGCCGGGATCGGCGCGGCGATGGGCGGGATGCGCCCGATCGTGGAGGTGATGACGGTCAACTTCTGCCTGCTCGCGCTCGACCAGATCATGAACAACGCCGCCACGATCATGCACATGTCCGGCGGGCAGTTCCCGATTCCGCTGGTCATCCGCATGACGACCGGCGCCGGGCGCCAGGTCGCCGCCCAGCACTCACACAGCCTGGAGGGCTGGCTCGCTCACATCCCCGGTCTGAAGCTGCTCGCGCCGGCGAGCCTGGCCGACGCCCGCGGGATGCTCGCGCCGGCGCTCGCCGACCCGAACCCGGTGCTGATCTTCGAGCACGGGGGCCTCTACAACCTGGAGGGCGAGCTCGACGCCGACCCTGGCGCGGTGGACATCGAGCACGCGGCGATCGTGCGACCGGGCGTCGAGGTGACCCTGATCGCCTATGGCGGCACGGTACGGGTCGCGATCGCGGCGGCCGAGGAGCTGGCCGGCGCGGGCGTGCAGGCCGAGGTCATCGACCTGCGCGTGCTGCGCCCGCTCGACGATCGCACGCTGCTCGAGTCTGTGAGCAGGACACACCGGGCTGTGGTCGTCGACGAGGGCTGGCGCTCGGGCAGCCTCGCGGCGGAGATCAGCGCCCGCATCATGGAGCGGGCCTTCTTCGAGCTCGACGCGCCGGTGCAGCGCGTATGCAGCGCGGAGGTGCCGATGCCCTACGCGCGACAGCTCGAGCAGGCGGCGCTGCCACAGCCCGAGACGGTGGCGGCCGCGGCACGACGAGCCCTCGGGATCGATGGCTGAGTTCAGGATGCCGGCGCTGGGCGCCGACATGGAGCACGGCACCCTGCTGCAATGGCTGGTGAAGCCGGGGGACGCCGTGAAAAGGGGGGACATCGTGGCGGTCGTGGACACCAGCAAGGCGGAGATCGAGGTCGAGGTCTTCGAGGACGGCGTTGTAGACGAGCTGCTCGTCGAGGAGGGGACGCGCGTGCCGGTCGGCACCGCGCTGGCGATCGTGCGCGGGGAGGGTGAGCCAGGTGGCGAGGCCGTGCCTGGAGCCGGCGCGCCGGCAACGCCGGTCCATGAGCCGCCGCCGGCGCCCTCGGCCGCGGCTGCGACGCCGGCCGAGGCCCCGCCCACGCCGGCTGCGCAGGCGCGGCAGCGCGTAACGCCGCTTGCGCGACGGACCGCCGAGCGACTCGGCGTCGACATCCACGGGATCGCGGGCAGCGGGCCGGAGGGCACGGTCACGAGGGGCGACGTCGAGCGCGCCGCGGCCGCCGTGACCGCCGG
>DAHUYQ010000046.1 GCA_027315115.1 Solirubrobacterales bacterium | reverse complement strand
CCGAGCGCCGGACCGCCGGCGCGGCGCGGGGCCGCCGCCAGCGGCCGATGCGCCTGCGTCTGCGCGCGCCGGCGCTTTGCCGGCGGCGCACCCGTGCGCCGCCGGCGAGCTGCCTCAGACGGCGGCCGGAGCAACCGCCTTGCTCGGCGTGAAGCCGATGTGGAGCTGCTTCAGTGCCCGCAGGAAGTAGTTCTGGTGGTAGCTGAAGTCGTTGGCGTCCTCGATGAACCAGAGGTCGTCCACGCGCTCAACCAGGACCTTGAACCCGTAGTACAGCTCGCGCCGTGCCAGGGGGGCGCCGAGGCAGTGGTGGCTGGCCAGCCCGAAGGCGAGATGGCCGCGGGGGTTGGGACGATCGAGATCCAGGTCGGTCGCCCGGTCGTACTTGGAGGTGTCCCTGTTGGCCGCCGCGTAGCGCAGCGAGACAATCGAGCCTGCCGGGATCGTCGTGCCGTGCAGCTCGACGTCCTTGGAGGTTTCGCGCAGCAGGCACTGGACCGGCGACTCCAGCCGCAGCACCTCCTCCACGAAGGGCTCCAGGTACTTGTCGGGATCGCTCTTGAGCTGCTGCCAGACGCTGGGGTTGCGAATCAGCAGCATCACGCCGCCGGAGAGCGCGTTGGTGGTCGTCTCCGAGCCGCCCACGAACAGGTCGGCCATCATCTCCGAATGCAGCTCGTTGTCGGTGAGCATGCGTTTCCAGTCCTTGACTTCGTTGTTGACGAGGTCGCTCAGGAGCGAGTCGTTGGGGCTCACGCGCAGGTCTTCGTAGCGCTTCTGGAAGTAGTGCTGCGCCTCGATCTCCTGCTCGGCTGACCAGATCCGCTCCTCGGGGGTCTGCATCAGGCCCATGCGCTGGATCCATGCGTCGGTCCAGGCCTTGATCTGCGGCATGTCCTGATCTGGGACGCCCATCTGCTTGCCGATCACGTACAGCGGCAGCGGGATCGCGAAGGCCTGCACCCACTCGCAGCGTCCGGCGTCGATGAATTCGTCGAAGAGACGGTTGGCGAGCGCCTCCACGAACGGGTCCAGCTCCTTGACTCGCTGCGGGCGGAAGGCCCAGTCGAACAGGCGTCGAAGCTGCATGTGCTCGGGCTCGTCCCGGCCGCTGAGCGTCGGGCAGACCGGCCAGCCCTTCTCCTCGTAGAGCTTCTGTATCTGCTCCTCGACTTCGGCGGCTTCCAGCAACTGGCGGGCCTTCTCGGGATCGTCAGGCTTGACGCCCTTCTCGGTCGCGCCGGCGCCGTTGCCGATTTTGTTCGTGAACGTCTCCGCGTCCAGCAGCGCCGCCCGTATGTCCTCGTAGCGAGAGAGCGTGTACATGCCGGTCACGGGGTCCTTCCAGACCGGTGCCTGCTCTCGCATGGACTCGTAGGCGTGGTAGGGGCAGTCGTTGGTCGCCGGCTCGAAGAAGTTGATCTCCTCCGGTGACGGGCTCCCGTTTGTGGACTCAGCCATTGGGTGGGTCTCCTATGTCAGCACCAGGCCGCCTGCGATCAAGTTGCGCAGCGGCTCCTCCGGGGGCGATTATACGCGCCTACCGATCGCTTGGTAGATTTTTCCGATCACGCTCCGATGCCGGCATGTGCCCGCTCGACGGGAGCCCGGGCTGCGGGACGCGAACTGGGGGACGCCGGGGGCGTGCGCCCGGCGCATCCGTAGGGTTGATAGCAGGACACTACGACGACTAACAGAGACAAGGAGGAGCCAATGGCTGACCGAAGCACAATCGAAGACCTGTTCGCCCGCTACGCGTGGGGCATGGACTCGCGGCAGTTCCACTTCACCAACGACACCTTCGCGGAGGACGCCGAGTTCACGCTCGACATCCAGGGCACGCCCGCGATCGAGCCGCTGCGCGGAAGTGGCATCGGGGAGTTCATCGAGAGCACTACGCGCGAACAGACCGACCAGCGCCGCCACGTGATCACCAACGTCCATCTGGAGGACGCCGGCGAGGACGAGGCCAGGGCGATCGCCTACCTGACGCTGATGGTGACCGAGAACGGCGAGCTGCATGCGCAGGCGACGGGCGTGTACACGACCAAGGTGGCCCGCAGTGGGGGCGTTTGGCGCTTTGCCCACATGCACCTGGACCTGGACCGGCCCTTCTAAAGAGGAGCCGAAACCGACCGTCTGAGGAGCCGCGACCGCCGGCCCCGGGGGGGCCGGCTCGGCGCGGCATCCGCTTGACACCAAACAATCGTTTGGTTATAGTCGCCCCGCCCCGCAGGTTCCTCTCGCGGGCTTTCCAGCCACTGGCGGGACATCTTCGACGAGAACCAAGGAGCAGAGCGTGAGCACCCAGCAGTCCGCCACACTTGTCCCATCCGCAGGAGGCGCGCCCAAGCGTCAAGCGGGGCTGAGCTTCGGCAAGCTCCGCGAGTCGGCGGGGCCCTTCTTCCAGTCCTACGGGCTGCTGGTGGCGTTCGTCGTCCTGATCCTCTTCTTCTCGCTGGAGCGGCCGAGCGCCTTTCCGACGCTCAACAACCTGCGTGCCGTGCTCTCCGGCGCGGCGCCCCTCGGGGTGCTCGCCTTCGGCCTGACGGTGCCGATGATCATGGGCGACTTCGACCTTTCGATCGGCTACCACACGCAGGTGCTCGCGGCGATCGTCGTGAGCCTGATGGCCTTCAGCCATTTCGCGGCCGGCTCGTCGATCATCGTCACGATCGGCATCGGCGCCGGCATCGGGTTCGTGCTGGGGTCGATCATCGCGTGGTCGAGAGTCTCGGCATTCGTCGTCACCCTCGGCGCGGGGATCATCTTCGAGGGAATCGAACTTCAGATAACCGAAGCCAAGACGGTCTTCCAGGGCCTCTCCCCGTCATACGTGGCGCTCGCGCGGGACCAGTTCCTGGGATTCACCCTTCCGGTCTGGTTCGCGCTCGCCGTCGCGGTCGTGCTCTGGTACGTGACGCGCCACACCGTGCTGGGACGTCGGATGGCGGCGGTAGGCGGCAACCAGGAGGCGGCACGGCTCTCGGGGATCAACGTGGAGCTGATGCGCACAGCCGGCTTCGTGATGGTCGGCATCGCCGCCGCGATCGCGGCGATCATCATCACCTCGCAGGCGGCCTCCTCATATCCCGAATCGGCCAGCGGCCTGCTGATCCCCGCCTACGCGGGCGTGTTCCTCGGGGCCTCGGTGCTGCGGCCCGGCGAGTTTCACGTCTGGGGCACCGTGATCGGCGTGCTGTTCTTCGAGATGATCCAGAACGGGCTGACGCTGATGAACTACGGCGCCTCGACGACCAACATCATCGAGGGCGCGGTCTTCATCATCGGCGTGCTCGTCTCCCGCATCGGCAATCGCGGTCGGAGATGAGCGCGATGCGCAACGGCGCCCAGGAGGGCCAGACGAGCGCTTCGCGCTCAAAGGACGCGGCGGCGACGATCCTCGAGGGTCGCTCGCTGAGCAAGGTGTTCCCCGGGGTGATCGCCCTGGACGACGTGAGCATCGCCTTCAAGGCCGGCGAGGTGCACGGCCTGGTCGGTGAGAACGGCGCAGGCAAGTCGACGCTTCTGAAGGTGCTCTCGGGCATCTACGGCCACGACCGCGGCGAGATCCTCTTCGAAGGCCAGCCCCGGCGGTTCTCGGTGCCGGCCGACGCGGTGAAGCTGGGCATCGACGTGATACCCCAGGAGCTCTCGCTGGCGCTCGGCCTCTCGGCCGCCGAGAACATCATGATGGGCATCCAGCCCGCCTCGCGGACGGGGCGGGTGCAGTGGCGCTCGGTCAACCGTCAGGCGCGTGCGGTGGCCGAGACGGTGCGCCTGGACGCCGACGTGCGGCGCAAGGCCGAAACGCTCTCGCCGGCGCAGCAGCGCCTTGTGATGATCGCCCGCGCCCTGGCCCGCAAGGCGCGCGTGCTGATCATGGACGAGCCGACCGTCGCGCTGACAGAGACCGAGGTGGAGGCTTTGAAGGCGGTCGTGCGCGACCTCAAGCGCAGCGGCGTCACCGTCATCTACGTCTCGCACAGGCTCGACGAGATCTTGGAGCTGACCGACAGGGTCACGGTGATGAAGGACGGGAAGTGGGTGGGCACGCATCCGACAAGCGCCGTGGACAAGGCGATGCTGGTGGAGCAGATCGTGGGCCGCAGGCTCGGAGAGCAGTTTCCCGAGCGCACGGCGCCACGCGCCGACGCTCCGCTGCTGCGCGTGCGCGATCTCTGCGGCGGACGGGTGCGGGACGTCTCCTTCGACCTCTACCCCGGTGAAATCCTCGGCCTCGCCGGGCTCGTGGGCTCCGGTCGCACCGAGATCGTGCGGATGCTCTTCGGCGCCGACTCCAAGGAGAGCGGCGAGATCGAGATCGCCGGCCAGAAGCGCCGCATATCCAACCCGCGGCAGGCGATCGAGATGGGGCTGGCGCTGCTGCCAGAGGACAGGCGCGGCCAGGGCGCCGTCGTGGATATGTCGATAGCCGCCAACGTCACGCTGCCGGTGATCAGGAAATTCGCGGTCCGCGGCCTCGGCCTGGTGCGCGAGAAGCACGAGCGCCGCACCGTGATGGACCGGATCAAGCGGCTCAACGTCTCGACTCCCACCGCCACGCGCGCGCTGAAGCTGCTCTCGGGCGGCAACCAGCAGAAGGCGCTGATCGCCAAGTGGGAGCTGACGGAGGCCAAGGTGCTGATATTCGACGAGCCGACCGCTGGCGTGGACGTCGGGGCCAAGCAGGAGATCTTCGCGCTGATCGCCAGGCTGGCCCGCGAGGGAGCGGGCATCATCGTGATCTCCTCGGAGCTGGAGGAGGTGGTGGGGCTCAGCCACCGCGTGCTGGTGATGCGCGAGGGGCGCTGCGTCGGCGAGTTGCGCGATGAGGGGATCTCCGACGCCGCGATCCTCGGCCTCTGCTACGAGACCTCTGAGGCGGGCGGCGGCGGGGCCGGCCAGGCCGGCGGTCAAGCTCCCGAGGCCAGCGGCAAGGTTGCGGCCGGACGATGAGCGGTCTGCTGTTCTCTGAATGCGAGGTCGCGGGGCTCAGCCTGAAGAACCGCGTCGTGATGCCCGCGATGGGCACAGGTCTGCCCGACCACGAGGGGTTTGTCACCGAGGAGACGATCGCCTACTACGAGCGCCGCGCGCGCGGCGGCCTCGGCCTGATGGTCCTGGAGGCTTCGCTGGTCTCGCCGGACGCCTACGGCGTGGGGCCGGAGCTGCGCCTGCACGACGAGCGCTACGTGCCGGGGCTCAGCCGCCTTGCGCAGGCGGTGCAGCGCCACGACGTGCCGGTCGGCGTCCAGCTCTGGCATCCCGGTCGCCAGACCCTGCTGGGCGAGCCGATCGCCCCGTCGCCGATCCCCCTTTCGCGCCGGACGCCGGTGCCCCGAGAGCTCTCCGAAGCCGACATCCATGAGCTGATCGCAAGCTACGCGCGCGCGGCCGTGAACTGCCGCTCGGCGGGCTTCGACTTCGTCGAGGTGCACGGGGCGCACTGCTACCTGCCCTGCGAGTTCCTCTCGCCCCTCTCCAACCACCGCGAGGACCGCTACGGCGGCGACCTGCGCGGGCGGGCCAGCTTCATGATCGAGATAGTGCGCGCGATCCGCGCCGCCTGCGGACAGGACTTTCCCATCTTCTTCCGCATCTCCGGCGAAGAGGGGGCGCAGGGTGGCTTCGGTGTCGAGGAATCGGCGCAGGTCTGCCAGTGGCTTGAGCAGGAGGGAGTCTCGTGCATCTCGGTCTCTGCCGGCAACTGGTACGCGCTGCACCTGACGATCCCGCCGATGTCGATGCCGCACGGCTGCCTGGCGCCGCTGGCGGGAAGGATTCGCGAGGGCGTCTCGGTACCGGTGATCGCCGCCGGGCGCCTGGACGACGTGGATCTGGCCGAGCGGCTGCTGCAGGAAGGGCAGGCCGATCTGATTGCCGTGGGACGCGCGCTGATCGCCGACCCGGACTGGCCTGCCAAGGCGGCGTCCGGCCGGCGCGAGGAGATCCGGCCGTGCATCGCCTGCAACGCCTGCGTGGACCTCGTCGCGCGCGCGGAGGAGGCGCGCTGCGCCGTGAACCCGGAGGTCGGGCGCGACGGCACCTTCGAGATCGTGCCCGCGCAGCAGCCGCGCCGGGTGATGGTCGTGGGCGGCGGGCCGGCCGGCATGGAGGCGGCCAGGATCGCGCGCATGCGCGGCCACGAGGTGTCGATCTGGGAGCGCGACCAGGAGCTTGGAGGCAAGCTCGACGTCGCCGCCCGCGCCCCGAGCAAGGCGGACGTGCTGCGCTTTCGCTCCTACCAGTCGCAGCTTCTCGCCAAGCTCGGCGTCGAGATCCACACCGGGGTCGAGGTCGGAGCCGCGGAGATCGAGCAGCAGGCGCCTGACGTGGTGGTCCTCGCCGTCGGAGCCGACCCGCTGATCCCACCGATCGCCGGCATCGACGCCGCGCACGTGCTGGACGCACAGGAGATCCTGCTCGGGCGGGCGCGCATCGCTCCGGGACGCAGGGTCGCCGTGATCGGCGGCAGCGCCACCGGCTGCGAGACGGCGGAGTTCCTCGCCGGCAGCGCGGGCGCGGTTTCGATCCTGGAGATGATGCCCGGCGTGGGACGCGGCGTCGAGCAGATCACGCGCCGGCGGCTGCTGGGGGATCTCCGCGAGGCCGGCGTGCAGATCTTGACCGAGGCGAAAGTGACCATGATCGAGCCCGGCAGGGTCGTATACCAGCGCCCCGACGGTGGCGAGGGCTTCGTGGAGGCCGACGACGTCGCGCTGGCGATCGGCTGGCGCCCGCGCGGCGAAGACCTGGCGGCCGCGATCAACGGCACGGAGGCGGTGATCCTGGGCGACGCCCTCACGCCGGCCGACTTCGTAGCGGCGGTGAACGCGGGCGCCGACGCCGGACTGTCTGTATGAACGAGCTCGCCGCGGTGCTGCGCAGACAGCTTGCGGCAGAGCTGCCTGACCTTCGAAGGCGCATCCGCGCGGCCGGCACCGACGAGGCTCGCGCCGCGCGCTGCGGCACGATCGGGGAGCTGCGCGATCTGGCGCGCCACTCGCTGCCGCGGGTGATCTTCGACTTCGTCGACGGCGCAGCGGCCGACGAGGTGACGGCGGTCCGCAACCGGCAGCACTTTCGCGCCCTGGAGCTGCTGCCGCGCGTGCTGGCCGACGTCTCCGAGGTGGACATCGCCACCAGCGTTCTGGGCCAGCCGATCGCGGCGCCGCTGCTGGCGGCGCCGATGGGGCTGCTCGGGCTCGTCGATCCCGCCGGCGAGCTTGCGCTCGCGCGGGCGATGGACGCTGCCGGCTCGATCTGCGTGCTGGGCGCGATGTCCTCCTATCGGATCGAGGAGGTCAGCCAGGCCAGCGGCGGCCCGCTGTGGTTTCAGATGTACCTCTGGCGCGACCGGGGGCTCGTCAGGGAGCTGCTCGATCGCGCTCGCGCCTGCGGTCACCGCGCGCTGGTGCTGACGGTGGACGTGCCTCGCGCCGCCGGACGCGACCGCGACCGGCGCAACGGCTTCGGCGTCCCGCCACGTGCCACCGTCCGGTCTCTGGTGGAAGGCGCGCTGCATCCGCGGTGGGCCCGTCGCCTGATCCGAGAGCCGCGGCTGCAGTGGGCAAACGTGGTGGGCCGGGACAGCGAGGCGCTGGACGCGGTGAGCGCGACCGTCTACATCAACAGCCAGTTCGATCCGTCGGCCACCTGGGAGGACCTGAGCTGGTTCCGGGCACAGTGGGAGGGGCCGCTTGTGGTGAAGGGGATCCTGCATCCCGAGGATGCGCGAGAGGCGATCCGGCGCGGGGCACAGGCGATCTCGGTCTCCAACCACGGCGGGCGCCAGCTCGATCACGCGCCCTCGGCGATCAGTGCGCTTCCCGCGATCGTGGACGCCGTGGGCCAGGACGCGGAGGTGTACCTCGACGGGGGCATCCGGCGCGGAAGCGACGTGGTCAAGGCGATCGCGCTGGGCGCCAGGGCGTGCCTTCTGGGGCGCTCGCTGGTCTACGGGCTCGGCGCCGCAGGCGAGGCGGGCGTCGCGCGCGCGGTGGAGATCATTCGCTCCGAGCTGGTCGGCACGCTCGCCCTGGCCGGCTCTACATCGATCCATTCGCTGCGCCCGACCGACGTTCGCCCTGTCTCGCCGGGCGCGGGCCGGGGCGGGCCCTCGCGAGTGCAATCTACCAATCAATTGGTAGAGAACGCCTGGTAGCCTGCTGCCCATGAAACGCGACTCGGCCCGGCTTCTCTGATGCGGTTCGCGATCCTGGGCGCAGGCGCGATGGGGTCCGTCTTTGGCGGGCATCTCGCGCTTGCCGGACACGAGGTCACGCTGGTGGATGTGCGCCCCGAGCACATCGACGTGGTGGCCGCCGACGGTCTGCTGATGCGAAAGCCGGATGGGAGCAGCAGCAGGATCGCGCTGCGGGCCACCACCGACCCCGCCCGCGACCTGGAGCCTGTGGACGCGGTGATAGTGCTCACCAAGAGCTTCGCCAGCGCACAGGCCGCCCGCAGCATCGCCCACGCCGTCGGTGAGCAGACATGGGTCGCCACCGTGCAGAACGGGCTCGGCAACGATCGCGCGCTGGGCGAGGTGCTCGGAGCGCAGCGCGTGGTGCCGGGCACGACCACGGTCGGGGCCGAGCAGCACGCGCCGGGCGAGACCACGATGAGCCCGGCCACCGCCGCGCGGACCTCGGTGACGCATCTGGGCCCGCCGCGGGGCGCCGCGGGGATGCCCGACGGCGTGCGCGCGCTCGCGCGGACCCTGACCGACGCCGGGCTGCCCACGCAGGCGCTGGACTCCGCCGACGTGGTGATCTGGACCAAGCTGGCCCTCGCTGGACCGATGGGCCCGGTGACCGCGGTGCTGCGACGCACCGTGATCGACGTGGCGCGCGACGAGCACGGCATCGCGCTGGTCCGCGCGATGTTCGACGAGACCGTCGCGGTCGCCCACGCGCTCGGGATTCCATTGGAGGCGGAGCAGGCCTGGCAGCACTGCCTGCAGACCTTCCAGGGCGCCGGCCCGCACGTGACCTCGATGGCGGCGGACGTGATCAACCGCCGGCCGACAGAGATCGATGCCTTCTGTGGGGAGATCGCGCGTCTGGGAGAGCAGGTGGGCGTGGCCACGCCGGTCAATCGCACGGTCTGGCGGCAGGTCCGCATGATCGAAGCGAGCTACGAGCGCTCGCTCTGATGTCAAACGGATGTTTGTTTGATAGTGTCCCGCCCATGCACGTGACTATGGGAGTGCCGGGGCGCATCATGCCCCCCGCGTCCAAGGCGATAGAGCTCGCGCAGCGAGCGGAGTCGGAAGGCTTCGACTCGATCTGGTGGCCCTGCCACCTGATGGGCTGGATACCAGACTCTGTATGGACGCCGGAGATGACCGGCCTGGCGGAGTTCCAGCGCAACCCGCACATGTACTTCGACCCGCTGACGATGATGGGCGCCGCCGGGGCGTCCACCGAGAAGATCCGCGTCGGCGTCTGCGTGACCGACACCATCCGCCGTCATCCCGCGATGCTTGCCCAGAACGCGCTGACCGTCGATCATCTCGCCGGCGGACGCTCGATCCTGGGCCTAGGCTCTGGAGAGAGGATGAACGTCGCGCCTTACGGGATCGAGTGGAGCAAGCCGGTCGGGCGCCTCGAGGAGGCGCTCGTGGTGATACGCAAGCTCTGGGAAGCAGAGGGCCCGGTCGACTTCGAGGGGCAGTTCTTCAAGCTCGAGTCGGCCGTGCTCGGACTGGAACCCTACGAGGGCACGCCGCCGCCGGTCTGGCTTGCCGCGCACGGGCCGCGGATGCTCGACATCTGCGGGCGCCTGGCCGACGGCTGGCTACCGACGAACATCAGCCCAGAGGACTACGGCCAGAAGCTCGGCGTGATCAGGGAGAGCGCGGAGCGCGCCGACCGCGATCCCGATGCGATCACGCCCTCGATGCTGGCCTACGTGCTCTGCGCGCCCGACGAGGAGACGCTTGCGCGACTCTGCGACCAGACGCTGGTGCGCCTGCTGTTCGCCGCGGTCGGCCTCTCGCCCGAGACCTGGGCCAAGCACGGATCGAGCTCGCCGTTCGAGGGCGGCAGCGGGTTTCACAGCTACGTGCCCACCGAGGTCTCGCTGGCCGAGGCGCAGCGCGTCGCCAGCCACATCGTGCCCGGCGTCGTGCGCGACGCCACGCTGCACGGCACTCCGCAGCAGATTGCCGACCGGATCCTCGACTACCAGCGGGCCGGCCTGCGCGACGTGGTGCTCTGGAACATCACGCCCTTCGGCGATCCGTCGATGTCCGCCTACTCATTCAAGGCGATGCAGGAAGTCAAGGAGCTGCTCGCGCCGGCCTCGACGGCCGCCTGAGATCGCTTGAGATCGATACTGAAAACCGCCAGAGCCAAAGCGAGGGTATGACGTGGACTTCAAGTTCAGCGATGAGGAGGAGGACTTCCGCCGTTCGGTGCGGGACTGGGTCAACGACAAGTACCCGAAGGCGAAGGTCAACGAGATGGAGCGCAAGGAGGACCACGACGGGTCCAACTTCCCCCACGAGTTCTTCGCCGACCTCGCGGCGGCGGGCTACCTGGGAGTGGGGATCGACGAGTCGCTCGGCGGCCAGGGCGGTGGCGCCACCATCCAGGCGATCCTGATGGACGAGCTGGCGCGCAACCTCGCCGGGCTGACGTGGGTGTGGGGGATCTCCTCCTTCTGCGCGAAGTCCATCCAGCGCTTCGCCGCGCCGGAGCTGCGC
Organism: Solirubrobacterales bacterium; assembly: GCA_027315115.1. Lineage (GTDB taxonomy): Bacteria > Actinomycetota > Thermoleophilia > Solirubrobacterales > Solirubrobacteraceae > Palsa-744. The sequence continues at coordinate 142,749 of DAHUYQ010000046.1, read as the reverse complement.
GACGAGTTCGTGCCCGCGATGGTCGCCGGTGAGAAGAAGGTCGCGATCTCCATCACCGAGCCCGGCGCGGGCACCGACCTGCTCGGCGGCATGATCACGCGCGCGCGGCGCGAGGGCGATGGCTTCCTGATCAACGGAGCCAAGATCTGGTCCACGATGGCCCACGTCTCCGACTACCTGCTGCTGCTGGCCAAGACCTCCGATGGGGAGAAGTCCTCCGCGGGCAAGACGCTGTTCCTGGTGCCCACCGATCAGCCGGGCGTGGTGGCGACGCCGATCCCGAAGCTCGGGATGCGCTGCGTGGGCTCCTGCGAGGTGCAGCTCGACGAGGCCTTCGTGCCCGCCACCCACGTGATCGGCGAGGTCGACCAGGGCTGGCGCCACATCCTCACCACGCTGAACAACGAGCGCATCCTCGTGGCCGCGCTGGCCACCGGCGTGCTGCGCGGCGTGCTGGAGGACTCGATCGCCTACGCCAAGGAGCGCCGCGCCTTCGGGCACGCGATCGGCGACTTCCAGGTGATCCAGCACTGGATCGCGGACATGGCGATGAAGCTTGCGCAGGCCGAGCTGCTGACCTACAAGGCGGCCTGGCTCTACGACAACGGGCAGGACGCGGGCGTCGAGTCCTCGATGGCCAAGGCGGTGGCCGCCGAGTACGCGACCTGGGCGGCCGATCGCGGCCTGCAGATCCTTGGCGGCATGGGCTACTCGGCCGAGTTCGACATGCAGCGCTACTGGCGCGACGTGCGGCTCTACCAGATCGGCCCGGTGACCAACGAGATGGTTCGCAACATCGTCGCCCAGAGCCTGGGGCTGGACCGCTCCTTCTGAGGGGCGGTCGGCGGAGGATCTCATGGCGGCTGGAGCACTTGCCGATCGGCGGGTCCTGGTGGTCGGGGGCACCTCGGGCATCGGGCTCGCCGCCGCGGCGGCGGCCCGCGACGCGGGCGCGCAGGTGATCGTGGCCAGCCGCGATCCGGGCCGCTGCGAGCTGGAGGGTGTGGAGGGCGTGGAGATGGATGTGACCGACGATCGCTCGGTGGAGAGCGCCTTCGCGGCGATCGGCCCGCTGGACCACCTGCTCTGCACGGCTGCCTCTGGCTTCCCCAGAGATCTGCTGGGCGCTCCCGATCAGACCCGTGCGCTGATGGAGTCCAAGCTGTGGGGGCAGTACCGGTGTGCGCGGGCTGCCGCGCCGAGCATGGCGCAGGGCGCCTCGATCACGCTCACCTCGGGAATCCGCAGCCGCAGGCCGCTGAAGGGCTCGGGCGCGTTCACGATGGTCAACATGGCCGTCGAGGGGCTCGCCCGCGCGCTGGCGCTGGAACTGGCGCCGATTCGCGTGAACGCGATCGCGCCAGGGACCGTCGACACGCCGGTCTTCGACGGGCTGCCGCCCGATGTACGCGAGCGGCGTCTGCAGGCCGCGGGGCAGCAGACGACGGTGGGCAGGGTCGGACGCTCCCAGGAGGTCGCCCAGGTCGTGCTGACCTGCATGACCAACGAGTTCCTCAGCGGGGCGCTGATAGACGTCGACGGCGGCGGTTTGCTGGCGCCCTGAGGCGCCGCGCGGCGTGCCCGCACCGCGGTCCCTGGAGATGGGCGCATGAGCGCGATCGAGAGCGAGCATCTGCTCCACATCGAGGAGATCAGGCAGCTCAAGGCCTGGTACTGCATCGGCGTGGACAGCAAGGACTGGCAGCTCTACCGCTCTGTCTTCGCCGATGACGCGCGGCTGGGCGGAGGACTCCCCGGCGGCGCCTACAGCGGGCCGGTCGGACCGGAGCAGTGGGTCGCGGGCGTCGCGGAGGCAGTCGGGACGACCAAGACGCTTCACACCCTGCATGCCTCGGTCGTGGAGATCACCGGCCCAGACCTCGCAAGAGGGCTGTGGCAATACACGCAGCGCGGGTGGGGCAGGACCGGCGGCTACTACCTGGAGCGCTACGTGCGTCGGGACGGTGGCTGGAAGATCACCTCGATGCAGATCGTGCCGGTCTTCGCCAACGACGGCGCCGACGCCTCGGAGTGCGCGCCGGGCAGCTTCGAGCAGGTCGCCACGCTGTGGCCGACGCTGATCGAGGCCTGGCGGGCGGGCCGCTAGCTCGGGCGCTCGTAGAGCTCGACGTGATAGCCGTCGGGGTCGATCGCGTACAGGGCCTTGGCGCCCGCGTGGGGGCCGCGGAGGATCTCGACGGGCTCCTGGCTCCGGGAGGCGAATCCCATCTCGGAGAGGCGCCTGTGCAGCACGTCGATCTCCTCGACGTAGAGGCAGAAATGTCCGGCGCCGTAGTCGCAGGGACGCGCCGAGGCGGAGTGCCGCTCGATCTCCTGGAACTCGAACAGCTCTATCTGAGCCGTGCTGCCCGGCACCGCCAGGAACGCGACGCGGACAGGCCCGACGCCGATGTTCCAGATCCTTTCGGCGTGCGGCCCGCCCGTCACTCCTGAGGAGAGCAGCTCCAGCCCGAGCGCGTCGCGGTAGAAGCGCAGCGAGGCGTCCATGTCGCTCACCGTCACGCCCGCGTGGAAGAAGCCCACGACGCCTGCCATCGCCTATGCCTTCTCGTAGTCGCGGAAGCCCCTGCCGCTCTTTGCGCCGAGGTGGCCTGCGGCCACGAGCGTGCGGAGATTCTGTGGCGCCATGAAGCGCTCGCCGTAGTGGCTGGTCATCGCTTCGGCCACTTTCAGCGTCGTGTCCAGGCCGCTGAAGTCGATCGTGTCCAGCGGGCCCATCGCGTGGTTGAAGGCCAGCACGCACGCACGGTTGATGTCCTCCACGTCGGCGATGCCTTCCTCCAGGATCCGCATCGCCTCCAGGGCCAGCGTCGAGATCAGGCGGGAGGTGATGAAGCCCTGGGTGTCCTTCTTGCAGACCACGGTCTGCCTGCCGTAGCGCTCGGCGAGTCCGAGCGTCACCTCCAGCGTCTGCTGCGAGGTGGCAACGCCCCGCACCACCTCGATCAGGTCCATCATCGGGGGCGGGTTGAACCAGTGAGAGCCGATCACGCGGTCGGGGCGGCTCGTGGCGGCGGCCAGCCGCGAGATGGAGAACTGGGATGTGTTGGAGGCGAAGATCACCTCCGACGCGCAGAGGGCATCCAGGCGGCCGAGCACCTGCTGCTTTGCCTCCAGGTCCTCGATCACCGTCTCCACCACGTGTTGAGCGTCGCCAGCCGCCGACTCGAGGTCGGTGCTGGGGACGATCCGCGCCCGCGCGCCCTCGGCCTGCTCCTCGCTGATCCTGCCCGCCTTGACCATGCGCCCGAGGCTGCGCCGCACCCGCTCCAGCGCTGCCTCCAGCGCCTGGTCGGACACGTCCACCAGGGTCACCTGCAGCCCGGCGCCCGCGATCACCTGCGCGATGCCATGGCCCATCGTGCCCGCGCCGACCACCGCGACGCGCTCTATCTCTCCCGCCGGCAGAGGCTCACTCATCGGAGCCCGACTCCCAGTTCCCGTCGACGGCGCGGTAGGGGCGCGCCACCTCGACCAGCGTGCCGTGGGTGCTGCGGGGCCCGAGCCAGGACCAGCTCTGCCAGGGCATCCGCGGATCGTTGAAGACCTCCTCCGAGGCGTCGAGCCCCTCCGCGCGCAGCCTCTCCATCGTGTCTTCCACGTCCGGCGTCGTGAAGCAGATGTGGTGCACGTGCTCTCCGTGCTTTGCCAGCCGGCGGCCCAGCGGCGTGTCCGGCCCCGGCTCCATGAGCTGGATCTCGGCGCCGCCGTCGGAGACGAAGGTGGCCCAGCGCATCGTGTCCTGCCCGCCGCTGAAGTCTTCATAGCGCACGAGGCGCTCCTGGAGCTGCTGCGGGTCGAGGATGCGCAGGATCTTGCTCCAATCGTCGATCGCCCGGTCGAGGTCCGCCACGAGCAGGCAGATGTGTGCAAGCGGGCCACTGGGCATGTGATCGACTCCAGGTCTCGATGTGCCGCAACCGCGCCGGACATGGCGCGGCTGCGCGTCCGCCAGCGATTCTACCAACCACTTGGTTGTATGCTTGCGCGCGGACGCGCGGCTACAGCCCCAGCGAACGGCCCACGATCTCCAGCATGATCTCGTTGGCGCCACCGTAGATCCGCTGCACGCGGCTGTCTCGCCACATGCGCGCGATCGGGTACTCCTCCATGTAGCCGTAGCCGCCGTGGAGCTGCAGGCAGCGGTCGATCGTGCGGAACTCCAGCTCCGTGGCCAGGCACTTCAGCCCGGCCGCCTCGGCGGCGTCGAGCTCGCCGTGCACGTGGCCTAGGATGCAGCCGTCGAGATAGGCGCGGGCCGCGCGCACCTCCGTGGTCAGGCTCGCGAGCGCGAAGCGGATCGTCTGGAAGCTGCCGATCGCGCGTCCGAAGGCGTTGCGCTGGCCCACGTACTCGCGCGTGATCAGCAGAGCGCGTTCGGCGCTGGCGACCGCCGTGACGGCGATCGAGAGGCGCTCCTGCGGCAGGTTGCTCATCAGCAGCCTCAGCCCTTCGCCCTCCGCGCCGATCAAGTCATCGGGCCCGAGCACGACCCTCTCCATGAACAGCTCCGCCGTGTCCTGCGCCATGCGGCCCAGCTTCTGGAGCTTGCGCCCGCGCGCGAAGCCGTCGAGCGAGGCATCGACGAGAAAGAGCCCGAGGCCGTCGACGCCCTCCCGCTCGATCCGCGCCGCCACGATCACGACGTCGGCCTGGATGCCGCTGGTGACGAACGTCTTGGCGCCGCTCAGCTCGTAGTGGTCGCCGCGCCATCTCGCGCTCGCCTTGATCCCCCGCAGGTCGGAGCCAGCCCCCGGCTCGCTCATGGCGATCGCCGCCACCGCGTCTCCGCTCGCCAGCGGTGGCAGCCAGCGCCGCTGCTGCGCGGGCGAGGCGCGATCGATCAGGTAGGGCGCGACGATGTCGTTGGTGAGCGAGAACCCGTCGCCGACCGATCCGGTCGCCACGACCTCCTCGTCCAGGACGGCGTTGAAGCGGAAGTCGCGCAGCCCCGCGCCGCCGAGCTCTTCGGGCGCCGCGAAGGCGACCATGCCCTGCGCGGCGGCGCGCTTCCAGAACGCGCGATCGACGATCCCGGCGGCTTCCCACTGCTGGGCGAAGGGGGCGGCCTCGCGCGCCAGGAAGCCACGCACCGCCTCGCGGAAGTCTTCGTGCTCGCTCTGGAAGATCGTGCGTCGCATCTGGCTCTCCGTGCCGGCGATGCTGCCCGCCGGACGTGCCAGGGAACTTACCAACCGCTTGGTTGGCAGCGCAAGCCGCTCGGTAACGCAAACAGCTCGGCGGCGCGAGCCCCTAGCTCGGCGGCGCGAGGCCCATAGCTCAGCGGCGCGAGGCCCCTAGCTCAGCGGCGCGAGCCGCGGTCGAACTGCCGCACGCGGATGCTGCTGGAGAGGCCGCGCACCTCCATCGAGCGGCTGCCGCGCTGCTCCTCGGTGCCTTGCGGCGCAAGCTCGGCCTGCAGCTCGATCATCTCGCCGGCGGGCTCTCCGAAACAGGGCGCCTCGCCGGTGTCGGCGCTCTCCGTCGCTCCCGAGCGCTCGTCGGCGACCAGGATCTGTCCGGGCGCGGCAGCCGCGCACAGGCGAGCGGCGATGTTGACCGCCCGGCCGACGTAGTCGTCGCCTTCGAACAGCAGCACCTGGCCGGTGCAGACGCCTCCGCGCAGTGGCGGCCAGGGGCCTGGCGGCATCCAGGCCTGGATCGCCAGCGCGCACTGCACCAGCGGCGTGTGCTCGACGCCCACGATCATGGCGCCGTCGCCCAGCCACTTGGCCACGCGCACGCCATGCTCCTCGGCGGCGCTCCTGATCGCGGTGCGCATCGCCGAGAGCGCCTGGACCGCGTCCTCGTCGCCCCGCTCGTCCATGTAGGCGGTGAAGCCGCACATGTCCAGGAAGGCGAAGGAACGCTGTACGCGCCGTGCGCTCATCGGTTGCCTATGCGCTCGCGGGCAGCGGCGGCGGAGCGCTGCGGTAGCTGGCGGGAGTCGCGGAGAGCCTGATCGGGTTGCGCGTCAGAGAAGCGAACGAGCCATCAGCGCGGGGCGCTTCGATCACGGGGTCCAGCCCGAGCCTTTGCGCCAGCTCGAACGCGCCGGCGACGTCGTTCACCTGCCCGGCGGGCACGCCGGCGGCCGGCAGCGCGGAGGCCCAATGCGCGGCACCGGCGCCGCGCATGCCTCGCTGCAGCCGCTCGCGCAGAGCCTGGCGGTTTGCCACGCGCTGCGAGTTGGTGGCGAACTCGGGGCAGGTGGCCAGCTCGGGATCGCCGATCGCCTGCGCCAGCGCCGCGAACTGCCTGTCGTTGCCGACCGCGAGCACAAGCTGCTCCTCCCCGATCTCCAGCAGTTCGTAGGGGGCGATGCTGGGGTGCGCGTTGCCCATCCGGGTCGCGACCTCTCCGGCGAGCGTGTACGCCGATCCCTGGTTGACGAGCGCGGCCAGGAGGCTGGAGAGCAGGTCCACCTCGACGCGCTGTCCCTCGCCGGTGCGCTCCCTGTGACGCAGCGCAGCCAGGATGCCGACGCTCGCGAACAGCCCGCAGATCACGTCGACCAGCGCGACGCCGACCTTCTGCGGCTCTCCATCGCTGCTCCCCGTGATGCTCATCAACCCTCCGACCGCTTGCACAAGCAGATCGTAGCCGGGCATCGATGCCGCTCCCGGCGCACTGCCAAAGCCGGTGATGGAGCAATAGACAAGCTGCGGGCGCTCGCGGTGCAGCGTCTCGTATCCAAGGCCCAGCCTGTCCATCACGCCCGGCCGGAAGTTCTCCACCAGCACGTCCGCGCCGGCGATCAGCTCGCGGGCGCGCCGCAGGTCGCCAGCGTCGGCGAGATCGAGCGCCAGCGATCGCTTGTTGCGGTTGACCGACTGGAAGTAGGTGGCCATGCCGCTCCCGTCGTAAGGCGGGCCCCAGGACCGTGTGTCGTCTCCCTGTCCGGGGCGCTCGACCTTGATCACATCAGCGCCGAGGTCGCCCATCAGCATCGTGGCCAGCGGTCCCGCCAGGACGCGCGAGAAGTCGACGATCCGCAGGTTTTCAAGGGCGGCCGGCATCTGCTTGGATATTAGATCCTCGAAAATCTAAGCGAAGGAGCAGCCGAGGAATGGCGAGCACCGCAGCGTCCCCAGAGATCCGCCCGATCGACTTCCTGGACATCGACCACCTGCTCAGCGATGAGGAGCGCGACATCCGCGACACCGTGCGCGCGTTCGTGGCCGACCAGGTCACGCCATACGTCGGGGACTGGTTCGAGGAGGCCCGGCTGCCGCTGGAGCTTGCGCCGCAGCTCGGCAAGCTGGGCGTGCTGGGCATGCATCTGACCGGGTATGGCTGCGCGGGCGCGAGTGGCACCGCGTATGGCCTCGCCTGCATGGAGCTGGAGGCCGGCGACAGCGGCCTGCGCTCGCTGGTCTCGGTGCAGGGCTCCCTCGCGATGTACGCGATCTGGCGCTTCGGCAGCGAGGAGCAGAAGCAGCAGTGGCTGCCGCGGATGGCGGCGGGGGAGGCGATCGGGTGCTTCGGCCTGACAGAGCCCGACGCCGGCTCCGATCCCGGCTCGATGCGCACGCGCGCTCGCCGCGACGGCAGCGACTGGATCCTGCACGGGCAGAAGATGTGGATCACCAACGGCTCGGTGGCGGAGGTGGCGGTGGTCTGGGCTGCCACGGAGCAGGGCATCAGGGGCTTCCTGGTGCCCAAGGGGACCAGGGGAGTCACCACCCAGGACATCCACAAGAAGCTCTCGCTGCGAGCCTCGATCACCTCGGAGCTGCTGCTGGACGACGTGCGGCTGCCGGCGGAGGCGATGCTGCCGCAGGCGAACTCGCTGCGCGGCCCGCTCTCCTGCCTTAACGAGGCCCGCTACGGGATCGTCTGGGGCGCGGCCGGAGCCGCTCGCTCCTGCCTGCTGGCGGCGCTGTCCTACGCCAAGGAGCGGATCGTCTTCGGCAAGCCGATCGCCGCCACCCAGATCCAGCAGGCCAAGCTCGCCAGGATGGCGCTGCAGGTCGGGCAGGCGAGTCTGCTTGCGTTGCACCTGGGCAGGCTCAAGGACGCGGGGCGCCTGGTGCCCGAGCAGGTCAGCATGGGCAAGCTCGGCAACGTCGACGCCGCCCTGGAGGTCGCCCGCAGCGCCAGGCAGGTGCTCGGGGCCAACGGCGTCACCCTCGAGTATCCGGTGATCAGGCACATGAACAACCTCGAGTCTGTCGTCACATACGAGGGCACCGCAGACGTGCACGCGCTCGTGATCGGCGGCGCGCTGACGGGGATGCAGGCGTTTCGATGAGCCAGGCAGCCCCGCCGCGGCTCTCGCCGCCCAGCACGGCCGCCCAGCACGCGCTGCACTCGCTGCGTCTGCTGATCGTCTCAGGGGCGCTGCGGCCGGGGCAGCGCGTCAACCAGGACGCGCTCGCCGAGAAGCTGGGGCTGAGCGTGGCGCCGGTGCGCGAAGCGCTGCGGGCGCTGGAGCAGGAGGGGCAGGTCAGCTACCGGCCGCGACGCGGCTACTTCGTCACCGAGCTGAAGATCGAGGATCTGGAGGAGATCTACGCGCTGCGGGCGCTGCTGGAGGAGCGCGCCGCGCGCCAGGCGCTGCCGCGGCTCGGGAAGGCGGAGATCGAGCGGCTGGCGCTCGCGGCCAAGCAGTGCGAGGTGGCGGCCGAGGTCGGGGACGTCGCACGCGAGCTCGACGCCAACCGCTCCTTTCACTTCCTCCTGCTTTCAGGCGACTCCCATCCTCACCTCATGCGCCTGATCCGCCTGCTGTGGGACTCGACCGAGGCATACCGGGCGCTCTATTACAACTCGCCCGCCGAGCGGCGCCATGCCAACGCCGCCCACGCGCGCATCCTGCGTGCGGCCCGCGCGGGCGACGCGGATCGCCTGGTCGCAGAGATGGGCGCGCACCGTCAGCGGGCGCTGCAGGTGCTCCGCGCGATCCTCTGAGCAGCCGTAAGACACGCTGAAGGTCAAGCAGTTGGAAACAACTGCGCGCTTGTCCTGGGAGCATGGGCAAGCGCGGGCGAGGCGTCTGGACGCCCGCCCTTCACATCGATGTTTCTGCCGTGTTACCGAGTGCTGGTGCGGACAAGTCCCTGCGGCAGACGCCCTGGCCGCCCGGCGCGGCGTTCGATGGCCCTTCCGGCTCACACGCTCGCGATGCGCGCGGATTTGCCTGGCATCGCACAGAGGGCTAGCCTGCCGACACTCGATCCAGGAGATGGAACAGTAATGGTAACGGACCCAGTCGACAGGTCATGGATGCGCGGCTCGCCTATGAAGGGCGTCCTGCTTGGGCTCGTCGCCGAGCTCGAGCAGCCGACGCACGCTTACGTGCTGGCGGCGATGATGGCACGACGCCTGGGGCCGGCATGGCAGGTGGACCGCAAAAGCGTCTACCAGATGCTCAGCCAGCTACAGGCCGCGAAGCTGATCAGCAGCGAAACCACCATAACGCGCCGTGGCGCGCTCGAGGTCTACTTCGCCACCGAGCGCGCGGATGCCGCCCTGGAGCTCTGGATGGAAACGCGGGTCTCGAAGTCTCCCGTCAGAGAGGAGCTGCAGGCGAAGGTCGCGGTCTCTCGCGCCAAGGACGTTCCCAACCTCTTAAGGGCGCTCGACGGGTATGAGCGCGAATGTTTCGACATGCTGAAGGAGACCTCCGACGCGGAGGTCGGCACAGGCTCCTGGTCCGGTCTGGCGATGGCGCTCGCGCGGATCGCCGCGGATGAGCATCTCCACGCGGAGTTGCGCTGGGTGATGGCCGCGCGCCAAGCGATCCAGGAGTTCATGGCGCATTTACGGCGCTGATGGCGCAATGACACTGCTCTGCTTTGAGCACGTAAGCAGGAGCTACCGAGACGGGCCGCGCGAGATCGTTGTGCTGGACGACGTCAGCTTCGAGGCGCAGGAGGGCGACTTCGTCGGCGTCTGGGGCATGCGCCGCTCGGGCAAGAGCACGCTGCTGCGTCTCGCCGCCGGGCTCGACTTCGCTCAGCACGGGTCGGTGCGCTTCGACGGCCATGACCTGGCCAAGGTCTCCGGGCACCGCCGCGCCGCGCTGCTGCGAGACGGCGGCATCGGTCTGCTGTTCACCGATCGACGCCCGACGCTCAACCTGCGCGCGGTGGAGCAGGTGGCGCTGCCGCTGCTTGCCTCCGGCACGTCCCTGCGCGAGGCTCGCGGGTCTGCGCTTGCAGCGCTGCAGAGAGCAGGGGCGCTGAACGTCGGCGAGCGCCACCTGGCCGCGCTCGGGCGCGACGAGCTGATCAAGGTGATGCTCGCCCAGGCGCTCGTGCACCGCCCGCGCCTGCTGCTCGTGGACGAGCCGTCCGCGTTCCTGAACATGGGGGAGGCGGCAGAGATCTTCAACCTGCTGCAGATCATCGGCGGCGAAGAGGGGACAGCGGTCATCATCGCCTCCGAGGACCTGCGGCCGCTGCGGCGGACGAATCGGATCATGTCGGTGGGCGGTGGGGCGATCCGTCTGATGGACCGCCATGCCGAGGTAGTGCAGTTCCCTGGACCCGAGAGCGCGCAGCGAGGGGGTCGCGGGCGATGAGCCGGCTACGCACCGTGCTCGACCCTTCGGTTCTGCAGGTGCGCATCAGCGGCCTGCTTACGCTCTACCGCTGGCGGGTGCGCAGGCACGGTATGCAGGAGGCGCTCGCGGCGGCCGGCATAGCCGTCGGGGTGGCGCTCTGCTTCGGCGTGCTGGTCGCGAACACGAGCATCGTCGGATCGGCCAGACAGCTCATCGACGGTGTGATCGGGTCGGCGCGGCTGGAGCTGAGCGCACGATCCTCCTCCGGCTTCCCCGAAGCGCTTGCCCGGCGGGCCGAACACCTGCCCGGCGTCAAGCACGCCGCCGCGGTGCTGAGAGCCGACGCCTCGATCATCGGACCACGGGGCCGCACTCCCATATTGCTGGAGGGAGTGACGCCGGCCATGCTAACGCTGCAGAGCGACGCGATCCGCAACCTCAGCAGCGACGTTCAGCTCACGGGCGGCGGAATCGGGCTGCCCTCCGCGGTCGCCGAAGACGTCGGCGCTCAGGCACGCCAGTCGGTGAAGCTGATGATCGCCGGGCGCCAACACGACGTGAACGTCGCGGCGGTGCTCGGCAGCCAGACGATCGGCCCCATCTCCGGCAGCCCGGTCGCGGTCGCGGTGCTGCCCTATGCCCAGCAGCTTGCCGGGCTGCAGGGCAGAGTCAGCGAGCTGCTGATCGAGCCGCAGCCCGGCAAGCAGGGCTCGGTCGAAAGAGAGCTGCGGCGGTTGGCCGGCACGCGCCTGGCCGTCGCTCCCGCCAGCCACGAACTGCAACTGCTCGCCGAGGCGTCCAAGCCGAACGACCAGTCCACCACGCTGTTCGCCGCGATCAGCGCGATGGTCGGCTTCCTGCTCGCGCTGAACGCGATGCTGCTCACGGTTCCCGAGCGCCGTCGCTTCGTCGCGGAGCTGCGCACGCAGGGCTTCGGGCCGCGGCAGGTGCTGCTGATCCTCGGCTCTCAGGCGCTGATTCTCGGTCTGGGCGGCTCGCTGCTTGGCGTCGCGCTGGGCGACATGCTCGCGCACAGCCTCTTCAGGCAGGTTCCGCGCGTGCTGACCTACGTCTTCCCGGTGGCGCCGGATCAGACGGTGCCGCCGGTGGCGGTCGCGGTCGCGATCTGCGCGGGCGTCTTCGCCGCCCTGGCCGCCTCCGCGCCGCCGGCGCTGGATCTTCGTCGCGGCCGCGGCGTGGACTCGGTGATGCGGGAGTCGGGGGAGGCGGGCAACTGTCTCTGCGACCGGGTGATCGGGATCGCCGGCGGCGCCGGCGCCGCGATCGTGGTGCTGGTCAGCGTCGCCGTCCTGATCGTTCCGGCGTTCACCGTGATCGGCGGGGTGGTGCTCGCGCTCGCGGTCGTGTGCCTGGTCGTGCCGCTGTTCGCGCTGGCTGTGCGGGCGCTCCTGCCGCTGACCCAGCGGCTGCGCGGAAGCATGCTCGCGCTCGCGGTGATCGAACTTCGGGCGACCGCCACACGGTCGGTCGCGCTGGCCGGCGTGGCCGCGCTCGCCGTCTACGGCAGCGTCGCGGTGCTCGGGGCCAGAGCCGACCTGATCCGTGGCCTAGACAACGCGGTCGGCGAATACCTCGCCACAGCGGATGTCTGGGTCAGCACCGGCAACGACACGCTGACTGTCGACAGATTCGCGGTGGATGGCGCGCAGGCCAAGATCGCCGCCACGCCCGGCGTGGCCGCCGTGCGGCCCTACCAAGCGGCGCTGCTCGACGTCGGCAACCGACGGCTGTGGGTCAGAGCCCGCTCCCCGGCCGCGCCGCGCCAGCTCGAGGCCAGCCAGATCGTCGAAGGCGACCTCGGCAGCGCCGAAGCGGAGCTGCGCGCCAGCGGATGGGCGAGCGTCTCGACCGGCTTCGCCGAAGAACGTCACCTGAAGGTCGGGCAGGCGTTCGTGCTGCCGACTCCGGGTGGGTCGGCGAGATTGCGTGTGGCAGCGATCACCACGAACATCGGCTGGACGCCGGGGGCGCTCACGCTGAGCGCCGCGGACTTCGCGAGGTATTGGGGCCAGTCGGCGGCCAGCGCTCCGACCGCCCTCGAAGTCGATCTCAAGCCGGGCGTCAGCGCCGCGGCCGGACGCGAGGCCGTCCGTCGAGCGTTGCGCGACCGGCCGGGCCTCGTGGTCCAGACGCTTGCGCAGCGCGAAGCCGTCTACGAGACCAGCGCTCGTCAGGGTCTGAGGACCCTCGGCCAGATCTCCACGCTGCTGCTGATCACGGCCGCGCTGGCCGTCGCGGCGGCGCTGAGTGCCGCGATCTGGATGCGGCGCGCGTGGTTCGCGTCCTTGAAGACCAAGGGGTTCAGCAGCGTGCAGCTCCTGCGGACGCTGCTGTGGGAGAGCGCGATCGTGCTCGGCGTCGGCTGCCTCGTGGGCGCGGTGCTCGGCGTCTACGGGCATGCGCTCGCCAGCCGCTGGCTGGAGATGAGCACAGGGTTCCCCGCGCCGTTCGCCTTCGGCGAGACGCAGGTGCTGGCGGTCCTGGCGCTGGTCGCCGGGATAGCGCTTGCGATCGTCGCGCTGCCCGGTGCCAGGGCGGCGCGAGTCTCGCCGCAGACCGCCTTCCAGGAATGACCGCATCCGCGTGCCTGATGAGAGCCAGCAATGCGCACAGCCACGCCAATCTCTCTACGAGACCGCCTTCCCCTCCCGCTGCGATTCCTGTGCGCGGCTTGCGTGTACTGGCTCGGCGTCTTTCCGCAGGTGCGCGTCGAGGTCGGCAGATGGCGAGATCGCGCACAGCAGATCCCGGACCCGCTGCTGCGCGATCTCGCGCTGCGCATGCAGTCCACGAAGGTAGGCAACGTCGAGGGCGCGGCCGCTTACGGTGCCTTTGCCCGTAGGGCGCATCGTTTACGCGTCGTAGCGGCGCAGGTCGCATTCCAGACCGCCTACGACTACGCCGACGTGCTCTCCGAGCGCGGGAGCAGGGACCCGGTCGCAAACGGCCATGCGCTGCACAGCGCGTTGCTGCCGGTGGCGGAGTGCGCTGCGCCCCGCGAGGACTACTACGCGCACTGCGGCTCGTCCGACGACGCCGGCTACCTGACGGCTCTCAGCGACACCTGCCGCACCGCCTACGACGTGTTGCCGGCACGCGGCGCCTTCGCGGCGCCGCTGCAGCGCGCCGTCGGGCGCATAGTCGCCTATCAAGGCCGCAATCACCGCCACCCCCAGGGCATGCATCTGGCGCTTGCGGAGTGGGCAAGCAGAGAGACCCCGGAGGGCACCGACCTGCGCTGGTGGGAGACCGCCGCCTCCGCCGGCTCCTCGACCGGCATCTTCAGCTTCATCGCGGCCGCCTCCGACCCGGAGATGGATCATGGCCGCTCGCAGGAGCTGGAGAGCGCCTACTTTCCCTGGGCGGGCAGCCTGCACACCCTGCTGGACAGCCTCGTCGATCGCCACGAGGACGCTCAGGCGGGGCAGCGCAGCCTGCTCGACTACTACCGCTGCGAAGAGGAGGCGGTCGCGCGGATGGGGCACATCGCGGGCGAAGCCACCCGGCTTCTGCAGGGCCTGCCGGACGGGCAGGCCCAGCTCATCGTCTTCGCCGCGATGGCGAGCTTATACATCACCTCTGTGCGCTCGAAATCGCGCTGCGACCAAGCGATCTCGGGCGCGGTGCTGGGCGCGATCGGCAGGCCCGTCGTGCCGGCGCTGATCGTCTTCGCGCTGCGGCGCGCACTCTCGCGGGTGCGCGAGCGGATCGGCATCTCTCACTCGATCGAGAGCTGCATCTGCCTGGGCGAGGGCTCCAGCGGAGCATCGGTCTCGCGGGGCCTGCCGCGCCTGGCCCAGTGGCCGATCACCTGCTGGCTGCGGGCGCTGTGGTAGTTGATGCGGCGGTCCAGCGGCTGGAGCGCCACCCCCCCGGGGACGGTGCCGGTCACCAGCGCATGGAAGCGCCGGCCATGACGGTCGACCTCCACGACGTCCCCGATCCGAATGCCTTCGAGTCGCATGGGAAGCAGTGTCGCAGGCGACTGGGGACGGACGCGATTACATCGCGTGTGGGCGGGTATCTCCTGGTGGACTTCATCGGGAGAGAGGAGAGAGCGGTGTTGGGGACGGCAAGACGGAGTTTGCGTTCGGCGATCGCGGTCGCCGGGGTGTTGTCCGCGTTGGCGGCCGGTGCGGCCGGCACGGCCGCAGGTGCCGAATTCGGGGTCACGAAGTGGGAAGCGGGGACGTGCACCAGCTCGGAATGCACCGAAGGCACGCCGAGCCTCTACTACACGCAGGCTGCGGGGCATCCGCCTTTCGGCATCACCGACTTCAGATTCGAAACCGAAAAAGCGCTGCTTCTGGAAAAACCCGTCGGACACGTCGAAGACGTGCGTGTCGACCTCCCACCGGGCCTTGCCGTCGATCCAGAAGCCGTTCCGGCTTGCAGCGAAGCGCAGATCGAACAATACGCCTGCCCGCCTGACACGCAGGTCGGCGTCGACGAAGCTGTCGGCGCGGCCGGCGGACTCGCCGTCAAACAGAGCTTTCCCGCCTACAACGTGCAGCGGCGATACGGTGAATCGGCGCGCGTCGGCATCGAGGTGCACGGCGGGCTCGTCTCGACTCGCAAACTCGAAAGCATCATCTACCTGCACGGCAGTCTGAGCTGGCATCAGGAAGCGGAAGCCGCGGGCGGCGAAACACGTGGCGTCGCCACCGGCGACTACCACGAGTACTTCAGGATTCTCAAGGTCCCGCAGGAACCGGAACTGATCGAGTCAAGGCTCGTGTTCTGGGGCGTCCCCTACGAATACAACGGACACCTCGAAGGCACCGACAAGGCGTTCATCACGATGCCGAGCGCGTGCGACGGCCCCCAGGTGACATGGCTGCACGTCGACTCCTACGAAAAGCCGGGCAGCTACCTCGGCTACCCGTACAAGACGCCTGTGGGCGCCACCGGTTGCGGGTCGCTGTCCTACCAGCCCGCCATCGGCCAGGAACCGGAAAGCAGCACCTCCGACGCGCCCGACGGCACGCAGGTGGTCCTACACGTGCCGCAGGCAACCGAACACCCGCAGGACGCCAACTCGCCCGACCTGCGCGAAGCGAGCGTCACGCTGCCGGAGGGAATGACGTTGAACCCCTCGGCCGCAAACGATCTGGAAGCCTGCTCAAGCAGCCAGTTCGGCATCGGCACTGATGCGCCGATCGCGTGTCCAGCCCGATCCGTGATCGGATCGGTGAGCGTGAACGCGCCCGGAATCCCGGACGGCGCACTGACCGGCTCCGTGTACCTCGGCACTCCTGAAAGCCAGGAACCGGACTCCGGGCGCGAGTACCGGATCTTCGTGGCTGCCGAAGCTCCGGCGTACGACATCGGCGTTCGTCTCGAAGGGCACGTACATGCCAACCCGCAGACGGGCAGCCTGACCACGACATTCTCCGAACTGCCGGCCGTGCCGTTCGAAGAATTCAGGCTGCAATTCAAGGGTGGCCCTGCTGCTCCTCTGGCCAACCCGCTCTCGTGCGGCGCGGCGAGCACCTCGGGCGCATTCTTCTCGTACAGTGCGCCGGCGGGGCAGGCTCCGGTGAGCGCGGCCAGTCCGTTCACCGTGCTCGCGCCCGCCTGCCCGCCGCCCTTCGCCGTCGGCCAGAGCGCTGCGGCCTCGTCCACGAAGGCGGGGTCCGGCACGAGCTTCACGCTGGGCCTGACCCGGCCGGAAGGCAAGCAGTACATATCGTCGCTCAGCACGACTCTGCCCGCGGGGATGATCGGGCAGATCACCGCTGTGCCCCTTTGCGAGGAAGCGCAGGCCGCGGCGGGGAAATGCCCGGCCGCCAGCCAGATCGGCACCGCGAGCGTCACCGCCGGATCGGGCTCCGATCCACTGGTGTTGCCGGCCGGGCCGGTCTATCTGACGGGCCCATACGACGGGGCGCCGTTCGGGATGGAGGTCCTGACCGACGCCGAAAAGGTCGGGCCCTTCGACTATGGAACGATCGTGACCCGAGCCAAGATCCAGATCGATCCCTACACGGCTCGCGTCACGGTCTCAGCGGCACTGCCGACGGTCGTCGGCGGCGCGCCGGTGCGGCTGCGATCGCTGAGCGTGAGCATCGATCACCCGGGCTTCATGCTGAACCCGACCAGTTGCGGTGCGCTGGCCACGGAAACGAGCCTGGTGTCAACCTTCGGCGCGACCGACCGCGTGTCCACTCCGTTCCAGGCAAGCGGCTGCGAAGCACTTGCCTTCGCCCCCAAGTTCAGCGTCTCGACCGGCGCGCATCACACACGCAGGTTCGGCGCGCCGCTGACCGTGTCGGTCACCGCCAGGCCCGGTGACGCGAACATCCGGTCGGTCAAGGTGATGCTGCCCAAGAAGATCGTCGCGGACACGGAGACGCTCAAATATGCGTGCCCTGCGGCGACCTTCCAGGCCAACTCCTCGTCCTGCCCGCAGCAGTCTCGGGTCGGCAACGCCGAGGTGAGCACCCCGGCGCTGCCGGGCGTGCTCACCGGCCACGCCTACTTCGTCTCGCACGGCGGCGCGGGCTTCCCCAACCTCGATGTCGTCCTCAACGGCGACGGTGTCACGGTCATCCTTGTCGGCGACACCAACATCAAGGGCCGCTACACCCACTCCACGTTCGCGTCGCTGCCCGACGTGCCGATTAGAAGCTTCAGCCTGAGCCTGCCGACCAGCAGCCACCCCGCGCTCGACGGCTACGGGAACTTCTGCAAGAGCAAGCTGCGGATGCCGGTCACCATCGTCGGCCAGAACGGGAAGTCGATCACGCAGCGACCGCGGATCGCGGTCGCGGGATGCAAGCGAAAATCAGGAAAACACCGCAAGTTCAAGCGCCGGCACGGAGCGCGCAAGCGGCGCCGGCGCGGGGCACGGTAGAGCCAAAAACGGCCGCGCCGCGCTGCCGGCCTGCGGGAAAGTACGTACCGCAAACGCATACGACTGGACAGCCATGCGCAGCTTTGTCTGCAAAGGATCATGACCCCTGGTACAGTCGGTCGTAACTGGCTATCATGGCGGCATATCCCAAACGGGAGGTGGAGATGAGGTCGTTTCGTGCTGGGTTTTGTCTGCGGGCGGCGATGGCTGCAACTGTGGCTGTCGTGGCGCTCGCTTGTGCTCCGGCGGTGTTTGCTGCTGAACCGGAATTCGGAGTGGAAGAATTCCTTGCTGGCACCTGCAAGGTTTCGACGTGTAGCAAGACGAGCACGCTGCCTGAACTGTTCACGCAGGCCGCCGCGCATCCGAACTACGGGATAACGGATTTCCGCTTCAATAGCACCGAAGTAAGTGGCTCACACGCGCCAAATGGCAGTGTGCGCAATCTCCGTATTGATCTCCCGGCGGGACTGAGCGTGAACCCGACCGCCGTTCCTCAGTGTCCGCTAGAAGCCTTCCAAAAAAATGAATGCACCCCGGAAGAGTTGATCGGCGAAGATATCTTGACCGTATACGTTGGGATCGATCTCACCATTCCGGCGCCTGTCTACAATCTCGAACCTGCGCCCGGACTGCCTGCGGAGTTTGGCGTTCACATTGAACCTGGCAACCAACACACGCTTCTGGAAGGTGGCGTTAGTTGGCACGCTGAAACTGGCCTCAGCAAACAGCCAGTGCCGCACAGTGGCGACTATCACGAGTACTTCAACATAAGGGAACTGCCCGAAGGCAAACCTCCAGCGGTGCCCGCTTTGCTTGAGTCCCGACTGGTTTTCAGCGGTCAAGCAGGCAGCGGGTTTCTCACAACGCCGAGCGTTTGCGAAGTTCTGCAGACTACCGGACTCGAAGTCGAATCTTATGCCGGAGAAGTCAAGACGAGCAGTTCGACCACTCCGCTTGGCGCGACTGGCTGTAACGAAGTGCCATTTGAACCAAAGGTAACGGTCACACCGAGCGCGACAACTCCGGACGCGCCCGACGGAGCAACGGTTACTGTGGAAGTGCCTCAGAAGGCGGGCAAGGAAGCCATCAACTCATCGACCCTCAAGGAAGCCAAGATCACGCTGCCGGAAGGCATGACCCTCAATCCTGCGGCGGCGAGTGGGCTCGAAGCATGCACCGACGCACAGTTTGGTCGCGGCACCGGTGGGCCGGTCAACTGCCCGAGCGGCTCACAGATCGGCACGGTGGCGATTGAAACGCCGACGCTGCCAGCGAAATCGCTGCAGGGCGCGGTGTATGTCGGCGCTCCGCTCAGCAGCAGCCCGAAGTCCGGCAGCGAGTATCGGATCTTCATCGACGCTGAATCGCAGCGGTATGGCGTCGCGGTTCAGCTCGAAGGCAAAATCGAAGTCGATGAAGCCACCGGGCAGTTGACGACCATAGTCGCCGAAAACCCGCAGATTCCGTTCAGCACGTTCACGCTTACGCTGAGCAACGGCAACCACACGCCCCTGGCCAACCCGCTGGCCTGCGGGCCTGCCGCAGCGTCGGCCGCGTTGACGCCGTTCACGACAGGCTCTGCGGCGACGGCGCCGGTAACGTCCTTCAGCGTCGCATGCACCTCGACGCCGTTCAACATCGGACAGTCGACCAGCGCGTTGCCGACGACGGGCGGCTCGCCGATGACCTTTACGCTGGGTCTCAGCCGCGGGGACGGCAACCAGTATCTGAAGAAGGTCAGCGCGACGCTGCCGGCCGGCGTGGTGGCCAAGATTCCGTCGGCGACGCAATGCGGCGAACCGGCCGCGAAGAACGGCACGTGTCCTGCTTCGAGCGAAGTGGGCAAGGTGACGACGAGCCTCGGCTCGGGACCCGCGCCATATCGCCTGGACGGTACGGTCTACCTGACCGGTCCCTACAACGGCGCGCCGTTCGGGCTCTCGATCGTGGTGCCGGCTGAAAAAGTCGGGCCGTACAACTACGGCACGATCGTGACGCAGGCGGGCATCAGCATCGACCCGTACACCGCCCGCGTGACGGTGGCCGGGGAAGTGCCTACGATCGTGGGCGGCGTGCCCTTGCGCATGAAAGCGCTGACGATTGCAATGAACCACGGCAACTTCATGCTCAACCCGACCAACTGTGGTGTGCTTTCGACGAACACCACGCTGACGTCGACCAGCGGCGGCACGGACACGGTCTCGACGCCGTTCCAGGCGACCGGTTGCAGCTCGCTGGCGTTCAAACCGACGTTCAGCTACTCGACCAACGCACGGACGACCAAACGTTACGGCGCGAGTCTGCACGTCAAGCTGACGGAGGCGGCGGGCAACGCCAACATCAAGGCGGTCAAAGTGACGCTGCCGATGAAGCTGCCCTCGCGCACGAGCACGCTGAAACTGGCATGCGCCGAAAAGACCTTCGCGGCCAATCCGAGCGGCTGTCCGGCGGGGTCGAAGGTCGGCACCGCGAAGATCACGACGCCGACGCTGCCGGGCACGATGCAAGGGCCGGCCTACTTCGTCTCACACGGAGGCGCGGCCTTCCCCGACCTTGATCTGGTGGTCAAGGGTAGCGGGGTGACCGTGATCCTGGTCGGCAAAACAAACATCAAGGACAACATCACCCACACGACGTTCTCGGCCCTGCCCGACGTGCCGGTCAACAGCTTCGAACTGAGCCTGCCGACCGGCGAAAAATCGGCGCTGGCATCCGCCGGCAGCTTCTGCAAGGGCAAGATGTACATGCCCACGACGGTGACCGGCCAGAACGGGACGAAGATCAATCAGAAGATCCAGATCCACGTCGCCGAATGTCCGGTCAGGGTGGTTGGCCACAAGGTGCACCGCGACACCGCGACGATCACCGCCGCGGTGTCGTCGGCCGGACGCCTTTCGACCAGCGGCAAGGATCTGGTAGTGGTCCACAAGAAGATCGCCAAAGCGGTCGGCAACGCGAAGATCCAGGTCAAGCTCAGCAAGCTTGGCCGGCAGATCCTCGCGACGAAGCACCGGCTCGATGTCAAGGTGCGGGTCGGCTTCAAGGCCTCGACAGGAGCCAAACACGAATCGAAGGCGTTCGTGAAGCTCGTATTCAGACGAGGCTGAGCGTCCGTGCGGCGGACGGGCAGCCGTGGCCATCGTGTCGCGGCTGCCCGGGCTTGCGGCGGTGGTGGGGGGCGGCGTCGGTGTGGAAATCCACGATGGCTTAGATTGAGTCCATGAGCCCGCGCACGATGGAGCCCTTCGGACCGGCGCGCCATGACCCCGCCGCGCTGGTCGCGGCGATGCGCAGGCTTGCCGCGGTCGCAGACCGTGCCTCGGATTCCGAGCAGGTCTGGCGCGCGATGGCGCACGAGCTGATGGTGGCGGTCGGCGCCGAAGAGGTGATCATCCACCACCTTGGCTCCGATCTGCGGCATCGCGAGATGGTCGTCGTCTACCTCTACGAGGGGGAGGGCCGGCTGAGCTATCTGATGGCGCCGTCCGAGCGCCCCGCTGCCGTGAGCTGGGTGGCCAGCACCGGCACCAGCTTCCTGGCCGCCGACGAGCGTGAGCTGCTGGCCAGCGTGCCGCGGCTCGCACGAGGATCCTCACCGGTGCGCTGCGCGCTGCTCGTGCCGCTGGTGCTGCGCGGCGAGACACAGGCCGTGGTCGTGCTCGCCTCGCGCCAGCAGGATCGCTTCGACGGCGAGTGCTTCGAGCACTGCAGCAGCCTCGTAGAGCAGTCGGCCACAGCGCTGGCGCTGGTGCAGGCAAGGGTGGAGGCCGGCACGGACGCCGTGACCGGGTGCATGAACCACCGCGCGATGCGACGCAGGCTCGCCGAGGAGATCGGTCGCGCCGAACGGGCTCGCTCCAAGCTTGCCTGCATGCTGATCGACCTGGACGACTTCAAGCTCATCAACGACCGCCACGGCCATGCCGCGGGCGATGCGGTGCTTCGCGGTGTGGCAGAGACGCTGATGGGGGAGTTCCGCGCCTTCGATCGCGTCGCTCGCTACGGCGGGGACGAGTTCGTCGTGATCGTCGCGGAGGCCGATCTTGACAGTGCGGCGGTCGCCGCCGAGCGGGCGCGGGTGAGGCTGGAGGGGATCACCGTCGCCGGGCCCGAGGGAGTCTCGTGCTCGATCGGGGTGGCCCAGTGGCGCCCGACGATGAGCGTCGATGAGTTTCTGCAGGCGTGCGACGCGGCACTGCTGGAGGGCAAGCGCGCGGGCAAGCGCCGCGTCAACGTGGCGCGCTGAGGCGTCAGGCCGCCGGCTGTCGCGTCGCCGGCTGCTCGTCCTGCATCGAGCGCAGCACCGACTCGCACCAGTCCCGCGCCCAGGTGTTCCAGCCGGCTCCGTATTCGGTCGTCAGGCGGTGCCAGGGATCGTCGAAACCGCCTTCGTCCAGGCGCTGCCGCAACCGCCGCAGCCGCCGTTCGTGCATCTCCTTCATCCGTGAGATCAGCCCGCGTCGCTCATGTTGCGGCAGCAAGCTCGCGAAGCGCAGCTTCAACATCCCTTCGTAGCGCGTCTCGATCTCGCACTCGCGCGGCTCTGCGAGCCAGCTCTGCAGCGCCGCTCGCCCGCGGTCGGTCAGCTCGTAGGCGTGACGCCGGGACCCTCCGCGCGGGTCGTCGGTCCTGCTCACCAGTCCCGCGTCCTGCAGCCGCCGCAGCTCCGGGTAGATCCCGCCGATGCTGGCAGTCCAGTAGAAGCGGGTGGAGCGCTCGACCTCGCCCTTGATGGCGTATCCGGTGCGATGACCCTCGGCGATCATGCCCAGGATCACGCGGCCCGTGTTCGTGAGCTCGGCGGGTTGCACGCCAGGAGGATAGCACTCTGACAGATTGGTCTGATAGATCGGCCTGACCGCTTTAGATGATCGCTCAGACTGATATATTGTTCTTGTCCGTCAAACAAGGAGGCAACATGAGCTCTCGATTCCTCACCAACATCACGCTCGCTCTCCTGGCCGGCTTCCTCGTGGTCGCATCGCAGGCATTCGTGCCCGCCACCATGATGTGGCTGATGCTCGGCGTCGGCGCTGCCATGCTTGCGATCGCGGCGCCTGCGGTCGGGCTTGCCCGGCGTGGCCGCGCGCAGCAGGGCATAGACGCCCTGATCGCGATCCTCGCGGCGTGGACGATCGTCGCGGGACTCGTCTTCGCGGGCGCCGCGGTGACGTGGCTGGGCTTCTCGGCGGCCGCCGGGATCCTGGCGCTGGCCGTCATCGGCCTGATCGCGCATGAGCTGTCCACCGAGCGCGTCGTCCACTCGCTGGAGGTTTACGCGCATGAGCCCGAGGTCGAGCACAAGATCGCCGAGATGAGGGCGTAGGCGGCCTTCGAGGCCGGCGGGCGATGCCGTCAGGCGACCCGTCCGGCCTCTGGCAAGAGCCTGCACCGCCGGATCGGACGCGAAGGCCGACCCTCATCGGGCGGCCTTCGCGTATTCAGATGTCAGGCCGGAGCCGGTGTCTCGCGCCCGGCTTTGCGAGACTCTGTGCCTAAGCTGACCCGCGACGGCAACGAACCACCGGAGGCGCCCATGACGAAAACGAGCAACAGCTTCGGCGCGAAGAACGCGCTCGAGGTCGGGGGGGTCGGCTATGAGGTCTTCCGCATAGATGCGCTCCAGGAACGCTTCGACGTCGCGCGCCTGCCGTTCTCGCTGAAGGTGCTGCTCGAGAACCTGCTGCGCCACGAGGGCGACGGCACCGTGGGCGCGCGCGACGTGGAAGCGCTGGCGAGCTGGCGGCCCGACGCGGAGCCCAGCGTCGAGATCGCGTTCGCGCCCGCGCGCGTGCTGATGCAGGACTTCACCGGCGTGCCGGCGGTCGTGGACCTGGCCGCGATGCGGGACGCGATGGCCGCGATGGGCGGGGACCCGGAGAGGATCAACCCGCTCGTGCCGGCCGAGCTCGTGATCGACCACTCCGTGCAGGTCGACGCCTTCGGCAGCGCCGACGCCTTCAGGATCAACGCCGAGCGAGAGATGGAGCGCAACCGAGAGCGCTACGCCTTCCTGCGCTGGGGCCAGCAGGCATTCGAGCACTTCGCGGTCGTGCCGCCGGACACAGGCATCGTCCACCAGGTCAACCTCGAGTACCTGGCCCGGGTCGTCTTCTCCACGCAGGGCAGCGATGACGCTCCCGCGCGCGCCTACCCCGACACGCTCGTGGGCACCGACTCCCACACCACGATGGTCAACGGCCTCGGCGTGCTGGGCTGGGGCGTTGGGGGCATCGAGGCGGAGGCCGCGATGCTCGGCCAGCCGATGTCGATGCTGATCCCGCAGGTGCTCGGCTTCAAGCTGCACGGCGCGCTGCGGCCCGGCGCCACTGCGACCGACCTCGTGCTCACCGTGACAGAGCGCCTGCGCCGGCGCGGCGTGGTCGGCATGTTCGTCGAGTTCTTCGGCGAAGGGCTCGCCTCGCTGCCGCTGGCCGACAGGGCCACGATCGGCAACATGTCCCCAGAGTTCGGCTCCACCTGCGCGATCTTCCCGATCGACGAGGAGACCCTGCGCTACCTGGCGTTCTCGGGGCGCCCGAGGGAGCAGATCGAGCTGGTGGAGGCCTACGCGTGCGAGCAGTGGCTCTGGCACGGCGACGGAACGCCGGAGCCGATCTTCTCCGACGTCCTGGAGCTCGACCTCGGCGAGGTCGTGCCCAGCCTCGCCGGCCCACGCCGTCCGCAGGACAGGATCTCGCTCACCGACGCCAAGGGCGCCTTCCGCACGGCGCTGAAGGACTACGTCGAGGATCTGCCCGAACCCTGCGACGCGCATGACGAGGCGGTTGCCGAGTCCTACCCGGCCTCCGACCCGCCGGCCAACGGCGTGCCCGGCCATCGGCCCACGCCCGCGGGCGGCACCACCGCACCGTCCGTGGCGGCGACCGCGACGGCGCGCCGCAGCGGCGGCAGCGCGACGGTCGAGCTCGACGGCCAGAGCTTCGAGCTCGCCAACGGCGACGTCGTGATCGCCGCGATCACGAGCTGCACCAACACCTCCAACCCGTCGGTGATGATCGGCGCCGGCATCCTGGCGCGCAACGCGGTGCAGCGCGGCCTGACTCGCAAGCCCTGGGTGAAGACCTCGCTGGCGCCGGGCTCCAAGGTCGTCACCGAGTACCTGGATCGCGCCGGGCTGACGCAGCCGCTGGAGCAGCTCGGCTTCAATCTCGTCGGCTATGGCTGCACGACCTGCATCGGCAACTCCGGGCCGCTGCCGGAGGAGATCTCCAAGGCCGTGGCCGAGAACGACATGGCGGTCGTCTCGGTGCTCTCGGGCAACCGCAACTTCGAGGGCAGGATCAACCCGGACGTGAAGATGAACTACCTCGCCTCGCCGCCGCTGTGCGTGGCCTACGCGCTGGCGGGCACGATGGACATCGACATCGTGAACGATCCGCTGGGCGTGGATGGCGACGGCAACGAGGTGCATCTGCGCGACATCTGGCCCGACGAGCACGAGGTCGCCCAGACGGTCGAGCAGGCGATCGCCTCGGACATGTTCCGCAAGAGCTACGGCGAGGTCTTCACCGGCGATCAGAGCTGGCGATCGCTGCAGGTACCCACCGGCGAGCGCTTCGCCTGGGAAGCGGACTCCACCTACGTGCGCGAACCGCCCTACTTCGACGGCCTGCCCGCGCAGCCGGAGCCTGTCACCGACGTGCAGGGCGCCAGGGTGCTGGCCCTGCTCGGCGACAGCGTCACGACCGATCACATCTCCCCGGCGGGCTCGATCAAGCGCGACAGCCCGGCCGGCCTCTACCTGCAGCAGCAGGGCGTCGCGCCGCGCGACTTCAACTCATATGGCTCACGGCGCGGCAACCACGAGGTGATGATGCGCGGCACGTTCGCCAACATCCGGCTCAAGAACCTCCTGCAAGCGCCGACCGCGCTGCCGGAGGGCGGGGTCACCTGGCACTTCGGCTCCGGCGAGCCGCGGCAGATGGCCATCTACGACGCCGCGATGGCCTATGCGCAGGAAGGCGTGCCGTTGGTGGTGCTCGGTGGTCGGGAGTACGGCTCGGGCTCCTCGCGCGACTGGGCCGCCAAGGGGACCCGTCTGCTCGGCGTGCGAGCCGTGATCGCCGAGAGCTTCGAGCGCATCCACCGCTCCAACCTCGTCGGGATGGGCGTGCTTCCCCTGCAGTTCCCGGATGGCCAGAGCGCCGCTTCGCTCGGGCTCACCGGCCATGAGACCTTCGCCATCGACGGCCTGGCCGAGTCGATGGCGGGCGAGGGCGAGCCGCCCAAGCAGGTGCGCGTGAGCGCTGTGCGCGACGGTGACGCGCCGATCGAGTTCGACGCGCGCGTGCGCATCGACACGCCGCGCGAGGCCGACTACTTCCGCCACGGCGGCATCCTGCAGTACGTGCTGCGGCGGTTGCTGGCGTGAGCGGCGCTGGCGGCGCCGGCGGCGCCGGCGCCATGCCTGCGTTCCTGGCGGAGCTGCTGCATGCCCGCGGCCCCTCCGGGAACGAGGCCGCGCCCGCGGCGGTCTGGGCCAAGGCTGCGAGCGAGTTCTCCAGCGCGAGCGTCGACGTGGTCGGAACGCCCTCCGCGGCGCTCGCGCCCCGCGAGGGCTCGCCGGCGCCGCACCGCCGCCTGATGATCATGGGCCACATCGACGAGATCGGGCTGATCGTCACCCATGTCGACGACGAGGGCTTCCTGTGGTTCAGGGAGGTCGGCGGCTGGGATGCGCAGATCCTCGTCGGCCAGCGCGTGAGGCTCATCACCGTTGGCGGCGAGCTGCCGGGCGCGATCGGCAAGAAGCCGATCCACCTGCTGCGCGACGAGGAGCGCAAGAAGGTCGCCGAGGTCAGGGACCTGCACATCGACATCGGCGCCTCCAGCCGCGAGCAGGCGCTGGAGATGGTGCGCATCGGCGACGTGGCGGTGCTCGACGCCGATCCGGTCGAGCTCCCGAACGGGCGGCTGCTTTCCCGGGCGCTCGACAACCGTCTCGGCTCCTTCGTGGCGCTGGAGGCCGCGCGGATGGTGGCGCAGGCAGGGGGCGTGCCCGGCTGGGAGACCGTCGCGGTCGCGGCTGCCCAGGAGGAGACCACCTTCGGCGGCTCGCGGACGAGCTCGTTCTCGCTGGCCCCCGACGCCGCGATCGTGATCGACGTCACCCACGCCACCGACGCGCCCGGGATCGACGTCAAGGAGGCCGGCAAGCACGAGCTCGGCTCCGGTCCGGTCATCACCCGCGGCACCACGCTGCATCCGAAGCTCTTCGATCTGCTCTGCGAGGCTGGCGACGCGGAGAAGATCGCCTACACGGTCGATGCCTTTGGACGCAACACCGGCACCGATGCCGATGCGGTGCACCTGTCCCGCGGCGGGGTGCCGACGGCGCTGGTATCGATCCCGCTGCGCTACATGCACTCTCCGGTCGAGATGGTCGACCTGGCGGACGTCACCGCCACCGCCGCGCTGATCGCGGCCGGCGCGCTGAAGCTCGATCCGCAGACGCAGTTCGCGCGCTGGTAGGCGGCGGCGGCGCGGCGGCCAACGCATCCTGGCTCCGCGGCCAATACGCTTCGCACGATGCACATCCGGGTCGCACGGGAGGACCATCCCGAGGTTCATGAGGTGATCGCCTCCCAGCACTGCGTCGAGCGCTTCCGCAAGCGGCTGGGGATCAAGACGCCGGGCGTGGAAGAGGTCGCGGAGCAGCTCCACCTCGCTCTCCAGGAAGCGGACTTCACTCGCTGGCCGCCGACATGGCTGAGCTCGACGCAGGACAGCGAGATGTGGGCGCTGCTGGACGATCTCGCGTTTCCGCTGACGCCGACGCCGCAGCGGGGGCGATGGCTGGCCAAGACTTGCCTGGTCAAGGGGATGGCGAAGTGAGCCTGCGGCGGCGGTCTCTACGAGGGTCTGGGAGCTTTCAACGGAAGCGCGCCGATCCTTTGAAAGCTATGGCAGCCCTGTAGGGATCGGCGAAGTGGCGAGGCGGCGAGGCGGCGCAGCGCAGGCTCGCGCGACCCCGGGTCAGCCCCGCACGAGCCGCTTGTAGGTGATCCGGTGCGGCCTGTCGGCCGCCGCGCCGAGGCGCTCGCGGCGGTGCTCCTCGTAGGCCTCGAAGTTGCCCTCGAACCAGATGACCTCCGAGTCGCCCTCGAAGGCCAGCACGTGGGTGGCCACGCGATCCAGGAACCAGCGGTCGTGGGAGATGATCACCGCGCAGCCGGGGAAGGAGAGCAGCGCCTGCTCCAGCGCGCGCAGCGTGTCCACGTCGAGATCGTTGGTGGGCTCGTCCAGCAGCAGCACGTTGCCGCCGCGGCGCAGCAGCTTGGCCAGGTGGAGCCGGTTGCGCTCGCCGCCTGAGAGCGAGCCGACCTTCTTCTGCTGGTCTGAGCCCTTGAAGTTGAAGCTCGCCACGTACTGGCGCGAGTTGACGATCCGCTCGCCGACCGGAAGCTGGTCGAGCCCTTCGGATATCTCTTCCCAGACGGTCTTGTTCGCATCCAGCGCGTCGCGCGACTGGTCCACGTAGGCCAGCTCCACGGTCTCTCCCAGCTCGATGCCGCCCGCGTCCGGCTGCTCCTGGCCCACGATCATCCGAAAGAGCGTGGTCTTGCCGGCCCCGTTGGCGCCGATCACGCCCACGATCCCGGCGCGCGGCAGGTCGAAGGAGAGATCGTCGATCAGCAGGCGGTCGCCGAAGCCCTTGCGCAGACCCTCGGCCCGCAGCACCACGTCCCCGAGCCGCGGCCCCGGCGGGATGTGGATCTGCACCTCGTCCAGCTTGACGTTGCGCTCCTCGGCCACCAGCTCCTCATAGCGCGCCAGGCGCGCCTTGCTCTTGGTCCGCCGCCCCTTGGGGTTGGTGCGCACCCACTCAAGCTCGGAGGCGATCGTGCGCTGACGGGCCTTTTCGGTGCGCTCTTCCTGCGCCAGACGCGCCTGCTTCTGCTCCAGCCAGGCCGAGTAGTTGCCCTCGTAGGGGATGCCCCGGCCGCGATCGAGCTCCAGGATCCAGCCGGCCACGTTGTCCAGGAAGTAGCGGTCGTGGGTGACCGCGACGATCGTGCCGGCGTACTCGGCCAGATGCCGCTCGAGCCAGGCCACCGACTCGGCGTCCAGGTGGTTGGTGGGCTCGTCCAGAAGCAGCAGGTCGGGCGCGCTCAGCAGCAGCCGGCAGAGCGCGACGCGACGGCGCTCGCCGCCGGAGAGCTTGCCGACCTCCGCGTCGCCCGGCGGCAGGCGCAGCGCGTCCATCGCGTAGTCGAGCTTGGTGTCGAGGTTCCAGGCGTCCGCCGCTTCGATCTTGGCCTGCAGGGCGGCGAACTCGTCGGCGGTGTCCTCGGAGTATTCTGCGGCCAGCTCGTTGAAGCGATCCAGCAGCGCCTTGGTCTCCGCCACCCCGTCCTCCACGTTGCCGCGCACGTCCTTGCTCTCGTCGAGCTGAGGCTCCTGCTCCAGTATCCCGACCGACGCGCCGGGCGCGAGCGCCGCGTCGCCGCGGAACTCCTCGTCGCGGCCGGCCATGATCCGCAAGAGCGTCGACTTGCCGGCGCCGTTGTAGCCGAGCACGCCGATCTTGGCGCCAGGCAGAAACGCCAGCGTGACGTCGGAGAGGACCGTCTTGTCCGGCGGGTGCACCTTGGTGAGCCGGTGCATGGTGAAGACGTATTGAGATGACATCGGCCTGGAGGATAGGAGATGCGCGGGGTCGCTAACGTGATCTGAGCCATGGCGACCCGGGTTCTGGACATAGAGCAGCACATGCTCCTGCTGGAGCTGGAGCCCCCGTTCGACAAGCGCGACGTGCAGCTCGCGCGCCGGCGGATGGCCAAGCGTTGGCATCCTGACATCGCCCCGCCCGGCCGCCAGTTCGAGCACGAGCGCCACCTGAAGGCGATCAACGAGGCGGCAGACCAGCTTGAGCGCCTGGCCGAGACCTCCCGCGGCGGGCGGGTGAGCCGCAACGCCGTGCGGGCGGGCGCCGCCGCCGCGCGCAAGGCGCGCGAAGAGGCCGGCCGCCGCGCCTACGAAGACGAGCAGCGCTCACGCGAGGAGGCGAAGGAGCGCGCTGCGCACGACCCCTTCGGCAGTCGCGTGCCGGACCACTCAATCGTGCACCGCTACGCGCGCTGCATCTCATATCCCGAGTGGGGAGTGGGGACGGTCAGCGGCATCTACTTCAGCGGGCAGGATGACGAAGTGCAGCAGTGGGCGAGGGTGCGATTCAGCCACGGCGTGCGCACGGTGCCCGCCGGCAGCATGCGGTTCGTGGACTTCTCGAAGCCCGATCCGGCGGCCGAGCGCGTCGAGCGCTTCATGACCGCGGCCCAGCACGCGATGGCCGAGGGCGATTACTCGCTGGCGGCCCAGCGCCTGGTCTACGCGCGCGACGCCGAGCCGCGCAACGTCGGGGTGCTGCGGCTGATGACGCTCGCGTTCTGGCAGGCGGGCAACCTCGATGCGGCCGCGCGCTCGGTGCGCGACTGGGCCAGAGCCGATCGGGAGCGGCCCGCGGCGCACCGCTTCGCCGCTCGCATCTACGAGGATATGGGCGCGATCGATCTCGCCGCGGAGGCCGCACACCGCGCGGCGCAGTGCGGGCCGCAGGACGCCGGGGCCTGGGAGCGACTAGGCAGGCTGCGCCTGCGCCTGCTCGATCGCGACGGGGCGCGAGAGGCGCTGGAACGCGCGGTGCGGATCGCTCCGAGCGTCGAGGGCCTGCTCGACCTGGCGCTCGCGCGCTCGCTCTCCGGCGACCACGGCGGCGAGATCTCCGCTTGCGAGCAGGCCACCCAGCTCGACCCCGACTCCGCCGAGGCCTGGAGCCGCTACGCGCACGCGCTGGCGCGCTCGGATCGCATCGGTGAGTGCATCGCGGCCTGCAACCGGGCGCTGGAGCTAAGGCCCGACCCGGAGGTGGAGGAGCTGCTGGCCAGGGCCGTCGAGATGGAGCAGCGGCTGCTGGTGGCTGCCAGTAGGGCCTGAGCGCCCGCGGGCGTTCGTGGCCTCGGGCTCCGGCGGGCTCGCGGGCTAGGGCGGGCTCCGGCGGGCTAGGGCGGGCTCGGGCGTCGGCCGCCTCAGCCGCTGAGGATGTTCACCGCGCGCGAGACGATCAGACCGATCGTCACCAGCGAGACCAGCGACTGAAAGCCCATCACTGTCTTGGCCAGGCCGGTGAGGGGCATGGTGTCGGTGGGGGAGAAGGCGGTCGCGTTGGTCAGCGACACGTAGAGGTAGTCGATGAGCTTGGGCCGCCAGTCGCGCGGCTCGATCGTGTCGTCGCTCATCTGCGGGAACAGGAAGTCGGGCGGCCCGTCGATGCCGGCCGCGCGCTTGCCGGGCCCTCCTCGGTCCAGCTCCCAGTACCAGAGCCCGAAGATCAGGAAGTTGGTCAGCCAGATCAGCACTCCTGCGGCGATCAGCTCCTGGCCATTGCTGACTTTGCTGTGCAGCAGGAAGTGCGTGAGCGCCGCCAGCGAGTAGACGTTGGCGGCGCTCACAAAGGCGGTCAGTCCGATCGCCATAGTCCTGCGCACCGGATGCTCTCCCTCCAGCTCGCGCGGGGTGGCGAAGAACATGCCGATCAGCAGCACGCCCTCCAGCGAGGGGATCAGCCAGTGCGGACCGGCGTTCAGCTTCTGCGGCAGGAGCAATTGCAGCGCGATCGCAACGAGGATCGTGAGCTGCACCGGCCAGAACGGCTCGGAGGTAGCCGGCGGCGGGTATCTGGCCCCGCCCTGTCTGATCTCCTGCCTTGCCACCGCGTGCAGACTAAGGGTGGCGGCGGCGTCAGACGCGACACCGCGGGTGGCGGCGGCGGCGCGCGATGGCTACTACCATCTGTTCTCAGAGTGACCGGCATCGAGAGCCCAGTCCACCTGCTGTTCGTCGGCGTGATCGCGCTGCTGGTGCTCGGACCCAAGCGACTGCCCGAGGTCGCGCGGGCGCTCGGCAAGGGCGTGCGCGAGTTCCGCCAGACCGTCAGCGGAACGACGAGTGAGGTCCTGCGCGGCGAGGTCGAGTCGCAGAGTCCCGACGAGCAGTAGCGACGGCGTCCGCGCCCGGCGGCGCGTCGTCCGCGGCCTCCGGCGCCGTCCGCGCCCGGCCGTAGGGTGCGGGAGTGCGCTTGATCGTCGCCCGCTGTGAGGTCTCCTACCTCGGCCGTCTGACCACCACGCTGCCGGAGGCGGTGCGCCTGCTGATGATCAAGGCGGACGGCACGTTCATGGTCTGGGCCGACGGCGGCGGGGCTGTCAAGCCCCTGAACTGGATGGTGCCGCCGACTGTGCTGGAGGAGCGGCGCGACGAGGATGGACGCCTGACGGGGATGGTCGTGCGCCGGCAGCGCCAGGAGGACCGGGTCGAGATCGCGCTCTCGGAGGTGCTCTCGGACATCGAGCACGAGCTCGACTCCGTAAGCTCGCTGGAGAAGGAGGGCGTGGAGCGGGAGATCCAGGAACTGCTCGCCGAGCAGCCGCAGTGGTGCGGAGAGGGACTGCGGCTGGTGCGCAGGGAGTGGCCGACCGACATCGGCCCGGTCGATCTGATGTGCAGGGACGCACAGGAGGACTGGGTCGCTGTGGAGATCAAGCGGATCGCCACGATCGATGCGGTCGAGCAGCTCGCGCGCTACCTGGAGCGCATCCAGCTTGATCCCGCCTTCGCCTCCTGCCGCGGGGTGCTGGCCGCACAGCAGATCAAGCCTCAGGCGCGCGTGCTCGCGCAGGCGCGCGGGATCGACTGCGTGGAGGTGGATCTCCAGGTGCTGCGAGGCGAACGCGAGCCGGATCTCACGCTGTTCGCGCCCTGACGCGACGGTGGATCTCGCCGAAGCGATTGACCTGTTGTGATGTGAGTGGCCTCAGAATGTCAAGCCGACGGCTGAACCGGTAGGCTGAGGCGCGTGAGCGATCAGCCCGTGACTTCCGTCCAAGCAGCGTCCCAGGCAGATGCGCAGCAGCCGGAGGTGCTGACCCAGCGGCGCGGCAAGACGCTGCTGATCACCCTCAACCGGCCGCAGGCGCGCAACGCCGTGAACCTGCCGCTGGCCGAAGGGGTCGCGGCCGCGCTCGATCTGCTCGACGCCGACGATGAGCTGGTCGTGGGAGTGCTCACCGGGGCCGGCAAGGGCTTCTGCGCGGGGATGGACTTGAAGGCGTTCGTGAGCGGAGAGCGTCCGTGGGTGGGCGAGCGCGGCTTCGCCGGCATCGTGCGCCGCGGACCCGAGAAGCCTCTGATCGCGGCGATCGAGGGCTTCGCGCTCGCCGGCGGCCTGGAGGTGGCGCTCGCCTGCGATCTGATCGTTGCCGCCAGGGGTGCGCGACTGGGCATCCCGGAGGTCAAGCGAGGGCTCGTGGCGGCCGGCGGCGGCCTGCTGCGCCTGCCGCGCCGGATTCCCTACCACCTTGCCCTCGAGCTGGCTCTCACCGGGGAGCCGATCTCCGCCGAGCGCGGCCACGAGCTCGGTCTGGTCAACCGCCTGGCCGACGAGGGCGCGGCGGCGGCTGTCGCACTGGAGTGGGCCGAGCAGATCGCCACCGGCGCACCGCTCTCGCTGATCGCCTCCAAGCGCATCGTCGAGCAGCAGTACGACTGGTCCGCTCAGGAGATGTGGGATCGGCAGGAGGAGATCAGCGCTCCGGTCTTCAGCTCGCAGGACGCCATCGAGGGCTCCAAGGCCTTCGCCGAGAAGCGCCCGCCGGACTGGAGCGGGCGCTAGCGCGCCCGCGGAGAGAGAGAGAGAAACATCCCAACCTGCTGGTACCCATTCTTGGGTGCATGGGTTCGGAAAGCCACGTGAATCACAGCGTTCAGCGAACTGCTGCCAGCGTCGTGCTGCGAGCTCGGGCGCCTCGTACCACGTGATCTGGCATCCAGGCGCCGAGTCGGAATATGCGGCGATAGGAGACGCCGCCGAGCGGGTCGCGATTCAGCACGCCCGGGAGAAGCTCGAAGCGATGGGGCCTCGGCTCGGTGCTCCACATAGCAGCGCGATCAAGCGGGCGGCGGGCGCGGGTCTGCGCGAGTTGCGGCCGCGCGCGGGACGAAGCCGCTGGAGGCCGATCTACAGGGCCGTGCAATCGGACACCTTCGTCGTGCTGGCCGTAGCACCGGAGTCGCAGATTGACAAGCGGGGGTTTGGTGAGGCCGTGCGCAAGGCGCAGCGGCGTTCAGACGAGCTGCAGCCGTGACGCCTGCCATGTCGTCGATAACATGCTTGCTATCCTTTCTGGCAAGGAGATTGCGATGAAGATCAGTGAGATGAAGACGAGCGCAGACGTGCTTGAGGCCGATCTGCGCGACCCGGAGTTTCGGTCTGAGTGGGACCGCACCGCCTTCGCGAGGGCAGTGGCGCTTGAGGTGGTCAGCTATCGGGCGAAGCATGAGCTTTCGCAGCGTACGCTCGCGCGCCTGCTGGGGATGACGCAGCCGCAATTGGCGCGGCTGGAGGCCGGGGCGCACAACCCCACAATCGACACGCTTGCGCGGATCGCTGAGACGCTTGACATCGAGTTCGCGATCGACATTCATCCGCGTCGGCGCGAGCCGAAGCTGCTCAGCGCCGGCGCCAAGGCGAGGAACGCGATCGTCGCCCACCAGGCCGACGCGGCGTCGATCCTCTTGGCGACCGCTCCAGGCTAAGCGCTGCGGCTCGCGCTGACGCGGCGCGAGCCGCCTGAGCCTACTCGCGGCTGCCCGCCGGCTCTTGCTCCGCTCGTGGCTCCAGCGGCTGCGCGTCTGCCGGCACCTGCCCCAGCGAGCCCTCGATGCTCACACGCGGCAGCGCCGCGTCCAGCCACCTGGGCATCCACCACGTCGCCTTCCCGAGGAGCTGCAGGACGGCCGGCAGCATCAGGCAGCGGATCACGACCGCGTCCAAGGCGACCGCCGCGGCGAGGCCGAGGCCGAACTCCTTGATCGCGCGTTCGTCGCCGAGCACGAAGGAGAGGAAGACCAGGATCATGATCGCGGCGGCGGCCGTGATCACCCGGCCGGTGAAGGAGAGCCCGTCGAGCACCGCCCGAGAAGGGTTGCGGGTGCGCGTCCACTCCTCGTGCACGCGCGAGATCAGGAACACCTCGTAGTCCATCGAGAGGCCGAAGACGATCGCGAACATGAACACCGGCAGCCAGGGTTCGATCGGTCCGCCGTGCACGCCCAGCAGGCTGCTGCCCCACCCCCATTGGAAGATCGCGGTCAGCACGCCCAGCGCGCCGCCGATCGAGAGCAGGTTCATGACCGCGGCCTGGATCGGGATCACCAGCGAGCGGAAGATCACGAGCAGCAGCAGCGCCGAGAGCGCCACGACCACAGCGATGAACAGCGGCAGCTTTTCGGCGAGCACGCGCGAGAAGTCGATCGAGCCGGCTGTGAAGCCGCCGATCAGCACCCGCGTACCGGTCGCGCGCTCAACCGGCGGGAGCACATTCGAGCGCAGTCGGTTGACCAGTTCGGTGGTCGCGAGCGCCTCCGGCGCCGAGCGTGGATAGACCCTGATCACCGCGGTGTCGCCCGACGGGCTCAGGCGTGCCGGCAGCACGGCCGCGACGTCCGGCGTGCCCGCGATCCGCTCGCGCAGTCGCGCGAGCGCCGTGGCGTGGTTGTCGCTCGGCAGCTCCACGACGACCGAGAGCGGCCCGTTGAAGCCCTGGCCGAACCCGGTCGCCAGCATCTCGTATGCCTGGTAGCTGCTGTGCGAGGGCGGATCGTTGGAGGCATCGCTGCTGTCCAGGCGCATGGCCATCAGCGGGGCGGCCACGGCGAGCATCACCGCCAGCGAGGAGCTCAGGGCGAGCCAGGGATGGCGCTGAACGCCGGCCGACCAGCGGCGCCAGAGCGAGCGCTCGTCGCCGTCGTGGCGGATCTCCTGGCGCCGCTGCGCGCGCCGGCCGCCACGTGCCACCTTCTCGCCGAAGCGCGAGAGCAGCGCCGGGAGCACCGTCAGAGAGGCCAGCAGCACGAGCGCGACCGTGATCGCCGCGGCGACAGCGATGCCGTTCAAGAACGCCACTCCCACCGTGAACATCCCCAGCAAGGCGATGATCACGGTGCAGCCGGCCAGCACGATCGCGCGTCCGGAGGTGTCCATCGCCTCCAGCACCGCCGCCTGCACGTCGCCCTCGCGGGAGGCGTAGGCCTGTCGGAAGCGGGTGACGACGAAGAGCGCGTAGTCGACTCCGACTCCGAGGCCGATCATCAGCGCGACCTCGGGCGCGATGTTGGTCGTGCTGATCACGTGCGTCAACAGTCCGATCCCGGCCACGCCGATGATCAGTCCCAGGCCGGCGGTGATGAGCGGCATGCCCGCGGTCAGCAGCGAGCCGAAGGTCAGCAGCAGCACGACCATCGCCGCGATCACGCCGACGGCGGTCGCGAAGCCCACGCCACTCTGCTCGGCCTGCTCGACCACCTGCCCGCCGGCGGCGATCTTCAGGCCAGGGGCGTGGACGGACTGGATCGCGGCCAGCAGTTCCTTGCCGGTGCTGTGAGGCAGCAGGTTGGCGCGCTTGTCGTAGCTGACGCTCGCAAACGCTGTGCGCCGGTCCTTGGAGATCTGGTTGGCGCCGGCCGGCGAGTAGGGGCTGACCACGCCCACCACGTGGGGCAGGCGGCTGACCTTGGCGAGCAGCGGCTCGATTTCGGCCTTGACTCGCGGGGCGTCGACGGTACCACTGCCGGTGTGCCAGACGATCTGGTCGAGGTCACCGCTCTGGCTGGGGAACTTCTGTTGCAGCAGGTCCAGGGCCCGCTGTGCCTGCGTGCCGGGCAGCGAGAAGTTGTTGGCGTAGTCGCGTCCGGCCGCCTGAGCGAGCACGTTGACCGCGATTGCGATCACTATCCAGATGACTACGACACGACGACGGTGCGCAACGCACCAGCGGGCAAGCGCGAGCATCGGTTCTCCTCTTCGTCCGCGAGGCCAGTTTGCTTTGGGGATAAAATACTTTAGAGTTCAATCCATATATGTCAAGGGTGAAGGGGTGGAGATGGCTGTAGAGGGGGATTTGGAGAGGGAGGTCGATGGCGGCGTGGGGGCCGACGTCGACGCGGATCTGATGGAGCTGCTGCAGATCATGCCCCGGGTGATCAGGGCGATGAAGCGGCAGCGGCCCGAGGAGGAGAGCGAGCCGCCCGCCGCCCTGCGGGCGCTGCTGAGCGCCGGAGCCCTGGGTCCGAGACATCTGCCGGTGATCGTCGTGCTCTCTATGCAGGGCACGATGGCCGTCAGCGAGCTTGCGCAGCGCGTCGGTGTGGGTGTGGCCGCCACCAGCCTGATGGTGGGCCAGCTCGCGAAGGCCGGGATCGTGGAGCGCCACGTCGACGAGCGCGACCGCAGGCGCACGATCGTGAGCATCAGCGACGGGCTGCGCGCGGCCTGCGAGGAGATGGCGCGCGAGCGGCTGGAGCCGCTCAGACGAGCGCTGGAGGTGATGGGCCCGGACACCAGAGCCCACTTCCTCGCCGGCTGGCGGGTGCTGGCCGCACAGACCGTCGGGCAGGAAGACGAGGACGCTGGACGCTGCTGAGGCCGGCCGGGTTCGGTGCCCGGCGTCCTCGGGGCGTGGCGGCGCCTTCAGTGGCGTGGCGGCGCCTTCAGCGCTCGCCCGGCGTCTTGCGCGGGTACTGCGAGATCGGGATGCCGAGGTCGATCGCGGTCGTCACGATCCTGCTCTGCTCGCCGGCGTGGGCGGCGGGATAGCCCTCGCCTGGGCTTGCACGCTCGGGACGGCCGACGTAGCCGAAGCGAATCCGCGCCGGCATGATCTGCATCAGCCTCGGGAACATGTGGGCGCGCGCGCCCATGTTGCGCGGCTCCTCCTGGACCCAGAGGATTTCGCGCAGGTTGCGGTAGCTGTCGATTAGCTCCAGCACCTGTGCCTCCGGGAACGGATAGAGCAGCTCGACGCGTCCCACCGCGAGCCCCTCCGCGGCGGCGCGGTCTGCGTGGCCGACCACGTCGTAGTAGATCTTGCCGGTGCAGAGCACCAGGCGCGTGACCTTCTCGGCCTGCACGCCCGGCTCGGCCAGCACCGGCTGGAAGGCGCTCTGCCCGGAGAGCTCGGCCAGCGTGCTGGTGGCCTGAGGCAGCCGCAGCAGCGACTTCGGCGTCATCACGATCAGCGGCCGCTGCTTGGCGATCCGCGCCTGGCGACGCAGCAGATGGAAGTACTGAGCCGGGGTGGTGGGGTTGGCGACCCTGATGTTCCCCTCGGCAGCCAGTGATAGGAATCGCTCCAGACGCGCGGAGGAATGCTCGGGTCCGGAGCCCTCGTAGCCGTGCGGCAGCAGCAGCGTAAGGCGCGAGGTCTGCCCCCACTTGGCAAGGCCGGAGACGATGAACTGGTCGATGATCACCTGCGCTGAGTTGACGAAGTCGCCGTACTGGGCCTCCCAGAGCACCAGTGTCTCTGGCGCCTCCTGGCTGTAGCCGTACTCGAAGCCCAGGCAGGCGAGCTCGGAGAGCGGGCTGTTGTGCAGCTCCAGCGGAGCCTGGGCGTCCGCGAGGTTCTGGATCGGGCTATACACCCGGCCGGTCTTCTCGTCGTGCAGGACCATGTGACGCTGGCTGTAGGTGCCGCGCTCCGAGTCCTGGCCGGTCAGCCTGATCGAGGTTCCCTCGGTGAGCAGCGATGCGAACGCGAGCGCCTCGGCATGGGCCCAGTCGATCGTGCCGGGCTGCTGCCCCTCCTCGGGATGCAGGGCGGCGCGGCGCCTGGCGAGCTGCGTGACGAGCTTGCGGTGCACGGTGAATCCGTCGGGAATGCGAAGCAGATCGTCGCCGAGCTTGAGCAGATCATCGACCGGCACCGCGGTGCCGACCTCGGGGCTGGGGGAGCGGTCGAGCTGGTACTCGCCGGTGCCCTGCTCGACGCTGCCCTGTTCGGCGGCCGCCGCGATCCGCGACTTCAGCCGCTGGTGCTGCGAGGTCAGGTTGTCCCACACGCTCTGGCCGAGCTGATCGACCTGTTCCTGGGTGACCGTGCCGTCGGCTGTCAGGTGCTGCGCCCACACTTCGAAGACCCGCTTCTTGGCCTTGATCGTCGCGTACATCTCAGGCTGCGTGTAGGCGGGCTCATCCGACTCGTTATGCCCGAAGCGGCGGTAGCCGATCAGGTCGATCATCACGTCGTGGCCGAACTCCTGGCGGAAGGCGAAGGCGAGGTGCACGGCGCTGATGCAGGCTTCGACGTCGTCGGCGTTGACGTGGATGATCGGCACGTCGAATCCCTTGGCCAGATCGGAGGCCCAGCGGGTCGAGCGCGCGTCCTCGGGATCGGTCGTGAAGCCGATCTGGTTGTTCATGATGATGTGGATGGTGCCGCCGACCTTGTAGCCGTCGAGCGCCTGCAGGTTGAGCGTCTCGGCCACCACGCCCTGGCCCGGGAAGGACGCGTCACCGTGGATCACGATCGGGATCGCGGCGTTGGTGTCCTGCTGGGCGTGCGGACCCTTGCGGGAGGTCTGGCTGGCCCTCGTGGCGCCCTCGACCACCGGTGCCACGTACTCCAGGTGGGAGGGGTTGGACTCGAGGTTGACGTTGATCGTGCCGCCGTCGGGGAGCTTGTAGGTGCCGTGCTCGCCGTGGTGGTACTTGACGTCGCCGGTGCCGCCCTGCGGGATCGTGGTGACGACCTCCAGCGTGGAGGCGCCCTCGAACTCGGCGAAGATCGTGTCGTAGGGGCGGCTCATGTTGTGCGCGAGCACGTTGAGGCGCCCACGGTGGGCCATGCCGATCACCACTTCGCGGCTGGCCGCGCTCGCGGCGAGCTGGATCGTCTCGTCAAGCATCGGCACCGTCATGTCCAGGCCCTCGATAGAGAACTGGTGCTGGCCCAGGTATGCCTTGTGCATGAAGCGCTCCAGCGCGTCCACCTCGATCAGGCGCTTGAGCAGCGCCTGGCGCTTGGCCGCATTGAGCTCGGCGCGAAACGCCTCGGACTCGATCTTCTCTCGCAGCCATGCGCGCTGGCGGTGGGAGGCGATGTGCTCGACCTCGTAGGCGATCGTGCCGCAGTAGATCTCGCGCAGATGCGGCAGCGCCTGCGCGAGCGTCTCGCCCTCGACGTAGGTTTGCAGCACGCGTGTGGGCACCTTTGCCATCAGCTCGGGCGTCAGGCCCGCGGATGCCGGTTCGAGCTGCGGGTCGCCGACCGGCTCGCTGCCCAGCGGGTCGAGATGAGCCGCGAGGTGGCCGTGGCTGCGCACGCGGGAGAGCAGCGTCGCGGCCGCGTCGACAGCCATCAGCAGCTGTTCGTCGGGCTCGGCGGCCGGGGCGGCGGCCGGCGCGGGCGCGGCGAGCGCGGCCGGCTGCCGCGGCGCAGGTGCGAGCGTCGCTCCGAGCGCCGCGAAGACCTGCTCGTAGAAGCTGTGCTGCCCCTGCAGGCGCTCCTCGATCTGGGCCAGGAAGCGGCCCGACTCGGCGCCTTGGATGACGCGGTGGTCGTAGGTCGAGGTCATCGTCATCACCTTCTCGGCCCCGAGCTGCGCGCCGAGGTGAGCGAGGCCGACGGGGTAGCCGATCGAGCCGGTCGCGACGATCGTGCCCTGCCCGGCCATCAGGCGCGGCACCGACGCCGCTGTGCCCAGCCCGCCGGGGTTGGTGAGCGTGATGTTCGCGCCCGCGAGATCGTCCGCCGCAAGCGTGTTCGTGCGGGCCTTCTCGACGAGCTCGTCGTAGGCGGCCAGGAAGGCGTCGAAGGAGAGCGCGCCGGCGTTCCTGATCACGGGGACCATCAGCGTGCGCGTGCCGTCCTTGCGCTCGACGTCCACCGCGAGCCCCAGGTTGACGGCGCCGTCGCTGACACGGTGCGGCTTGCCGTCGATCTCGGCGAAGTGCTCCGCCATCACCGGCATCTCCTTCGCGGCGGCCACTATCGCGTAGGCGATCAGGTGTGTGAAGGAGACCTTGCGGCCCGCGGACTTCAGCTCGCGCCGGCGGGCGTCGAGCGTGCTGACGGTGATCGTCCTGAAGCTCGTGGCTGTCGGCACCGAGCGCGACTCGTCCATGTACTTGGCGAGCATCGCCGCGGCGCCGCGCATCGGCTGGTTGGCCTCGCCGGCCGGCGTGCTCGGAGGGCCCGCTGCGGCCGGTGCCGCAGCGGCGCCGTGACCGTTGGCGCCCGCCCTGGCGGCGGCGAGCACATCGTCCTTGAGGATGCGGCCGGCTGGACCGCTCCCGGCGAGCGCCGTCGGGTCCACGCCCTCGGCCAGCGCCGCTCTGGCGGCCACCGGGGAGATGCGTGTCCCGGCGGGGATCTCGCCGGCGGGCGCCGCGGCGCCCGCCGCGCTGTCGGGGGCCGTGCCGGCCCCGGCGGCCGAGCCTGCGGCGGCTCCGACGGCGATTCTTGCGATCACCTGGCCGACGGTGACCACGTCGCCCTCGGAGACGAGGATCTCGGTGACGGTTCCGGTGGCCGGTGAGGGGAGCTCGACGTCGACCTTGTCGGTGGAGATCTCGACGATCGTCTCGTCGAGCTTGATCTGGTCACCGGCCTTGACGTGCCATTCGAGGATCGTGCCCTCGGTCACGGACTCGCCCGCGGCCGGCGTGATCACGTCCACCACCTCGCGGGTGGCGGCGCCGGCGTCTTCCTGAGGGACGGGGGCCGCCGGGGCGGACGGAGCCACCCCGTCGGCGGCTCCGACGGCGATTCTTGCGATCACCTGGCCGACGGTGACCACGTCGCCCTCGGAGACGAGGATCTCGGTGACGGTGCCGGTGGCCGGTGAGGGGAGCTCGACGTCGACCTTGTCGGTGGAGATCTCGACGATCGTCTCGTCGAGCTTGATCTGGTCACCGGCCTTGACGTGCCATTCGAGGATCGTCCCCTCGGTGACCGACTCCCCTGCTGATGGCGTAACGACATCGACGATCTGTTGGGTCGTTGTGCCGGCGGCCATCGCGATACCTCACTCTAGCGCGGCCGGCGACTCGGGAGAGTGCTGGGAACGCGACGTTCGTGTGAATTCATTAACCCCTAACAGTCGGGGGGGCCTGCCGCTGCTCGCGCCGGCGCTGCTCGCGCAGGAACTCGTAGCTTCCGAAGAAGGGGCCGATCCCCCCGAGCACGGTGACCGCGACCGCGAGCCTGAGCGGCACCAGGCGCGCCCGCACCGCGGCCAGGCAGAGCACCGACATCAAGATCCAGAGCAGGCCGTGGCTCAACCCGAGCACGAAGGTCTCCGGCTGCGGGTTGCCGAGCGCGAACGCGCACAGCAGCAGGCAGAGGTAGACACACGAGTGGAAGAGGGAGATCCACTTCAGCGTCCTGAAGGCGACCGGCGAGCGGCACGCGGCGGCCCGCCCGGAGGGCGTATCGCTCACCGGGCTCGCTACGGCCTCGGTCACCGGCTGGTCAGCCAGTGCGCCATCCTCCGCAGCGGCTCGCTCGCCTCCGTGGGCCACCGATCGATCTCGGGTGGCCACCAGGCGTGGGCGTCATGCTCGTGGTCGGGCGTGACCTCGGCGCCCTCCGCCAGCCACGCCTGTCCGACGAACATCACCAGGCCGTGCGGCAGTCGCAGCAGTGCCTCGCCGCGGATCTGCGCGGGGGAGACCGACCACTCCTCCTCGAGCTCCCGCGCAAGCGTGTCGGCCGGGTTCTCGCCCAGGTCCACCGCGCCGCCTGCGCCCAGCGCCCACTGCCCGGCCCAGGAGGAGAGCCAGGGCGCCCGCCGGCCCGCGAGCCAGCGGCCGTCCGCGGCGCGCGTGATGCACAGCGCGGCGACGCTGTGGGAGGCGTCGCCCTCGACCAGGCGCAGCGCCCAGCGCGTGGGCTGCAGCTCAAGCGCGATCCCGTCCGGGCGGATGCTGAAGTCGACCAGTCGCGCGGCAAGCCCGTCATGGCTGGGCGAGCCCCTTTCCCGCAGTCCCGTGATCGCGGCGTCTGCCGCGTCGGCCTGTGCCTGAGTCGGCTCGAAGTGCTCGTCGCGCCACCTGGCGCGGACTTGGTCGAGCTCCCAGGGGCCGCGCGCCAGCAGCTCTGGACCGTACGCGTGCAAGCCCTCGCCGGCCGGGGCGCGGCCGTCTCCGGCCAGAGGCTGTGGCTGCTCCTGAGTGGACATCTCACATGAAAGGCTAGTGCGCCTGCAGGACCGTGTCGTCCGGTCGCGTGGTGCGCGGCCCGAATCGGGCGATCAGAGACTGGCCCGTCGGCCAATAGACTCGCGACGATGCAGGCACGGAGGCGAAAGCACTGGGGCTGGGGCTACGAGGACGAGCAGCCTTCGCCGGCGGAGCTGCGCGAGCAGGGCGCGGCCGTCGCCGCCTACCTGGGCTTCGGCGAGGCAGAGATCGAGACGCCCTTGCCGCTGGAGAGAGTGACGCTGGCACAGCCGCGAGTCCAGCCGCCGCCGTCGCTGGCCGAGATCTGTGCGACCGAGCCGCACGCTCGCGCTTCGCACGCGCTCGGCAAGTCCTATCGAGACGTCGTCTCCGGGTTCCGGGGCCATTTCGAGCATCCGCCCGACTTCGTGGCGCTGCCTCGCGACGAGCGCGATGTCGAAGCGCTGCTGGAGTGGTGCGAGGGCGAGCGGGTCGCGGCTGTTCCCTACGGCGGTGGGACCAGCGTGGTCGGCGGAGTGGAGCCGCGGCTGCCCGGCGGGTGCAACGGCGCGGTCTCGATCGATCTCTCGCGCCTGGATCGGCTGCTGGAGGTCGACGAGGTGTCGCGTGCGGCGCGCATCCAGGCCGGTGCCACCGGGCCGGCGCTGGAGGCGGCGCTCGCGCGACACGGGTTGACGCTGCGCCACTTTCCGCAGTCCTTCGAGCTCTCGACGCTGGGCGGCTGGATCGCCACTCGCGCCGGTGGGCATTTCGCGACGCTCTGGACGCACATAGACGAGATGGTCGAGTCGGTGCGTGCGATCGCGCCCGCTGGCGTGTGGGAGTCCCGGCGGCTGCCCGGCTCCGGCGCCGGCCCCAGCCCGGACCGGATGCTGATCGGCTCGGAGGGAACGCTCGGCGTGATCACCGAGGCCTGGATGCGGGTGCTGCCGCGCCCGCGATACCGAGCCCAGGCCGGCGTTCGTTTCGCCGACTTCCGAGCCGGCGCGGACTGCGTGCGGCAGATCGCCCAGGCGGACCTACATCCCGCAAACTGCCGTTTGATAGATGCGGTCGAGGCGGGCCTGACCGGGGCCGGCGACGGCAGCCATGCGCTGCTCGTGCTCGGCTTCGAGTCGGCCGACCACGACGTCGATCCGCTGATCGATCGTGCGCTTGCGATCTGTGGCGAGCACGGGGGCGAGTGGGATCAGGTCCGGCGGGTCGCGCCGGAGGGTGGGGCGGGCGCCGGCTCGCGCGCCGGCGGCGCTCACGCGGGGGCCGCTCACGGCTCGGACGCTTCCGGGCAATCCCGGCAGGCCGGCGGCTCTGTCTCCACGTGGCGCGACGCATTCATGCAGGCTCCGTACCTGCGAGACACGCTGGTCGCGAGCGGCGTGCTCAGCGAGACGTTCGAGACCGCGACCACCTGGGAGCGCTTCCCGACGCTGCACGAGCGCCTGACCGCGGCGGCACATGAGGCGATCGCACAGACGACGGGCGTGCCCTGCGGGCCCGAGCGCGGGCAGGCGCACCTCACCTGCCGCTTCACCCACGTCTACCCTGACGGGCCCGCGCTCTACTACACGGTGCTCGCGCCGGCACGGCGCGGCGAGGAGATCGAGCAGTGGCAGACGATCAAGACGGCCGTCTCCGACGTGCTGAGCGCGGAGGGCGCCACGATCACCCACCA
Organism: Solirubrobacterales bacterium; assembly: GCA_027315115.1. Taxonomy (GTDB): domain Bacteria; phylum Actinomycetota; class Thermoleophilia; order Solirubrobacterales; family Solirubrobacteraceae; genus Palsa-744. The sequence continues at coordinate 98,624 of DAHUYQ010000046.1, read as the reverse complement.
CCATGCGGTGGGGCGCGATCACCGGTTCTGGTACGACCGGCAGCGTCCCGACCTCTTCGCGGCCGCGCTGCGGGGCGCCAAGGCGGCGGTCGACCCCCACGGGATCATGAACCCCGGCGTGCTGGTCGACCCGGTGCCGGCCGGATGGAGCTCGTGATGCGGCCGCTCGCAGGGCAGCCGCGATGAAGGTCGCGGTGCTCGGGCCGGGCGGGGTCGGCGGGCTGATCGCGGTTGCGCTGGAGCATGCGGGCCACGAGGTGCTCGTCGTGGCGCGCGAGTCGACGTGCGCGACGATCCGCGAGCACGGTCTGCGGCTGAGCAGCGTGCGGCTGGGAGAGCTGGTCGCGCGTCCTCGTCCCACCGCCGCGCTGGAGGAGCAGGTCGATGCGCTGATCGTCGCCACGAAGGCGACCGGCCTGCCCGACGCGCTTGATCGGGTGCGCACCGATCCCCCGCTCGTGCTGCCGCTGCTCAACGGCCTGGACCATCTCGGGGTGCTGCGCGAGCGCTTCGGTGCGCAGGCCGTCGCGGCTGCGGTGATTCGGGTGGAGTCCGACCGGCCGCGGCCCGGCGTGATCGTCCACACCAGCCCGTTTCTGCGCGTGGACGTCGCTTCGCCGCCCGGGCTGCGGCAGGCGAGCGAGCGGCTGGCCGATGCCTTGGAGCAGGCGGGCGTGCCGACGCGCCTGCTCGAATCGGAGCCCGAGGTGATGTGGGGCAAGCTGGTGCGCCTCAACGCGCTGGCGTGCACGACCAGCGCGTATGACATGGAGATCGGCGCGATTCTCGGCACGCCTGAGCTCCGCGCCGAGCTGGTGGGCGCGATCGAGGAGGGGTGCGCCGTGGCGGCGGCCGAGGGCGCGAGCATCGATCCCGCGACGCCGCTTCAGGAACTGACAGACGCTCATCCGACGCTCGGCAGCTCGATGCAGCGGGACATCGCGGCGGGGCGAGCCCCCGAGCTGGATGCGATCCCAGGCGCGGTCCTGCGCGCCGGTGCGCGGCACGGCCTCGCCTGCCCGACCGTCGAGCGGCTGGCGAGCACGGTCGCGCTGCGGGCGGGCCTGCCCGCGCCCGTGCGTTGAGCCCGCCGCCTGCCCGCGCCCGCGCGTTGAGCCCGCCGCCTGCCCGTGCCCGCGCGTCAGGGCATCTCGCGCGTCGAGGGCGCGACCGGGACCTCTCGGGTGGAGACCGCGTGCACGATCTCCTCCTCGGACTCGACCTTGCCCTCGTCGTGCTGCCCGTCGCAGAGCACGCGGAAGTTGCCGCTCACTCCTCCGTCGGTCTGGATCTGGATCCCGGGGATGATCTCCTCGCCCTCCTCGAACCCGAGTCGCTCCATGTCGAAGTGGGAGAGGCCGATGCCCCACGCGGTGTGCGTGGGGTTCTCGCGGTCGTGTGCGGCCACAGCCTGGACGAACCGCTCGAGGTTCTTCGCGATCTTGCCGTTCTCGCTCATCCTGCAGGGCAAGCGTAGCGGCTGTGCCGCCGCGTCGAGGCGTACGATCCGCGCCCGGGCGGCAGGCGAATGTCGCCGAAACGTCAATGGGGGATCTGCGATGGACATCGTGAAGCTGCTGGACGAAGCGCGTGCGCGCCTCGACGTGCTGACGCACCCGTTCTACGAGCGCTGGAGCGCCGGGACGCTCACGCAGGAGGAGCTGCGTCTTTACGCGGGCCAGTACCGGCATGCAGTGCTCGCACTGGCCGACGCCTCCCAGGCCGCGGCCGAGGTCGCGCCGGAAGGCATCCGCGACGGCCTTGCCCGTCACGCCGAGGAGGAGCGCTTCCACGTTGACCTCTGGGACGAGTTCGCCCGGGCGCTGCGCGCAGAGCCCGTGGCGCCGGCACTGCCTCAGACGGCGGGCTGCGCGCAGGCGTGGACCGCGGGCGAGGACCTCGTCGAGCGGCTCGGCGTCCTCTATGCGCTGGAGGCCTCCCAGCCGGCGATCTCCACCACCAAGCTCACGGGGCTGCAGGAGCACTACGGCATCGGCGCGGGCTCGCCGGGACAGTCCTACTTCAAGCTGCACGCCACCCTGGACGTGGAGCACGCCGACCAAGCCGCGGCGCTGCTGCGCGAGCTCGCGCAGGAGCAGGACGCAGAGCGCATCGTGGCGGCCGCCGAGGCGGCGCTGGAAGGCAACTGGCTGCTGCTGGATGGGGTGGACGCAGCGCGCGCCTGAGGCTCAGCGCACGGGCGCGGGACCGCCGCCGGTCCTGCGCCCTCCTGCGCCCGTCAACCGGGCGAGATGACCTCGATGCCGTGCGCTCGGGCGCCGTCCGCGAGTTGCCTGTCGTAGGTCATCAGCGCGTCCAGCTCTCCCTCCTGCGACAGGCGAGTCGCCGTGGCAAGGTGGATCGCGTCGAGTGTTCCCACGGTGGCTGGAATGATCGTCTCGGTCTCTTCCAGGATGCGATCGTCGATCGGAAGGAGAGAGACGTCCGCGATCAGCACGTCGGCTCGCTCGAGCAGTTTGCGGCGCAAGCCGAGGCGTCGCAGCTCGACGCGTAGGAGCCGGCTGGCGACGCGCCGAGAGAAGTTGGCAAGGTCTCGCTGAATCGCCTGCGTGTCCGGCTCATCCAGCAGCACCCGCCCCAGCACGCTTGTGTCGAGGTAGACGGTCGGCACCCGGTGCGCTCAGAGTCGCTCGCGCCGATCTTCGGCGAGGATCGAGTCTGTTGTGCCGGCCGGGGCAGGATGCACGAGCGGCGGAAGGTTGGCGATGGTCTGCGCCAGGTCTTTCGTGGGAATCGTGGCGCCGTACCTCTCCGCCAATGCGAGGTAGGAGGGGTCTACATCAGGGCGCGACGGAACGAGCCGAGCAACCTCCTGTCCGCGCTCGGTGACGGTCAGCGTCTCGCCGTCCTTGACCCGCTCCAGGTAGCGGCTCAGGTTCTGGCGCAGCTCACGGACACCAACGGTACGTGGATCGCCCTTGGGATGCGCGGTCATTGTGCATCATACCGTAGCACATACATCTATCGGCCTCGATTCGGCCCGGTGGGCGCGGGCTGCGACCCCTCGATGGTTGACGCCGGTCCTGCGCCCGCTCAGCCCATCTCGATGATCTCGATCCGGTACCCGTCCGGATCGCGCACGAAGCACAGGCGGGCGCCGCCCTCCCTGATGCGGTAGGGCGGACGCTCGGGTTCGATGCCCTGGTCGGCGAGTCGCTGCAGCGTCGCGTCGAGGTTCGGGCTGGTGATCGCGATGTGGCCGTAGCCGGTGCCGATCTCGTAGGAGTCCACGCCGAAGTTGTAGGTGAGCTCCAGGCGCGGCATGTCGCCGTCGCCGGGCTGGCTCATGAAGACGTTGACGGCCTCATCTCGGATCGGCAGGCGGCTGATCTCCTGGAAGCCGAGCGCTTCGTAGAAGGCGACGGAGCGGTCGATGTCGGTGATCCGGTAGCAGGTGTGTATGAGGGCCATGAGGGCATTGTATTTCGCCCCCTGTGGCTCTCCGGGGCTGTTCGAAGCCCCGCGAGGCCGTTTGGAGCATGGATCGGACATCGGCCGTGGACGCGTCGTGCAACCATCCACCGATGATCGTCGAACGCTCGATGCACCACCAGTTCCTGTCGAACACCTACCTGGTCGCGGCGGGCGAGGGCGGCGACGCCTTCTTCGTCGACGCGGGCGGGCCGGTGGAGCCCCTGATCGACGCTGCGCAGCGGCTCGACCTGCACCCCAGCCACGTGCTGCTCACCCACCACCACTTCGACCACGTCTGCGAGACGGGCGCGCTGCGAGAGAGATGGCCATCGATCGAGGTCCTGATCCAGCCGCTGGAGCGCGAGATGCTGGCGGAGGTGGAGGCCGGCGAGGTCGATGCGGGCTGCACGCTCTCGATCGGCGGGCTGGAGGTGCGCCCGCTGCACACGCCCGGTCACACCGCGGGGATGCTCTCCTTCCTGGTCAGCAGCCCGGACGGCGCGAGCCGCGGACCGAACGTCGGGCCGGGTGGCTTCTCCGGCCAGGGGGCGGCCGTCTTCACCGGCGACACGCTCTTCAAGGGCTCGGTGGGTGGGGTCAGAGCGCCCGGGCACACGACCTACATGGACCTGCGCGACTCGATCATGGGCACCTTGATGGAGCTGCCGCCGGACACGGTGATCCATCCGGGTCACGCCGATGCCACGACTGTGGGGCAGGAGTGGGAGGGCAACGGCTTCATCAGGATCTGGCGCGGGCTCGATCCCGAGGGCGCACGGCAGTGCACCGCGATGGGGCAGCCGGCGAGGCTGATCCTGCTCGGTCAGGATTACGACGGTGGAAGGAAGGCGTGGGTGCGTTGGGCGGACGGCAGCGACGACATCGTGCCGGGCTCCCAGGTGCAGCTCGGCTGAGCTCTCGCGGCATCGCGCCGGCGCGACGCGCTTCAGATCGTAGGATGCAGTGCGTGGCGGGCACTGAGAAGATTCCCACGTCGAGGGTGCGCCGCACCGCGACTGTCGGCAGGCTGGCCGCGACCGAGGCGGTCAAGCAGTTCGGCACGCGCGCCGCGAACGTGACGCGCGGCGAGCAGGCGGCCGAAGCGGCGCTCGCGCGCCGCCAGCTCGAGACCGCCAAGCAGATCGTCTCGGTGCTGGGGACGATGAAGGGCGCGGCGATGAAGATGGGGCAGGTGATGTCCTTCCTGGATGTCGGCCTGGTGCCCGAGGAGTTCCGGGAGGAGTTCCAGCACGAGCTGGCCAAGCTGCGCGACGCGGCGCCCAGCGTCTCCTTCAAGCAGATGCGGCGCGTGATCGAGGACGACCTCGGGGAACCGATCCACAAGGTGTTCGCGAGCTTCGATGAGGAGCCGATCGCGGCTGCCTCCATCGGACAGGTGTACAAGGCCACCCTCCGCGACGACGGGCGTGAGGTGGCCGTGAAGGTCCAGTACCCGGGCGTCGCCGCGGCGGTGCGGGCCGATCTGCAGAACCTGGACATGATCATGCGCCTGCTCAAGCGCATGACCCCGCAGCTTGACGTCAAGGCGCTGGCCACCGAGGTCCGCGAGCGGATCGTCGAGGAGCTCGACTACGAGCTGGAGGCCCAGAACCAGCGTGCGCTCGGGCGGATCTTCCGCGGCCATCCCTTCATCGTCGTGCCCGAGGTGATGAGCGAGCTCTCCCGCGAGCGGGTGCTCGTCTCGGAGCTCGTCGAGGGCGTTGGGTTCGAGGAGCTCAAGAAAGCGCCGCAGGCGGAGCGCGACAGGCTGGGCGAGATCGTCTTTCGCTTCTTCCTGGGCTGCCTCTACCGGCACCGCCAGTTCTCGGGAGATCCTCACCCAGGCAACTTCCTGGCGCTGCGAGACGGTCGCGTCGCGTTCCTGGACTTCGGCCTGTTCAAGCGCATGGACGCGGTGGCGGTGGATCTGGAGATCGCGGCTCAGCGGGCGGTCTCGGAGCACGACGCCAAGGCGCTGCACGAGCTGCTCGCGAAGTCCGGCTTCCTGCCGCACCCCGAGCGGGTCGATCCAGATCACCTCCTCGACTACATCGAGGACGCGATCTGGTGGTACACGACGGCCGACGAAGTCGTGGAGCTGACGCCCGAGATCGCCACCGCGGTGCTGATCGAGAGCTCTGACGTCCGCTCATCCCACTTCCGCGAGATGCGCCATCAGGACATGCGCCCCGAGCACCTCTTCGGGCGCAGGATGGAGATGCTCACCCTCGCCGTGCTCGCGCAGCTCCGCGCCCGTGCCAACTGGCACCGGATCGCGCGGGAGTGGATGTACGGAGACGACCCGGTGACCGAGCTCGGCCGTCAGGAGGCCGAATTCTACGGCCACGCCGGCGTGGGCGCGGCCGGCTGAGCGAAGGCCGCCTTCTTTGAGGGCCGGCCTTTGAGGGCCGGCTGAGCGGGTTCGCGCGCCGCGATTCAGACGACCTGGATCTGCACGAGGCTCGTGGTGCCCGGCTTGCCGCTCGGCAGGCCGGCGGTGATGCCGACCCGCTGCCCGCGCTCGCACCAGCCGAGCTCGACCACCCGCCGGGCGGCGTCGGCGATCAACGCCTCGGTCGTCTCGTGACGCCGGATCGAGGCGGCCTGCACGCCCCACATCAGCCCGCAGCGCCGCACCGTCTCGCGGCCGGGGGAGAGCGCGTAGATCGGGACCGCCGGACGGTGCGCCGAGACCAGCCGCGCCGAGCGGCCGGAGAGAGTCGGCACGACGAGCGCGTCCAGGCGCAGCTCGCGCGCGGCGGTGCAGAGGTTGTGCGCCAGCGTGTAGGCGGGATCGGCGTCGGTTCGCAGCACGCGGGTGGCGTTCCAGTCCTCATAGGGGACGACCGTCTCGGTCTGTTCGGCGACGGCCGCCATCATCGCCACCGCCTCGACGGGATGAGCGCCGATCGCCGTCTCCTGGGAGAGCATCACCGCGTCGGTCCCGTCCAGGATCGCGTTTGCGACATCCGCCACCTCGGCGCGCGTGGGGCGCGAGGAGTTGACCATCGAGTCGAGCATCTGCGTGGCCGTGATCGCTGGGCGGGCGAGGCGGCCTGCGGTGCGCAGCAGCTCCTTCTGAACGATCGGCACGCGCTCGATCGCCATCTCGATCCCGAGATCGCCACGTGCGACCATCACGCAGTCGGCCGCCTTGATGATCTCCTCGGCGCGTTCGACGGCCTGGGGCTTCTCGATCTTGGCGATCAGCGGCAGCCGTGTGTGGCGGCGCACGAACTCGACGTCGCTTGGATGGCGCACGAAGGAGAGCGCCACCATGTCGACGCCGATCTCTTCGCCGTGGTGCAGCAGCTTCAGGTCCTCTTCCGGCACGGAGGGAAGCTCATCCATCGGGCCCGGGATGTTGAGCCCCTGCCGGGAGGCGACGGTGCCGCCCACCTCCACCAGCACATCCACCTCCCCGTCACCGGGACGGGTGGCCAGCACCCGCAGCCGGATGCGGCCGTCGGCGAGGTAGACCACCATGTCCTTGCGCAGCGCGCTTGCCAGCCCCACCCACGAGACGGTCATCCTGCTGGCGTCGCCGCTCTCCTCCGGTCCGCAGGAGAGCGTGAGCTGGTCGCCCGGCTTGAGCTCGGCGATGTCGTCGGCCAGCGGCCCGATGCGCAGCTTCGGCCCGGGCAGGTCCTGCAGGATCGCGACCGGCCGGCCGGCCTGGCCCGCCGCATCGCGCACGCGCCGGGCTGTCTCGGCGTGCTCTTCCAGCGTGCCGTGCGAGTAGTTGAGACGAGCGACGTCCATGCCCGCCTGCACCAGCCGCAGCAGCGTCTGCGGCTCGCGCGAGGCGGGTCCAATCGTGGCGACGATCTTTGTGCGGCGCATCGTCGCCACGGTAGCGGTCGGCGAGCCGTCGTGCGTCGTCACGACGTAGTCGGCGGGTTAGGATCTGAGCGAGATGCTCGGCCCCACTCGACCGGTTCCGCGCCTGGGCGCGAAGGCGCGTATCAGCCACTTCGGGGGAGATGTGGAGATCGGGGTGGTCTGCGGGTTGCGCGACGCGGGCCGGCGCGTGCAGGTGAGCTGCGAAAGCGGGGAGAAGCTCGAGTTCACGCTCAGCCCTGCCACGGCGAAGTTCGTGCTCGTCGGCTCAGCTCACGGCGCCGAGATGGAGCTGGAGGCGGGCGCTCAGGGCGCCTGAACCTCTGGGAAGCTCTCTTTGCAGTGCCGGCGCAGCGCGTCGCGCACGAACTCTCGCTCTCGCCTGTCGGCGACCCTGAGCCGGGCGAGCAGCTCACGTTGAGCTTCGATCGGGGCGCCGGCGATCTGCCAGCGCACCGCAAGCCGCTCGAACAGCAGCTCGAAGGAGCGCTGCTCGGCGTCCTCCCTGGTTTCCGCGGGACGAGCGCCCCGGCCGGCACGTGTCTGCGCATACTCGCGTCTGGCCCCGGCTGTGAGCGACCCTCGCAAGGTCAACACGTTGCCCTGGTCGTCTTCGTAGTCGGAGTCGGGGGCCGTGAGCTTCGGGGGCCTTGCCGAGCCGTCCTGCCGCCGGCGATCTCGCTTGCGCCTGGCCAAGCTCAGCTTTCCTGCGCGGCCGCCAGGAGCTGTCCGCGCACATCTCCGGTGACCGGCTTGGCGTGGCCCGGCCAGGCTGCGGCAGGCTCCAGCTTCGCCAGCTTGCGCAGGCTCGCGCGCGCCTGCTCGGTGTCGAAGTTGTAGAGGTCGAGTGGAAGGTGGGGCGGGCAGTCTCGACCCCACATGTCCAACGTGTAGAAGCAGTCGGTCACGAGCGCAAGCCGGTCCGACTCACGCCAGAGCCCGATCAGGCCGGGGGCGTGCCCGGGCAGGTCGATCACTGTGAAGCCGGCGACCTGGTCTCCCTCCTTGACGGTTCCGGAGATCTTCACCGGACCGCCGTCCCACGCGAGGCGGTGAAGGAGCCGGTGGGCCTGGCGCTGAGGCGCGGGCAGCCCGGCAAGGTCCTCCGGCCAGTATCGAAAGCCGCCGCTGCCTTCCGCGTCCTGAACCTCGTCGGGGTGGCAGAGCACCGGCACGTCGAAGCTGGGCGCGGCGCCGCGGTGGTCGGTGTGGCCGTGCCCGAGCACGATCCTGCGCAGGCCGCCGAGCTTGGCGGTCGCGCTTGCCAGCGAGCGCACCATCGTGCGTGCGCCGGCGTCGAACATCGTGACCCCGCCTTCGTCCTCGATCAGGTAGACGTTGCAGCGCCCCGGCTGGCCCTGGATCACCCAGACGCCGGTGGCGATCAGCCGCGCCTGCCCGATCGCCACGTGAGAGAGTTGCGTCTTGACGTTGAAGGCGCCGATCATGCGCCGCTCCGCGGGCGAGTGCAGCGGCGGCATCATGCCGATCTCGCGCGGCAGCGACATCGTGTCCGAGAACGCGTCGTTGGAGCGGATCAGCCCGTCGCGCACGGTCAGCAGGTCGATGCCTTCGAGCGTCAGGCGATTCCCCGTCGGCGCGATCCCGTTCCAGCGGCCCGGGCCGACGAAGGTGCCCCTCAGACGCCAGCGCACGGCGCAGCGCTCGCCCTCGGTCGTGGTGTCCAGGATCTCGAAGCGCATGTCGGGCATCGCTTCGAGCATCTCGCCGATCAGGGCTCGCACGCCTTCGGGCGCCGGCTGGTCGATCACGCCGCGCACGTGCTCTTTGCCTCCCGGCGCCCACATCGCGACCGCCCCGTCGAGGTCACGGTCGCTGATCGCCTGGAAGTAGGCGCGCGCGACCGCCTCGACTTCGCGCGTGCCGCCACGAGCCGGATGGTGAAGGTTCGCCGCCGCCTCCTGGACCTTCGAGGTGCCCCCCGAGCCTTCGGAGGCTTTGCTCTCACTCTCGCTTGCCGCCATCGCTCCTCCTGATCTGTGCGCCCCGGTCATCGAAAGTCTAGAGCCCGGAGCCTGCTCGCGGCAGGCTCCGGGCGCGCGCGAGGAAGGCTCCGGGGCGAGCACGGCAGGCTCCGCGGCGGCCCGCGCCTGTAGTGTCCTGGCCGTGTCCGAGGCACGAAGCAGCGGCAGGCGCGAGCTCGGTCGTGGGGAACGCGTCATGCCGGGGGTCTACCGGTTGCGCCTGCCATTGCCGTGGCCGGGCGTTCCCCACTGCAATGCCTGGGCGGTGAGCCGCGGCGAGGGCTTCGTGCTCTTCGACACCGGCATGCACCAGCCCGGCTCGATGGAACAGCTCGACAGGGCGCTGGCGATGTGTGGGCTGCGTCTGGAGGACGCGAGCCTGCTGGTCTGCACCCACTCCCACACCGATCACTGCGGCCAGGCGGCCGACATCGTGCAACGCGCCGGCTGCGAGCTCTGGATGAAGCCAGACGAAGGCCACATGCGGCGCATGGTCGAGGACAGGGAGGGTGAGCTGCAGCGCCGGATCGAGGTCGCGCGCACCAGTGGGGTGCCGGAGAGGATCCTGCGCCGATACCTGCAGGAGCGCGGAAACGTCGAACCCGGCATCGCCGCCGCGATCGAGCCTGACAGAGCGCTGCTGCCCGGCGTGATGGTCGAGACGGACCTCGGCGCCTGGAGCGTCCACGAGACACCGGGACATGCCCCCAACCACGTCTGCCTCTTCCAGGCGCAGCAGCGGCTGCTGATCTCCGGGGACCACCTGCTGGGACGGATCTCGCCCTACTTCGAGTATGGCCACTCGCCCGACCCGGTGGGCGAATTCCTGGAGTCGCTGACCGTGGTCGACGAGCTCGGCGCGCGCCTGTGCCTTGCCGGCCACGGCCGCACCTTCACCGACGTGGACGCCCACGTCCAGGGCAACCGCGAGGTCGTCGCGCAGCGGCTGACACGCGTTGCCGCCACGATCGAAACGGAGCCGCTGACGGCCTTCGAGGTCGTGCCGCGCGCCTACGACTCCATCCTGTCCGCAGCCAACGGCCCCTGGCTGCTGACCGAGACGCTCTGCATGCTCACCCACCTGGAGCGCATCGGCCGTGCCACCCGGATCGAGGGCGAGCCGCTGCGCTGGGTGGCACACTGAGCGCGCGATGCGCATAGACCAGATCCTCGACTCCGACGAGCCCTCCTTCTCATTCGAGCTCTTCCCGCCGAAGACCCCGGAGGGAGAGCGCAACCTGCACGTGGCGCTGGAGGAGCTGCGCACCCTTTCGCCCTCGTTCGTCTCGGTCACCTACGGAGCGGGCGGCTCCACGCGCGCCAAGACGATCGAGATCGTGCGCAACATCAAGCGGGAGTACGGCCTGGAGGCGATGGCCCACTTCACGTGCGTGGGGGCGACCGTGCCGCAGTTGCGCTCGACGCTCGACGACATGCTCGAGGTGGGGATCGAGAACGTGCTGGCGCTGCGAGGCGACCCGCCGGCCGGCCAGGAGCAGTGGGTCAAGACCGACGGCGGGCTGGAGTACTCCAGCGAGCTGGTGGCGATGATCAAGGACCGGTACCCATTCGCGATCGGGGCGGCCTGCTTTCCCGAGACCCACATCCACGCCGCAAGCCCCGAGGAGGACCTTGCCCATCTGGCGGAGAAGGTCGCCGCGGGCGCGGACTTCCTGATCACGCAGCTCTTCTTCGACAACGACCTCTACTTCGACTTCCTCGCACGAGCGCGAGCGACCGGCATCGAGGTGCCGATCATCCCCGGCATCCTGCCGATCACGCATGTGGGCCAGCTCGAGCGGATGACGAAGATGTGCGGGGCCTCGATCCCCGAGGGCCTGCACCGGGAGCTGCGCCTGCGCGCACAGCAGCCGGAGGCGGTGATCGACTTCGGCGTGGCCTACGCGACGCTGCAGTGCGCCGAGCTGCTGGCGGCCGGCGCGCCCGGCATCCACTTCTACACGCTCAACCGCTCGCCGGCCACGCGCGCGATCGTGTCGGCGCTGAAGCTGTTCGCGCCCTGGCGGGACGCCGCAGCTACCATCGACGCGCGTGGCGGCTGAGATCGACTACCGGGTGCGCCGCTCGGCGCGCGCAAGGCGCGTGAGCGTGAAGGTCCACCCCGATGCGGCCGTCGAGGTGGTGCTACCGCAGCGGGCGCCGGAGCGCGCCGCCGCGGCGGCGGTCGTGGAGCTGGCGCCGTGGATCGAGCGGCGGCTGGCCGAGGTGGCGGCGGCACGCGCGATCGTGGCGCGGCGGGCTGGCACGCTGCCCTACCTGGGAGAGCATCTGCTGGTGGTCGGCGAGCCATCGCGCAGGGTCGCGCGTCGGCAGGAGGGGCGCCTGCTGGTGCCGGCCGGCGATCCACGGCCGGCGATCGAACGCTTCTACCGCCGCGCCGCACGGGAGGAGATCGCGCCTCGGCTGGACGCGGCCACCGCAGCCGTCGGCGCGACCTACTCAGGGCTCTCGATCCGCGGCCAGCGCAGCCGCTGGGCCTCCTGCTCGGCGCGCGGGGCGATGAGCTTCAACTGGCGGCTGCTGCTGGCTCCGGAGCAGGTGCTCGAATACGTCGTCTGGCACGAGGTGTGCCACCTGGAGATACGCGACCACTCGCCGCGCTTCTGGGCGCTGCTGGCCAGCCGGTTTCCCGGCTGGCGCGAGCAGCGCGCCTGGCTGCGGGAGAACGGGGCGACGCTTGTGCTCTGAGCGCGTTGCGCCGCCGGTGCTCTGAGCGCGTTGCGCCGCCGGGCGCCCTGGCGGCGTCTGGGCGCGAGGAGCGGCGCCGCCTGCGCGGGGCGGCGCCGCCTCTCGCCGGACTTTCAGCCGCGCTGCTCGATCGGCACGTAGCTGCGGTCAAGGCCGCCCGTGTAGATCTGGCGCGGCCGCGCGATTCGCTGCTCGGAGTCCTGCACCTGCTCCAGCCAGTTGGCCATCCAGCCGGAGGTGCGGCCGATCGCGAACATCACCGGGAACATCTCCACGGGCAGCCCCAGCGCCTCGTAGATCATCCCGGAGTAGAAGTCCACGTTCGGATAGAGCTTGTGGCTGATGAAGTACTCGTCCTCCAGGGCGATTTTCTCCAGCTCCAGCGCGATGTCCAGCAGCGGGTTGCGGACCCCGAGCACCTCGAAGACGTCCTCTGCCGCGGACTTGATGATCGTCGCGCGCGGGTCGAAGTTCTTGTAGACCCGGTGGCCGAAGCCCATCAGGCGCTCCTTGCCTTCGCGCACGCCGGTCAGGAAGTCGGGGATGTTCTCCTTGCGCTCGATCCGGTGCAGCATTCGCAGCACCGCCTCGTTGGCGCCGCCATGCAGCGGGCCGTACAGAGCGGCGATGCCACCCGCGATCGCCGAGTAGGGGTCCACCCGGGAGGAGCCGACGCCGCGCACCGCGCTGGTGGAGCAGTTCTGCTCGTGGTCGGCGTGCAGGATGAAGAGCACGTCCAGAGCCCGTTCCAGCCGCGGGTCGGGCTCGTACTTCAGCTCGGTCATCTTGTACATCATCGAGAGGAAGTTGCCCGAGTAGGCCAGGTCGTTGTCGGGGTAGACGTAGGGCTGGCCGTTGGAGTGGCGGAAGGCGAACGCGGCCAGCGTCGGCATCTTGGCGATCAGGCGGATCGTCTGGATGTCGCGGTTCTCCGGGTCGTCGATCTGGTTGGCGTCCGGGTAGAACGTCGAGAGCGCGCCCACCGAGCCGAGCAGCATCCCCATCGGATGCGCGTCGTGGCGGAAGCCCTGCATGAAGCTCTTGACGTTCTCGTGCACGAAGGTGTGGATCGTGATCTGGTGGGTCCACTCATCCAGTTGCGCCTTGTTCGGCAGCTCGCCGTGAATCAGCAGGTATGCGACCTCCAGGTAGGTTGAGCGCTCGGCGAGCTCCTGGATCGGATAGCCGCGGTACTGGAGGATGCCCGCGTCCCCGTCGAGATAGGTGACCGCGCTGCGGCAGGATGCGACGTTGGCGTATCCCGGGTCGTAGACCATCAGGCCGAAGTCCTGCTCGTCGGCCTTGATCTGCCTGAAGTCCAGGCCGCGCAGCGTGCCGTCGGTGATCGGCAGCTCATAGGAGCGGCCGGTGCGGTTGTCCGTGACGGTCACGGTCTCCGGTCTGGCCCCGTTGCACTCTGCCGTCGAAGTCTGTGTCTCGGTACTCATCTGTCCTCCAATCGACGGGATGGGGGTCTCTCTCCTCTGATTACCCGATTATGGGGCAGCACGGGGGCGCTCCGGCGCAGTGGATGCGAACGAGGCGGGGCGTGGCGCCGCTCAGCCACGCAGCGCCACCGGCTCGCCCATGAAGCTCGTTATGTCCTGCAGCTCGGCGACTCGCGCCGCGATCTCCTGGGCCGTGAGGCGGGCGACGCGCTCGGTGCCGAACTCTTCGACGTTGAAGGAGGCCAGGGCGGTGCCGTAGGCCATCGCGCGCTTGAGCGTCTCGTGGGTGAGCTCGCCGTCGTGAGCGGCTATCGACCCGAGGAACCCGCCCGCGAAGGAGTCGCCTGCCCCGGTCGGGTCCACGACGGTCTCCAGCGGGAAGGCGGGCAGGCCGAAGAAGCCGTCCGGCGTGAAGAGCGCGCAGCCGTACTCGCCCTGCTTTGCCACCACCGCCCGCGGCCCGAGGCTCATGATCTCCCGTGCCGCGTGCAGCAGGTTCGCCCTGCCGGTCAGCATTCGCAGCTCGGCGTCGTTGAGCAGCAGGCAGTCGACGAGGCCGATCGTAGAGAGCAGCTCGTCCCGCGCTGTTTCGATCCAGAGGTTCATCGAGTCCAGCGCGACGAACCGGGCGCGCTCGCACTGCCGGCGCACCTCACGCTGCAGGGTGGGCTGGATGTTGGCCAGGAACAGCAGGTCGCATTCGCGGGCCGTCTGCGAGAGCTTGGGCGCGAAGTCGCCGAAGACCCCGAGCTGCGTGTCTTCGGTGTGCGCGGTGTTGAGGTCGTAGTCGTAGCGGCCGCGCCAGAAGAAGGTCTTGCCCCCCGCCACCTGCTCGATGTCGTCGCTGATCACGCCCCTGCCATGCAGCACCGCGCGATGCTCGTCTCCGAAGTCCTCGCCGACGGGGCCCACGATCCGCACGTCCGTGAAGAAGGAGGAGGCGAGCGAGAAATGGACCGCGGAGCCGCCGAGCATGCGCTCGCGGCTGCCGAACGGCGTGGTGACCGCGTCGAACGCGATCGACCCTACGACGGTCAGCGACATATGGTCAGGGCTTTGCCGGGTGTGTCATCGCCAGCGCGCCACCCTACAGGCTTCGTGCCCCTCGGTGGCTGCCTCGGGGCGCGACACGACAGATTTATGTCAGCGAGCGCTCGTCGCCAGCCGACCGGCGATCTGTAGCCTGGGCGCCGTGCGCGCGATCCAGATAGAGAGCTTCGGCGGTCCTGAGGTTCTGAGGCTCGCCGACCTGCCCATCCCGGAGCCGGACCAGGGCGAGGTGCTGATCCGCGTGGATCGCGCGGGAGTCAACTTCGCCGACACCCACACCCGCACGAACACCTACGTGCGCAAGGCTACGCTCCCGCTGGTGCCCGGGGGCGAGGTCGTCGGCACCCGTGAGGACACCGGCGAGCGCGTCATCGCGCTGACAGGCGCCGGCGGATATGCGCAGTACGCGCTCGCGCCACGGGATCTCGTGTTCCCCGTGCCGGAGGTCCTCGACGACGGCACGGCGCTCGCGATCCTGATCCAGGGCCTGACCGCCTGGCATCTGCATCGCACCGCCGGTCGCCTGGTTGCCGGGGAGAGCGTGGTCGTGCACTCGGCGGCGGGGGGAGTGGGCTCCCTGGCTGTGCAGCTCGCCAAGCCGTTCGGCGCTGGCCGGGTGATCGCGACAGCCTCCAGCCCCGAGCGGCGCGAGCTGGCGTTGCGGCTCGGGGCCGACGCGGCGATCGCGCCCGACCCGGATGGGCTCACCGAGGCGCTCAGAGAGGCGAACCTGGGCCGCGACGTCGACGTGATCTTCGACATGGCCGGCGGAGAGATCTTCGAGGCCTCCTGCAGGGCGCTGGCGCCCTTCGGGCGGATCGTCGTCTGCGGCATCTCCTCCGAGGCGCCGAACATGGTCTCGACCGGCTCGCTGCTGCGCCACTCGCGCTCGGTGGTCGGCTTCTACCTCTTCCATTGCATCGACGTGCCGGGGATGCTGCGCGAGCCGCTGGCGGACCTGTTCGCGCGGGCCGCGGCCGGGGAGATCGAGGCGGTCGTGGGCGGCACCTATCCGCTCAGCCGCGCCGCCGACGCGCACATCGACCTGAGAGCGCGCCGCACGAGCGGGAAGCTGCTGCTCGATCCGAGCGCCTGACCCGGCTTCCGCCGCTCGGAGGCCGGCGCCGCGAGCGCCGCGTGCCAGCGAGGAGCGGATGCCGCGAGCGCCTCGATTGGGGGTCTCGCGGCTGTCAACCCTCGCACCACGTAAGCTGCTGCTCGCATGAGCACCTCTGAGACCACAGGCAAGAGCTTCCAGGACCTGGGCCTCTCCCGGCTGACCCTGGAGGCGCTCCGTGACGTCGGCTACGAGTCGCCCAGCCCGATCCAGGAAGAGGCGATCCCGCCGCTGCTGGAAGGCCGCGACGTGATCGGCCAGGCCCAGACCGGCACCGGCAAGACCGCGGCCTTCGGCCTGCCGATCATGGAGTACGTGGATCCGAGCCTCGCCGAGGTGCAGGCGCTCGTGCTGACGCCGACCCGCGAGCTCTGCATCCAGGTGACCCAGGCGCTGCGCGCCTACGGGCACCGCAAGCGCGTGGACGTGGTGGCGGTGTTCGGCGGCGCGCCGATCAGGACCCAACAGGCGCAGCTACGCGCCGGCGGGCACGTGGTCGTCGGCACCGTGGGCCGCGTGCTCGACCTGATCTCCAGGCACTCGCTGCTGCTGCACGACTGCCGCTTCGTGGTGCTCGACGAGGCCGACGAGATGCTCGACCTCGGCTTCCTGGAGGACGTCGAGCGGATCCTCGCGCTCACCCCGAGTGGCCGCCAGACGGCGCTCTTCTCGGCCACGATGCCGGCGCCGATCCGCAAGCTCGCCGACCGCTACCTGTACGAGCCGGTGCACGTGAAGGTCGAGGCCGCGACGCTCACGATCGACACCGTCGCCCAGTTCCAGCTCGCGGTGGAGCCGCGCGACAAGCCCGAGGCGCTTGCGGAGGTGCTGCGGGCCGAGCGTCCCGACCAAGCGATCGTGTTCGTGCGCACCAAGGTGCGCTGCGACCAGCTCTTCAGGGTGCTCCGCGACCGCGGCATGAACGTCAGGGCGCTCCACGGCGACATGAGTCAGGGCGCGCGCGACGGCGTGATGCTCACCTTCAAGGCCGGTCGCGTGCCGATCCTGGTGGCGACCGACGTGGCGGCGCGCGGCCTGGACATCTCGACCGTCACGCACGTCGTCAACTACGACGTGCCGACCTCTCCTGACACCTACGTGCACCGCATCGGACGCACCGGCCGGATCGGCCGCTCCGGCCGCGCGATCACCTTCGTCGAGCCGCGCCAGCAGCGCGAGCTGCAGGCAATCGAGCGCCATATCGGCACCTCGATCACCGCCTGGCGGTCCGGCGCCGACGCCCCGCCCACGCCGGTCAAGGAGCGGCCGCGCCGCCACTCCAAGCCCCATATCTCCCGCGACGGCTCAGAGCCCCGCGCCAAGCTCGCCCTGCGCGGCGGCCGCGCCGCGGGCCTGCGGGTCGCTGACATCGTCGCCGCGGTCACCGCCGCGACCGGCCTCGACGGCGAGGCCGTCAGCGACGTGGTCGTGCTCGACCGCTTCTCCTTCCTCTCGGTGCCCGCCTCGGAGGCCGACGAGGTCGTGGAGGCGCTCTCGGGCAAGCGCGTGCGCGGCAGGCCGCTGCACGCCGAACGCGTCGGCTGAACGCGCCGGCTGGACGGTCGAGATCCAAGGAAGGCAAGGACGCGGCGAGCGTGGCGTGCTTGGTACGCGGCGAGCCAGGACGCAGCGTCGCGCAGGCGATCGGCCGTCTAGGCCATCGTCAGCCCGCCGCTCACCGAGAGCGTCTGGCCGGTGATGTAGCCGGCCTGCTCGGAGGCCAGGAAGCAGACCGCGGCCGCGACATCTTCGCCACGGCCCAGACGCCGCATCGGCACAGCGCGCTCCAGTGAGGCGATGAGTTTCGCGGCGTCCGGCGTGGCTTGCGCGAGCGCTCCGAGCAGCGGTGTGTCCGTCGGCCCGGGGCAGACGGCGTTGGCGGTCACGCCCCGTCTGGCGACTTCGCGCGCGAGCGACTTGGTGAACGAGACCAGCGCGCCCTTGGCGCCGGCGTAGACCGCCTCGCCGGAGGAGCCGACGCGGGCGGCGTCCGAAGCCACGTTGACGATCCGGCCCCATCCCCGCTCGATCATCCCTGGCAGCGTCGCGTGCGTGAGTCGCAGCGCGCCGAGGAAGTTGACCTCCAGCACCCGCTGCCAGAAGCCTTCGTCCGAGTCGAGGAACGGCATCAGCAGATCCCAGCCTGCGCTGTTGACAAGCACCGACACGCTGCCAAGCTCGGCGTCGATGCGCTGCATGGCGGCGGTGACCGAGTCGGGATCGGTCACGTCGAGCGCGACCGCGCTGGCGGCTGCGCCCTGCGCGCGCAGCTCCCCAGCCAGTGCCTCGGCCGCATCGAGGCACAGGTCGCCGATCACGACAGATCTGCCGTCAGCGGCGAGCGCTCGAACGATCTCCTGGCCGATGCCGCCCGCGCCGCCGCTGACCAGCGCCACGCGCGAGGATGACTCATGTGCTGGACCCTGCACGTCGGTAGCGTACGACAGCCGATATGGACCCCGCCTTCAGCGAGGCGCCGCGCGGTCGCATTCGCGGTCAGTGTGAGCCTCCCGAGCGAGGATGTCGCGTTCCTGGATGCGTATGCGGGCGCGCTCACGGTCGTGCCCGTCACTTCGAGCGTCGAGTGCGTCCGACGACGCGCTGCGTCCGCATCTCGCGTTGTAGCTCGAGCCGGTCGGTACGGCGCGTGCCCTGACGATCTTCCGGGCGATGCCGCTCGCGCGCCGGTAGCGTATGGCGGCCGATATGGACTTTGCCTTCAGCGAGGAGCAGCGACAGTTCCAGGACGCGGTGAGAGGGTTCGCGCGTCAGCGGCTGCGTGGGCGCTATGCGCAGGATGACCGCCGTGGCAGCATCGACCCTGCGACCCGTCGCGAGATGGCGGAGATGGGGCTGATGGGCCTGACCATCCCTGAGCTCTACGGCGGGCAGGGCGCCGGCGCCGTGACGACTGGGATCGCCGCCGAGGAGCTGGCCGCCGCCGACTTTAACGCCGCCTACCTGCTGCTGATCCCGATGCTCGCCGCGGAGGTGATCGCGACCGCGGGCGAGCCGGCGCAGCGAGAGCGCCTGCTGCCACCGATCGCGGACGGCTCGGTGCTGCCGTGCTTCTGTCTGACCGAGCCTGAGCACGGCTCCGACGCCGCCCATCTGAGCCTGCGCGCGGCGCGCGAGGAGAGCGGGCAGGGCTGGCGACTGAGCGGCGAGAAGACCTCGATTTCGCTCGGCATGGCGGCCGACACGGCGATCGTGTTCGCGCGCACCTCCGATCGGGGCGCGAGAGGCATATCAGCCTTCTACGCCTCGCTGAAGGACGACCGGGTCCAGCGGTCGGAGCTCAGCGACCTCGGCAGCCGCGCGATCGGGCGCGCGGCGATCCACTTCGACGGCCTGCCGGTCGCGGCACAGGACCTGATCGGCGGGGAGGGCGAAGGGTTCGTGCGCTGCATGCAGAGCTTCGAGTTCTCGCGCGCGGTGATCGGCCTGATGTGCCTGGCCTGCGCGCAGGCCGGTATCGAGGAAGCAATGCAGTACGCACGCAGCAGGGAGGCGTTCGGCAAGCCGATCGGCGCTCACCAGGGGGTTGCCTTCCCGCTCGTGGAGGCCGCGACCCTGATGAAGGGCGCGCGGCTGCTCTGCTACGAGGCGCTGTGGCGCCGCGATCAGGGTCTGCCGCACAGGATCGAGGCGAGCATGGCCAAGTGGTGGGCGCCGAAGGTGGCCGTGGAGGCCGCCCACCAGGCGCTGCTGACGCTGGGCCACGCGGGCTACAGCGAGGAGCTGCCCGCGGGCCAGCGGATCAGGGACCTGATCGGGTTGGAGATCGGCGACGGAACCGCGCAGATCGCCAAGCTTGTGGTCGCGCGGGAGCTGCTTGGACGGGAGTTCTCTCCGTAGCCGGCGCCGCATGCGGCGCCGGCCGGGTCCTACACCGACACCGCCCTCCTGTACGGCGCGAAGTCCGGCGCTCGCTTCTCGTTGAACGCGGCGACTCCCTCGGCGGCCTCCTCGCTCTCGGTGAACTGGTGCAGGCCGGTGAACGCGAGGCTGGCCTGGCCGGCGATGTGCTCGCTGTCGGCGTTGAAGGACTGCTTGAGGAAGCGCAGCGAGGTGGGGGAGAGCGCGAGCATCTCGCCCGCGAACCGCCTGACTTCGGCGTGCAGCTCGCTCATCGGCACGACCGCGTTGACCAGGCCCCAGTCGAGCGCCCTCTGCGCGTCGTAGCGGCGGCACATGAACCAGATCTCGCGGGCTCGCTTCTCGCCGATCGCCCGCGCGAGATAGGCGGTCCCGAAGCCCGCGTCGAAGGAGCCCACTTTCGGTCCGTTCTGCCCGAAGATCGCGTGATCGGCTGCGATGGTCAGATCGCAGATCACGTGCAGCACGTGCCCGCCGCCGATCGCGTAGCCGTTGACGGCCGCGATCACGGGCTTTGGCACCTGCCGGATCACGCGGTGGAGCTGCTCGACCTCGAAGAGCCCGTAGCGGGAGGGGCCGTAGTCGCCGGTCTGCGCGCGCTGCTTCTGGTCCCCGCCCGTGCAGAACGCCTTCTCGCCCGCCCCGGTCAGGCAGATCACGCCGACGCGCTGGTCGGCCCAGGCGCGCTTGAAGGCGTCGATCAGCTCGTCGACCGTCTGGCTGCGGAAGGCGTTGTAGCGCTCCTCTCTGTCGATCGTGATCCACGCAAGCCCGTTCTCCACCTCATACCTGACGTCCCCGGTCTGCTCCATCTGCCCTTCCCTTCTGCTCGATCGTGGGTGTGCTGAGGTGCAGGAGGCTAATCTCAGCGGCCAAGACCAACAATCGAGAGGAAGTGCGAGGCAGATGTCCACAGCCACGATGCAGACGACCGCGGGCGAGATCACCTTCGAGCTCTTCGACGAGGATGCGCCCAAGACGGTGGAGAACTTTCGCAAGCTCGCGGCCGACGGCTTCTACGACGGGCTGACCTTCCATCGGGTGATCAAGGACTTCATGATCCAGGGCGGCTGCCCGCTGGGCACCGGCACGGGCGGGCCCGGCTACACATTCGAGGACGAGATCAACTCCCACAAGATCGTGCGGGGCGCGCTGGCGATGGCCAACGCCGGGCCGGACACCAACGGGTCGCAGTTCTTCATCGTGACTGCCAAGGCGTGCCCCTGGCTGGACGGCAAGCACACCGTCTTCGGCGAGGTGAAGACGGGCATGGACGTCATCGACAGCCTGCAGGGCGTGGACACCGACGGCTCGGACCGGCCGCTTGAGCCGATCGGGATCGCCAAGGTCGAGCTCTCCTGAGCCCGCCGGCGCGCTTTCCTGGCCAGGCGGCCAGGCGGCTGGCGCGATCGCGGCTCGCGGAGTAGCCTCTGAAGCTCGAGCGAGCGAGCGAAGGAGGCTGGAATGGCCGGGGCCCAGCAGGACCAGATGGAGCGCGAGGCGCATGCGGAGAACGGCGTGAGCGGCAGCGACGCTGCCGTCACGGACGTCGCGACGGCAGCGAGCGCCGCCGGCCAGGCGGGCGCGGCCTCGATCTCGGTCGAGAACCCCGCCACCGGCCAGGTCGTCGCGACCGTCCCGGATCTCGATGCCGAGACGGTCGCGGAGATGGCGCGGCGCGGCCGCGCCGCTCAGCAGCACTGGAACGCGATCGGGTTCGAGGCGCGCGGGCGCGTGCTGCTGCGCGCCCAGAAGTGGCTGCTGGACAACGGCGAGCGCGTGATCGAGACGATCGTCTCCGAGACGGGCAAGACCTATGAGGACGCCGAGTTCGCCGAGGTCGCCTACGGCGTCAACGCCTTCGGGTTCTGGGCCAAGAACGCGCCCAAGTACCTGGCCGACCGGCACGTGAAGTCCAGCCAGCTTCTGGTGCGCGGCAAGAAACTGATCGTCCGCTACCGGCCGCTCGGCCTGATAGGGGTGATCGGCCCCTGGAACTACCCGCTCACCAACTCCTTCGGCGACTGCATCCCCGCGCTGGCGGCGGGCAACAGCGTGATTCTCAAGCCTTCCGAGGTGACGCCGCTGACCTCGCTGCTGATGGCCGAAGGGCTGCGCGAATGCGGGCTGCCAGAGGATGTGCTGCAGGTCGCCACGGGGCGCGGGCAGACAGGCGCGGCGCTGATCGAGCAGGTCGACATGGTGATGTTCACCGGCTCCACCAGGACCGGGCGGATGGTCGCCCAAGAGGCCGCCAAGCGCCTGATCCCCTGCTCGCTGGAGCTCGGCGGCAAGGATCCGATGATCGTGCTCTCCGACGCCGATCTGGAGCGCGCCGCCAACCTCGCCGTCTACTACTCGATGCAGAATGCCGGCCAGACCTGCATCTCGATCGAGCGGGCCTACGTCGAGGCTCCGATCTACGACGAGTTCGTCGCCAAGGTGACAGAGAAGGTGAGGGCGCTGCGCGTCGGCCCGCCGCAGGGTCCCGGCTCCGTGGAGGTCGGCGCGATCACCTTTCCGCCGCAGATGCAGACGATCGAAGAGCACGTGGCCGACGCGCGAGCGAAGGGAGCGCGGGTGCTGACCGGTGGCAACGCGATGCCCGGCCCCGGCCGCTTCTTCGAGCCCACCGTGCTGGTGGACGTCGATCACACCATGAAGGCGATGACCGAGGAGACGTTCGGTCCCACGCTGCCGATCATGAAGGTCGCGGACGCCGAGGAGGCGGTCCGGCTGGCAAACGAGTCGCCCTACGGCCTGGGCGCCTCCGTGTTCACCAAAGACGCCGCCAAGGGCGAGCAGATCGCGCGCCGGATCCACGCGGGCGCGGCGAACGTGAACGACGCGCTGATCAACTACACGGCGCTGGAGCTGCCGATGGGCGGCGCCAAGGCCTCGGGGCTGGGCACGCGCCACGGCGCCGGCGGCATCCGCAAGTACTGCGAGGAGCAGTCACTGGTGGTGACCAAGATGGCGCTCAAGCGAGAGGTCCACATGTTCCCCTACAAGGCGCGGACCACGCGCCTGATCCAGCGCTTCTTCAAGCTGCTCTACGGGCGCGGGCGCAGGGACTGAGCGGGGGCGCCCGGGCGGGTCTCGGCGCCGAGCCCGCGGCGTCGACCTGAGCTCGCCTTGGAGCGCCTCAGCGCGGCGCCAGCAGCGGCACGCCGAGCAGCGCCTGCAGCGCCTCGATGGTCGCCTCTGGCGCCGTGTGGTGCACGACCGCCATCCCGAGCTCTTCGGCCGGCGGCAGGTTGAACGGCAGGTCGTCGACGAAGACGCACAGGCTCGGCGGCAGGCCGATCGACTCGGCTCCGAGCTCGTATATGCGGGCGGTGGGCTTGCGAATCCCCACCTCGCCGGAGATCACGATGCCGTCGAAGAGCTCGGCCAGCAGGTCGCGTGGATAGCGGGTTGTGCCCCAGGAGTTGGAGACCAGCCCGGTGCGCACGCCCGCGCCGCGCGCGGCGCGCACCGCCTGCACCATCGACTCGTCCGGCTGGGCGCCGGAGAACAGACGGTCGATCAGGCCCTCGGCTCTGGCGATCCCCAGCCGCCCACCCAGCTCACTCTGAAAGCGCTCCTCCTCGATGCGCCCCTCCTCGAAGCCGATCAGCAGCTCTCGCGCGGCATCGTCCTTGCGGAAGGCGTCGGCAAGCGCCTTGGGGTCCAGACCCTCGGACTCGCAGAATGCGGCAAACGAAGCGAAGAGGTTGCTCGTCATCACTCCGCCCCAATCGATCAGCAGGCCCTGCCGCTGCTGCCTCTCAGCCACTGCTCGCTCCCTCTCTCGACGCTTGCCTATTCATCGAAGGCGAGCTTCTCGGCCGCTCGCGCCAGCTCGATCACGCCGTCGCCGAACGCCTTCAGATGGGGGTCGTCGGTCGAGCCGGCGACCGCCCGCTTGTAGTTGCCCTCCATGAAGACGGTCGCCTTCCAGAGCGCAAGCACGGTGTACCAGCGCAGGTCTCGCATGTTGCGTCCCGATCGCTGTTCGTAGCGCTCGATCATCTCGGCGCGGCTGGGGAAGCCTTCTCTGCGCGTGACCTGCCCGACCTGCTGACGCAGCGAGTCGTCGGGGTCCTGGTCCTCGGCCCAGAACATGCACATGTACCCGACGTCGGCGAGGGGGTCGCCGATCGTCGCCATCTCCCAGTCGAGCACCGCGACCAGTCGCGCGGGCGGGGTCGCGGCGAACATCGTGTTGCCCAGGCGGTAGTCGCCGTGGACGATCGTGCTCGGTTCTGAGCTCGGCATCTGTTCGCCCAGCCAGCGCGCGACGCGCTCGACGGCCGCGATCTCGCGGGTTCTGTTGATCTCCCACAGGCCGGAGAAGCGCCGCACCTGGCGCTCCAGGTATCCGCTCGGCTTGCCGAAGCCCTCGAGGCCGGCGGCGCGCCAGTCGACGGCGTGGATCTCCACCAGCGCGTCGATCAGCTCGTCGGCGATCGCCCGGCGCTGGGCCGGGCTGTCCAGCGACTCGGGTACCTCTCCCACGATCACCTCGCCCTCCACGCGCTCCATCACGTAGAAGGGACATCCGATCAGCTCCGTCTGATCGCAGACCGCGAGCACCTTCGGCACGCGCGCGGGCGTGGGCGAGAGCGCCTGCAGCAGCCGCGCCTCACGCAACACGTCGTGCGCGCTGGGCGGAAGCGGTCCGCGTGGCGGGCGCCGCAGCACGACCTCGGTCTCGCCGCGCTTGATCAGGTAGGTGACGTTGGAGTGGCCCTCTCCGATCGGGGCGGGCTCGATCGGGCCCTCGCCGATGTCGTGCTGATCAAGGAAGAGCTGCAGCGGCTCCAGCACGAGCAGCGGCTCGCGTGCCCCCGCCGCGATCTCCGAGCGCCGAAGGACGATGTCGTCGGGTGCGATAGCGACCGTCATCTGAGCCCTGCACGCTACACGGAGGCGACGCCGGAGGCCAAGCGGTCGCGGCCGACCGCAACCTCGGCCGGAGTCGAGTGTCTGTGTGGGAAGCGCATGGCCCGCATCAGGACATTCACGCTCGCCCTGCTGGCCTCTCTGATGGTCGTGGGCGCCGCTGCGCTGAACGCCGGCTCCGCGCTGGCGTCGCACGGCCAATCGCTGTTCTTCGAGGCGCCCAGCCAGCTACTCAACCCGGCGACACGTCCAGAAGCAGTCGAACAGATGGAGCGCCTGGGCGTCAAAGCGGTGCGGATAGAGCTCCCCTGGTACGAAGTGGCACCGAGCCACGACAGCGCCACCGCGCCGCGCTTCCAGGCGACCAACCCGGCAGCCTACGCCTGGGGGTGGTACGACTCGCTGATGGCGGAAGCCAAGCGTCTGCGCTGGCGGGTGCTGCTGACCGTCTCGCCGCCGGCGCCGAGGTGGGCGACGGCGAACCGCCGCGCGCCGTACGTCACACGCCCAGATGACCGTGACTTCAAGGAATTCATGACCGCCGTCGGACGTCGCTACGGCGGGATCGTCAGCGAGTACGCGATCTGGAACGAGCCCAACGAGCACGATTCGCTGCGGCCCCAGTTCGGCGCGAAGGGAAACCCGCTGGCTCCGACGATCTACCGAGGGCTCTTCCAATCCGGCTACGCCGGCCTGCGCGCAGCCGGGCTCAGATCGCCGAAGGTGCTGATGGGCGAAACCTCGCCCGGGGGCTTCGTGAAGATGAGCAAGGGCGTGCCGAGCTACTCGGGCGTGGCGCCGCTGGCCTTCCTGCGCGGCGCGCTGTGTCTGAACGCGCAGTATCGAAAGGCGCCCGCCTGCTCCAAGCTGCCCGCCTACGGCTACGCGCAGCACCCCTACGCCTCCAGCACGCTGGGGCCGTTCTACAAGCCGGCCAGCCCCGAAGGGGTCACGATCGGCACGCTCGGGCGCCTCGTCAACGCGCTCAACAAGGCCGGCAAAGCGGGAGCGGTCAAGCCGGGCATGCCGATCTTCCTGACCGAGTTCGGCGTGATGAGCAAGCCCAACCGCTACTTCGGGGTGCCGGTTGGGCTGCAGGCCGAATACGACGCGATCGCCGAGCGGATCGCGTGGGCAAACCCCAGGGTCGCCTCCTTCTCGCAGTACCTGCTGCGCGACGACGCCCAATCCAAGCAACCGTTCGTGGTCACCTTCCAAACCGGGCTGGAGTACGCCGACGGGCGCAAGAAGCCGCTGTACTACGGCTTCCCGGTGCCGCTCACCGTCACCTACGCGCGCCACGGCTACAACCTCTGGGGCATGGCTCGCCTTGCCGGCAAAGCCGCGACGGTGACCGTGCTGATCCAGCGTCCTCACGCGAGCAGGTACAAGGTGCTGGCCAGAGTGAGAACCGGCCGGCTCGGCTACTGGACGCTCAAATCCAATCTGCGGGGCGCGCACTGGCGCGTGCGGTGGGTCAGCCCCTCCGGGGTCGTATACGAAGGCCCGCCGATCAGGGCACAGCGAGCGGCGTGACTACGATGAGAGGGCGATGCCGGAGCTGCCAGAGGTCGAGATCACGGCCCGCCTGCTGCACGAGCAGATCGCAGGCGCGCAGATCGACTCGGCGCTCGCGCCCGGCATAAACGCCCTCAAGACCTTCGATCCGCCGCTGGACGCGCTCGCCGGCAGCCGGGTGCTCGCGGTGCGCCGGCGCGGAAAGCACCTGATCCTGGACACGGATGCCGGCCTCTCGCTGCTCATGCACCTGATGTCGGCCGGCCGGCTGCAGCTCTACGAGACGCGCGCCGGCCCGCGCGACCGCACCTCGCGCCTGCTCGTGCGCCTGCGCGCGCAGGCGCAGGAAGGCTCGGCCGCGAAGGAGTGGGAGCTGCGGATGCGCGAGCTCGGCTCCAAGCAGGCGGCCTGGGTCAAGCTCCTGCCCACCGCGCAGCTCGAGCAGGACGAGTCGCTTGCGAAGCTCGGCCCGGAGGCATGGCCGTACACGCCGGAGCTGACCGAGATGCTTGCGGTCGCCAGGCCCCTGAACGCGCTGCTGCGCGACCAGCGCACGATCGCGGGCATCGGGCGCTCCTGGGCCGACGAGATCCTCTGGGAGGCGAGGCTCTCTCCGTACAAGCGGGGCGTGGACCTCGACCCGTCCGAGCGCGAGACTCTTGCAGCCGCGATCGCCCAGACGCTCGGGGATGCGATCGCGCACTACGAGCAGGTGCTGAAGCTGCCGATCCCGGTCAAGCTGCCGATGCCGCTGCGCGTGCACGGTCACGAGGGCCGGCCGTGCCCGCGGTGCGGGAGCAGGCTGCTGGCGGTTCACTTCGAGCAGCACGTGATCGCCTACTGTCCAGACTGCCAGACAGGCGGCCGTGCGCTGAAGGACAGGCGCCTCTCGCGGCTGCTGAAGTAGGCGCAGGCCCACCGAGCGGAGGAGTGATGGCCGACACGAGCGCGAAGCACATGAGCAGGCTGGTGGAGCAGTTGCGGGTGCCGCCGGGCAAGAAGGTGAGGCTCGACAACGATTACGACCCATCTTTCAAGCCGGGCTGGCTCAGCAAGGGCGAATCCGAGCAGCAACTGGCGCGCGGCGTCGAGCTGCTCGCCGAATACCAGGCGCGGCTGGCGGCCCAGGACATGCACGGGCTGCTTGTGGTCCTGCAGGGGATCGACGCCTCCGGCAAGGACGGCACGATCCGGCACGTGATGAGCGGCGTCAATCCGCAGGGTGTGAGCGTCCACAGCTTCAAGGTCCCCTCCGAGGAGGATCTCAGCCACGACTTTCTCTGGCGCTACTCGCGACATCTCCCCGCGCGGGGGCAGATCGGGATCTTCAATCGCTCACACTACGAGGAGGTGCTGGTGGTGCGCGTGCACCCGGAGCTGCTCGCACGGCAGAGGCTGCCCGCCACCGCGACGGGCGCCGATATCTGGCAGCGCCGCTGCAGGGAGATAAACGACTGGGAGCGCTATCTGGTCGACAACGGCATCCACGTGGTCAAGCTGCTCCTGAACATCTCCGCCGAGGAGCAGCGCACCCGGTTCATGGCGCGGATCGACATGGCCGAGAAGAACTGGAAGTTCTCTGCCGGCGACGTGAGCGAGCGCGCCAGATGGGATGCCTACCAGGACGCGTTCTCCCAGATGCTCAGTCACACGAGCACCGAGTGGGCGCCGTGGCACGTGATCCCCGCCGACCGCAAGTGGTTTGCGCGGATAGCGGTGAGCGCCGTGCTCGTGCAGGCGCTGGTCGAGATCGACCCTCGCTACCCGGTGCCCGACGCCGCAACCCGGCAGGCGCTGGCGCAGGCGCGCGCTGCGCTGGAAGCAGAAGCACCCGACGGGGTGTCAGGGGCAGTACACTCGCGCGATGTGCGCTGAGGGGGCCTTCCGCACCGGGTCTGGCGAGCCGCTGGTTCTCGTCCACGGATTCTCATGCGTGCCACACGTGTGGCGCCCGATCCTCGGTGACCTCGAAGGGGCCTTCGACGTGCTCGCCGTCGCGCTCGCCGGCCATGTCGGCGGGGACTGCCTCCCCGAGGGGGTGCCAGCGTCGGTGGCGGCGCTCGCCGACGCGGTCGAGCGCGACATGGACGCGGCTGGATTGCAGAGCGCGCACATCGCCGGCAACTCGCTGGGCGGGTGGATCGCGCTGGAGCTCGCGAGCCGCGGCCGCGCGCGCTCGGTGGTCGCGCTCTCTCCCGCGGGTGGCTGGGAGCCCGGCAGCGGCCAGGAACGCCGTCTGAAAGCGCTCTTCCGGCGCAACCATGCGATCTCGACGCGCATGTTCCCGTACGCGCGCGGGCTGCTCTCGCGGCCGCGCCTGCGTCGCGCCGTGCTCTCGAGCGCGATGGCAAGAGCCGACCGGATCTCGCCGTCCGAAGCGCTCGAGGTGATCGAAGGCTCGGTTCGGTGCCCGATCTACTTCGACCTGATGGAGGCGATCGAGCGCGAAGGGCCACCGGCCGCCTTTGCCGGCATCGCCTGCCCGGTGCTGCTGGCGTGGGGCACCAAGGACCGCATCCTGCCGGCGAGGGGATGCTCGCAGGGCATCCGCAACCTCGTCCCGAGCGCCTACTGGATGGACCTGCCGGGTCTGGGGCATATGCCGATGGGCGACGACCCGGAGCTGATCGCTCGCGTGATCACCGACTTCATCCTGCAGACGGCGCGCGGTGCGCACTGCGGTGCGCACGGGACGGGGGCTCAGACGCCGGAGCGCGGCGTCGCTGTGGTCCGATAGCGCCGCAGGGCGACCAGCGTCCAGGTGGCCTCGACGACCCCGAAGGGCCAGGTGCCCGCGATAAAGCCGTAGGCGCTCGAGAGCGCACAGCCACAGGCGAAGGCGAGGATGAAGATGCGGCCGCGCCGCTCGAGCGCGTACATGAGCATCATGAAGCTCACTGCCACAGCGCCGAAGATGGTCAGCATGGCGGCCAGTCTGTCGCGTCTGCCGGTCGATCGCGGTGTCGCTTTTGATCGAGCTCGCCAGGGGGTAGCACCACCCGAGAACTGCAGCGACAAGTCGATCGGAGGTCTGCAGATGCCACCTCGCGGTGTGAAGCCGGGCAGCAAGCGTGAGCGCCAGTACGAGCACATCAAGCAGAGCGAGCGCGAAGGCGGCGCCTCTCTTGCGCGCGCCGAGGAGATAGCCGCTCGCACGGTCAACAAGGAGCGCGCCCGCAGCGGAGAGTCGCGATCTCGCTCGCGCACCTCGACGCGGGACATCTCATCCGGGCGGCGCGGCGGCCTGCGCTCGGGCCGGCCGGGCCCACGCGGGCGCACCCGCGACCAGCTCTACGAGGAGGCGCGGCACCTGAATATCAGCGGTCGCTCGAGCATGAACAAGGCGGAGCTGGAGCGCGCCGTCTTGGGCAAGAAGCGCTAGGCGCGGCCGGCTCTCACAGCTTGAACGCGGAAGTTCGCCGACGACCTCGGCGTCCCCGACTCGTCGCTCAGCTCGGCGATGCAGGCGTCGCCGCGCAGGTGTGATTCGCCCGTCTGGTCGCACGCACGTTGCGGATACGATCCGCCCATGATCAACCAAGGCGAGCAGGCCCCCGACTTCGAGTTGCCAAACCAGGACGGGGAGCCGGTCAAGCTCTCCGGTCTGCGCGGCAAGCCAGTGGTCGTCTACTTCTATCCAAAGGCGGACACGCCGGGCTGCACAACCCAGGCCTGCGGCGTGCGCGACCACCGCGCCGACTACCTGGCGGCCGGCGCGACCGTGCTCGGCATATCGCCCGACCCCGTGGCGAAGGTCAAGCGCTTTCACGAGAAGTATGCGCTGGACTTCCCGCTGCTGGCCGACGCAGGCCACGTGGTGGCGGAGCGATACGGGGTGTGGGTCGAGAAGTCCATGTACGGGCGCAAGTACATGGGCATGCAGCGCGCGACGTTCATCATCGACGCGGATGGCCGGGTCGCTGCCGTGATTCCCAAGGTCACGCCCAAGACCCACGACGATCAGGTGTTGAAGGCATTGGCCGCGCTCGCCTAGCGAGCCCGGAGCCCGCGGCTCGTTGATCGCCTCGCTGCAGCAGTGCTGGCCGCCGTTCGTGCTCGTCGCCGGGCTGCTGCTGATCGGCCTCGTCGCCGGCCAGGACGGGCTCTTCGAGGCCGCGGCGGCTCGTCTGGAGCGTCTGCCGGGGCCGCCGATCGCGCTGTTCTTCGCCTGCTGCCTTGCGGTCGCGGTGAGCACCGCGCTGCTGAACCTCGACACCTCCGCGGTCTTCCTGACGCCCGTGCTGATAGTCGCCGGCCGCCGGCGTGGCCTGGCGATCGCGCCGTTCCTCTACGCCGCGCTGTTCATGTGCAACGCCTCCTCGCTGTATCTGCCGGGCTCGAACCTGACCAACCTGCTGGTGCTCTCCGGCCACGGGCTCTCGGGCGCCGACTTCCTGGCGAGGATGCTGCCGGCGGCTCTGGCCGCGACCGTCGTCACCGCCGTGGGGCTGGCGGTCCTTCATCGCGCCACGCTGCGGGATGGGGGAGCGCCGGAGAGCGGCCCGCCGCCGCCGATCCGCCCCAGCGTGGGGTTGGCGGCGGTCGCGGCAGCCGCCGTGCTGATGGTCCTGCTGCGCAACGCCGCGCTGCCGGTGCTCGCGGTGGGAGTCGCCGCCGTGGCGCTGCGTGTCGGTCAGCGCCGCCTCGAGTTCGCGCGGGCGCTGGAGCACCTCGGCGCGCCCCTGCTGCTCGCGCTCTTCGCGATCGCGGTCGGCTTGGGCGCGCTCGTGCGCGTGACCGGGTTTCCAGGCGACGGGCTCGGGGCAACGGGCCCGGTGGCGCTGGCCGTGATCGCGGCGGCAGGGAGCGTGGCCATCAACAACCTGCCGGCGGCAGTGCTGCTGTCGGCCTCCCACACGGCACACTCGACAGCGCTGCTGATCGGCTTGAACGTCGGTCCGAACCTGGCGCTGAGCGGCTCCCTTTCAGCGCTGCTGTGGTGGCGGGCGGCGGTCGCCGTCGGCGCCAAGCCGTCGGCGCTGGCCTTCTCGCGGCAGGGGGCTCTGCTTGCCCCGGTCGCGATCCTCGCGGCGTTGGCGGCCGGTGGCGCGCTGTAGCGCACGCGTCGGTGCTCGCCATCGAGCGCCTGCGCGATTATGATGCGCGCGCTTTGAGGGAATACAGAGGGGACCGACGTCCCGCGTTCGCCAAGAGCACCAAACGAGACCAACCCATGAAGAAGGGAGATCCGTCATGAAGACAGCGACGCGCGCGCGCATGGAGCACGATTTCGACGACGACGAGTGGGATGAGGACGACGAAGATCTCGCGGGAACCGACGAAGAAGAGCTCGACCTCGACGAGCTCGACGAGGAGGAAGATGCTGAAGAGCTGTAGAGCGACGGGCCGCGAGCGGCGCTACTGAAGCCCCTCGCGCGCCTCGCGCACGAGCGTGACCGCCTCCGGGAAGACGACCGCGATGACCGACCGTATCTGCAGCGCCTGGGCCTCGGCGTCGCCCTGGAGGTTGACGCGGTTGACGGCGGCGACCGTCATGTCGACTGCCAGCTTGATCGCGTTGTCGGCCCAGGCAAGTCGCTGCTGGCCCTGCATCTGTTCCGCGAACTCCGCCAGGCGCCGCTGAAGCTCCTCTGGATCCCCGAAGAGATCTCCGAACCCACCACTTTCCATCCCATCATCATAGACTCTGCGACGAATGGCCTCCAAGGGCAAAGGCGAGCCGCCGAGCGGCAAGCGATCCAAGAACGGGCAAAGCGCCGAGATTGCCGGCCAACTCGAGTTGGAGGGCCACTGGCGCTCGCGTCTGGCGGTCCCCGCCGTGGCGGGCGGCTTCCTCTACCTGATCGGCGCGGTGATCATCAGCTCCGCGCTCAGCAATGCGCCGACCGTGGGGCTCTTGCAGGGGATCTCGCCGGCGCTCAAAGGCGAAGCGCACCCGGCCAGGAGCCCCCGCGCCGACGAGGTCATCTACATCAGCCATCACTCGTTCTCGCTGATAGCGGGCAGCGTGCTCTCGGCGATGTCGCTGCTGGCGCTGACCGCGGTGCTGGTCCTGCTCGTGCGGGCGACGTTGTTCAGGCGTCCGGAGTCGTGGCGGGCCACCGCGCCGCTGGTGGTGGTCGGCGGCATCGGGTTTGCGGCGGTCAGCGTCGGGCATCAGATCGCGGGCGCGATACTCACCCACGACTTCGCGGTCGGCGGCGACTTCGGCAACCACGCCGTCGACTACGCGCTCACCAGCGCGGGCGTGAACGTGGCGCTGCAGTACGTCTCGCTGCTGGCCGGGCTCTCGCTGACGGTCGGCATGATCTCGGCCAACCTCGGCGCGATGCGTGCCGGCCTGCTCACGCGCTGGATGGGCGTCGTGGGCATCTTCGCCGCGCTGCTGATCTTCCTGCCGATCGGCGGTGAGACGCTGACGCTCGTCCCCGCCTTCTGGATGGCGGCGATGGGGCTGCTTTACATGGGCCGCTGGCCGGGCGAAGAGCCACCCGCCTGGGCGGCAGGCGAAGCGCGGCCCTGGCCGACCCAGGCAGAGGTCCGCGCCCGACAGCAGGCGGCCGGCGCCGGCGATGCCGCCACCGGCGAGGGCAAGGACGAGCAGCCGGCGATCGAAAACGGCTCCGTGGCGGGCGCCACGGGCGATCTGACGCCATCTGCCGCGAGCGGGCGGCGTCGCCGCAAGCGCGGCTCCCGAGGCTGAACGGCCTCATCGCGCTCAGGCGCCTGGACGTAGCGTCGGCGAGCGTCGCGCGGTACGTACTTTCGAGCACGGGCGCGAGTAGTTCCGCTCACCTCGTCTGCTCGGTTGCGCGGTGCATGCGAATGGCGGCGACGGGGAATAATTACCTAGGGCATGTGGTTATCGTCACAAAGTTGACAACGCATGCTCGCATCCATCGCAAGCATCTGCAAGGAGGGCTCCATGGAGGCAGCATCGATCCATCCACACCCCGCGCAGGCGGAAGGCATGCGCAGGTCGCCTGTCGAGCCGGAGGTCTCAGAGCCGCAGCAGGCGGCGATCTGGAAGCCCGCCGATCCAGCTCCGCTCGGGCTCGCGGGCTTCGCCATGACGACGTTCGTCCTGTCGATCTTCAACGCGAACCTGGTCAGCGACAAGGGCCTGCCGGTGGTCCTGGGGCTGACGCTCGCCTACGGCGGTCTCGCACAGTTGCTGGCGGGCATGTGGGAGTTCCGCAACGGCAACACCTTCGGGGCGGTCGCCTTCTCGTCCTTCGGGGCTTTCTGGATCTCCTACTGGGCCCTGCAGGTCTTCTACGCCAAGGACATCGGCGGCAACGTGGGACACGCCGTGGGCGTGTACCTGTGGGCGTGGGCGATCTTCACCGCGTACATGACGGTCGCGTCGCTGAGGGTCAGCGCGGCGGTCGCGCTCGTGTTCATCCTGCTGACGGCGACGTTCATCCTCCTGGCGATCGGCGCCAGCGGCGCGCACGAAACGGTCACCCATTGGGGCGGCTACCTCGGGCTCGCCACCGCCGCGGTCGCGTGGTATGCCTCGTTCGCGGGGGTGACCAACTCGACGTTCGGACGGACGATCCTGCCGACGGTGCCGCTGTCGCACAGGTGAGCGAGGCCGGCCGGCGGGCGGGCCACTCGAGTGCCGGGAGCGCCGCGGCGCGTGGACTGAGTGGCCCGCCCACCCTGGGCCACGTCTCCGCGGCAGGCCGGTCGGCGGCTGCTGGAGGTCGGAGTGATGATGTTGGATGATGTAAGAGCTGAGGGCGTCCGGGACATTCGACTCGTGTGAGGTGGAGGATGGCTACTGAAGAGAGACTGACCAGTGGAGAGGAGCTCGACGACCAGCTCGCGCAGCTTCTGCGGGTGGAGTCCTTCGATCCGCCCGCGCACTTCAAGGAGCACGCGCTGCTCTCCGATCCGGCCATCTACGAGCAGGCGGCAGCCGATCCGGAGGCCTGGTGGGCCAAGCAGGCGGCGATGCTCGACTGGGACACGCCCTTCGAGCAGGTTCTCGACGACTCCAAACCTCCCTTCTACAAGTGGTTCCTGGGTGGCAGGCTGAACGTCAGCCACAACTGCCTGGACCGGCACGTGGCAGCCGGCCGCGGAGAACGCATCGCCTATCACTGGCTGGGCGAGGACGGCAGCGAGCGCGAGATCACCTATGCCGACCTGCTGGCGGAGGTCGAGCGGTTCGCCTCCGCGCTCAAGGACCTGGGCGTCCGCAAGGGAGACGTGGTCGGCATCTACCTGCCGATGATCCCGGAGGTCGTCGTGGCGATGCTCGCCTGCGCGCGGATCGGGGCGCCCCACAACGTGGTCTTCGGCGGCTTCTCGGCCGAGGCGGTGCGCGAGCGGATGGAGTTCTCGGACGCCAAGCTGCTGATCACCGTCGACGCCGCCGCCCGCAAGGGCAAGGTCGCTCCGGTCAAGGAGCGCGTCGACGAGGTGATGGGCGATCTTGCGAGCCTGCAGCGGATCGTCGTGGTCAGGAGCAAGGGTGTGCCCTGCGAGATGAAGGCCGGGCGCGACGTCTACTACGACGAGGTGCTCGCGGCGGCGGATCCCAAGTGCCCCGCCGAGCCAATGGACTCAGAGGACCCGCTCTACATCCTCTACACGTCTGGCTCGACGGCCAAGCCGAAGGGGATCCTGCACACCACCGGCGGCTACCTGACCGGCGTGGCCGCCACGCACCGCTACGCCTTCGACTTGAAGGCCGACGAGGACGTCTACTGGTGCGCGGCCGACGTGGGCTGGGTCACCGGCCACTCCTACATCGTCTACGGCCCGCTGGCCAATGGCGCGACCTCGGTGATGTGGGAGGGGGCGCCGGACTACCCCAACAAGGGCATCTGGTGGGAGATCGTCGAGCGCTACAAGGTCAGCATCCTCTACTGCGCCCCGACCGCGATTCGGGCCTGCATCAAGTGGGGAGCGGAGTGGCCCAACGGCCACGATCTCTCCTCGCTGCGGCTGCTTGGAAGCGTCGGGGAGCCGATCAACCCGAAGGCGTGGCTCTGGTACCACAAGGTGATCGGCCACGAACGCTGTCCGATCGTGGACACCTGGTGGCAGACCGAGACCGGCGCGATCATGATCACGCCGCTGCCGGGGGTCACGCGCACCAAGCCGGGCTCGGCGACCAACCCGTTCCCCGGCGTGGTCGCGGACGTGGTGGACGAGAGCACCGGCGAGTCGATCGAGCAGGGCCAGGGCCTGCTCGTGCTCAAGCGTCCGTGGCCTTCGATGCTGCGCACCCTCTACAAGGAAGAGGAGCGCTACGTCAACGCCTACTTCAACCGGTTCGGGCCTGAGACCTACGTCGTGGGGGACGCCGCCCGACGCGACGCCGACGGCTACATATGGGTGATCGGCCGCATCGACGACGTGGTCAACGTCTCCGGACACAGGCTCTCCACAGCGGAGGTGGAGTCCGCGATCGTGGCCCATCCAGACGTCGCCGAGGCCGCCGTGATCGGCCAGCACGACGAGGACACCGGGCAGGCGATCGTCGCGTTCGTGACGCTCCAGGGCGATCTGGAGGGCGACGAGCGCGAGCAGGAGAGCATCCGCGATACGGTCGCCGAGCGGATCGGCAAGCTCGCGCGGCCCAAGCGCATCATCTGGACAGACGATCTGCCCAAGACCCGCTCGGGCAAGATCATGCGCCGGCTGCTGCGTGACATCGCCGAGGGCCGTGAGCTCGGCGACGTGACGACCCTGCGCGATCCTGAGGTGACCGCGAAGCTGGAAGCGCGCATCGGCGAGCTGCGCGCCGCGGAAGAGTAGACCGGAACCCCCCCTCCCCGGCGGCGATGGGTGCCGCGAGCCCGCCCCGCGCGTCGTGCCGGCGCGCGGGGCGCTCGTGGT
The DNA here is from genome assembly GCA_027315115.1 of Solirubrobacterales bacterium. Lineage (GTDB taxonomy): Bacteria > Actinomycetota > Thermoleophilia > Solirubrobacterales > Solirubrobacteraceae > Palsa-744. The sequence goes on along the minus strand of DAHUYQ010000046.1, from coordinate 62,940 downwards.
GGCGGGGCGCTCGATGGGTCACGGGGCGCTCGATGGGTCACGGGGCGCCGGCCGCACTGCGCCGCCGCGGCGCATCAGGGGAATCCCTGATCTGGCCTCGGCCCCGCGGTGGCATCATTCGTGACGATGGCCACGGCCTCAAAGCCCACGCTCCGTCCGGGCCCCGAGCCAGCGCAGCCCGTCGTCGCTCGCCGCGAATGGGGCCGCCGGCTGGAGGGCGGCATGCTCGGCGGCGTCTGCGCCGGGCTCGCGCAGTACCTGGGGATCGACGTGGTGGTCGTCAGGGTGATCGTCGTGATGGCGACCGCGATGGCCGGGATCGGCATCTTCCTCTACGGGCTGGCGTGGGCATTGATGCCGATCGTGCCGAGCGCCGGCGCCAGGAACCACCTGCCGACGGCTCGTATGCAGCGCGCGGCGATTGCGCTGATCGTGATCGGGGCCATCGGGCTGACGAAGGTCGTCGGGCTGCACGGCGCTGCGGTCGGGCTGTGGCCGATCGTGCTCGGCGCCTGCGGGATGGCGCTCGTGTGGCGCTCCGCGGTCGCCTTCCCCAGCGCCGAGGGTCGCGGCCGCGGATCGCTGCTCGAGCACCTGCGCAACATGCGCAGGATCGACCTGCCGCGGATCGCCGTCGGCGCTCTGCTCGTCGCCTTCGCATCCGCTGTGGCGCTGCACTCGATCGGCACGCTGCGCAGCCTTGGCGCGGCGATCGCGGCTGTCGCGATCGTGACCAGCGTGCTGGGCCTGCTGTTCGGGCCGTGGTTCCTGCGGCTGGGCCGCAGCCTCGCCTCCGAGCGCAGCGCCAGGATTCGCGAGCAGGAGCGCGCGGAGATGGCGGCACACCTGCACGACTCCGTCCTGCAGACCCTCGCTCTGATCCAGACCCGGGCGCAGGACGCGCACGAGGTCGCGGCGCTGGCGCGCAGGCAGGAGCGGGAGCTGCGCCGCTGGCTCTTCGACCGCTCTCCGGCGGGCGGAGACAGCGTCAAAGCCGTGATGGAGCGCACTGCCGCCGAGGTCGAGGAGCTGCACGGCGTGCCGGTCGAGGTCGTGGTCGTCGGCGACATGCCCGTGGACGCGCGGCTCGACGCGCTCGTGCAGGCGGCGCGTGAGGCGATGACCAACGCGGCGAAGTTCGCCGGCAGCGGGCGGATCGACCTGTATGTCGAGGTGGGGGAGGGCGGCGTCGAGGCGTTTGTGCGCGACCGTGGCGTGGGCTTCGACCCGGCTGCCATCCCCGATGACCGGCGTGGCGTGCGCGACTCGATCGTCGCCCGCATGCAGCGCCACGGCGGGCGAGGCGTGGTTCACAGCGCGCCGGGCGAGGGCACCGAGGTGGAGCTGGCGATGGGGATGGCGAGCGCGTGAGCCGGCGCAGCGCCGCCGCGGGCGAGTCACGCTCGGGGGTGAGGGTCGTCGTCGTGGACGATCACCGGCTCTTCCGCGCGGGCGTCAGAGCCGAGCTCGGTGACAGGGTCAGCGTTCTGGGCGAGGCGGGCACCGTCGAGGAGGCGGTCGCTCTGATTCTCGACAGCGAGCCGGACGTCGTGCTGCTCGACGTGCACATGCCCGATGGCGGCGGCACCGAGGTGATCTCCCGCGTCGCGCCTGCGCTCCCGGGGGTGCGGTTCCTGGCGCTCTCGGTCTCAGACGCCGCGAGCGACGTGATCGGCGTGATCCGCGCCGGGGCGCGCGGATACGTCACCAAGACGATCTCCGGTGAGGAGCTCGCGGAGGCGATCGGGCGTGTCGCCGAAGGGGACGCGGTGTTCTCTCCGCGGCTCGCCGGCTTCGTGCTCGACGCGTTCGCGCAGGAGCCGGCCGGCAGCGAGTCCGACGAGCTGGACCAGCTCACGCCGCGCGAGCGCGAGGTGCTGCGTCACATCGCCCGCGGCTACATGTACAAGGAGATCGCGCTGAGGCTCGGAATATCCGTCAAGACGGTCGAGGCCCACGTCTCGGCCGTGCTGCGAAAGCTGCAGCTCTCCAGCCGTCACGAGCTCAGCCGCTGGGCCGTGCAGCGGCGGCTGGTCAGCCTGGACGGCCCGTAGGGGGCATCCCCCATAGCAAGCGCCGACCCAAAGGACGAGACTGTCGCTCATGGAAACGATCGAGACTGAACCAACTCTCGGCGATGGGGCGATGGCTGTCGAGACAGACGGCCTGGTCAAGCGCTTCGGAGAGCGCGCCGCCATCGACCGCGTCGATCTCCGCGTGCCCATGGGAAGCGCATTCGGCTTCCTGGGGCCAAACGGGGCCGGCAAGACGACGATGATCAGGATGCTGCTGGGGCTCACGCACGCCAGCGCCGGAACCATGCGTCTGCTCGGCCGGCCCGTGCCGGCACAGCGCGCCCTCGCGCTGGCCCGGGTGGGCGCGATCGTCGAGGAGCCGCGCTTTCACCCGCATCTCTCCGGGCGTGAGAACCTGAAGATCGTCGCCGCCGTGCGCGGTCCCGCGGCCTATGCGCGCATCCAGCCCTCGCTGGAGCGCGTCGGGCTCGCCGAGCGTGCCGACGAGAAGGTCAAGAAGTACTCGCTGGGCATGCGCCAGCGGCTGGGCGTGGCGCGCTGCCTGCTCGCCGACCCGAAGCTGCTGATCCTCGACGAGCCGACCAACGGCCTCGATCCGGGCGGCATCCAGGAGTTCAGGAACATGATCAGGGACTTCGTGGAGAGGGAGGGGAGAACGGTCTTCCTCTCCTCGCACCTGCTCGACGAGGTCGAAAAGATCTGCGATCACGCGGCGATCGTCGACCGCGGCAAAATCGTGATCCAGGGCGCGATCTCAGAGCTGGCGAGCGGTGGCCAGCGCAACGAGCTGATCGTCGGCGTGGATGACCCGGAGCGAGCGCTGTTGGCGCTGGAGGGGCTTGGTGCGGTCAGCGAGGCGCGCCGCTCCGACGAGGGGCTGCGGGTCGTGCTGGCAGGTGGCCTGCCCACGGCGGCAGAGGTGAACGCAAGACTGGTCACGGAGGGGCTCGCGGTGATGCGGCTGGAGCCCGTGCGCCAGAGCCTGGAGCAGAGGTTCCTGGAGATCACGTCGAGGCTCGGCGGCAGCGCCGAGCGGGACACGCCCAAGGCGGAGGTGCAGGCATGAGCACGGCGGTCGCGCTGCGGATGACCTCCGCGGACATCCTCAAGCTGCGCAAGAAGCGCAGCACCATGATCTGGGCGTTGGTGCTTGCGCTGGCGCCGCTGATCATCTACTTCATCGTCAAGGTGGCGCAGCACTCCTCCAACCCGGCCGAACACGGGCCCGCCGGCGGAATCGAAGGGTTCAAGGACGGGCTGCGCATCCTCGGGATGCTCTTCGGTCCGCTCGCCGGAATCCTGATCGGCGTCGAGGCCGGCGCCGGGGACGCGGCTTCCGGCGTGTTTCGCGACCTGGTGGTGACGGGCCGCTCGCGCATCGCCCTGTTCCTCGCGCGCGTGCCCGCCGCGCTCGCGATGACGCTCGCGGTGTCGGCGCTCGGCTATGCCCTGATGCTGATCGGCGTCTTCGCGTTCGCCTCCAACCTGCCCACGCCGAGTCTCGGGCTGGTTCTCGAAGGAGTCGGCTTCGTCGCGCTGGAGACCGGCGTGATCTGCGTGGTGGCACTCGGGTTCGCCTCGCTGACCAACTCCCGACCGGCCGCGATCGTGACGCTGATCGGCGTCGACCTGCTCGTCAGCCCGATCCTCGCGAACATCGAATCTCTCGGCAGCGCCCGGCGGGCGCTGCTCAACCAGGCGCTCACGCACTTCGCGCCGATCGCCGATCTGCGCGGCCACGGCCCGGTGATCACCATGTCCAGCGCCACGGCGATCATCGTGATGGTGGTGTGGCTTGCGGTGTTCCTCGTCCTGGGTGCCTGGCGCACGCGCACGATGGACGCCTGAGCGATCCTCGGCCCGGCGCGCTCCGGCCGTGCCGCGGGTCGCGCGGCACGGCCGGCACCATCGCGATCGCCGCGGCGGCGCCGCGCGAGCAGGCCAAGGCGATCGGCGTCTACGCCTTCGTTGCCTCACAGCACATAGAGCGCGATCCAGCGAGTGTCGCGGGGCGAGGCCCCTGTGTGGGCGCCTGGCTGGCGTTCGGTCTGGCTCATGGGCCGTGGCTTCCGTCCCGCACCTGCGCGCCGAGCGCGTCCATTAGCGCGTTGGTGCCGTGCTCGCGCTCGGCGGGAGTGTCCAGGCCGTCGAGGAACACGCCCTGCTCGGTCAGCGTCAGCCGCGTGCCGTCGCCGTGCGCCTCGATCTCCACAGTGGCCACCGAGACCGAGATGCGGTCCTGATCGCGGTGCATCTCATAGGTGTAGATGATCCGCTGCCCCGGCACGATGTCCCGATAGAGGGCCTCGAAGCTGTAGGTCGGACCGCCCGCGCTCGTCTGGATGGTGAGGCGCTCGCGTCCCCCTGCGCGGAAATCGAGCGAGTAGGAGCCCACCGGCTTGTTTGGCGGACCGAACCACTGCGACTTGGCGTCCTGGTTGGCCCAGGCGTCGAAGACCCGCTCCGGCGAGGCGTGGTAGATGCGCTCGATCACGAACGTGGAATGGACGGTGGAGCGCTCACGGGCGCTCTGCTCGGCGTTGCTCACGGTGTGCTCCCTTGCTCTGGCTTGTCTGATTGCCCGGCGAGGTATTCGCCGAGCCGGTCGAGGCTCTGCTCCCAGGCGGTCCGCCGGTCGGCGATCCACTGCTCCGCGCTGCGCAGCGCCGCGGGCTGGATCGAGCACGTGCGAACCCGCCCCACCTTCTCCGAGCGCACCAGGCCGCTGTCCTGGAGCACGTGTAGGTGCTGGACGACCGCGGGCATGGACATCGAAAGCGGCGCGGCCAGTTCGCTGACCGATGCCGGTCCGCGGGTCAGGCGATCGACCATCGCGCGGCGGCTGGGATCCGCGAGCGCCTGGAAGAGCAGGTCGATCTCTGCGCCTCCTGGCGCGGGCGCGGGCTCATAACGCTTAAGCACCTACTTAAGTATTAGCAGGTGCCTGAGGTCGGCATGGCGAAGCCGACCCGACTGGCGTCGCGTCAACGCTCCTGGCCTGCGTCGCTGTCAGACCTTGCGGTGCTCAGGCACCCATGAGCCGTCGTCCTGACGGCTGAAGTCCTGGAAGATGCCGGGCGCCTCGACGAGCATGATCTCGGCGATCCGGTTGAAGAGAAGTCGCAACTCCTCCTCGGCGCCCGGCGCGGTGCGCATCTCGATCACGTGGCGCAGCGTGCGCAGGTTCGCAGTCCAGATGATGTCCGTGGAGAGGCCGATCGGCGCGAGCCGCCGCAGCGCCGAAGTGACCTCCTTCTTTACGTGGAAGGGCACCCCGTCCTCTTCGATCCCAAGCTCCTTGGCGGCGTCGCGCTGGAACTCCTCCAACTGCTCCACGATCGAGAGGACGCGCTCGCGCATGGGCTTCAGCGAGGGAGGGACGCGAAAGCCGATGTCGGTCAGGCGCACGTAGCGCAGGCTCTCCTGGCTGAAGGCCGAGCCGGCTCTGTGCCTGACAATCTCATGAGTAGCCACACGCGAGACGTTGCGCAGCGCGAAGCTGTAGTTGGCGTGCTCGAGCACGCTCCCGTGGGCGCTGGCCAGGATGTTGGCGAAGTAGGCGCGCTGATCGGTCCTGATCCGTGTCACGTTGGGATTCAGCCCCGCCTCCCAGCTGCGGTAGCAGGCGCGGCCGGCGAACTCGACAAGCAGCTCTCCGGGATTCGGCCGCTCGCCGTGCTCGGTCCGCATCGCAAGCCACGACTCGCCGCCCACGTCGCGCAGGTATCCCGCGAGCCCTTCGAGGTCGAGCGAGGGGCGCGCGATCAGGTAGATGGACGGGGTCGTCTCGTGCATCGGGCAGACGATGCTAGGGCTCGCTCCGGACGGTGCCCCGCGAACCTATAAGCTCACCGCAGCGATGGCGAGCGCTGCGGATCAGATCGAGGGTTCGGAGGCCGGGAAGGCCGCCTGGGACCTCTCTCCGCTGCTCGACGGCGAGGGCCCCGAGGGCGTGGAGAGCCGCCTGCAGGAGGCGCTGGCCAAGGCCAAGGGCTTTGCGCAGCGGCACGCCGGCAGGCTCGCGGAGCTCGACGGCGAGGGTCTGCGGAGCGCCATGCAGGAGCTCGCCGAGATGCACGATCTCGTGGGCAGGGCTGGCGCCTATGCCGCGCTGCGCTTCTCCACTGACACGGCCGATCCGGCCAATGGCGCCCTGCTGCAGAAGGTCCAGGAGCGCGAGACCGAGATCGAGACGACGCTGCTGTTCTTCGAGCTGGAGTGGGCCGCGCTGCCCGAGCAGACGGTCGAGCGCCTGCTGAGCGCGGACGGCCTGGACTTCTGCGCCCACCATCTACGGCGCGTGCGCCGCTATCGCGACCACCTGCTCTCAGAGCCCGAGGAGCGGATCATGGCCGAGAAGTCCGTGACCGGCGCCGGCGCCTGGGGCAGGCTCTTCGAGGAGCTCACCTCGGCCATCGAGGTGCAGCTTCCGGCGCAGGGAGACGGCGAGGCGCAGGGCGTCGCGCTCGACGTGGCGCTCTCCCGCCTGGCCTCGCCCGACCGGGAGGTGCGGCGCACCGCCGCTGAGGCGGTCACGGCGGCGCTCGAGCCCGGCCTGCGCACGCGCGCGTTCCTCTTCAACACGCTGCTGGCCGACAAGGCGACCGACGACCGGCTGCGGCGCTACCCCGGCTGGCTATCGGCGCGCAACCTCGCAAACGAGGTCGACGACGAGTCCGTGGCGGCGCTGGTCAGCGCCGTCCGCAGGCGCTACGAGCTCGCTCGCCGCTGGTACAGGCTGAAGGCGGGCCTGCTCGGCATCGATCGGCTGGCCGACTACGACCGGATGGCGGCGGTCACGCAGGACGAGGCCAGCTTCGGCTACGGCCAGGCACGTGAGATCGTGCTCGACTGCTACTCCGCCTTCTCTCCCAAGCTCGGCGAGGTGGTCGCCTCCTTCTTCGACGGTCGCTGGATCGACGCGCCGGTGCGCCCGGCCAAGCGCGGCGGCGCGTTCTGCGCCGCGGCGGTGCCGTCGGTGCACCCCTACGTGCTGCTCAACTACACCTCGCGCCGCCGCGACGTGCTCACGCTCGCGCACGAGCTCGGCCACGGCGTGCACTTCGCGCTTGCCGCCTCGCAGGGGCCCTTCCATCAGCACACGCCGCTGACGCTGGCCGAGACCGCGTCGGTGTTCGGCGAGACGCTCGTGTTCGGCCGCCTGCTGGAGCAGGACACCTCTCCTGACTCGCGGCTGGCGCTGCTGGCCGAGAACATCGAGGGAGCGATCGCGACGGTCTTCCGGCAGATCGCGATGAGCCACTTCGAGGACCTCGTGCATACCGAGCGGCGCGAGCAGGGCGAGATCTCGGTCGATCGCTTCGGCGAGCTGTGGGCGCAGAGCCAGACCGAGATGCTCGGGGACTCCGTGGATGTCACCGAGGGGTATCGCTGCTGGTGGTCCTACATCCCTCACTTCATCGGCACTCCCGGCTACGTCTACGCCTACGCCTACGGCCAGCTACTGGCGCTCTCGGTCTACCACCGCTACGAGCAGCAGGGCCAGGACTTCGTGCCGCGCTACCTGGAGCTGCTGGAAGCCGGCGGGTCGCGCAGTCCTGAGGAGCTCGGCGAGATAGTGGACGTCGATCTCGCCGACCCCGGCTTCTGGGACGCTGGCCTGGACCTGCTGGAGCGGCGGCTGGTGGAGGCCGAAGAGGCCGCGCGCGCGAGCGGCCGCGTGTAGCCGGGCAGGCCGCCTGCGTCTCGGATGATGGTCCATTCCGCCGCGCTGCCGCTCGCGGCGCCAATGGCCTCCTCCGATGCTCTGCGCGGCCAAGATGCAAGCGCAACGAATCACATCGTCACTGCATGCCGGAGGAACGCTCACACGTGCCCGGCTGCTGCTGGGCCTTGCGGTGGCCGCGCTGCTTGCGCTGAGCGGCGCGCAGACCGCGCGTGCCACGAGCCTCAGCAGCGTCGAACCGCTGACGCCATGGCATAAACCACTCGTGGTGCTGCCGCGCCCGCGCGCGCTCGACTACCTCGCGCTCGCCCAGCGAGGGGCGCGCAGAGCGGCTGCCTGGCGCCATGACGGATGGTTCTGCGAGTACCTGGGCTGCAGCAACGGCCCGTACCCGATGCTGACGATCTGGGGCGAGGTGCCGATGTTCGAGAGCGCCGACGCGCTGCAGCTCGCGTATCCGAGCGGGGCGCACAGACGCCTGGTCGAAAAGTACGGGCTTGCCTCCGAGCGCTACTGGGACCGCGGCCTGGGCGGCTACGCGCCCTACCCCGGCGACCGCGAACCGAATGTGCAGGCGTTCTTCGACGACAACGGCTGGCTTGGGATCGCCTTCGCGGAGGCATATGAAGCCGATCGCGAACACCGCTGGCTGCGCGACGCACAGCGCGCGTTCCGCTTCATCTCCTCCGAGGGCTGGGATGCGGCCGATGGCGGCGGGATGTGGTGGAACACATCCCATCCCTACCACTCCGGGCCCGCGCTGGCCTCGGATGCGCTGTTGGGGATGCTGCTCTACGGCGAGGACCACGAAGCGTGGCAGCTCGAAGACGCCAAGGAGTACGTCGACTGGGCCAACGACAACGACAACCACGACGAACGCCAGCTCTACCTGGAGCAGCCGAACAAGCCGGAATCGGTCAACGACTACGTGCAGGCGCCGCTGATCTATGCGCAGTACCTGCTCTGTCAGGACGGCGAGGGCGACTCCTACTGCGAACGCGCCGCTCGCGTGGCCGCCACCACCGCCGAGCAGAGCGTCAACGCCACCGGCTACAGATTCAACTACGGGCCGCAGTACGACGCCATCTACATGCAGTGGATGATGGCCTACGGCAAGGCGACCGGTGAGCGCTACTGGTTGCGCCTGGCGGAAGTGAACGCCGTCGCCGCGCAGCGGCACGCGACCAGCGGCGGCGGCCTCTGGCTCTCAAGCTGGTGGGGAGGCCCGATCAGGGACCCAGAAACGCATTCGGGCATGTTCCGCACCGCGGCGGCGACCACGAGCCTGTTCGCCTGGACCGGCTACTACGCCGCCGCCGACGCGGTGACGGCGCGCGCCGGGGCGCGCGCCCGCTAAAGCCGGGGCCCCTCAGGCGCTCAGGGCGCCCTGTAGGCCCTGATCGGCGGGCCCTGGTAGACCACGCCGGCGGGGCTGCTCCAGCGCACGCGCCAGTGTGTGCCGCGCACCTTCGATTTCAGGGTCCAGTAGCCGAGCCGGTTGGTGTGGAGCTTCGCGAGCACCTTGAAGCCGCTGGAATGGGGGTGCTGGACCAACACGGTCACCGAGGTGGCTTTGCCGGCGGATGGCCGCACGTAGCCCCACAGGTCGTAGCCGTGCCGCGCGTAGGTGACGGTCAGCGGTATTGGGAATCCGTAGTAGAGCGGCTTCTTGGCGCCGCCGGCGGACTCCAGGCCTGTTTGGAAGGTGACCACGTTTGGCTCGGGGGAGAGCGCATCGTCACGCAGCAGGTACTGGGAGAAGGACGCCACGCGGGGGTTTTCCCACGCGATCCGTTCCGAGATCGCGTCGTATTCGGCCTGTTGTGAGGCAGGTATCCCGAAGTAGTGGTTGGGCTTGCTCATCACGCCGAACTCGGTGATGAAGATCGGTAGGCCGCGGTTGATCGCGCCGGCCTTGCCTGCCTTGTTGAGCGCGTTCACGAGCCGGCCGAGCGTGCCGATCACCACCCATTCGGGGTTTGCCGGCACGTCGAAAGGCCCCTTGGTGTTGGGTGCGTATGGGTGCTGCGCCCAGCCGTAGGCCGGCAGCTTGGAGCAGGTCGGCGCCTTGCGGTAGGCGGCGTTCAGACACAGCGCGCCGCGCAGGAAGGCAAGCGGCGCGACCCCCGCGCTGGGCACGGCCTTTGGCAGCTTCGCAAAGCCGCCCGGCGCGGTTTCGCCCATCAGCACCCGCGGCGAATTGATGCCTGCGGTCCGCAGACCGGCATAGCCCGCCTGGAAGAGCCCTTTGTAGATCCTTCCGGCGACCGGCGCGCCGCCGGCGCCGAACTGAGGCCGCAGCGAGTTGTACTCGTTGGGCTCGTTCCAGATCCCGTAGTCGGTGACATCCGCGCCATAGCGACGCCCGAGCGCCGTCATGAATTCCTTGAAGTCGCGGTCGTCGGGGCGCGTGACATATGGCGCGGTGCCGTTCGAGGTCGCCCACCGCGGCGCTGGCGGCGAGATCGTCAGCAGGATCTGCCAGTGCAGGGCATGGATTTCTTCGATCAGCGAGCCGTAGGCGCCCCATTCGTATGCGCTCGGGTCGGATGCGTTGAAATTGGGGCGCTTGGCGCTTTCGGAACCCGGCGAAACCGCATTCCAGGAGAGCTCGATCCGCACGCCTTTGACGCCCAGCCGCTGCATCTGTTCGATCGTTTCCGCGCGAGTGGCCGGGTTCAGCAGTTCGGCCGGCGCCTCGAACCACAGGCTCTGCCCGTGTGAGGCCAGCGCGGAGCCCGCGTCCAGCGCGCCCGCGCCGGCAGAGAGCATCGTGGCGAGCAGGGCGAGCATGAGGGTGCGGATGCGAGGCATGGAGTCTCCCATTCGGTGGTTTGGTGTCGAAAGCGCCCGCCCGTGCCGAAGCGGCGACAGGCCGGCCCACGTAAGCAGGCAGCTCACGGAGCCATCATGGTCTCCATCACGGCCTGCAGGGCAGCGCGCTCCGTCTACAGACACTTGGGCTCGCGCGAGGTTGCGTTCCAGGCGATGTCATCATTCGGACGCGGTCGTCGCCCGCGGCTACGCGCTTCGGCGCCGGTCGGCGCCGCGATCGGCTCAACCGAGCTGTGGACGGCGGCGCACGCGCCGGCGGATCTCGTGTCCTGCCAGCAGCAGGATGCCGCCGATCACCGCCGCGATCACCGCCTGCACCGCCGCGGGCAGATCGCTTGCGGCCGGCGCCAGGTCGGGGTGCACCACGCCAGGGGAGATCGATCCTTCGGCGCTATCGCCCAAGCGCACAGCAGGCATATGGCCGCCGCGGGTCTCTTCCAGCATCCGCGCCTGCGCAGGGGTCGGTGCGATGGGACGCCCGGCGCTCGGCGATCCTCCGCCTGGCCGGCTGCCGCCCGGGGAGCCGCCGCTTGGGCTGCGTTCGTCGGGATTCGCACCGGAGCCGCCGCCATGTCGGTGCCTCGCAGCCGCACGCTCGGCGCGTTCGATCGCTTCGACGCATTCGCCGTGGTACTCGATCTCTTCGGTGGTCAGGCTCTTCAGCGCGTGCTGGTACTGCTCGACGGTGAAGCCGGCGAGCGACTGCCCCTGGGCGCAGCGTTCCATGATCTCGGCGCCGGCATCGGCGGAGGCGGCGGGCGCCGTGGCGCCGATGAGGCCGAGAGAGGCGAGCATCGCTACGAGCAGCGCACGCCCACCGCTGCTCCGGCGATGTGCAGGACGTCGAATCATCGGGCGAACACAAGCTATCAGCACTCCCGGAGGACCGCTGCAGGTCCGCAGCCGCCGAGCCGGAGGCTCTCAGAGCCCGAAGCTGCGCCCGACGTGCTGCACGAGATCGAACAGCGGCTGCGGCACGATCCCGAAGAAGAGCGTCGCGGAGCCCGCGATCAGCGCGACCGCCGCCACCTCCAGGTGCGCCCCGCGCGCGGGCGCCGCGGGCGCGTCCACGAGATCGTCCAGCTCGGGCGATCCGCCGGCGATCACGGGCAGCGCGGCCGGGCTTGCGGCCACGGCGGGCTCGAGCGCGCCCTCGGGCGCGTCCCGCATCCACATCGCGGCCACGACCGGCAGGTAGTAGGCGAGCGAGATCATCGAGCCGATCACGATCACGACGCCGAGCCAGGTGTATTTGCCGGAGACGGCCGCGTCGATCAGGTAGAGCTTGCCGACGAAGCCCGCGGTGGCGGGGATGCCGGCCAGGCCGAGCATCGAGAGCGTCAGCGGCCACGCCAGCCACGGGCGCTGGCGGCCGAGGCCGGCGACTGATTGGATGCTGTCGCCGAGATCCGTTTCGCGCTCACGGGCGACGATCACCGCGAAGGCGGCGAGGTTCATCAGCAGGTAGACGATCAGGTAGAGCGTCGTCGCTTTGACGCCAAGGGCGGTGCCGACCACGACGCCGGCGAGCATGTAGCCGGCCTGCGCCACCGACGAGTAGGCGAGCATCCGCTTGAGAGAGCTCTGGCCGAGCGCGCCCACGTTGCCGACCACGATCGTGACCGCGGCCAGCACCGCGATCGCAGGCGCCCACTCGCCGTGGGAGCCGATCAGGGCGGTGTCGAAGAAGCGCAGAAACGCGCCCAGCGCCGCGACCTTCGTGGCGACGGCCATGAACGCGGTGATCGGCGTGGGGGCGCCCTCGTAGACATCGGGCGTCCACTGGTGGAAGGGGGCGACGGAGGCCTTGAAGCAGAATCCGGCGGCGGTCAACGCGATCCCGCCGAGCAGCAGCGTGTCGCCGGAGAGCGACTTGGCGGTGATCGCCGACGCGATCCCGGAGAAGCTCGTCGCGCCGGTCGCGCCGTAGATCAGCGCGAGACCGTAGAGCAGGGTCGCGGAGCCGACCGACCCCACGATCAGGTACTTCAGCCCCGACTCCAGCGAGCGCTCGCGGCGCATTTCGGCGGCGCAGAGAACGTAGAGCGGGATCGAGAGGAGCTCGAGCCCGACGAACAGCACGACGGTGTTCTGCGCGGAGGCCAGCAGCGACATGCCTCCGATCGAGCTGAGCAGCAGCGCCTGAAGCTCGCCGTGGCCGGCTTCGCGGCCGGCCTGCGAGCGCCAGGCCAGCAGCACGGTCGCGACGCCGGCCGCGATCAGCACGAGGTCAAGCACCAGCGAGAGGCTGTCGAGCTGGATCGCGCCGTCGACCAGCGCCTTGTTCGCATGCCACTGGTCGATCACGAGCCATGCGGCGACGCCCAGCACGACCAGCGTAAGCAGCGGCACCCCGTGTTCGCGGACCTTGCGCGGCCCGAGCAGGCCCGCCATCAGCACGAGCACCGCGCCGCCCAGGAAGGCGATCAGCGGCGAGAGCCCCGCGAAGTCGACATGGGGGGTGGGGATGTGGGCAAGCGGGATCATCGGCTGCCTCCTTGCGTGCTCGCGAGAGCGCCCGACTGGCTGGCGGCGATCCGCAGCACGTTCGGTTCGGTCAGCGCCCGGGCCCCGGCCACGGCCGAGGAGGCGGAGCCTTCGCTGCGCTTCAGCGCCGGCTGCGGATAGAGGGCCAGGAACAGGATCGCGCCGATCAACGGCACCAGCACGAGCCCGTCGCGGATGCTGATCTCGCGCGAGGCGACCTCGGGGCCGACGCGGTTGTGCATGCTGCGGATGAACAGCCGCAGCGCGTAGACGCTTGCGCCCACCACGCCGGCGAAGCCGATGATCGCGATTACGAGCTTGGACTTGAAGACGCCCAGCAGGATCAGGAACTCGCCGACGAAGTTGGCCGAGCCCGGCATCGCCAGCGTCGCGAGCGCGACGATCAGGAACAGCGCGGCAAAGACGGGCGCCCGGAAGGCGACGCCGCCCATGTCGCGGATGTCCTCCGAGCCGCCGGCTCGGCGGGAGAGCAGCAGGATGATGAAGAAGACCGGCGCGACGACCAGGCCGTGGTTGACCATCTGCAGCAGCGCGCCCTGAGCGCCCTGCGGCTGCAGGGAGAAGATCCCCAGCGTGATGAAGCCGAGCTGTGCCACCGAGGAGAACCCGGCGATCAGGCGGGCGTCGGTCTGCGTGAAGGCCACCGCCGTGCCGTAGACGATCGAGACCAGCGCGATCAGCAGCATCAGCATCTGGAAGTGCACGGCGGCCTGCGGGAACAGCGGCAGCACGATCGCCAGGAACCCGTAGGCGCCGACCTTCGAGAGCACGCCGGAGAAGACCATCAGCACCTCGATCGGCATCGCCTTGTAGCCGTCGGGCATCCAGCCGTGCAGGGGGAACGCGGGCATCTTGACCAGGAAGGCCGCGGCGAAGAAGAGGAAGATCCACTCCTGCGAGCCCCTGCTCAGGTGCAGCCCCTGGAGGCTGGAGAGCACGAAGGTGATCGGGGTGCCGTGCTGCTGGGAGGCCAGCACGCCGGTCGCGATCGCCGCCGCGAGCATCAGCAGCGAGCCCACGAGCGTGTAGATCACCAGCTTGATCGTGGCGCGCACGCGCTGGGAGCGCTCGCCTTCTCCCCACATCCCCGTCAGGAAATAGAACGGGATCAGCATCAGGTCGAAGAAGGCGACGAACAGGATCAGGTCCTGCGCCAGGAAGGCTCCGAGCACGGCCGACTCGGCGACCATGAAGAAGAGGTAGTAGAGGTGCGGCCGATCAGGCGTCCTCTCGCGGCGCAGGTTGCCGGCGAGCATCGCCACGGCGAACAGCAGCGCCGTCAGCCCGACCAGCAGCACGTTCAGCCCGTCGATCCCGAGCTTGTAGTGGATGCCCAGAGAGGCGATCCAGGTCACGTCGGTGACGTGCTGCAGCGTCTGGGTGGCCAGGTGCGCGGACTGGAAGCCGGGTGTGTATTCGACGATGTAGCCGATCGAGAGCGCGAGCGCCGCGACCGAGCCGATCAGCGCCAGGGCGCCGGGGATCGTGCGGCTGGCGGGGCTTCCAGCCAGCGCGCGGGAGGCGATCGCGCCCACCAGACCGCAGGCAGCAGGAAGCCAGATCAGTATCGATAGTGCCGGCATCTAGATGGCCACCGCGGTCGAGTTGGGGGTCTGGAGGATCGCGGTCATGCCTGCAGCAGGAAGTAGAGGCCGACGGCCGCGACGCCGAGCACGATCATCGCCGCGTAGTAGCGCAGCAGGCCGCTCTGGATCGAGCGCACGAGCGCAGAGCCTGCCCGCACCAGTCCGGAGGGGCCGCCCACGAGCGTGTCATCGATCACGGTGCGCTCGAAGGTGTCCTTGGCGAAGCGGCCGAAGGCGGCGGCGGGCCGCACGACCAGCAGGTCGATCGCCTCGTCGAAGTACCACTTGGCGGCGAAGAGGGTGTAGAGGGGGCGCAGGCGCTCCTGGAACGCGGTCGCGGTCTGTGCTCCCGAGCCCCAGATGCGCCAGGCGATCGCGATCCCGGCAAGGCCGATCAGCGTGCCGCCGATCAGGCCGGCGATCAGGATGCCGCTGCGCGTGTGCGCTTCGTAGAGCGCGGAGGTAGCGAAGCTCGGCTTCAGGAAGTCGTCCACGACGTAGTCGACCTTCGGGATCTGGATCAGGCCGGCGCCGACCGCGCCGATCGCCAGCAGCGACATCGCGAAGCGCATCGGCAGCGCGCGCTCGGCGATCGCGTGGGAGGGGCCGGGGAAGCCGACGTCGGTGTCCTCGATCTCGCCGTCGGCAGGATTGAACGGATGCTCGGCGTGGTGTAGATGGCCGGCCTGCAGCTCTTGCGCCTCCGCGCAGGGCTTGCCGTGGAAGGCGATGAAGATCATGCGGAACGTATAGAGGGCGGTCAGGAACGCGCCCAGGTAGCCGACGCCGTAGAGGATCCAGCGCCAGCCGCCGCGCTCGCCGGCGATCAGCAGGATCTCGTCCTTGGAGAAGAAGCCGGAGAAGGGGGGGATGCCCGAGAGCGCCAGGCCGCCGATCAGGAAGCAGCCGTAGGTGAACGGCATCGCCTTGCGGAACCCTTTCATCTTCTTCAGCGACTGCTCGCCGGCCATCGCGCCGATGATCGAGCCGGCCGCCATGAACAGCAGCGCCTTGAAGAAGGCGTGGGTCATGAGGTGGAAGAGGCCGGCGGCGTAGGCGCCGATCGAGACGCCCATGACCATGTAGCCGATCTGGGACATCGTGGAGTAGGCGATCACGCGCTTGATGTCGGTCTGGACCAGGCCGATCGTGCCGGCGATCAGCAGCGTGGCGGCACCCACGACCGCGCCCACGTCCTGAGCGGCCGGCGCCCTTTCGAAGAGCGGGTGCATGCGCGCGATCAGGTAGACGCCGGCGGTCACCATCGTGGCGGCGTGGATCAGCGCGGAGACCGGGGTCGGTCCCTCCATCGCGTCCGGGAGCCACGTGTGCAGCGGGATCTGCGCCGACTTGGCGAACGCGCCGACCAGCAGCAGGATGCAGCCCGCGACCAGGTCGCCGCTTGCGTGGCTGAAGGCGCCGGCTTCGGCGGCGTGGAAGCTGCCGAGGAATTCCAGCGTGTGGGTGTGGCCGAGGATGAAGAAGGTGCCGAGCACCAGGCCCACGTCGCCCACGACGTTGATCACGAACGCCTTGATGCCGGCCTTCGTCGCTGTCTTGCGCCTGTACCAGAAGGAGATCAGCAGGTAGGAGGCGGCGCCGACGAAGGCCCAGCCGACGATCAGCAGCAGGAAGTTGCCCGCCAGCACCAGCAGCAGCATCGAGAGGACGAAGAAGTTGAGGTAGGCGAAGTAGCGGACGAACCCGCGGTCCTTGTCCAGGTATGAGACCGAGTAGACGTGGATCAGCGTCGAGACGCCCGTGACGACCAGGATCATGAAGACCGAGAGCGGGTCCACGAGGATCGACATGCGCGCGTCGATGCCGCTGGTGACCGCGTATTCCCACAGCGAGGAGACCTGCTGGCGGTGGTCGGCGCCGTGGCTCTGCATGGTCAGAAGCGCGCCGAGCGCGGCCAGGAAGGCGAGGAAGATGGCGGCGCTGCCGATCCAGCCCGCTGTCCGCCCCGGCAGCGATCGGTGGCCCAGGCAGAGCAGCAGCACGCCCGCGAGCGGGAACGCGAGCACCAGCCAGCCGTAGGTCGTCTGGCTCATCCGTGCAGCTCCCGTAGCTCGTCCGCGTCGATCGGGAGTCGCCGACGGTAGATCGCCACGATCATGCCCAGGCCGATGCAGACCTCGCAGGCTGCGACTGTCATCACGACGATCGCGAAGATCTGGCCGTCGCCGTTGCCCCACATGCGCGAGAAGGCGATCAGGGCGAGGTTGGCGCCGTTGAGCATCAGCTCCAGGCAGAGCAGGATCACGAGCGGGTTGCGGCGCGTGAGCACGCCGACCGCGCCAAGCGTGAAGACGATCGCCGAGACGGCCAGGTACCAGGCGATGCTCACCGCACCGCCTCCGGCTCGCGCTTGGAAGCGGGCTCGTGCTCGGCTGCGAGCCCGGCACCGGCCTGCGCGGCGGGCATCCTGCCTTCTACGCCCTCGGCCATCGTGCCGGTGCCGAGCGGGCGGAAGACGTGCAGGGGGGTGATGTGCGGCTCGGGCTCCTCGCCGATGCCGCCGCGGCGGCGAGCGAGCACCACGGCGCCGACGGCCGCGACCAGCAGCAGGAAGGAGGCGATCTCGAAGGCGATCAGGAAGCGCGTCAAAAGCAGTTCGCCGATGTAGGCGGGGGTGCCGTAGGTCTTCGGGCCAGAGTGGTATGGCGCGCCGTATCCGCCGATCGCCTTCAGGCCGGTGCCGAGCAGCGCGACGAGCAGCTCGGCCAGCAGGCAGCCGCCGATCGCGATCGCGAGCGTGCGGGTGCGCGCGACCGCGGAGGAGGCGCCGCGCAGCCGATCCCCGATCGTGGCGGCCTCCTCGCCGACGTAGGCGACGACGAACACGTAGAGCACCATCACCGCGCCGGCGTATACGACCACCTGCACGGCCGCGACGAATTCGGCGCGCAGCAGCAGGAAGAGCACGGCGAGGCTGACCAGGTGGCTGACCAGCGCGAGCACGCTGTAGAACGGGTCGCGCAGCATCACCACGCCGATCGCGCCCGCGATCACGCCGATCGCGGCGAGGAAGAAGATGACTGCGCTCACTCGCCCTCCCGGCGCAGCGGCGTGCGCTCCAGCGGCTCGGCGAGCAGCATCTCCTTTGTGAAGATCAGGTCCGAGCGGTCGTAGGCGGAGAGCTCGTAGTCGTGTCCCATCGTGATCGCGTCGAAGGGGCACGCGACCTCGCAGTAGCCGCAGAAGATGCAGCGCGAGAGGTTGATCTCGTAGACGGCGGCGTAGCGCTCGCCGGCGGAGACGCGGTGCTCGGGCGTGTTCTCGGCGGCCACCACGCGGATGCAGTCTGCGGGGCAGGCGGCGGCGCACAGCGAGCAGCCGACGCACTTCTCCAGGCCGGGGTGGGCCGGGTCCGAATCCTCAAAGCGGTGCAGCTTGTGGCGGCCGCGGAAGCGCGGGTAGACGGGGACCTTCTCCTCGGGGTATTGGATCGTGACGGTGCCTTCGAACCAGCGGCCCATCGTGGTCGCCAGGCCCCGCATCGTCTCGCGGAACGTGCGCCAGAAGCTGCGCGTGGCGCCGGGCGCGGGCGCACGCTGGACCGATACGACGTCCTGCCCGGGATCCCAGGTCATTTGTGGCTCACCACCACGATCACGGCGGTCACGAGCGCGTTCAGCGTCGCCAGCGGCAGCAGCACCTTCCAGCCGAAGCTCATGAGCTGGTCGTAGCGCAGGCGCGGGAGCGTCGCGCGCACCCAGATGAAGAAGAAGGTGACGAGGCCCATCTTCACGAGCACCACGATCGGGTCCACCCAGCCGGGCGGGTGGACGCCGAAGGGCAGCAGCCAGCCGCCGAGGAAGACGGTGGTGACGATCCCGGAGACGACGAGCACGTTCAGGTACTCGGCGAAGTAGTAGGAGGCGAAGCGGCCGCCGCCGAACTCGGTGTTGTAGCCGCCGACCAGCTCGGCGTCCGCCTCGGTGAGATCGAACGGCGCGCGGTTGGTCTCCGCGAAGCTGGCGGTGAGGAAGATCAGGAAGCCGACGAACTGGGGCACGATGTACCACATGCCTCCCTGGGCGTGGACGATGCCGGTCAGCGAGAGCGTCTGCGCGGTGAAGATCACCCCCACCAGCGCAAGGCCCTGGGAGACCTCGTAGGAGATGAGCTGCGCCGCGGCGCGCATCGCGCCGAGGAAGGAGTACTTGGAGCCCGAGGCCCAGCCGCCGAGCATGATCCCGTAGAAGGCGATCGCGCCGAACGCGAACAGGTACAGAGGACCGATCGAGACGTCGATGCCGTAGAGGCCGACGCGTTCGCCGCCGATGTGCTGGACGTCGCCGAACGGGATGATCGCGAAGGCCGCCACAGCGGTCACGATCGAGATGCCCGGTGCCAGCGCGAACAGCAGCCCCGCTGAGGTGGTGGGCCGGAACTGCTCCTTTGTCAGCAGCTTGACGATGTCGGCCAACGGCTGCAGCATTCCGTAGGGGCCGACGCGGTTGGGGCCGTAGCGGCCCTGGAAGCGACCCAGCAGCTTGCGCTCGGCGATCAGCACGATCGGCACGAGCTGCAGCGCGACGGCGAAGATCACGATCCCCTTCAGGATCTGCACCCACCATTCTTCGTAGTAGCCGACCTCGGCGAGCGGGAGAGCCATCAGCCGGCCACCCTCTCAGCGTGCAGGCGGCGGGCGGCGTCGCGATCCTGCCAGCGCACGCCCTTGGGGCCGATCTCCTGCAGCGTCAGCCCGGCGTAGAAGGGCACCGCCTCGGCAAGCTGCTCTGTGACCTCCGGGCCGGTGTTCACACCCAGGTCGAGGCCGAGCTGCGCAGCCAGGTCGGCGAGCACGAGCCATCCGGCGCGGGTCTGCCCCTCCCTGCCGATCACCGGCCGCAGGCGCTGGATGCGGCCGTCGGGGTGCACGACCGTGCCCTCCTTCTCGGCGTGGGACTCGGCCGGAAAGACGACGTTCGCATGCTCGGCGATGCCCTCGGTCAGCGTGCTGGCATGGGCGATCACGGTGGTCGCGCGCTCCAGCGCCGGCGCCCACAGCTCCCGGTCGTAGCCGTCCACGAGCGGGTCGCATTGCAGAAGCTGCAGCGCGGTCAGATCGCCGCCTGCCAGCGCCCTGGCGATGCTCCTGGCGTCCATGCCGGGCTCCGGTGAGGGCCGCAGGCCGGGGCCGGCGTTGGGCAGCACGCCAGCCTCGCGCAGACCTCTGCCGTTGGCCTCCGCGGGCACTTCCAGCAGGCCCGCGCCGGAGGTCTCGGCGAGCCCGAGCCGTTGCGCGATCGTGAGCAGCGCCTGCACGCCGGCGGCGCCGTGCTCGCCGGAGGCCAATGCTTCGCCCCAGACGATCGCCACCTCGCGCGGCTCCTGCCCGGCGGCGTCCTGTGCGCCTGTGCCGGCAAGCAGTGTCGCCAGCGAGCGGACCGCTTGCGCGTCGGAGCCGGCCTGCTGGGCGAGGCGGTCCACCTCGGCGCCGTCGCCGAGCGCGGAGGCCAGCGCCTGCGCGAAGACGCCGCCCATGCCGGGCGCGAAGCGGACGACCTCGGCGGCGCGCCGATCCAGCGCGCCGGGCTCCTGCGAGGCGATCGCCAGCGCCACGCCTTTGTGCCGCACGCCCTTGCGGATGCGCAGGTCGATGATCGGCATGTCGCGCACGGGATCGCAGTCCAGGACCAGCACCGCGTGCGCGTGCTCCAGATCGGAGACCCGCGCCTGCAGCGAGGGCTCGGCGAGCGCGCGATGCAGCTCCAGCGGGAGCTTTCCGGCGGGGCGCGAGTCGATGTGCGGGGAGCCAAGGCGCTCGCGCAGGATGCGCGCCAGCAGGAAGCCTTCCTCGTTGGTCGCTCCGCCGCCGGCCAGCGCCGCGCTGTGCTCCCCGGCGCGCGCCAGCGCTCCCGCAGCCTCTGCCAGCGCCCGCTCCCAGGTGGTCGGACGCAGCACGCCGCCGTCCCTGATCATCGGCTCGGTGACGCGCTGCGGGCCGTGGATCGCGTCTCGCACGAAGCGGCCGCGGTTGCAGAGCCAGCCGTCGTCGACCTCGGGGTTCTCGCGCGCCAGCGCGCGAAGCACCTTCTCGTCGCGCACCGTCAGCGTCACGTTGCACTGCGATGGGCACAGCGTGCAGACGGTGCCGGCGTCCTCGATGTCCCAGGGACGGGCCTTGAAGCGGTACGGCAGCGCGGTGAGCGCGCCGACGGGGCAGAGCTCGACGATGTTGCCGGAGAAGGGCGCCTCGTAGGGGTGGCCGTCGAAGGTGGCCACGTAGGAGTGCGCGCCGCGCTCCAGCAGGACGAGCTGGTGGTCTTCGGAGACGTCCTGTGAGAAGCGCACGCAGCGGTAGCAGAGGATGCAGCGCTCGCGGTCGATCGCGATCTTCGAGGAGAGCTCGACCGGCTTGACGAAGTGGCGCTTGGGCTCCACGAACCGTGAGATGCCGCCGCCCCAGCCGAAGCTGATGTCCTGCAGCGGGCACTCGCCGCCCTTGTCGCAGACGGGGCAGTCGAGCGGGTGGTTGACCAGCAGGAACTCCACGACGCCGCGCTGGGCCTCCTTGACGCGCTCGCTCTGGGTGTTGACGACCATGCCGTCCTTGACCGGGGTGGCGCAGCCGGGCTGCAGCTTGGGGATGCCCTCCACTTCGACCAGGCACATGCGGCAGGCGCCGACCGGGCCGCCGAGCTTGGGCTCGTAGCAGAAGACCGGGATCTCGACGTCGCCGTGCTTGGCGGCGTCGACCAGCATCGAGCTCTCCGGCGCCTGCGTTTCGCGGCCGTCGATCGTGAAGGTGATCATGCGCGGGTTGGGCCGTGGCATCAGACCAGCGCCCCCTCGGCGGCGAGTCGCGCCTGCTCGATGCTCTGCTCGAACTCGCCCCTGAACTTCGCGATCATCGAGCCGATCGGCATCGCCATCGCGTCGCCCAGCACGCACAGGCAGTTGCCGATGATGTTGGTGCAGACCGAGGCCATGATGTCCAGGTCCATCGGCGTGGCCTCGCCGGCGGCGATCCTTTCGAGCATCTTCACAGTCCAGTTGGTGCCCTCCCGGCAGGGGGTGCACTTGCCGCAGGACTCGTGCCGGTAGAACTTCGCCGTCTTCAGCGCCACGTCGAGGATCGGCGTGGAGTCGTCCACGACGATGATCGCGCCGGAGCCGAGCATCGTCCCGGCTTTGGCCAGCGAGTCGAAGTCGTAGGGGATGTCGAGGTCATCGCCGGTCAGCACCGGGGAGGATGAGCCGCCGGGGAACCAGCACTTGACCTGCCGCCCGTCGGCGGGGCCGCCCGCGAGGTCGTAGATGATCTCGCGCGAGGGGATGCCGAGCTCGATCTCGTAGTTGCCGGGCCGCTGCACGTGGCCGGATATCGAGACGAGCTTGGTGCCTTTGGAGGTCTCGGTGCCGAGGCTCGCGTATGCCTCGCCGCCCATCTTCACGATGCTCGGGACGGTGGAGAGCGTCTCCACGTTGTTGATCAGCGTCGGGCCCTGGTAGAGGCCGTTGATCGCCGGGAACGGCGGCTTCAGGCGCGGGTTGCCGCGCTTGCCCTCCAGCGAGTCCAGCAGGCCGGTCTCCTCGCCGCAGATGTAGGCGCCGGCGCCACGGTGCACCACCAGCGAGAGGGAGTGCTCGGAGCCGAGGATGTTCTGCCCGACGTATCCCGCCTCCCTGGCTTCCGCGAGCGCCGCGTCCAGGATGTCGGCCTGCAGCACGTACTCGCCGCGGATGTAGATGAAGGCGCGCGATATGCCCGCCGCCCAGGTCGCGATCGCGATGCCCTCGATCAGCATGTGCGGGCACTTCTGCATCAGCTCGCGGTCCTTGAAGGTGCCGGGCTCGGACTCGTCGGCGTTGCAGACCAGGTACTTCTGCGCGGCGCCCTTGGGCAGGAAGGAGACCTTGGTGCCCATCGCGAAGCCCGCGCCGCCGCGGCCGCGCAGGCCGGAGTCCTTCAGCTCGGTCAGCAGCGCTTCGGGCTCCATCGAGAGCGCCTTGCGCAGCGACTCGTAGCCGCCGCGGCGCTCGTAGACCTCGCGCGTGGCCAGGCCGGGCTCGTCGATGTCGTTCAGCAGCAGCATGCGCCGCTCTGCGGTGGCGGCGCTCATCGTCTCTGTCCCTCGTTGTCAACGCTCTGCACGGGGTGGGAAGGGTACTGCTGGGAGTTGGCGGCGGGATCTGCGACCAGCATTCGCGCGAGCTGCTTCTCCGGCAGCACCGGGCGTCCGCTGCGCACGTCGTCCAGAAGCTGCGGCACGTCCTCGATCGCAAGCGGCCCGACGTAGACGCCGTCGACGGAGGCCATCGGCGCGATGTCGCATGCGCCCAGGCACTCGAAGGCGCGCACGTTCAGCTCGCCGTCGCCCTCCGCCGCGGCCTTCACGGCATCCAGCAGCGCGTCCGCGCCGCGCAGCGAGCAGGAGATGTTCGTGCAGACGTAGACCGAGTGGCGGCCGACCGGCTCGGTCTCCAGCATGTCGTAGAAGGTCGCCACGGCGGCCAGCGAGGCGGGCGTGACCTGCATCACGCACGCGACCTGCTCGATCGCCTCCGGCGAGCACCAGCCATGCACGCGCTGGGCGGCCGCCAGCGCCGGCAGCGCCGCGGAGGTCGGGTCGGGGTAGAGGGACATGTGGCCTTCGATCTCCTGGCGCAGCGCGGCAGGCACCTCGACCTGGTCGGGCGAGGGGATCTCCGCCGGAAGCTTGTCTCGATCGGTCGCCTGGTCCCAGCCGCTCGCAAACCCGCTCATCTATCTATTCCTCCAAGAACCGGGTCCAACATCGCCAGGGTCGCGATCAGGTCCGCGATGTAGGAGCCCTCGGCCATCTCGGAGAGCGCCTGCAGGTTCACGAAGCTGGGGTCGCGCACGTGCACGCGCGCGGGCTTGGAGGAGCCGTCGGAGCGCAGGAAGCAGCCGAGCTCGCCACGTGGCGACTCGATCGCGCTGTAGACCTCGCCGGGCGGCACGCGCATGCCCTCGGTGACGAGCTTGAAGTGGTGGATCAGCGCCTCCATCGAGGTGGCCAGCTCATGGCGCGGCGGCAGCGCGATCTTGCGGTCGGTGGTGATGTACGGGCCCTCGGGCAGTCCCTCCATCGCCTGCTTGATGATCTTCACCGACTCGTAGATCTCGGCCAGCCGCACCGCGAAGCGGTCGTAGTTGTCGCCCACGGTGCCGACCGGGATCTTGAAGTCGAAGTCGTCATAGGAGGAGTAGGGGGCGGCCTTGCGCAGATCCCACGGGTTGCCGGCGGAGCGCAGCAGCGGGCCTGTGACGCCGTAGGCCAGCAGTTTCTCCGCGTCCAGCGGGCAGGTGCCGCGCAGGCGCTGCAGCACTATCTCGTTGCTGTGCAGCAGCGCGTTGTACTGGTCGGTGCGTCCGGGCATCACGTCCACGAACGCCTTCAGCTTCTCGAGGAAGCCGCGCGGGATGTCCTCCATCACGCCGCCGACCTGGAAGTAGCGCGTGTGCATGCGCTGGCCGGCCGACATCTCGAAGAGGTCGAGGATCTGCTCGCGCTCGCGGAAGCAGTACCAGAACATCGAGATCGCGCCGAGGTCCAGCGCGGAGGTGCCCAGCCAGACCAGGTGGGACATGATCCGGTTCAGCTCGAGGTGGATCACGCGCAGGTACTGGGCGCGCTTTGGCACCTGCACCTCTGCGATCGCCTCCACCGCGGTGCAGTAGGCCATCGAGTTGAAGAAGTAGGAGAGGTAGTCCATCCGCTCCAGGACCGGGATCACCTTCCAGTACGCCTTGTCCTCGGCGGTCTTCTCGATGCCGGTGTGGACGTAGCCGATGATCGGCTTGATGTCGCGCACGATCTCGCCCTGGAGCGTGACCAGCAGGCGCAGCACCCCGTGCGTGGCGGGGTGGTGGGGACCCATGTTGAGGGTCAGCAGCTCCTGGGTCTCATGGCCGCCGCCCCAGTCGGCGAGGCTCATCCCGGACTGGTCGGCCTCGGGCTCGCCGAGCGGGGAGAGCGTGATGCTCTCCTCCATGCGGCGGTATGCGGACCTGGCCTCGGTGCTCATTGAGAGGGCCCGGTGCTCGCGGGCTGCTCGGCCGCCGGGTGCTCGGCGGGGTCGTTGAAGGTGAAGAAGACCGGTTCGCCGCCGATCGGGAAGTCACGCCGCTGCGGGTGGCCCTCGTAGTCCTCGGGCATCAGGATCCGGCGCAGGTCGGGGTGGCCGTCGAAGATCACGCCGAACATGTCGTAGACCTCGCGCTCCTGGTGGTCGGCGGTCGGCCACTCGCCGGCGACCGAGTCGAGGTGCGGGTCCTGCGTGGAGACCCTCGCCTTCACGGTCAGGCGGTCGACTCTGGCCATGTCGAGCATCTCGTAGTGGACCCCGAGCCGCGGCTCGTGCGGGAAGTAGTCCACGCCGTGCACGCTGGAGAGGAACGCGTAGCCGCGCTCGCGCAGCCTGGAGAGGGTCGCGCGGATCGCCTTCGGCGCGATCTCGACGGTCGCGCGCTCGCGGAAGAAGGTGGTCTGCACCACCCCGTCGGCTCCGATCTCCGGCGCGGCGCGCAGCTCCTGCGCGATCAGCTCGAGCTCTGTGGCGTCAGGCATGTGACTCCTATGCGCGCGCGGCCTGCCCGCCGCCCGCTGCACTTGCCCCAGATGCCCTCTCCTCGGTGCCGATCGCGTCGTAGCGCCTGCGCCAGCTCATGTCCGGGTCCTCCTGGACCATCTTGCGCAGCTTCAGGACGCCGTGCATCAGCGCCTCCGGGCGCGGCGGGCATCCGGGCACGTGGACGTCGATCGGCATGAACTTGTCGGCCGGGACGAGTGCGTAGTTGTTGAAGACGCCCATCGAGGAGCAGCAGGCGCCCATCGAGATCGTCCACTTCGGCTCCAGCATCTGGTCGTAGATGCGCCGCACGACCGGCGCCATCTTGATCGAGACGCGGCCGGAGAGGATCAGCAGGTCGGCCTGCCGCGGCGAGGCGCGGAACGCCTCGTAGCCGAAGCGCGCGACATCCACGCGGGCGGCCACGATCGACATCATCTCGATCGCGCAGCAGGCAAGGCCGAAGGTGGCGGGGAAGAACGAGTTGGAGCGGCCCCAGGCCACGGCCTTGTCCAGCGTCGTGGTCAGCACCCGTTCGTGGACGTAGCGCTCGAGCTCCTCCTCGCCCATCTCGTCGGTCTCGATCCGCTCGTCTTCCAGGTGGGCGCCCGGCGTCGGGCCCTCCACGTCGCCGCCGCGCAGCAGCCGGCGTGCGGAGCTCTGACGGATGCGCAGCAGGTCCGCGTCGACCGCGCTGCCACCGCCCAGTGCCTGGCGTCTCACTTCCATTGCAGCGCTCCTCTGCGCCACACGTAGACGAACGCGGCGAACAGCAGCAGGATGAACACAATCGTCTCCACGAGCGCGAAGCTACCGTATGCGCGCAGCTCGACGGCGATCGGGTAGAGGAAGACGACCTCGATGTCGAACAGGATGAAGAGCATCGCGATCAGGTAGAAGCTGATCCCGAAGCGCATCCCGCGCTTGACCTCGGAGGGCAGCCCGCACTCGTAGGGGGCATGCTTGCGGGCGATCGCCCGGCGCGGGCCGATCTTCGAGTTCAGCGTCGCGAACGCAACCGCAACAGCGCCGCCGAGGGCAAGGAATACGATTGCTGGAAGGTAGCTGCGCAGCACGAGCCGCTTTTATATCACCCTTGTGCCAATGTGTTACATAGTGACGATTGACGCGAGCTTTCGCGTCTGCTACGGAAATCGAGGACGCGCTCGCCCCGCGCGTCGCGCCGGAGCGCGCGGATGACGGGTGCCGTGGTGATCGGCGCGATCGTAGTAGGCGCTCTGAATGCGGCGCCAGCGCTGTTCGGGGGCTGGTGCTGGCATCGGGGAGAGACGAGCAGGGCCTTCTGGATCCTGCTGCGCGTGGGCCAGGCCGGGGCCCTGCTCTATGCCGTGGCGGTCGGCCTGCTCGCTGCGACCGGCCGCTACTCCAGCGAACACCTCTTCTACCTCTACGCGCTGCTGCCGCTGGCGATCGCCTTCGTCGCCGAGCAACTGCGGATCACCTCGGCGCAGACGATCCTCGACCGCCGGGAGCTGGAGAGCGCGCAGGCCGTCGGGCGCCTGCCGGATGCCGAGCAGCGCCTGGTCGTCGCCGAGATACTGCGGCGCGAGATGGGCGTGATGGCGCTCGCCGCGATCGTGGTCGTCTTCCTCGCCTGGCGCGCCGCGGAAACGGCGCACGGCTTCTGAGCGCCGGCCGGGTTGGCCCTGAACGCACACACGCCGGGGCAGTCCCGTAATATCCCCGCTCGCATGTCTGCTCACCGCACCACAACCGCAGCTATAAAGCGCCGGCTCTCACGCTTGGCGCGCCGCCGTGCCGCGATCGCGCTCGTGGGACTTCCGCTTGCCGCGATCGGCATCTCCGCCTGCGGCACGCAGGGGATCTCGCTCTCCAAGTCCAACCCGGACTACGCCGGCGCCGTGATCTTCCGCGACCACTGCTCGGGCTGCCACACGCTCGGCGTGGTCGGCGCGATCGGGTCGGCGACCAGCATCCAGAACCGCGTGAAGACCAACGCGCCCAACTTCGACTATCGCAAGGAGACTGTCCAACAGGTCCTCTTCGCGCTGCGCAACGGCGGCTTCTCCGGCGAGGTCATGCCGATCAACGTGGTCGTCGGCAAGCAGGCGCAACAGGTGGCGGAATTCCTCTCCAAGTACTCCGGGCTGAAGAAAACCGCCGAACCGGGCGAAACCCTGGAAGCGGCCAAGTAGGGGACGCGCCGAGTCCGCGGCGGCATCCCGATGCTCGACCTGAGGCTGATTCGACGGGACCCTGAAGGCGTGAAGCAGGCTCTCGCGCGGCGAGATCCTGCGCTCGCCGCCGCCGTGCAGGAGATCGCGAGCCTCGACCAGGAGTGGCGCGCGGCGACTGGCTCTGCCGAGGAGATGCGGGCCAAGCAGAAGGAGTCCTCCGAGCAGATCGCCGCCGGCAAGCGGGCGGGCGGGGACGTGAGCGCCGAGCTGGAGGCGATGCAGCGCGTGAGCGCGGAGGTGAAGGCGCTGGTCAAGCAGGCGGAGACCGCGCGCGCCAAGCTGGACGAGCAGCTCGCACGGCTTCCGAACCTGCCCGACCCGACCGCGGCGAGCGGCCCCGAGGATGAGGTCGTGCGCCTGGTCGGCGAGCCGCGCAGCCTCGACTTCGAGCCCCGCGACCACCTCGACCTCGCCGGTCCGCTGATCGACATGGAGCATGCGGCCAACCTCTCCGGATCGAGGTTCGCCTACCTGAAGGGGGCGCTGGTGATGCTCGAGCTCGCGCTGGTGCGCTACGCGCTGGAGAAGCTCGCCCGCCACGGGTTCACGCCCGTGATCCCGCCCGTGCTCGTGCGCGAGCGGGCGCTCTACGGCACCGGCTTCCTGCCCGACACCGAGCAGCAGATCTACACGCTGGACCAGGACGACCTCTACCTGGTCGGGACCTCGGAGGTGGCGCTGGCATCGCTGCACGACGGCGAGGTGATCGACGCCGACGCCCTGCCGCTCCGGTACGCGGGCTTCTCGCCGTGCTTCCGGCGCGAGGCCGGCGCGGCGGGCAAGGACACCCGCGGCATCTTCAGGGTGCATCAGTTCGACAAGGTGGAGATGTTCAGCTTCGTGCCGCCGGAGGACTCGAGCGCCGAGCATGAGCGGATCCTCGCCGTCGAGGAGGAGATCCTCGGCGAGCTTGAGATTCCGTATCGCGTCGTGAACATCGCCGTCAACGACCTCGGCGGCTCCGCGGCCAAGAAGTTCGACTGCGAGGCGTGGATCCCCAGCCAGGGCCGCTACCGCGAGCTGACCTCCTGCTCCAACACCACCGACTACCAGGCGCGGCGCCTGGATATCAGGATGCGGCCGGCGGGCGGCGGATCGCCGCAGACGCTGCACACGCTCAACGGCACCGCGGTCGCCGTGGGGCGCACGATCATCGCGCTGCTGGAGAACGGGCAGCAGGCGGACGGGTCGGTGGCGCTGCCGGACTGCCTGGTGGAGTGCGGGGCGCCGCGCGAGCTGCGCTCGGGCGTGGGGTAGCGGGGGGCGGTGCGCGGCGGCGGGCACGCGGTCTTCAGGCGGCCCGTGTTGGTGAGCGCCGCGGCGCTGTCACGCTGCGGGCGCATGGCGGCCAGTTCGGCGGCGGCAGACGCGGGTGAGCACCAAGACCGGTCGGCGCTTCTCGTTCGGCGGCCCGTACAGCCAGACCTCGCCACGTTTCACCACGGAGCGTGTCCCGCCGCGGCCTCTTCCTCGGCGAGCCGGCGCATCGCTCGTGCCGTGGAGTCTCGGGCCATCGCGGAGAGGTTGCCCCAGGCATCGACGGTGTCTCCCGGCCTTGCGTCGGCGTCGTGCTTGCGCTCGGTCGCCTGCGTCTTCGCGAGCGCCGCTGCGCCCGGCGGGCTGAACACGCGCACAGTGCTGCCGCTGTCGTCGATCTCGCGAACGATCGACCATCTGGGCGGCTGGCACCGGCGCGTCGGTGAGAAATAGGGTTGAACTCGCCCGGCTCGGCGAGGCCCTGCTCGACCATCTCTGCAATCGCGGTGGCCGCCTCTCGCTCGGTGCCGTGGCGCGGCCCACGGCCGGCTTTCCGCCGGTCGCTTCCCGATGCGGGTTGCGCTGGCCGCGCGACGGCTCAGGGTCCAAGCAGGGCGGCCGGAACGACGGCGATCCCGTCGCGGCGGCGGTAGGCGTCGCTGCCTGTGTTGACCACGACCGCGTCCAGGAGATCCTCGCCGAGGCGGTCCGCAAGCCAGCGCAGATGGCGGACGTCAGGGTCCCCCACCGTGTGGGCCAGCTTCACCTCGATCGCGAGCACGCGATGGTCGGCGCGCTCGACGATCAGGTCGATCTCGTGCTCGCCTGCGTGCGTGCGCAGATGCCTCACGCGCGCCTCCGCGGCCTGGGCGTAGACCCTGGTCGTAAGCGTGACCAGCGACTCGAAGAGCTGACCGAGCAGCGTCGCGTCGCGAGCGGCGGGCGGCGAGGATGCCCGGGCATCCAGGAGCGCCCCGGCGTCCGCGTTCAGCAGCCGCGCCGCGAGAGCCGGGTCGGCAAGGTGGTGTCGCGGAGCGCCACCGAGCCGGCGCAGGTGGCCGCGAGTCGGAAGCCAAGCGGGGAGCGGGTCGAGAATCCACAGGCGCTGCAGGATGTCCCTGTAGGTGTGCGTAGTGCTCTTGGCGGGCTTCTCCGCCTCGCCGGGCGTCGCCGCGTCGCGTATGGCGTCATAGGAGGCGGTTGTCGCGGTGGCGGCGGCGTAGGCGTGCAGCCAGTTGAGGACCGTGTCCGGGTTGCGCAACGCATGGTCCATGTCGCGGAAGTCGCGGTCGACGATCTGTTCCAGGTAGCCGTCGAGTCGGGCGCGTGCCGCTCGTTCGCTTGCGCCGCGCAGGCCCGGGAAGCCGGAGGCGCAGATCTCTCGCGCGTAGTCCTCCAGCGCGAAGTGGGTGCTGCCGCCAAGTGGATCGCGTCGGCCGCTGAGCAGCGCCGCCAAGCTCACGCTGGGAGAGGCGTCGAGCCTCTCCGCGAGGGCGAGCGGTCGCATTCGGATGCGCACGATGCGACCGGCTCCCGAGTGGGTGCCCGGGTCGCGTGGGGTGGCCGATCCCGTGAGCAGGAACCTCGACGCGCGCGGATCCTCGTCGACCGCCCTGCGCACCAGATCCCAGGAGACGGGCAGCCGCTGCCACTCGTCGATCAGGACGGGCGGCGGTCCGCTGAGCAGCCGGAATGGGTCCGCGATCGCCAGGTCGAGCGCGCCGGGACGATCGAGGGCATGGATCGTCGTCGCCCTGCGCGCCGCGGTGGCGGTCTTGCCCACGCCCTTGGCGCCCTCGAGCGCGACCGCCGGCAGCTCCGGCAGCAGCGCGTCAAGCTCGGAATCGACGACGCGTGGCACGTATGGCGTAGAGGGCATGGCCCCTACGATACCACTTCGACGGCAGTTAGTGGACCATTTCGACGGCTGTTACTGAACCGTTTCGACGGCAGTTAGTGGACCGTTCCGATGGCCGTCGTCAGCGAACATGGCAGGCTCTCAGCCCACACACGCGCCCTCGCCGTGCACGGGCCAGGCCGCTATTGCTCTGCCTGCACCGCGTGGGAAGTGCCGAGCGTTTCGCCGTGGGCGCCCAGCGGCTGGACGGCGAACCAGGTGTCGGCGGTGGTGAGCGGGATCGCGGTCTCAAAGCCGCTCTTCGGCGCGGTGGCGAGCGTGGCGATCTTTCCTCCTTCGGTCCAGCCAAGCACCTTCCAGGCGCTGACTTCGGTGGCGCCGTTCCAGCTCGCGTAGATCTCGACCGCGCCCGCGCCGCTCTGCCGTGCGGCCACGCTCGGCTTTTCGGCCGGCAGCCCTTTCCAGGGGAAGCGGTAGGCGCGATATGAGTCACCGGGCGCCGGCAGCTGCGCGTTGAAGAGCACCTGGCCGCCCGGCCCGTATTCGCTGAAGAACGGTTCCTGCCCCCACCCCACGAAGGAGTGCCCGTCGGAGAGGAGTTGGTCGTTGCCCTGGCTGTCGGCCACCAGCGCGGGCGAATGTACGTCGGAGCTGATCAGCTTGACTTCTTTGGTCTTCCATTCGATTTGCTCGTGGATCACGCGCGACTGCTTGTGCACCTGCGGGGAGGCGCCGTCATCGAAGGCGGTGATCGTGCCGTTGGGCTGCCAGCGGATGTCGTGCTGGTAGGCGGTTTCGGTTCCGGGGCCCATCTTGAAGCTGGGTTTCTTGCCACCGAGTCGCCACATGATCTGACCTGTGTGGTGGTTGAGCTCGTAGCCGGCCCACGTGTTGCGCGCGGAGATCAGGATGTTGCCGTCGCCGGACGGGTCGAGCGAGATCGAATTGACGTGAAAGAAGTCGTAGACGCCGCTGGAGCGGTGTGGCGGGTGCGAGTAGGATTCACTCAGCGCCACGTGGCCGACGCTCTGCCATTCCCACATCACGAGCCCGGTCTTGATGTCGATCTCCTGCACCACGGCATCGAGCAGGCCGGCGTCGCTGGGGCCGTGGACGCCCGACATGTTCGCGTGGACGAGCGAGTAGGCGGTGATGTACGCCTGTCCCTGCGGGGTGAGCTTGATTTCGTGCAGGTCGGCGAAGTAGCCGTTGCCCGCGTTCACCTGGGCGAGCTTCTGGTAATGCTCGTTGTAGATCTGATCGTGGCCGAAGCCCACGCCGATCGGGGGAATGTAGCCCTGCCACCAGACGAGCACCGGCTGCTGTTCGTATTCGGAGACCTTGAAGTCCATCGCGTGTTCATCGGGCGGCACCTGGTGAAACCAGACCAGTTCGCCGTTGCCAGAGACGATCGTCGGCCCCCACTGCGCATGGCCTTCGTTGAAGGCGAAGAAGACGTCGCCCGCGCTCGCGGTGGGCAGGCTGGTGCTGACCTCGACCGTGGTCGGATGCAGGTCGGGCTCGGAGACGAAGCTCTGCACGTCGGCGCCCGATGTCTGCGCCTCATGCGTTTTTTTGGCAGGGAAGCGATAGTGGAAGAGGCGCGCGACCTGGAAGGAGCTGATGACCCTGCTGGGGTGGGAGCCCGCGCCGATCAGCGCGCTCACGCTGACGTGCTCGCCCTGGATAAAGCCCTTGCTCGGTAGGAAGCTCGCCCCGCTCGCGCTCTGGTAGGACTCCAGACGCCCGGAGTGGCGTCCACTCCGGGAGCCGACCACCGAGACGTCGTGGATCTGGTCGGCGGGCACTCCCAGGAAGCTGATCTGGGTGTGCGGCGAGGCGTCGAGCGTGCCTGACAGCGGGGAGATCGTGACGGCCGGAGCGGCGGCCGCGGCGGCCGGGCTCACAAGCAGCGCGAGGACCGCGGCTGCCGCGAGCATGCGGGCCGTCGCGAGCACGGCGGCCACCGGCGCCAGGCGCCCCAGAGCTCGTGCGATCGCTTCCATCTAGCCGTGCCGGTGGCCTTTGTGACGCCTATGCCCGTGCCCTCGGGCTGGGCGACCGCGCGGGCACGCCGCTTTCGTGGTGACGGTGACCTTCTGCCACGACGATTCGGCCCCGCCGCCGAACCATAGTTCGGCCTTGGTCGGAAAGCCGCCTTTCGGGCAGCGGTTTGGCACGTAGCCGTAGGAGACGAGCCTCCTGCCGATCTTCCTGGCCGCGCCGATTCTGATTCGTATGTACTGGGCCATCGCGTCGGGAGCGCCGGTGACGGTGCTGATCAGCGGCACGGTCGAGGTGAGCCGCTTGCTGAACGGTCCGGGGATCGACGCGACGCCGCCGGTGGCGTACTGTTCGATCGATGCCGGGCTCTTGCCTTCGATCCAGAACGTGAGCTTGCCGCCCTGTGTGAAGTACGCCTGCACCGTCACTTTCTCTCTCACGACGGTTTCACCGAAGAAGACCTTGCCGTCTGCTTCGCCGGGCGGGCTTGCCAGCGAGCCCCTGGGACACGGAGGTTCCAGATGGTTTTCGAATTTGCTGAGCGGGCACGTCTTGAATGGCTTGCTGTTGATCTTGGTGCCCCGCGGCAGGTAGACCATCACCCGCCGCAGCGGCGCGGGGCCGACGCCCAGCAGCGTGCCTGCCGTCCAGCCTTCGCTGGCCGACGGGTATTCGCTGCCAGCGATCTTGAAGGTGCCTTCCACGGCAGCCGGCTTGCCGTACATGTCGCCGGTGCCGGGCCAGGCCGAGCTGTGCCGCTTCTTGAGGTTCTTGGGGATCGGCGCCACCTTCGCTTTGAAGGTCACAGTCGGCGCCGCGGCTGCGGCGGCGGGCAGCGCGAGCGCGAACATCGCCGCCGCGGCGATCGCGCCGCGGGCAGCCACCCGCGTGCGCCCTCTAGGTTGTTGACGCATTTCGATTCACCTCCTGAGGTACCTTTCACCTCTCCCGGTACCCTCGTACGACAACGTCAACCTGTGGCGCCGGCGGGAGTTGCGATGCCGGGGCGCAGGCGTCAGAAGGTTGACGATCGGCGCCTCGTGCCTCCTGCCTCGTGCGTCACGGCCCGCGGGTCGCGGCCGCTACGCGACGCTGAAGGCGATCGTGCGCTTCGCGCCGTGCGTGGGAGTCAGCGTCAGGCGGGCGTAGCCCGCGGGCAGCGTGGCGTGTGCGCTGAGATGGACGACGTTGGCGCCGCGCTTGCCGGTCAGCGTGATCTGGCTGATGGTGCGCCATCCCGCGTGACCCGCTGCGCGAGACCTCGTCTGGAGCACAGCGGCCGTCTTCGCGGCGGCCGTGAGCGTGAAGACGAAGCTGACGCTGGAGACCCGTGGATGGCGCCGGCGCAAAGCCCGGAGGCTGGCGTGCGTCAGCGCCAGCGAGGTCAGCCGCGGCGAGGCGTGCCCGTGCCGCGCGCTGCCGTGGCGCCGCGAGTGGGCGGCGCCTTCTTCTTCCCCTTCTTCTTCCCCTTCGGCTTCTTCCAGTTCTTCTTCTTCGCCTTCCTGTCCTTCTTCGGCTTCGGCTTCTTCGGCGGTTTCGCCTTCGGCGGCGCCGAGGCGGATCAGTCGCAGGCTCGCCGGGGGGTTGCCGCCGGCAGCGGCTTGGGCGTAGGCGGGGCTCGCGGCGCCCAGCGCCAGCAGCGCGAGCACCAGGAGGATGGAGGTCTTCTTCATGCGCGGACTGTCGGCGCCCGCGATGGGCCGCTTGAGGGTTGACCGCACGAACGGACGCCGGTTACACACGGGTCACAGCAGCGTCACGAGCGGGCAACACGACCGCTGCGGCTCGCGCGCAGGATGGCGCAGACACCCTCGACCAAGTCAAGGAAGGAGCGCACGTTGCGACACCGCAAGGCACTGATGGCCGCCGGTGCAGGACTCGCGGCCACGCTGGCGATCGGGATCGGCATCGCGGAGGCCGACACCCACGGAGGGCCGCCCTCCTCACATCCGGCGCATCGTGGCGTCACCGAGATGGGTCACGTCTCCGACCTGCACCCGGGCACCCATACCGAAAGCCGGTCGGCCGGGGCGCCGACGAGCACGCCGATCAAGCATCTGGTCGTGATCTTCCAGGAGAACGTCTCCTTCGACCACTACTTCGGCACCTACCCCGACGCCGCCAACCTGCCCGGCGAGCCGGCGTTCCACGCGCTGCCCGGCACGCCGTCGGTCAATGGGCTCTCCGGCGCGCTGCTGACCAAAAACCCCAACCTCTCCAACCCGCAGCGCCTCGATCGCGCCCAGGCGATGACCTGCGACCAGGATCATGGCTACACGGCCGAGCAGAAGGCCTTCGACCACGGCCTGATGGACAAGTTCGTCCAGGACACCGGCGCCGAAAAGACGGTCCAGCAGTGCACCGGCCAGCAGACCGGCGCCGAACCCAACTACGCGGTGATGGACTACTACGACGGCAACACCGTCACCGGCCTCTGGAACTACGCTCAGCACTTCGCGTTGAGCGACAACTCCTACGGCACGAACTTCGGTCCCTCCACGCCCGGCGCGATCAACGTCACGGCCGGCAACACCTACGGCGCGATCTGCGGTCCCTCCTCCGCGGTCTTCGGCGTCTCGACCTGCCCCGAAGGGCCGCTTTCGGCGGCCACGCCAGGGGTCGCGAACGAACAGGGAGCGGGCACCGACTACAGCGACGTCGACCCCTACTACGACGTCTGCTCGGCGACCGAGGATCACCACAAGCCCTCCCAGACGATGCAGATGGGCGGCAAGAACATCGGTGACCTGCTGGACGAAAAGGGCATCACCTGGGGCTGGTTCACGGGCGGCTTCGCAAGCCCCGGCTACGTGCCGAGCGACCCGAGCACCGACAACCTCTCCGAA
Organism: Solirubrobacterales bacterium; assembly: GCA_027315115.1. Lineage (GTDB taxonomy): Bacteria > Actinomycetota > Thermoleophilia > Solirubrobacterales > Solirubrobacteraceae > Palsa-744. The sequence continues at coordinate 27,554 of DAHUYQ010000046.1, read as the reverse complement.
GTCTGCGACGGCAGGCACAAGAACGTCGGCGGTGAAGAAGTCTCCGACTACATCCCTCACCACGAGCCGTTCCAGTACTACGCCTCGACAGCCAACCCGCAGCACCTGCCCCCGACCTCGGTCGCCGCGATCGGGTACCAGGACCAGGCCAACCACCAGTACGACATCAAGGACTTCTGGGCGGCCGCGGAAGCGAACGACATGCCGGCGGTCTCCTACATCAAGGCGCCCGCCTACGAGGACGGGCACGCCGGCTACTCGGACCCGCTGGACGAGCAGCGGTTCCTCGCGGAAACGATAAACCGGCTGGAGAAGCTGCCGAGCTGGCGCAGCACCGCGGTCATCGTCAACTGGGATGACAGCGACGGCTGGTACGACCACCAGATGGGCCCGATCGTCCGGCAGTCCCAGACGCCGCTGGACGCGCTGAGCGGCGAAGGCGCGTGCGGCACGAGCACCTCGCTGCTGCCGAGCGCCGAAGAAGGCACGCCCGAGCAGGGCCGCTGCGGCGTTGGCCCGCGGATCCCGCTGATGGTGATCTCGCCGTACAGCAAGTCCAACTACGTGGACAACACGTTCAGCACTCAGACCTCGGTCGTGAAGTTCATCGAGGACAACTGGCTTGGCGGACAGAGCATCGGCGGCGGCTCGGCCGACGCCGAATCCGGCTCGCTGGAAGGCATGTTCGAATTCGGCGCGCATCGTCCCACCGACCCGCCGCTGTTCCTGCAACCGAGCACCGGGGAGGTCGCCTACTCCGGTCGGCACGGCTGGCACGGACGCCGCTGAGCGACCCTAAGACGGGGCGGAGCCCGCTGAGGTGGGCTGCGCTCGCAGGCCCAGGGCGGCCGTCGCGCACCGGCGCGGCGGCGGCCGCTCGTTTACGCTGAGACCGTGGCCAGCCCCTTCGGCTATCTGCTCGGCTCCGAGCCCCAGCCGCGGCGCGTGGGTGCGCTCGTCGCGCTTCTCGCGGTCGCGCTGTGCACGCTGATCGTCTATCCGCTGAAGCAGATCGCGCCGGTCGTCTCGCTGAGCGTCGTCTACCTGCCCGCCGTGCTGGTCGTCTCGGCAAGCTGGGGCGGCTGGATGGGGGCCGGCGCCGGCGTGCTGAGCGCCCTGGCGTTCAACTTCTTCCACCTGCCTCCCACGGGGCAGCTTACGATCCGCAACGCCGACAACTGGGTCGCGCTGATCACCTTCCTGATCGTCGCCTGGCTGGTCAGCTCGGTCGCTGAGGTCACCCGCGCGCGTGCGCGAGAGGCGATCGAGCGCAGGCGGGAGGCCGATCTCGCCGCCGAGATGGCGCGGCTGCTGCTGCGCGGCAACCCGCTGGCCGTGGACCTGCCGGCCGCGGCGGCACGGCTTGCCCAGGTGCTCGGTCTCAGCGCGGTGAAGATAGAGATCGCAACCGTCGAGGGCGACGACCGGCACCTCGCCTTTCCGCTGCGCGACGGGGGCCGCCGGCTGGGCACGCTGCTGGCGCCCGCGGATGCCGGCGAGGAGAAGCTGCGGCGCCTGCAGGAGCGGGTGGTCCCGGCGCTGGAGGCGCTGATGAGCGCCGCGCTGGAGCGCGAAGCGCTGCTCACCGACGTGGTCGAGAACGCCGCGCTGCGCCGCGCCGACGTGGTCAAGACCGCGCTGCTGCGCGCGGTGTCCCACGACCTGCGCTCGCCGCTGACCGCGATCTCGACGGCCAGCGAGGCGATCACCTCGCCGACGCTGACAGAGCAGGAGCGCCTGGAGATGGCGGGCATCATCCAGCAGGAGGCCGGGCGCCTCTCGCGTCTGGTCGACAACCTCCTCGACCTCTCGCGCCTGGAAGCGGGCGTGGCCGAGCCACAGGCGCAGTGGAGCGCCGTCGACGAGCTGATCCAGCGCGCGCTGCAGGAGATCGCGGCAAAGCCCGACGAGTTCGCGCTCACCATCGATCGCGAGCTGCCGATGGTCAACGCCGATCCGGTGCAGCTCGAGCGAGCGTTCGTGAACGTGCTGGAGAACGCCAGACGCCATTGCGGTGGGCATCCGGTCTCCGTGCGCGCGCGAGCGGTGCGGACGATCGCGGGGGCTCGCTCCGAGGCCAGAGCAACCAGCGGTGAGCGCCTTTCGCTGGATGGTGAGCAGGGCAGCGGCGATCGCCTGATCGTGCGAGTCGTGGACCGCGGTCCCGGCATTCCACCCGCTCAGCTCGAGCGGGTGTTCGAGCCCTTCTACCGTGCCGGCACGCCGCAGGGTGGCCATCGCGGCTCCGGGCTGGGGTTGGCGATCGCACGGGGCTTCACCGAGGCAAATGGGGGCAGGCTGCACGCCGAGTCGCTGCCCGGCCAGGGCACGAGCTTCGTCTTCGAGCTGCCGCTGGAGGAGCCGGCGCGCGGCGCCGCGGCGGCAGAGGAGCCGGTGCCGGTCGGCCGGCCGACACGCTGATGAGCCGCATCCTGGTCGTAGACGACGAGCCGCAGATCCTGCGGGCGCTGCGCGTGGTGCTGCGGGACGCGGGCTATGAGGTGGTGCCCGCCGAAACCGGCGCGCAGGCGCTGGATCGCGCGGCGGTGCGACCGCCAGAGGCGGCGATCGTCGACCTGATGCTGCCCGACATCGACGGCGTCGAGGTGACGCGACAGCTTCGCCAATGGAGCGAGATGCCGATTCTCGTGCTCTCCGCCGTGGGTGAGGAGGAGCAGAAGGTCAGGGCGCTGCAGGCCGGCGCCGACGACTACATCACCAAGCCCTTCGGCTCGCGGGAGCTGGTGGCGCGCCTGCAGGCGGCGCTGCGGAGGGTCCAGCGCGGGGAGGAGCAGCCGACCATCCAGGCCGGAGAGCTGGAGATCGACCTGGCGGCGCGGGTGGTCTGCCTTGCCGGCGAGCCGGTGCACCTGACGCCGATCGAGTTCGACCTGCTGCGCGTGCTCGCGCGCAACCGCGGGCGGCTGATGACGCACCGCGACCTGCTGCGCGAGGTCTGGGGACCCGAGTACGTCGACGACGTGCAGCCCCTGCGCACCCACATCGCCCGCCTGCGGGGCAAGATCGAACCGGACGGCGCCCCGCAGCGATACGTGGTGACAGAGCCGGGCGTCGGCTACCGGTTCGCCGCGTAGACGTAGCACCGTCACGAAATCTTCATACGGGCTGGGCGCTTCGTCATGCGCCCGTCACGCGCCCTGCACCATGATGCGCCCATGGACGTTGTGGCGATAGTGATCGCAGTGGCGATGTTCGCGATCATGCTCGCGCTGGTCGCCGGGATCGACCGGATATGAGCGGCGCCGACATCTTCGGGCTGGTCGTGTGCGTGGTCGTGATCGTCTATCTCTTCTACTCTCTCATCCGAGGTGAGAAGCTGTGACGTTGCTCGGCTGGGCCACGATCGCCATCTTCGCGCTGGTCCTGACGGCGCTCGCCTATCCCCTCGGCCGGTACATGGCACGCGTATACCAAGGTGAGCGAGTCTTCCTGACGCCGATCCTGCAATGGCCTGAGAGCTTCATCTACAGGGTGATCAGGGTCGATCACAAGCAGCAGCAGGACTGGAAGGCATACGCGCGAAGCCTGATCGTCTTCTCGCTGGCCGGCTGGCTGTTGCTCTACTTCATCCTGCGCACGCAGACGTTGTGGAACTTCACCGGTCTGAACCCCGAGCACTTCCACTCGGCGCCTTGGAACGTGACGTTCAACACCGTCTCATCGTTCCTGAGCAACACCAACTGGCAGTACTACAGCGGCGAGACGACGATGAGCTACTTCAGCCAGATGGCGGGGCTGACGGTGCAGAACTGGCTCTCGGCCGGGATCGGCGTCGTCGTCGCGGTCGCGCTGGTGAGAGGGATTGTCGGCCGGTCCGGTCGCAGCCTTGGCAACTTCTGGCAGGACATCGTGCGCACGACTCTCTACATCCTTGCGCCGATCAGCGTGATCGGGGCGATCGTGCTGATCTCCCAGGGCGTGATCGACAACTTCGCCAGCTACCTGACCGCGCACACGGTGACGGGGCTGACCCAGACGATCGGGATGGGACCGGTCGCCTCCCAGGAGGTGATCAAGGAGCTTGGCACCAACGGGGGCGGTTTCTTCAACACCAACTCCGCGCATCCGTTCGAGAACCCCGACGGATTCACCAACTTCTTCGAGATGCTGCTGGTGCTTGTGATCCCCGCCGCGCTGATCTTCATGTACGGCAAGATGACCGGCAACCGCCGCCAGGGGATCGCCATCTACGGCGCGGTGATGCTGATGTTCCTGGGCGCCGTCGCGGTCGCCTACATCGCCGAGGCGCACGGCTCGCCGGCGCAGCACGCCGCCGGCCTGCACACCGGCGCGATCGCAGGGTCCGGCGGCGGAAACATGGAAGGCAAGGAGCAGCGCTTCGGCATCGCCGGCTCCGCGCTCTTCGACGTGATCACGACCGTCACCTCCTGCGGCGCGGTCAACAGCGCGATCGAGTCCTACACCGGCATCGGCGGCGCGGTCCCGTTCGCCAATCTCTCCGCCAGCGAGGTGATCTTCGGGGGAGTCGGGACGGGTCTCTACTCGATCCTGCTCTACGTGCTGCTGGCCGTATTCATCGGCGGGCTGATGGTGGGCCGCACGCCGGAGTGGCTGGGCAAGAAGCTGGAGGCGCGGGAGATCAAGCTCGCGGGCCTCGGCATCTTGATAACCCCGCTGGCCGCGCTGTTCTGCACCGCGATGGCCACCGCGACGAGCGCGGGCCGAGCGTCCATCTCGAAAGTCGCAGCAGGCGGGCCGCAGGGCTTCTCGGAGACCTTCTACGCCTATCTCTCGCAGGCGAACAACAACGGATCGGCCTTCGCCGGCTACACCGGGCTCGTCCAGCCGGCGGCCGGCAATCTCGGCTCGCACGGGATCTCCTTCGCGGATCTGCTCGGCGGCGTCGACATGCTCTTCGCGCGCTACGCGCCGATTCTCTTCGCGCTGGCGGTCGCGGGCGCCCTGGCCGGCAAGAAGGTGAGCCCGGTCGGCCTCGGCACGATGCGGACAGACAATCCCACCTTCGTCGTGCTGCTGATCGGCGTGATCGTCATCGTCGGCGCGCTCACCTTCTTCCCGGCTCTGCTGCTCGGGCCGATCGTGCAGGGACTGACTGGACACCTCTACTGACATGCGCCGCGACATAGTCACATCGATCATCGCGATCCTGCTCTTCACCCTGCTGCTCGGGATCGTCTATCCACTGGTCATAGAGGGTGTGGGCCAGGTCGCCTTCCCGGGCAACGCCAACGGGCAGAAGATCTATCGCGACGGCAAGGTCGTGGGCTCCAAGATCATCGGCCAGGCCTTCGAGGTGCCGGTGATCGCTCACAACGGCAAGCCCGAGGAAAAGGAAGGCGAGCCGGTGCTGCAAGCTGATCCGCGCTACTTCCAGAGCCGCCCTTCGGCGACCGAAGGCGGCCCCTACGACGCCGCGGCCAGCACCTTCTCCAACCTTGGGCCAAACAGCAGGCTGACCAAGCAGGCCGACGAAGAACGCATCAAGGAATACCTCGCGCTGAACAGGCCATATGACCCCGGCCTGACCGTCGCGAAGATCCCGGTGGATGCGGTCAACACCTCCGCGTCCGGGCTCGACCCGCAGATCTCCGAGGCAAACGCCGATATCCAGGCACACCGGATCGCGGCGCTGCGCCACCTCTCTTCGAGCGAGATCGACGCGCTGATCGCGAAGTACACGTCCGCGCGCGGCCTCGGCTTCTCCGGCGAACCGGGAGTGAACGTGCTCGAGCTCAACCTCGCCCTCGATCGGATCGGCAGATGAGTGACTCCCAGACACACCATGGCCAGGAGTCGGCCTCCCTGATGCAGGGAGCGATGATCAGGCGTGCGCTGCTTGACAGCATCATCAAGCTCGACCCGCGCGTACAGATCCGAAACCCCGTCATGTTCGTGGTCGAGATCGGCTCGGTGATCACGACCGTCACGTGGCTGATTCAGGTCTTCGGCGGCAAAGCGCTGGGCGGCAACGATCCGGCGTGGTACACGTTCACGATCGCGATCTGGCTGTGGCTGACGGTGATCTTCGCCAACGCGGCGGAGGCGTTCGCCGAGGGACGCGGCCGCGCGCAGGCGGCGACGCTGCGCTCGATGCGCAAGGAGACCGTCGCGGTGATGCAGGACGGCTCCAGCAAGGCGGCCTCCGAGCTGACGCGCGGCGACGTGGTCGTGGTGGCCGCCGGCGAGCTAATACCCGGCGACGGCACCGTGATCGAGGGCATCGCCTCGGTTGACGAGTCGGCGATCACGGGCGAGTCCGCGCCGGTGATCAGGGAGTCCGGCGGCGATCGCAGCGCGGTCACCGGCGGCACCAAGGTGGTCTCCGACCGGCTGGTGATCGAAATCACCCAGGAGCCCGGTCACTCCTTCCTGGATCGCATGATCTCGCTGGTCGAGGGCGCCGCACGGCGCAAGACGCCCAACGAGATCGCGCTGAACATCCTGCTGGCCGCGCTGACGCTGATCTTCGTGATCGTGGTCGCGACGCTGCGTCCCTTCAGCCTCTTCGCGGGCGCCTCGATCTCCGACACGAGCCTGATCGCCCTGCTGGTCGCGTTGATCCCCACCACAATCGGCGCGCTGCTCTCGGCAATCGGCATCGCCGGCATGGACAGGCTCGTGCGCCGCAACGTGCTTGCGCTCTCCGGTCGCGCGGTCGAGGCGTCCGGCGACGTGGACGTGCTGCTGCTCGACAAGACCGGCACGATCACGATCGGCAATCGCCTCGCCTCCGAGCTCATCCCGATGCCGGGCGTGGCCGAGACAGAGCTGGCCGAGGTGGCCCAGCTCTCCTCGCTGGCCGACGAGACGCCCGAGGGTCGCTCGATTGTCGTGCTCGCCAAGCAGTACGGGATCAGGGAGCACGAGATGGCTCACATCAACGCCCACTTCGTGCCCTTCACAGCGCAGACGCGGATGAGCGGGATCGATCTCGACGGCCAGCAGATCCGCAAGGGCGCCGGAGACGCCGTGATCGCCTTCGTGGAAGGTGAGGGTGGCGCCCCGCCGCCGCAGCTTCGCGAAGTGGTGGAGCGGATCGCGCGCGAGGGCGGCACGCCGCTGGCGGTCGCTCGCGACAGCCAGATCCTCGGCGTGATCTACCTCAAGGACACGATCAAGGAGGGCATGAAGGCGCGCTTCGACCATCTGCGCGCGATGGGCATCCGCACGGTGATGGTGACCGGTGACAACCGGCTCACGGCCGCCAAGATCGCTGAGGAGTCCGGGGTGGACGACTTCCTGGCCGAAGCGACGCCCGAGGCCAAGCTGGCGCTGATCCGCGAACAGCAGGGCGAGGGCTACATGGTCGCGATGACCGGCGACGGCACCAACGACGCGCCCGCGCTGGCCCAGGCCGACGTGGGGGTCGCGATGAACAGCGGCACGCAGGCCGCGCGCGAGGCCGGCAACATGGTCGACCTCGACTCCAACCCCACGAAGCTGATCGAGATCGTGGAGGTGGGCAAGCAGCTTCTGATCACGCGCGGCGCGCTGACGACGTTCTCGATCGCCAACGACGTCGCCAAGTACTTCGCGATCCTGCCCGCGATCTTCGCGACGGTCTGGGCGGTGAGGGTGGGCTCAGGCCGGTCTGAGAGCCCGCTGCACGTCCTGAACATCATGGGCCTCGGCGACCCGCGCTCAGCGGTAATCTCGGCGATCGTCTTCAACGCGATCGTGATCCCGCTGCTGATCCCGCTCTCGCTGAAGGGCGTGCGCTACCGGCCGATCGGCGCCGGCGCGCTGCTGCGGCGCAACATGCTGATCTACGGCCTCGGCGGCCTGATCGCCCCGTTCATCGGCATCAAGCTGATCGACCTGGTCGTGCACGGCCTGCTCGGCGCCTGACTTCGGGCACAATCCGGCCGTGCCGGCGGACCCACCCCAAGAGCAGCAGCGTGGTCACCTGAAGGTCTTCATCGGCATGGCCGCCGGGGTCGGCAAGACCTACCGGATGCTGCAGGAGGGCCGCAGCGAGTCACAGAACGGCAAGGACGTCGTGATCGGCTACCTGGAGCCACACGGCCGGGAGGAGACCGAGGCGCAGGCGGAGGGTCTGGAGCAGATCCCCACTCGCAGCGTGGCCTACCGCGGCACGCCGCTGCAGGAGATGGACCTGCCGGCCGTTTTGGCCCGCGGCCCCGAGGTCTGCCTGATAGACGAGCTCGCCCACACCAACGCGCCGGGCACCGAGCACGAGAAGCGCTGCGAAGACGTGCAGGACGTGCTCGACGCCGGCATCGACGTCTTCTCCACCGTCAACGTCCAGCACCTGGAGAGCCTCAACGACCAGGTGATGCGCCTGACGGGCACGCGCGTGCGCGAGACGATCCCCGACGAAGTGCTCTCCACTGCGGACGAGATCGTGCTCGTGGACCTGACGCCGGAGGCGCTGATCGAGCGGCTGCGGGCCGGGAAGGTCTACCCGCGGGAGCGGGTGTCAGCCGCGCTGAACAACTTCTTCAAGGTCGAGAGCCTCGCCGCGCTGCGCGAGACGGCGCTGCGGCAGGTGGCTGAGGACGTGGAGGTGCGCCGGCTGGTGCTGCCCGCCGGCTCGGTGATGCGTCGCGACGAAGAGGGGCAGCCGAGCGTGCAGGCGCCAGCGGCGCCCCAGGCGATCACCGAGCGGCTGCTCGCGCTGGTGGCGCTCTCCCCCGAGGCGCAGCGGATCGTGCGCCGCGCGTGGCGCTCGGCGGAGCGCCTGGGCGCCAAGCTCGACATCCTCGTCGTGCGACCGCCGGGAAGGGCGCCGAGCAAGGAGGATCGTGAGCAGCTCGAGGCGCTGCGGCGGCTGGTCTCCGTGCTCGGCGCGCGCCTGATACTCGAGGAGCGCGAGGACGCCGCCGCGGCGGCGATCGAGACCGCTCAGAGCCTCGGCACCACCTACGTGCTGATGAGCGCGCCAGGCCAGAAGCGGGGCCTGAGGCGGATGTCAGAGTCGCTGCTGGACCGGCTGCTGCGCGAGCTTCCGGGCGTGGACATCCGGATCGTGACCGACCCGACGCTGCGGCGAGGTCCTGCGGAGGGAGAGGCCGAGCACGGCGCGGCCGTGGACGACGAGCAGCCCAGCCAGTGAAAGAGATGCCGAGCGCGCTTCTGGCGGTTCTCTTCGTAGCCGCCGCGGCTGTGAGCCTGGCGACGAGCTGGCTGCTCGTGACAAGGCTCGAGCGTGTCGGCGCGCGGCTCGGCCTGACCGAGGCGCTGCTCGGCATGCTCGCGGCGCTTGCCGCCGACGCGCCGGAGATCACCTCGGCGGTCAGCGCGATGCTTGCCGGTCGCACGAAGATCGGCGCGGGCGTTGTGATCGGCTCCAACGTGTTCAACCTTGCCGCGTTGCTGGGTCTCTCCGCGGTGATCGCCGGTCGGATCGCGCTGCACCGGCGCGTGATCGCCGTCGAGAGCATCGTGGCGCTCGGGATCGGCGCCATCTGCCTGCTGGTGGTCGCCGGGGCGTTTGCTGCGCCCGTCGGGCTCGGCGTGTCGCTCGTGCTGCTGCTGCCCTACCTCGTGGTCCTGGGGGTGCCCCACGATCGCCTGAGGCGGGCGGGCCTGCCAGACGCCTGGGCGAGCTGGCTCGCCGAGGCCGTCGTCGAGGAGGAGGCCGAGCTGCTGCCCGCGATCCACCCGCGGCGCGGTGGCGCCCGCGACGCGCTGCTGGCCGCCCTTGCCGTGGCGGTCGTGGTTGCTGTCAGCGTCGCGATGGAGCGGACTGCCTCCACGCTCGGGGAGCGCGTGGCGATGCCGGAGATCGTCGTCGGCGGTCTGGTGCTGGCCGGGGTCACGAGCCTCCCAAACGCGGTGGCGGCCGTATACCTGGCCCGGCGCGGCCGCGGCTCGGCGACCCTCAGCACCGCGATGAACAGCAACGCGCTGAACGTCGTGGCCGGTCTGCTGCTGCCCGCCACCGTCGCGAGCATCGGCGCCGCCTCCGGGCAGGCGACGCTCGTCGCGGCCTGGTACGTGGGCCTGACCGGGTTCGCGCTGGCCAGTGCCTATCGCAGCCGTGGCCTGCGCCGTGGCAGCGGCGCGCTGATCGTGGGCGCCTACCTCGTCTTCAGCGTGATGCTCGCCGTGGTCGCGTACGCCTGAGCGGGTCGAGATCCTGGCGGCCTGCCGGGGAGCTTGGCGATCTGTGCCCCTGTCCGGGGGGAGGTCGGCGACCCCGGCGGCCTGCCGGGAATATGTCACACTTCGCACATGCGCGTACTGGTCCTGGGCGCCGGGGGAGTGGGGGGAGCGTTCGCCGCGATCGCCCAGCGGCGAGAAGGCTTCGAGCACGTCACGCTGGCGGACGTCTCGGCCGAGCGGGCGCGCGCGGTGGTCGCCCGGCTCGGTGAGCCCAGCCGCTTCTCCGCCGAGCGTGTGGATGCCTCGGATCGGCAGGACCTGGCGCGAGCGATCGGCGGCAGCCGTCCCGACGTGATCCTCAACGCCTGCGACCCGCGCCTGAACGAGCCGATCTTCGAGGCCGCGCTGGCCGCGAAGGTCACCTACCTCGACATGGCGATGACGCTCTCGCGGCCGCATCCGCAGCGGCCGTATGAGCTGCCCGGATCGCCGCTCGGCGACTACCAGCTCCAGCGCGACCAGGCCTGGCGCGACGCCGGCCTGCTGGCGCTCGTCGGCATGGGCGTGGAGCCCGGGCTCTCAGACGTCTTCGCTCGTTACGCGGCCGATGAGCTGTTCTCCCAGATCGACGAGATCGGGGTGCGCGACGGCGCCGACCTGGTCGTGGAGGGCTACGACTTCGCGCCGACCTTCTCGATCTGGACGACGATCGAGGAGTGCCTGAACCCGCCGGTGATCTGGGAGCGCGAGCGCGGTCTCTACACCACCGCGCCCTTCTCGGAGCCCGAGGTCTTCGAGTTCCCGGAGGGGATCGGCAAGATCGAGTGCGTCAACGTCGAGCACGAGGAGGTGATCCTGATCCCACGGTGGGTCGACTGCGGGCGGGTGACCTTCAAGTACGGGCTGGGTGAGGAGTTCATCGATGTGCTCAAGACGCTCCACAAGCTGGGGCTGGACTCCACGCGACCGGTGCGCGTCGGTGGCGCGAGCGTGGCGCCCCGCGATCTGGTGGCCGCGGCGCTGCCGGACCCGGCCACGCTGGGGCATCGGATGACCGGCAGGACCTGCGCCGGCACCTGGGTCAAGGGCACCGGAAAGGACGGCCGGCCCCGCTCGACCTACCTCTACCACGTGGTGGACAACGAGATGAGCATGCGCGAGTTCGGGAGCCAGGCGGTCGTCTGGCAGACGGCGATCAACCCGGTCGTGGCGATGGAGCTGATCGACGAGGGCGTTTGGCAAGGGACCGGGGTGCTGGGCCCCGAGGCGTTCCCGGCGCCTCCGTTCCTGCAGCGGCTGGCGCAGCTTGGCAGCCCCCACGGGGTGCTCGAGCGGTAGAGGCGACGCCGGCCCGTGGCTCCGAGCCGCGGCCAGGGCCGCTTGCCGGACCCTCAGTGCAGCAGCCCGCCCAGCGTGCCTTCGATCGTCGTTTCGAGCGTCTTTTCCACTGTGTGAGCGACTTCGCCGACCAGGCCGCCGCTACCGCTGCCGCTGGAGCTCGACCCGCTCGACCCCGACGTCGAGCCGCTCTCTTGCGATGAGCCTGAGCCTGCCGTTCCGGCGGTTTCACCGCTGGGCGAGCCTGAGCTCGATTCGCCGGCGGCGGGCCCCGGCGTCTGCGACGGGGAGGATCCTGCGCCGGCGGATGTCGTCGTGGTGGCGGACACCGATGAGGTCGCCCGTTCTTCGGCCGGGCTGATCGCGCCGGTGTCGCCAGCTTGATGGACCGCTGCCGGTTGGCTGGCGAACACGGTGTGGGTGGCGGTGGTGCTGGCGTAGATATGTGCGGGCGAGCGGCCCGCGCCCGTGCCTGCCGCCTTGGCAGGCACGACTTCGAGCGTGCGCAGCGGATGGGATCCGCTGCGCGAGCCGGCCGCGCGCGGTCTCTGACCTGCGGCAGAGCCGGCGCCTTGCGTGGCGATCGCGCCGCTGTCGAGCCCGCCCCCGGCGCCGCCGCCGTCCGTGTGCCGGTCAAGCTGCGATGCCGCTCGGCGGTGGCGAGCGTGTGGGTGGGTCACAGAGGTAGGCATCGCCGTCGTGATCGCGGCCGCGGCCGCTGCCGCGATCACGCCTGCCTTCACGAGCGCGCCTGCCGAGCTGTCGCTGCTCGTGCTGTACGCGAGCCCTAACAGAGATTCGCGCACGCCGGCGGCAGCGCCTGAGCGGCTTGTGACCAGGCGCGTGAGCCAAGGCGGGACAAGCGCCGCGAGCGCGCTGCGCAGGCTCGCGCGTCCCCTGTGAATCAACCCCCTGACCGCGCTTGCCGTCAAGCCGAGGTAGTGACCGACCTGCTCGTAGCTTTCTCCCGCCAGCGCCGTGCGCACGATCGCCTCGCGCTGCAGCAGGGGCAGCTCCGCGACCGCGGTGAGCGTCTCGGCGAGATTCGGCTCCAGTAAGGCCGGTTGCGTGCGGGCTGCCAGCTCTACTTCGCCCGAGCTCAGATCCGTGACGCGTGGAGCGGCCGCGATCGCGTCCAGGCAGACGTTGTGCGCGATCGCGAAGAGCCACGCTTTGAAGGAGCTGACCTGGGCGCCCTTGCGCAGAGACAGCCACGCCTCCAGCATCACCTGCTGGAGCACGTCCTCAGCCGCGTCGGCGGCCCCCAGCCGCACGCAATAGCTGCGCAGCGGCCTGCGGTAGCGCAGCAAGAGCGCCTCGAAGGCGCGCTCGTCGCCCTCGCGCACGAGCGCGAGCAGCGCCTGGTCGGTGAGGCCGCCCGCGTTCTGGTGCGGGTGCTCCAGGATCTTGCCCGAGCCGCATTTCTCTTGCTCCCCATTCATCGTTCGGATGGAGAGTGACAGTTCTAAAAGGCGACATCACTGTGGGAAAGGCGCACCCGATGTCGTCCCAATGGTGCTTGCCCTTGTCGTCCGTTTCGTGCTGATCATGGTCATGGGTGCTCTGGCCGAGCCGGCGGTCGAGAGACAGACTTGGCGGGGCCGCCCGACAGGCATGGGCGGCCCCGCCCCTTCCAGCCTGTCGGGATCAGGCCGATCGTGAGTGGAACGTGAGCACCAGCCTTGCTGTGCTTCGCGCTCCGTGCACCGGAATGAAGGCTGCGTCGACTCGCACCTTCAGCTTCCGGCGGTGGTGGTGAGCCAGCGAAGAGATCCCGGCCTTCGCCAGCCTTATGCGCACCACGAACCGCTGTGCCCGCAGCACGTTGCGGAAGTCTGTCTTCATGCCCTTCGCGCTCAGGCGCAGCCGCCCGGCGCCGGGGATGCTCAGGACGATCCGCGCGACGTCTCCCCTGACCGTATGGCGCAGGACACGAATCCTCTTTGGCTTCGTGGACTGTTTGGCGCCTGCTTTCGCAACGCCCCGCGGTGTCGTCGCGTCGCCCGAGCCGGGGGTGACCTGTGTCGAGAGCTCGGTGGGGACGTTGACGGCGAGCGTAAGGCCGGAGCTCGATCCACCGCCGCCGGAGCCGGGCGAGCCCGATCCGCCCGCGCCGCCGCTGCCGCCCGATCCGCCGCCGGCTTCTTTGCCTCCGAGCGAGCCGAGCACGCGTCCGGCGCCGTCGACCAGGCTCATCACGCCGCCTTCCTTGCCAAGCAACGAGGCGCTGACCGCCGGCAGCGATTCAGGCAGGGTTGAGGCGGCGCTCCCGAGCTCTTCGGAGAGCTCGGTCGTGTTGGTCCCTGTGGCTTCGGCGAGCTCGCCGACCGTCTTGGTCGCGGTGAGCGGGCCGAGGCCGCTCAGCAGATCCTGCACGATGCCCTGAATCTGGGTCGGTGTGAGAGCGCCGAACAGAGAGCCGAGCAGCGCCGTGACCTGCGTGGGACTCAGCGTCGTGAGTAGCGTGGAGAGCTCTTCCTGCAGTCCAGCGGGGGAGAGCGAGCCCAGCTTTGCGCGCAGCCCTTCCATCTCTGAGAGCCCTTCGCCGGACAGGCCGGTGCCCTTCAGGGCTTCGAGGATCGGCCCCAGCCCGGTCTGCCCGACTTCCTGCAGCGCCTTGACGATGCCGGGCGTCAGCGTGCCGGGGCCTTCGGGCAGCGAGCCGAGCAGAGTCGCCAGCAGCCCTTCGAAGGACGGCATTCCGCTCCCGCCGAGCTCCTGCAGCCTGCCCGCCAGTCCGCTGATCAGCTTCACGATGCCTTCGGAGCTCAGCAGCCCTTCGAGCGCTTTGGAGGACTGTTCGGGGCTGAGCGCTCCGAGCAGGTCGCCCACGTCGATGCTCTTGCCGAGCGTGCCGGAGAGCAGCCCGTTGGCGGAGCTCAGCACTTCGCCGAGCGTCGTCTCTGGATTGCCCGCCAGCAGGTTGTCAACGAGAGTGGTGAGTTTCGTGCCGGCTTCGCCCAGCAGCGCTCCGCCGAGCAGGCTTTCGCTCGCCTGCGAGATCAGCTTGCTCAGTTCGGCGTTGCCGAGGCCGAGCTCGCTGACGGGCAGTTGGGAGAGGATCGGTTCCAGCTCGCCACCGGGAAGCTGGAGGCTCACCGGCAGGGGGAGCCCCGCGGTCGGGCCGCTGAGCCCGCCCGAGGATTCTGTGCTCGCGCTGGCCTGCGCGGCCGGCATTGCGCCCAGCGCCGCGATCGCGCCGGTCGTGGCCGCAAGCGCGAGCCAGGTCCTGGCGCGGCCGCCGGTGGCGCTGAGGCCGATCGAACTGCGCCGATGAGTCTGCATGGACATCCCCCTACTCGAAGTTTTCCGGTCGGCTCGCTTAGTCCCGCGAGCCGCCCGATCGTCACGAGCGGAGTCGAAAGATCGAACAAACGTCCATCGCGTCGGCCGGCCGGGCGGCCGCGCGGCTCGGCCGGGCGAGCGTCAGGTGGGGGGCGTGCGCGGAGGCTCCTTCGGAGGCTCCTCGCCGGCCTCCGGCGTGAGCAGATGCGCTCCGTGCGTGACGTGCTCGGGGCCCATCAGGTGCACCGGCGCATGCTCCACGCGCGCGTCCAGCAGGCCGGGCGGGGCCGTTTCGGGCGTGCGCGCGAAGTACGCGCGGAAGTAGAAGCGCGAGAGGATCATCAGCGCGACGCCGAAGAACATCCCGATCAAGCCGAACCACAGCGGCAGCGTCAGGCCCAGGTAGATCTTGCCTTCGGAGTTGGCGGCGTGCCCGTAGTAGACGATCGCGTAGCCGCCGATGCCGAACATGATCAGCCCCCCGATCAGGGGGCCGATTCCCACGAGCAGGAACTTGCGCACGCTCTGGAAGACCTCTCGCCGGTAGTAGACGATGGAGGCCAGCCCGGTCGACCCGTAGTAGAAGCAGACCGGGATTCCGAGCGCCACGACCGCGAGTTCGAGCACCGTTTCGGAGGTCAGGATCAGCGGCACCGCGACCAGGATCGAGATCAGCCCGAAGCCCCAGGTCGAGAGGGTCGGCGTCAGGAAGCGCGGATGGATCTTCCCGATCGCGGAGGGGACCGCGCCCCAGTGCGACATCGAAAGGGTCGTGCGGGCCGTGGGCAGGATGGTCGTCTGGGTGGAGGCGGCGGCCGATGTGAGCACCGCGACGATCAGGAACTTGACTCCGAGCGCGCCGAGCACGTCCTTGCCGAGCGCGTTGAGGATGTCGCTCGCGTGTTCTTCGTTGGCGACGAACGCGGTGCCGTGGTACGCCTGGCCGCCCGCGGAGACCAGCAGGTAGATCGCCACCAGCAGGATCGTCGAGACGACCGCCGCGCGGCCCGGCCCCTCGTTGGAGTCCTCGGACTCCTCGTTGACGGTCACGCCCGAGTCCCAGCCCCAGTAGATGAAGATGCCGAGCAGCAGCGCCACGATCAGGTCGTGGAAGGGCATCGCGAACGGGTTGAACCACGATGCCTGCGGCTGGATCGAATGCGACGGGTTGCCCGCGTAGACGTCCACGAGCGCCACCACCGAGAAGATCACGAGCATCACGACCTCGAAGCTCAGCAGGAGCTGCTGCACACGCGCGGAGAGCTCGATCCCGCGGTGGCAGACCCAGGTCATGAGCAGGATCCACAGCACGCAGCCGATCAGCCCGGCGATGGCGTGCGTTTCGGCCCACTGCCATTCGACGAGCTTGAAGCTGTAGGTGGCCGCGACGTAGCCCAGCGAGGCCATCACCAGCACGTCCGAGAGGAAGATCGCCCAGCCGTTGACCCAGCCCATGCCGGGCCCGAAAGCGCGCGTGGTCCACGCGAACGTGGTCCCCGCGTCAGGGTCCGCCTTGTTGAGGTAGCGGTAGGCGAGCGCGATCAGCAGCATCGGCACGAAGGCGGCCAGCAGCACGCCCGGCGCATGCGTGGCGACGCCTGGGTCGGCGACGATGAAGCCCAACGTCGCCGCGATCGAATAAGCCGGCGCGGTCGAGGCCACGCCGATGACGATGTTCGAGACGTAGCCGATCGCGTTGCGCTTCAGGCCCTTCTCGACGACGGCGCCGCTCGCGGCGCCGATCTGCCCGCCACCAGCCGGTTGACCCGCCAGGCTGGTTGCGTCTGCGTCTGCGATACCCATCCCCCTGCTCCTTTCGGAGGTTCGTGACACTCGATACGATAGCTGCATGAGCGACCTCCAGAAGCTCGCGGTGCGTCACCTGTGGATGCACTTCACGAGGATGGGGTCCTACGAGCACGGCGAGCTGCCAGTGATCGTCCGCGGGGACGGCTGCTACGTCTACGACGAGGCCGGCAACCGGTATCTGGACGGGCTCTCCGCGCTCTACTGCGTCAACATCGGCCACGGGCGCGCCGAGCTTGGGGAGGTCGCCCAGCGCCAGATCGCCGAGCTCGGCTTCTACACCAACTGGAGCTACGCCCATCCGCGCTCGATCGAGCTGGCGGCCAAGATCGCCTCGCTCGCGCCGGGCGACCTGAACCGCGTCTTCTTCACCTCCGGCGGCTCTGAGGCGGTTGAGTCGGCGTGGAAGCTGGCCAAGGCCTATCACGCCGCCTGCGGGCGCCCGCGCAAGCACAAGATCATCTCGCGCTACCTGGCCTATCACGGCACCTCGATGGGGGCCTTGACCGCGACCGGCCTGCCTCCGCTGCGTGAGCCCTTCGAGCCGTTGACGCCCGGTGGCAGGCACGTTCCCAACACGAACTCCTATCGCTGGCCGGCCGACCGCGATCCGATGTGGGCGGCGGACGCGATCGAGGAGGCGATCCTGTTCGAGGGCCCAGACACGGTTGCCGCGGTGATCCTCGAGCCCGTGCAGAACGGGGGCGGATGCTTCGTGCCCCAGGACGGCTACTTCCAGCGCGTGCGCGACATCTGCGACCGCTACGACGTGCTGCTGATCTCAGACGAGGTGATCTGCGCCTGGGGACGCATCGGGCACTGGCTCGGCTGCCAGCGCTACGACTACCTGCCCGACATGATCACCACCGCGAAGGGGATCACATCCGCCTACGCGCCGATGGGCGCGGTGATCGCCACCGACCGGATCGCCGAGCCCTTCCTGCACGGGACCGCCAGCTTCATCCACGGCTTCACCTTCGGTGGGCACCCCGTCTCCAGCGCGATCGCGCTGGCCAACATCGAGATCATGGAGCGCGAGCGGCTGTGCGAGCACGTGCGCAGCAGGGAGGCGGCCTTCAGGGAGATGCTCGACAGCCTGCGGGACCTGCCGATCGTCGGCGACGTGCGCGGCGTCGGCTACTTCTGCGCGATCGAGCTGGTCAAGGACAAGGGCACCAAGGAGACCTTCGACGACCAGGAGTCCGAGGAGCTGCTGCGCGGGTTCCTCTCCGGCGAGCTCTACCGGCGCGGCCTGATCTGCAGGGCCGACGATCGTGGCGACCCGATCGTGCAGCTCTCGCCGCCGCTGATCGCCGACACCGAGCAGTTCGAAGAGATCGAGGCGGTGCTGCGTCCCGTCCTCACCGAGGCTTGGGAGCGGATCGTCAAGCGGCGCCCCGCGGCGGGGCTGGGATCGCACTGAGGCGGCGGCTTTGAGGATCGGCGTTCCCACAGAGGTGAAGGTCGACGAGTACCGCGTGGCGATCACGCCTGCAGGGGTCAGGGAGCTGAGCGCCCACGGCCACGAGGTGCTGCTGCAGTCCGGCGCCGGCGCCGGCAGCGCGCTGAGCGACGAGAGCTACGCCGCGCAGGGGGCGAGGATCCTGCCCACGGCGCAGGCCGTGTTCGCGGAGGCGGAGCTGATCATGAAGGTCAAGGAGCCGCAGCCCTCGGAGGTGGCGATGCTGGCGCCGCATCACACCCTCTTCACCTACCTGCACCTGGCGGCCGACCGCGAGCTGACCGAATCTCTGCGCGCCCGCGGCGCGCGCTGCATCGCCTACGAGACGGTTGAGGACGCGCGGGGCAACCTGCCGCTGCTTGCGCCGATGAGCGAGGTGGCGGGCAAGATCGCCACGCAGGCGGGCGCGTTCATGCTGGAGAAGCCGATGGGCGGCAGGGGCATCCTGCTCGGCGGGGTGCCGGGCGTCGCCGCCGCCAACGTGCTGGTGATCGGCGGCGGCGTGGTGGGGATGAACGCCGCGATGATCGCGATCGGGATGCAGGCGGACGTGTTCGTCTTCGATCGCTCGGTGGACCGGCTGCGCGAGCTGGAAGTCGCCTTCGACGGGCGCGCCTCGACGGTCTACTCCTCCACGCTGGCGATCGAAGAGATGCTGCCGATGGCCGACCTGGTGATCGGCGCGGTGCTCGTGCACGGCGGGCGCGCGCCGCACGTGATCACGCGCTCGCAGCTTGCGCTGATGCGCCGGCACGCGGTGCTGGTGGACGTCTCCATCGACCAGGGTGGCTGCTTCGAGACGTCGCGCCCCACCACGCACTCAAACCCCACCTTCGAGGTCGACGAGATCACCCACTACTGCGTGGCGAACATGCCCGGGGCGGTGCCGATCACATCGACCTATGCGCTCACGAACGCGACTCTGCCCTATGCGCTCGCGCTCGCCGACCACGGCATCGAGGAGGCGTTGGCCCGCGACCCCGGGCTGGCACGGGGGCTCAACGTCCAGGACGGCGAGATCACCTACGAGGCTGTTGCGGAGGCGTTCGCCACACCATGAGGAGAGCCCGAGATGGCTATTGACACGGAGTCGGCCGGCGCCGGTGGCGCCGAGGTGCAGGTCCTGCGAAACGTGATCGGCGGAGAGCCGGTCGACTCGCTCGGAGAGCCCGAAGCGGTGGTCAACCCCGCCACCGGCGAGCAGATCGCGCTCGCCCGCAACTCCACCCCGCAGGATGTCGAGACGGCGGTGAAAGCCGCCCGGAAGGCGTTCTCCACATGGTCGCGGACCACGCCCGCGCAGCGCTCGGAAGCGCTGCTCGCGCTGGCGGAGATCGTCGAGCGCCACGCCGAGGAGATCGCGCGCATCGAGGCGATCGACGCGGGCAAGCCAATCGAGGCGGTCAGGTCCGACGAGATCCCGGTGATCGCGGACAACCTGCGCTTCTTCGCCGGAGCGGCGCGCTGTCTGGAGGGCCGAGCGGCCGGCGAGTACATGGAGGGGCACACATCCTTCGTGCGGCGTGAGGCGGTCGGCGTGATCGCCCAGGTGACGCCGTGGAACTACCCGCTGATGATGGCGATATGGAAGATCGCCCCGGCGCTCGCGGCCGGCAACACGGTGGTGCTCAAGCCGGCGGAGACCACGCCGTTCTCCACCGTCAGGTTCGCCGAATGGGCCGGCGAGGTGCTGCCGCCGGGCGTTCTGAACGTGATCACCGGGCGCGGCGAGCCCGCCGGGCAGGCGCTGGTCGAGCATCCAGACGTGGACATGGTCTCCCTCACCGGCTCGGTGGAGACCGGCAAGCGCATCGCGCGCACGGCCGCCGACACGCTCAAGCGCGTGCACCTCGAGCTCGGCGGCAAGGCTCCCGTGATCGTCTTCGCCGACGTGGACCTCGGCAGCGCTCTTTCGACCATCGCAGGCACCGCCTACTACAACGCCGGCCAGGACTGCACCGCCGCGACGAGGGTGCTGGCCGCGGATCGGGTCTACGACGAAGTCGTGGCCGGACTCGCCGAGCAGGCTGCGGGCCTGGTGGTCGGCGACACGCTCTCACCGCAGACGACGCTCGGGCCGCTCAACTCACTGCGCCAGCGCGAGCGCGTCGAGGGCTTCCTGGAACGCAGGCCCTCCGGCGCAGAGATCGTCACCGGCGGTCGCGAGCCCGACCTGCCCGGCAGCTTCCTGGAGCCGACCGTCGTGGCGGGCCTGGCGCAGGAGGACGAGATGATCCAGCGCGAGATCTTCGGCCCGGTGATCACCGTCCAGCGCTTCAGCGACGAGCAGATGGCGATCGAGTGGGCCAACGCGACACGCTACGGGCTTGCCTCTTCGGTCTGGACCCGCGACGTCGGTCGCGCGCTGCGCGTCTCCGCCGCGCTGCGGTTCGGATGCGTCTGGATCAACGACCACATCCCGCTCGTCTCGGAGATGCCTCACGGCGGCTTCAAGGAGTCGGGCTACGGCAAGGACCTCAGCGTCTACTCGCTGGAGGACTACACCATCATCAAGCACGTGATGGCGAGCCTGCAGTAGCCCCGCTCGGGTCGCCGCCGGCCCCCTCCGCCGCGCTCGCCGACCTGGACATTGGCAGCGATCGCTGTCTCTACTCGCCACGTCGAACTCCGCTACGGTTCAGCGTGGCCGACGGATCGGAGGAACGATCGGCCTGGGCCGAACCGGTCGACTGAGGCCGGAAGCATCACACGCAGAGAGCGAGGAGAGCCGATGAGATCAAGACGCGCAGACGCGGGCCGGTGTGCGTGCACGCCGGCAGATGAAGGACGGCGGGTGGATGCCCGCCGATAAGCGCCAAGCGGTCACGGCGCGGAGGGCGCGTGCCGCGACCAGCGACAGTCTCCTCGGGCGGGCCGTGCCCGCGCGCAGAACGGACGAGTTCCATCGAGTGCGCCTGATGCGCGCGCTGGCGACAGTCGCCTGGGAGGGGGAGAGGAAGCCGACCGTCGCCGCGATCGTGGAGCGGGCGGGGACCTCGCCCCGTACCTTCTACCAATGGTTCTCCGACGTGGAGGACTGCGCGATCGCAAGCTTCGACGACGGTGTCCAGCGTGCCACGGTGGCGGCATTGAGCAGCGGCTTACCCGAGCGCTGGCCCGCACGTGTGCGGGTGGTGATCAGCTCGCTGCTGGAGTTCTTCGAAGAGGAGCCGGCGATCGCGCACCTGTGCCTGGTCGCCTCGCTGCGCGGCGGGGAGCGGATGCTGCAGCGGCGCGCCTGCATCCTGGAGCAGCTCACGCGGTGGGTCGATCTGGGGCGCTCATACGCCGCGCCAGGGCGGGAGATCCCCGCGCTCAACGCGGAGGCCGCGGTCGCCGGCGCCGCGGGCGTCCTGCACGATCGGCTGCGCCGTTCTCGGTCGCCGCGGCTGCGCGAGCTCGCCGGCGATCTGACCGCCATCGTGCTTGCGCCGTACCTTGGCCCGGCCGCGGCACGCCGCGAGCGCGAGCGCGTGGATGCCGCCGGCAGGCGCAGGGTCGCCGAGACCCCGGCCGTGTCCCATCCCGCGGCCTCCCCGATCCGGCTCACCTACCGCACCGTGCGGGTGCTGCTGGCGGTCGGCGATCAGCCGGGCGCGAGCAACCGGCAGATAGCGCAGGCCGCCGGCGTCGTCGATCAGGGGCAGATGTCCAAGCTGCTGGCGCGGCTTGCCGAGCGCGGCGTCGTGCGAAACGACGGCGGGCCGTCAGGGAACTCGTGGGAGCTCACCGAGTCTGGCGCGCTGATCGTCAGCAGCCTGCGGCGCGCGCATCCCTGAGATCGCGCAGCGCGCCGGCGTCGGGTCGCGCGGCCAGCCGGCGGCTCACGCGGCCATCCGGTCCGGCCGCCAAAGCCGCGCGATGGGCGGCGGTCAGAGCCGCTCTGACCGCACCTGGTAGATGCCCGTGAAGCCGTTGATGAAGCCCTTGCGCGCCGCGCGCAGGTACAGCCGCCAGACCCGCACGCGTTCGTCGCCGGCGATCGCGCGCGCCCGATCGAGGTTGGCGTCCAGGCCGGCGATCCACTCCGAGAGCGTGCGAGCGTAGTCGGGGGCGAAACCCTCGACGTGGTCGGTGCGAAAGCCGGCGCGCTCGAGCGCGAACTGCACGCGCGAGAGGTGCAGCGGCGCCGCGTCGGGGAAGACGTAGCGCTCGGAGAACGGCCCCGCCTCGGGGTCGCCGTGACGCAGGCGCGCGATGCCGTGGTTGAGAAGCCGCCCGCCGCGTGGCAGCAGCGCGGCCAGTTGCTGCGCGTACACGTCGATCTGGCGCGAGCCGACGTGCTCGACCATGCCGATGCTCGCGATCGCGTCGTAGCGCTCTCCGGCGAGGTCCCTGTAGTCGGCCAGCCGGATCTCGACACGGTCGCCGAGTCCGGCGTCCTGCACGCGTCGGCGCGCAAGCTCCGCCTGTGAGGGAGAGATGGTGATTCCCACGGCGCTCACGCCATGGTGCTCGGCGGCGTGCATCACGAAGGCGCCCCAGCCGCATCCGACGTCGAGCACGCGCTCGCCCTCTTTGAGCCTCAGCTTGGCGCAGACCAGCTCCAGCTTGTCGCGCTGGGCTTCGTCGAGAGTCTCGGCGCCCCGCCACACCGCGCAGCTATAGGTCATCGTCTCGCCCAGGAAGAGGCGGAAGAAGTCGTTGCCCACGTCGTAGTGGTGGCGGATCGCGCGGGCGTCGCGCTCCTTGCTGTGCCTGCGCCCGCTCGGCTGCAGCTCCGCGGGCGGCACGCCGGGCGGAAGCATCAGCCCGCACGCTCGCGCCGCGGCCAGCGCAAGCCGCGCGCGGGCGGCGCGGTCGATGGCAGGCGGTTTGTAGGCGTCCAGCAGCGCGATCACCTTGTCGAGGTCGTCGATCTCGATCTCGCCGGCGGCGTAGGCGCGTCCGAGTCCGAGCTGTCCGGGGGCGCGGAGCATGTGCGCGACCGCGGCGGGCGAGCGCACGATGAGAACTGGAGCGTCGCCGTCGCCGGAGGTGGAGGGCAGATCGCCGCCGTCCCAGAACCGGAGCGTGAACGGGCGCTGGGGCAGCGCGGAGGCCAGTTCGCGCCTCAGGGATTCCGGTCTGGCGAAAGGCATCTGCGCATCGTACCCTTAGCTGGATGCCAACCCCGCCTTTGCCGTCCGTGCGCGAGATTCTTGCGCGGCGCACTGGACAGGAGATGACGCTCAACGATCGCTATCTCAACCCACAGGTGGGGCGGATCGTGCGAACCCTGGGGTTCGACAAGACATGGGTCGGGGGAGAGGGCGCCCACCTGATCGCCTCCTCCGGGCAGCACTATCTGGATCTCTTCGGCGGCTACGGCGTGTTCGCGATCGGCCGCTGGCACCCGCAGGCCGTCGCGGCGGTGGAGGCCGTGATGGAGGCCAGGACCGGCAACCTGCCGCAGCTCGGCGTGACGCTGCTCTCCGGCGTCCTGGCCGAGCAGCTCCTGGCCCGCGCGCCCGGGTCGGTCGGCGCGATGGTGCCCGCCAACAGCGGCACCGAGGCGGTGGAGGCTGCGATCAAGGTCTCGCGCGCGGCGACTGGCAGGCCCCGGATCCTCTACGCCGAGCACGCCTTCCACGGGCTCACGCTCGGCTCTCTCTCCCTCAACGGCAACGCCGAGTTCAGAGACGGCTTCGGTCCGTTGCTGCCCGGTTGCGACGCGGTGCCGTTCGGGGATCAGGACGCGCTGCGGCGCGAGCTCGAACGGGGCGATGTCGCGGCGTTCGTCGTGGAGCCGATCCAGGGCAAGGGCGTCAACCTGCCGCCCGCGGGCTACCTGCAGGCCGCTCAGGGCCTCTGCAAAGACGCCGGCGCGCTGCTGGTCTGCGACGAGGTCCAGACCGGCCTTGGGCGCACCGGCCGCTTCCTGGCGCTCGAGCACTGGGGTCTGCAGCCGGATCTGATCTGCCTCTCCAAGGCGCTCTCGGGCGGTCTGGTGCCGATCGGGGCCGTGCTGGTCTCGCGTGCCGCGTTCGACACGGTCTTCGACGGGATGGAGCGCGCGGTGCGCCACGGCTCCACCTTCGGCGGAAACGACCTGGCTGCCGCCGCGGCCCTGGCGACGCTGAGGGTGCTCGAGGAAGAGGGCCTGATCGAGCGGGCCGAGCGGCTCGGCCGGCTGCTGCTGGAGCTGACCAGGCCGCTCGTCGATCGCTACGAGGTCGTCACCGACGTCCGCGGCCAGGGCCTGATGTGGGCGATAGAGATGGGGCCGCCCGGCGGCCGCGCGCGCCGCTCGGTGTGGAAGGCCGTGGAGCGCGCCCAGCCGGGCCTCTTCTCCCAGCTCATCACCGTTCCCCTGTTCCACGAGCACCGCATCTTCTGTCAGGTCGCAGGCCACCGCATGAACGTGATCAAGGCGCTGCCGGCGCTGGTCGTGGAGGAGTCGGAGATCAGGCGCTTCGCGGCCGCGCTGGAGGACGTGGTGGCGCGCGCAGAGCACGTCCCGTCCGCGCTCGCGCGCTTCGGCCTGCAGACCGGACGGCGCATGCTGGCCGGCGGCGCGCAGCGCTGAGCAGCGCATCGGCGCCCGCTCTCGCTAGCCTGTCGGAGCTTTGCTTACCCCCAGAAGCGACATACGCAACATCGCGATCATCGCGCACGTCGACCACGGCAAGACCACGCTCGTGGACGCGATGCTGCGCCAGACCGGCTCCATCAGGGCCGGCGAGGAGGTCCAGGACCTCGTGATGGACTCGATGGACATCGAGCGCGAGCGTGGGATCACGATCCTCGCCAAGAACGCCGCGGTGCGCTTTGGAGACGTCAAGATCAACATCGTCGACACGCCCGGCCACGCCGACTTCGGCGGTGAGGTCGAGCGCGGGCTGACGATGGTGGACGGCGTGCTGCTGCTGGTCGACGCCTCCGAGGGGCCGCTGCCGCAGACGCGCTTCGTGCTGCGCAAGGCGCTGGAGGCCAGGCTGCCGGTGATCCTCGTGATCAACAAGATCGACCGCTCCGACGCGCGCGTGGCGGAGGTCGTGGACGAGGTCTACGAGCTCTTCATCGACCTTGACGCCGACGAGTCCCAGATCGAGTTCCCGATCGTCTACTGCAACGCCAAGGCCGGCACGGCGACGCTGGAACACGACCCCGCCAAGCCGGAGCAGCAGGGGCAGAGCATCGAGCCGCTGCTGAAGCTGATGGTGCAGCACATCCCGCCGCCGATGTACGACCCCGAGCACCCGCTGCAGGCGCTGGTCACCAACCTCGACGCCTCCCCCTACGTGGGCCGGCTGGCGATCTGCCGGGTCCGCAACGGGAACATCCGCAAGGGCCAGCAGATTGCATGGTGCAGGGCCGACGGCAGCGTGCAGCGCGTGCAGGCCTCCGAGCTCTACGTGACCGAGGCGCTGGAGCGCGTCGAGGCCGCGGAGGCCGGGCCCGGCGAAATCATCGCCGTGGCGGGCATCGCGGAGGTCACGATCGGCGAGACGCTCGCCGACCTCGACGACCCACGGCCGCTGCCGGTGATCGCCGTGGACGAGCCCTCGATATCGGTCACGCTCGGCATCAACACCTCGCCGCTGTCGGGTCGGGAGGGCAGCAAGATGACGGCCCGCCAGGTCCGGGGCCGGCTTGATCAGGAGCTGATCGGCAACGTCTCGTTGCGCGTGAAGGACACCGACAGACCGGAAGCCTGGGAGGTGCAGGGCCGCGGCGAGCTGCAGCTCGCGGTGCTCGTGGAGATGATGCGCCGGGAGGGCTTCGAGCTGACCGTCGGGCAGCCGCAGGTGCTGGTCCGGGACATCAAGGGACATCGCCACGAGCCGGTCGAACGCCTTTCGGTCGACGTGCCGGAGGAGCACGTGGGCGCGGTCACGCAGCTTCTGGCGGCCCGTAAGGGACGCATGGAGCACATGACAAACCACGGCACCGGCTGGGTGCGGATGGAGTACCTGGTCCCCGCCCGCGGGCTGATCGGCTTCCGCACCGAGTTCCTGACCGAGACGCGCGGCACCGGCATCATGCACCACGTCTTCGAGGGCTGGGAGCGCTGGGCGGGGGAGTTGCGCACGCGCACCACCGGCGCGCTGGTCAGCGACCGGCGCGGCACCACCGCCCAGTACTCGCTGATGAGCCTGCAGGAGCGCGGCACGCTCTTCGTCGGGCCGGGCGAGGAGGTCTACGAGGGCATGATCGTGGGCGAGAACAGCCGCTCCGGCGATCTCGACATCAACGTCTGCAAGGAGAAGCACCTGACCAACATCCGCTCCTCCACCTCCGAGGTGCTGGAGCGGCTGACGCCGGCGCGACGGCTGAGCCTGGAGGAGGCGCTGGAGTTCGTCGCGGAGGACGAGTGCGTCGAGGTGACCCCGCAGACGGTGCGGCTGCGCAAGGTCGAGCTGGAGAAGGTGCAGCGGCTGAAGGCCGCGCGGGCGCGGCGCTGAGGCCGGAGGCGCAGCGCCCCCGGCCTCGTTGCGGCGCTATTCGACTTTCGCGCAGTAGACGACCGCGGTGAGTTCGCCGCTCTCGGCCGCGCCGCTTTCGTTGTGGGCGACCGCGAACACTTCCCATGTTGGGTAGACCGTGCCGCTGACCACGATCGGGCCGTCGTTGACGACGTAGCCGCCGACGCCGCTCATGTACCCGCCACCGCCGAGGATGCTCTTGCCGGCAGGGCATTCCACCGAGACATAGGGATTCTGGGTTTCGCCGTTGTTCGGCAGGGAGACGGAGATGCTTTTGTGCACGACTTGGTATTCGGAGATGCCGGCGGGGCCGCGCGGGCCTTCTGGCCCGGTCGCCCCAGTGAGGCCATTTTCGCCCTGGAGCCCGCGTTCGCCTTTTTCGCCCTGGAGTCCGCGTTCGCCTTTTTCGCCCTGCGGCCCGACGAGGCTGGTAGGTGTCGCTGAGGTCCAGGAGCCTTTGGTCTTGGGGCCGTACAGCTCGTGGACGGTTGTATCGACGTAGAAGTCGCCTTCGGCGCCTTCCGATTCGCTCGGGGCGCCTTCGCCATGGAGGACGGTGTTGCCGTTGGCGCCGGCGGGCCCCTGTAGTCCGGTGCCACCGGTTTCTCCGCGAGCGCCCTTCGGGCCGATCGCGCCGACGGGTCCCTGTGCGCCGGGCGCGCCTACGGCACCCGTCTTGCCCTGCGCGCCGACAGCTCCGCGGGCGCCCTTGGCGCCGGGCCGACCCTTTTCGTTCCATGAGATCGGCACGTCGCCGTTGGGGCACGTCGTCCCGTGCGTTGGAAGCGAGAGCTCACGCGCGGTGTCGCCTGCCGCGGCGGGCTGGATGCAGGCGTGAATCTTGTGGGCGCCCTTGCTGGAGCCCGTGACGTTCGTGCCCGCCCAGGCCGCGCCGCCAGAGGCGAGCACTAGGGCAAGCAGCGCGACGAGGAGGCCCGGCGACGGACGCAGGCGCAGCAGTCGTTGCATCGTGCGATTCCTTTCAGATCGCCACGCTGGCGGCGGCGACCCCATGATTGGATAGGAGGATGTTTCCATCGTAACTCAAGTTTCGGCGTTATCCGGTGGTGGCTGTGAGCGCCTGAGCGGGGTTGGTGATTTCTCGCTGGTTGGGGGTCGTGGGGGTAACTGGTGAGTATTGGGTGGCGATGATTGCTCGGCGCAGGCTGGCGAGCATGTCCTGG
>DAHUYQ010000016.1 GCA_027315115.1 Solirubrobacterales bacterium | reverse complement strand
GGCCGGGGCGTGCTGAATCTGCCAACCCCCGGGATCTGCCGGGGGTTGGCAGCTCAGACCATCTCACAGCTGGCTGTGGCTGCCATCCCCCCGCTGCGATGGGGGGTTGGCAGATTCGAACGCGCCTGCCGGACCGCTTCGCGCCTGGCCTCGGCGCAAGGCTCAGAGGCACACGACCCGGCCTCGCCGGCGCGCGCGGCCGCGCCCGCCGCGAGTCGCGTCGCGGGCTGTGACGACGGTCGCGAGCGACCCGACAAGGGCCTGCTGACAGTGGTGGTGAGGCAGGTGCACGCGGTCGAGCTCTGCCCCGGCGCGGCGTGCAGGTCGCGCGTCGGGCGTGGATGCCGGGAGGACCGTACGGGCCAGCAGGACGCCCGTGATCAGCGGGGGCGGGGGAGTCGCGCGGTGTCGCAGGGTCGGGCGGGTCCGGAGGCTCCCGTCGAGAAGGGCATAAGCGCGACAGCATCGAGGTTTGCCGTCGGGGATGTGCAGATCCGCTGGGTATGGGGGTGTGGGTGCGCACGGTGTGGTCGCGAGGCGGGTGCTGTTGAGGTTGTGCCGCCCGGCGGCCCGGGCGAGCTCGTCGACGTCCGTCTCGCGTCCGCTTTGGCCGCCCGGATGTGTCTACCCGGCGGCGGTGTTGCGCCTGCGCGCTCGATCCGACGAAAGTCGTGCGCGCAACGGTTGCCGTCAACCGGGCAGCAGCGTCCCGCGGGCGCCGGTGAAGGGACAGCCCCTCTGATCGGATGCGACCCGGCCTGAGCGGGCCTCCGGGCCCGCCTGAACCCGGCGAGGACGTGCCGCGTGCGCGGGTTGGCAGACCTGCCCTCGCGCCCGCGCCGCCTGCGCCCCGCCGCGCACCCGCGACCAGGGACGTCGAGCGCTCCACCTGACAAATGACAAAGCACTGCTGACTCACAGGTAGTTGGAGCCGCCCACCCCCCGATCGAACGGGGGGGTGGGCAGATTCGGCCCGTGTCGGGATCGCTTCGACTCGCGCATCCCTTGGTCTGGCGCCCGCCGCGAGTCGGGAGTGGGCGGTGCGGACGGCGGTCGACCCGGCGCTAGCTAGAGCCCATAGGAGCGGCCGATCACGTCGAGCATGATTTCGTCGGTGCCGGCGCCGATCCGGTTCAGGCGCATGTCGCGCCAGACGCGCTCGACTCCGTACTCACGCATGTAGCCGGCGCCGCCGTGGATCTGGATGCACTCGTCGGCGACTTCCACCGCGATCCGCGATGCGTGCAGCTTGGCCATCGAGATCTCGCGCACCGGGTACTCGCCGTTGTTGAAGCGCCAGGCGGTCACGTAGACCATCTGGCGGGCCGACTCGATCTTGGTGGCCATCTCGGCGAACTTGTGGCGGATCACCTGGAAGTGGCCGATCTCCTTGCCGAACGCCTTGCGCTCCAGCGCGTATTGCATCGTGCGTTCGAAGCACTTCTGCGCGCCCGATACGCAGCCGGCGGCGCCGATCAGACGCTCGCCCTGAAGCTCCCACATGATGTGGTAGAAGCCCTTGCCGACCTGCCCGAGCACCGCCGAGGCGGGGACGCGGACGTCCTGGAAGGCCAGCAGCGCGGTGTCGGAGGCGTGCATGCCGAGCTTCTCCAAGCGCTTCTCGCGGATCACGCCTGGCGTGTCCATCGGCACCAGGAACAGCGTGAAGCCGTCATAGCCGGCGTTCGGATCGGTCTTCGTGACCAGCACGATCACGTCGGCGCGGTGGCCGTTGGTGATGTAGGTCTTCGACCCGTTGATCACGTAGTCGTCGCCGTCGCGGAGGGCGCGCGTCTTGATCCCGGAGACGTCGGAGCCGGCGTCGGGCTCGGTGATGCCGAGGCAGAGGATCTTCTCGCCCTTGATCGCGGGCACGACCCACTCCTGCTTCTGCTCCTCGGTGCCGAAGGCCAGGATCGGCGGCATCGCCATGTCGGTGTGGACCGCCACCCCCATCGCCAGGCCGCCCGAGTTGGCGTTGGTGATCTCCTCGGCCAGCACCAGGCTCGTGTAGTAGTCGCCGCCCTGGCCGCCGTACTGCTCCGGCTTGTCCAGGCCGAGGAAGCCGAGCTCGCCCATGCGCTTGAAGACCGAGTCCGGGAAGGTGGTCTCCTCCCATTCGGCGGCGTGCGGCGCAAGCTCCTTGATCGCGAAGTTGCGGATCGACTCCCGCAGCGCTTCGTGCTCCTCGGTGAAGATGAAGTGCTTGCGCTTGGCCCCAAAGTCGGGCTTCAGGACGTTGCTCTGGGCGGTGGCCATCGGACGGGGCTCCTCTCTCGGGGTTCTCGACGCTGGCAGGGAAGCTAGCGCAGGCGGCGGCAAAAGTAAACAGTAGGACTGCTTACTTTGCGCTCCTGTCGCGCCGGCTACCAGAGGTCGCGCCGGCTACCAGAGCACTGGCACGCCGTAGGCGGCGATGCGCTCGTCGCAGGTGACAACTGTCAACTGCTCGCATTGGGCCTGAGCGACGAGCATGCGATCGAATGGGTCGCGGTGATGAGGGGGCAATGAGCCTGCGATGTCCGCGTGCCCTTGATCGATCGGCAACGAATCGAAGCTCGCCTCGGCAATCTGAGCGAGCAGATCGTCTGGCGCCTTCAGCTTGCCGGTTGCACGCTTGATCGATATCTCCCAGATGCTCGAGGCGCTGACATACGCTGGTATCGAGCCGTCGGCAAGCGCGTCACGAGCGGCGGGGGACAGGTTTTGGACGTCACCGAGCGCCCATAGAACCACGTGGGTATCGAGAAGCAGCGCGCTCAATCGCGCGTTCCGAAAAGCCGCTCTATCTCCTCGTCCGGCGCGTCGAAGTCGTCCGCGATCCAGATCTTGCCGCGCAGCGCCCCGAGCCTCCGTGGCGACGGCGCAGGCTGATAACGGACGAGCTTCGCGACCGGGCGCCTGCCGCGCCTGATCACTATCTCCTCACCGGCTTGGGTGCGCTCGATGAGTCGAGAAAGCTGCATCTTGGCCTCTGTGACGGTGACGGCTTCTGACATGCCCACAAAATAGCAGACCTGGTCAACCTGGTCTTCTGCGTCTCCATGCCCTTGGAATCCCTGCTCAGTAGCATCAGCAATGATCGTCTCGGCCATCTGCGATGCCAAGGGGGACCGGCATGCCCATGCCCATGCTCAGAGGTCTGCGAGTGCGTTTGATCGTCGTATGCCTCGCGTGCCTGCCGGCGCTGGCTCTGCCGCCGGCGTCGCTGGCCGCACCCAGATCGCCGCGTGCGAAGCTGCCGCGCGGGCTTGTCGTTCTCGAGCGGCGGATGCGCAGCTTGCGGATCAACAGCATGCGCGGCACGCTTACTGAGTCGATGAGCGGCGTGAGCCCGGCAAGCGCTGGAAGCCTCATGGAAGCGCTCGAAGGCGGGCAGCGGCGGAGCCGCACGGAGCCGCAAGAGCACGCACGCGGCGACCAGCGCCGCCGTCACGAAACTGCCCGTCGCCGTCCCGCTGAACCTGCCCTTTCTGACGGCAGACTTCGAAGTGAGCGCCTCGCCACGGCTGGTCGCCATCCGCGGTGAGGTCTTCGGAGGGCTCCCGATCCAGTTCCGCCTCATCGGGGAAGACCAGTACACCTACATGCCCATCTTCGCCCTGTTCGACGGCTCCAAGCCGTGGATCTCGACGACGGCCGCTGAACGATCATCGGAAGAATCGCACCACGGTGGCAAGGGCTCTTCGGAATCGCCGGTGCTCGGCGAAGCGAGCACCGGGTCTCGGAGGCTGATCGCCCTGCTGGCCAAGGCACGATCGGTGGTCGAAGTCGGCCCGGCCAACGTCGATGGGCAGCGGACGACCGAGTTCAAGGCGACGCTTGGCCTCTCCTTGCCCGCGGGTGCGTCGAAGCCTGCTGCGCATGCGCGCAGACGGCACGCCGAGGAGACGCTCCACCTCTACCTCGCCCCGGACGGGCTGGCTGTGCGCACGCAGGCGATGGCCCAGATGGGGACGGAGCGCGTGGCTGACAGCACCGACATCCTCGCCACGGAAGTGCCCGTCTCCGTGATCCCGCCGCCGGCGGACGAAACGATCAGCCAAACGGAACTGCGCAAGCGCGAGGAAGCAGGCGGCAGCCTGTCCAAGCCGCCCCATCTGAGCAAGCGCCAGCAGGCCGAAGAGCGGCGTCTGCGTCGGTGCATGCGAAAGCAACTGGCGAAACCGCCCGCGCGTGGCCGCCGTCATCTGTTGCGCAAGGATCTGCGCGAGTGCGAGCGGATCGCGAAACGCGCCAAGTGATCGTGCGGTCTCTGCGGTCCGGGGCGATCGCGATCGGCGATCAGCCGGCTCGCTGAGTCCCGCGCCGGCGAGGCCGGCGACGCACAGAGTGCCGCCGACCCCGCCCGGGCGCCTCACGTGCTCAGGTGCCGCTGGTCGTGCTTGAGGTCGTTGTGGTTGTGGTCGTGGTGCTCTTGTGCGGCCCGTGGAAGATGAGCCGACGGATGGTCACGGTCGGCTTGAATTCGCCCGCATCGCACTTCTTCGGAAGCACCGTGACACGGCCGATCGCCTGCGCCCAGTCGCCCGCTTCGAGCGCCGCGACCTTGAGGGGGCCGCTGACATGGACGCCTTCGACCGTGTAGGTCTTGGTGGTGCCCTTGTCGGCGAGCGCGTGATGGTTGCTCCGCTTGATTTCGATCGTCACTTCGCCCTTGTAGGTGTGGTGCGAGCCTTCTTCTTCGGTGAGCGTCTGGCTCACGAGCGTGCCGCCAACGATGTAGGCGACCGCGTGCGGCTGGCAGTGGTGCGACTTGCCGCCCTTGCCGCCTTTCTTGCCCGTGCCTTGGCCTTTGCCGGATGAGCGGTGTTCGGAGCCTTTGGAGCTGCTCTCGCCGCCGGTCGACGTGCCGCGGTGTTCGCCGCCGCCAGCATTTTCGGTGCCCGTTTCAGAGCGGTTCTTGCTCCCGGGGTTGGATTCCGAGTTTGGCGTGCTGCTCGGCGGGCCTACCGGTGTGGTTTCCGGGGCGTGGGCGGTGCCGCCGTTGGTCGGTGCTTTGCCCGGCAGCGCCCATGCCGGCGTGCTCGCGAGCGCCATCAGCGCGGTGGCGAGCAGGATCTTCCTCATCATGCGCAAACCTCCGATTTCCTTATCGGTCTGATCGTGTTGGGTCGAGACGTCGCTTCCGGCGCGCCGTCGCGAATCACCGGCTGTAACGCCTCGGCACGCCGAAGGTCAGGGGCTATCCCGGCGCCGGAATGGCGTCGGCCGACCCGTCGGCGCCGGTCGCGAGCTCGGCGGGCGGCCCGCGCGTTCGGAAGCATTGCTCCGGTAGCATCTTCTTGAATAAGGCGGCCAGCCGTGCTGTCCGAGAGCAGGAAGGGAGGAGCCGTGCGCATTCTCGACGGTAGGCGGAGGCATCCGAAAGCGGCGCTTGGCTTCGCTGTTGCGGCCCTCCTCGTCCTCGGCGGCGCTATCAGCCTCAGAGGCGAGGCGGCGGCGGCCGTCACCTTGTCGGCAAAGATCCCCACTCGGCTGCGCGTCCTGGAGCGGCGCATGCTCTCCCTGTCGGTCAACAGCGAGCGGGTGGTGCGGCGGATGGCCTTGCGCGGCGCTCACCTGGGCTCCTCCAACAGCGGGTCGTCGCGTGGCCGGAACGACGCGAAGCGGGGCAAGCCCAGGATCACGACGCATTGGCTGCCAACCAGCGTCTACGAAGTGAGCCGATCGCCGCGACTTGCCGTGCTCCGAAATGGTGCGCCTGGGCACAGGCACGTAGAAGGGATGCAGGTCGGCGATCAGCAGTTCATGCGGTCCGCCACGATCGGATTGAAAGACGGCGGCCGGCCCTGGATACGCATTCCTCTGCGCAGTGGGCAGGAAGGATTCGCCGGCCTGCTCGGCGACGGTCGCGATTCGCTCGACGGCAAAGTCGCGAACGCGATCAGGCACGCCGAGTCTGCGAAGGATCTCGGTCCGGCCACCGTGCTCGGTCACCGGACCACCGAGTTCGCCATCAGGTCCTCCGTGAAGGACGCCGTGCATGTGATGATCGTCTCATCGCGCGGGCACTCGCACGCGAAGACGATCGTCAGGCGCCGCCAGGTCGTCTTGCACGTGTTCTTCGAGCACGACGGTCTGCCGGTGCTCATACGGGAAACGACGAGCTTTGGGCCTGGGATCACCGTCGAGGTGCGCACGGAGATAGTCGCCACGGAAATCCCGGTGGCGGCCTCCGCGCCGCCTGCGGCTGAGACCATCAGCCTCGCCGAACTGGAGAAGCAAGCCGGTCACGGCACCAAAGAACGCTCCGCCGGCGCGAGCGGCGAAAGTAAGCAGTAGCGCTGCATACTTCCCACAACGCCGGCCGGCCGGTTAGGATGTCGGCATGGCCGTCGAGCACGTTCTCTACGAGGTCTCTGACGGGGTCGCGACGATCACGCTCAACGACCCCGACACGCGCAACTCGCTGTCGGCGGAGATGCTGCTCGGGCTGCATCAGGCCTTCGACAGGGCCGCCCAGGAGGCAGAGGCGCGCTGCGTCGTGCTCGCCTCCTCGCACGACAAAGTGTTCTCCTCGGGGGCGAACCTGACCGGGTTCGGCCAGGAGGTCCCGCTCGTGCACAAGCACTTCGCCACCGATCTGTTCGTCTCCCTCTTCGAGAAGATCGCCTCGCTCCAGAAGCCCACGATCTGCGCCGCCGGCGGTCACGTGCTCGCCGGATCGCTGGGAGTGGCGCTCTGCTGCGATTTGATCGTCGCCTCCGAGAACGCGACCTTCGGCACGCCCGAGATCAACGTCGGCGTCTTCCCGTTCATGATCATGGCGCTGATCTACCGCAACGTGCCCCGCAAGAAGGCCAACGAGATGCTGCTGCTGGGCGAGCGGATGAGCGCCGAGCGGGCCCTGGAGGCGGGCATCGTCAACAAGGTCGTTCCCGCGGAGCGGTTCGACGCGGCGGTGAGCGAGTGGGCGGCCAAGCTCGCGAGCAAGTCGCCGGTGATCATGCGCCTGGGCAAGGAAGCGATGCGGCGCCAGCTCGACATGCCGCTCCAGGACGCCCTGGACTACCTGCGCTCCCAGCTCACCCTCGCGGTCTCCACCGAGGACGTGGTCGAGGGCGTCACCGCCTTCTTCCAGAAGCGCGAGCCCCAGTGGAAGGGCCGATGAGCTCAGAGCAGCAGACCACGCCCGCGACCTCGCTGCTACGACCGCTGGTGGAGGACCTGCTGGCCCGCCGCGAGCAGATCAAGCTCGGCGGCGGCCAGGAGAAGATCGACAAACAGCACGAGAAGGGCAAGCTCACCGCGCGCGAGCGGATCGCGCTGCTGGTGGACGAGGGCACCTTCGTGGAGCTCGGCATCCTCGGCAAGCCGCACACCACCCAGCGCGCGATGGAGGGCGTCGACGCCCCCGCCGACGGCGTGATTACCGGCTACGGCAAGGTGAACGGACGCCTGACCGCCGTCTGCGCCTACGACTTCACGGTGATGGCCGGCTCGATGGGCATGACCGGCGAGTTCAAGGTCACGCGCCTGCGCGAGCTGGCGCTGACCAAGCGCATCCCCTTCGTCTGGCTGCTGGACTCCGCCGGGGCGCGGGTGCAGGAGGCCGCGGGCGCGATGTTCGCAGGGTCGGGTCACCTCTTCCGGGAGGAGGTGATCATGAGCGGGGTGGTCCCGCAGGTGGCCGCGCTGATGGGCCCCTGCGCAGCCGGCACCGCCTACATCCCCGGGCTCGCCGACTTCGTGCCGATGGTCAAGGGCCGCGGCTCGATGGCGCTGGCGGGACCGCATCTGGTCAGGGCGGCTGTCGGCGAGGACGTCACCCAGGAGGAACTGGGCGGCTCCCGCGTGCACTGCCGCAAGTCCGGCGTCGGCGACATGGAAGTCGACAGCGACGAGCAGTGCATCGAGAGGATCAAGGAGTACCTCTCCTACATGCCCCAGAGCTGCGAGCAGGCGCCGCCGCGTGCGCCTTCGAGCGACCCGATCGATCGCGTCGAGGACTCGCTGCTGGATGTGCTCCCCGAGTCCAACCGCAAGCCATACGACATGTACGACGTGATCGAGGCGATCGTCGACGAGCGCTCCTACCTGGACATCAAGAAGCAGTGGGCCAAGACGATCATCACCTGCTTTGCCCGCTTCGACGGCCGGCCGGCCGGCATCGTCGCGAACCAGCCCAAGCAGCTCGGAGGCATCCTCGACAACGACTCCGCCGATAAGGCGGCGCGCTTCATCAACCTCTGCAACGCCTTCGGCATCCCGTTGATCTTCCTCCAGGACGTGCCCGGGTTCATGGTCGGCACCAAGGTCGAGGCCGAGGGCATCATCCGGCACGGCGCCAAGATGCTCTACGCGGTCGCCAACGCCACAGTGCCGAAGATCACCGTGATCACGCGCAAGGCATACGGCGCCGGCTACTACGTGATGTGCGGTCGGGCCTACGAGCCCGACCTGATCGTCGCCTGGCCGAGCGCCGAGATCAGCGTGATGGGCGCCGAGGGCGTGGTCGAGATCGCCTTCCGCAAGGTGGTCGACGCGGCCGAGGACCCCGACGCCAAGCGCGCGGAGCTGATCGCCAACTTCAAAAAGATGTTCGACGTCTACATCGCCGCCGGCAACGACATGATCGACGACGTGATCGACCCGCGCGAGACCCGCGCGACCATCTGCCGGGGCTTGGAGATGGCGGAGGGCAAGAAGGTCGAGCGGCCATACAAGAAGAGTGGAGTGGTGCCCGTATGAGCGTTGAGGACCCAGCCGTCATCACGTGCGCGATCTCGGGGGTGATCGCCAACCGCGATCAGTGCCCGGCGATTCCCTATACGCCGGAGGAGTACGGGGAGGAGGCGCGCCGCGCCGTGGCGGAGGGCGCGAGCATGATCCACATCCACGCGCGCAAACCGGACGGCACTCCCAGCTACGAGATCGAGGACTTCGTCGCGATCACCGAGGCGATCAGGCAGGCCGCCGGCGACGTGATCATCAACTACTCGACCGGCACGATCGGAGTGCCCGTCGAGAAGCGAGTCGCATATCTGGAGGCCGGCCGGCCCGAAGTCGCCGCCCTGAACATGGGCTCGATGAACTACGCCAAGTACTCGGCCTCGCGCAAAGCGTTCGTCTTCGACATGGTCTTCGCCAACCCGTTCGGCGAGATAATCGAGCTGCTGAGCGCGATGAACGAGCTGGGCATCCGTCCCGAGCACGAGTGCTTCGACCTCGGCCATGTCGGAAGCCTCGCTCCGCTGATCGACATGGGGGTGCTGAAGGCGCCGCTGCATGTGGACTGCATCATGGGCGTGGTCGGCGGCGTGCCGCCGAGCGCACGCAACCTGGCAGCGATGGCGGAGAACATTCCGTGGCTGCACGTCGGGCCCGAGGGTGGCCAACGCTCGCACTGGGGCGTGATCGGCATCTCCCGGCAGCAGTGGATGCTGATGGCCGCGGGGCTGACGCTCGGCAGCTCGGTGAGGGCGGGTCTGGAGGACAACCTCTACCTACCGGATGGACAGATGGCTCGGTCCAACGGCGATCTGATCGCGAAGGCGCGGGAAATGGTCGAATACGTGGGGCGCAGGCCGGCCAGCGTGCAGGAGGCGAGGACTCTCCTGGGCGTCACGCCAAGGGCTGCGAGCAACGCGCAGGCCGGGAGGAGCCCGGCCGTGAACTGAAGACCATCTCCAAGGAGGAGACCACATGGGCCTGCCGCTCGAAGACGTGAAGGTGCTTGACCTGTCCCGCCTGCTGCCGGGCGGCTTCTGCTCCCTGCTGCTCGCCGACATGGGCGCGGACGTGCTGAAGGTCGAGGACGTCGGAGCGGGCGACTACATCCGCTGGTCTCCTCCCTATTACGAGGGCGCTCACGAGAGCGCCCGTTCCGCTCTCTACCTGGCGCTGAACCGCAACAAGCGCTCGATCCGGCTGGATCTTAAGAGCGAGCAGGGCAGGGAGATGCTGCTCAAGCTGGTGCGCGACTGCGACGTGGTGCTCGAGTCCTTCCGGCCCGGCGTGCTCGATCGGCTTGGCGTGGGCTACGAGCGCATGAAGCAGGAGAACCCGCGGATCGTCTACTGCGCGATCACCGGCTATGGCCAGGATGGTCCCAAGCGCGACGCGCCGGGCCATGACATGAACTACCTGGGCCTGATCGGGATGCTGGGACTGACTGGCGAGCGTTCGGGCGGCGCGGGCGGCGCAGGGGCGGGCGGGGCGGGCGGGGGCCCTATCCAATCGGCAGGCCAGATCGCCGATGTCGGAGGGGGCGCGATGATGGCCGCGTTCGGGATCATGGCGGCGCTGCACGAGCGAGACGGATCGCTTGCCAAGCCGGGCTCCGGCGAAGGGCAGCTCGTGGACATCTCGATGTCGGACGGCGCCCTGTCATGGCTTGCGCTGGTCGCCGGTCGCTTCTTCCTCGACGGCGTCACCCCGCACCGCGGCGACCTGGAGCTCGCGGGCGCGCTGATCTGCTACCGGCCGTACGAGTGCGCGGACGGCTGGGTCAGCCTCGGCGCCCTGGAGCCGAAGTTCTGGCAGGCCTGGTGCAGGGGAGTGGGCAGAGACGACCTGATCGAGCGCCAGTTCGAGCGTCCGGGCAGCAGCGCCCACGCCGAGGTGAAGGCGGTCTTCAAGAGCCGCACTCGCGCGGAATGGGAGGAGTTCGCCGCCCAGCACGAATGCTGCCTGGAGCCGGTCCTCGACCTCGACGAGGCGCTCGCCTCAGAGCTCGTGCGGGCACGCGAGATGGTCGTGGAGCTCAGCCAGCCGGGCGTCGAGGGTCCGGTCAGGCAGCTCGGCATGCCGGTCAAGCTCTCCCGCACCCCCGGACAGGCCGCGCGCATGCCCGCGCCGGCGCTCGGCGAGCACACCGAGACGGTGCTCCGCGACGCGGGGCTCTCCGATGAGGAGATCTCCGAGCTGCTCGCCGCCGGCGCCGCCGCCGGCGCGTCCCCGGGGCCCGTGGCGCACAGGAGCGCAGGCTCGACCGCATGAGCGAGGGCTCGGCTCTGAGCAGGCCCTTGAAGGACCTGCTGAAGATGAGCGAGCTTGCCCAGCGCAGCGGGGTGAGCGCCGGCACGATCAGGCACTACCTGCGCGAGGGCCTGCTGGGCGAAGACTCCGAGATCAGGCGGACGAGTCGCAACATGGCCTACTACCCGCCGCACTTCGTGCAGCGGATCGAGTTGATCAAGCGCTTGCAGGAGGAGCGCTTCATGCCTCTGCGCGTGATCAAGGACCTGCTCGAGCGCGACCCCGAGCGGGTGCAGGCTCTGATCGACCTGGAGGACCGGATCGTCGAGCGCGCGCTGGCGAGCGCGGAGAGCGAGCGCGTCTCGGCGGCGGAGGTGCGCAGCCGTTACGAGATGCCAGCCAACGTCCTGGCGCGCCTGGCCGAGCTCGGCGTCCTGACGCCCACCCGAGCGGGCTATGACCAGGACGACGTGAAGATCATCGAGGCGATCTCTCGCTTCAGGGCCGGTGGCTATGAGGAGGAGCTCGGCTTCACCGTCTACGACACCCTGCGCTACAGGGAGGCGCTGGAGCCGCTCGTGCGCGAAGAGGTGCGGGCGCTGCTGGACCGGCTCGCCGGTGAGGTAGAGATCGAGCGCGCGCTCCAGATAGTCGCGGCCGGCGTGGAGCCGCTGCGCGAGCTGGTGGGCGCGATGCACTCGAAGCTGCTGCTGGCGGAGCTGCGGCGCCAGCACGATGGCCGCGGCGGCCAGGATGGGCGCGAGAGCAAGCCCGCCACGGGCGCGCCACGGTCGCGGGCGACGAAGACCAAGCGTTATGCTTCACAATGATTGACTGACTTGTCAATCGAAACCTGGCGGGACGCCCGTCGCGAGGTCGGCAGTGTACCTATGAGGGTCGCGGCAGTTCAGCTCAACTCGAACGATGAGACGGCCGCAAACCTTGCGTCCGCGGATCGTCACGTCCGCGCCGCGGCGGCCGACGGCGCGAAGCTGATCGTGCTTCCCGAGAAGTGGACGGCCATGGGCGCCAAGGACAAGCTGCTGGCCGGCGCTCAGCCGCTCGACGGGCCGGCGATCTCCTGGGCCCGGACTGTCGCCGCCGAGTTGGCGGTCGACCTCGTCGCCGGCTCGTTCACCGAGCGCGTGCCCGGCTCGCCCAAGCTCGCGAACACCTGCGTTCACGTCGATCCGGCCGGCGAGATCAGGGCTATCTACCGCAAGATCCACATGTTCGACGTCGAGATCGACGGCAAGGCCTATCGCGAGTCGGAGATCGAGGACCCGGGCAGCGAGATCGTGCTCAGCGAGTCAGCGCAGGGCCTGCCGCTCGGCCTCGCGATCTGCTACGACCTGCGCTTCCCCGAGGTCTTTCGGATCCTGGCGTTGCGCGGCGCGCTGCTGATCGCCCTGCCGTCGGCCTTCACCCTGCCGACCACCCGCGAGCACTGGGAGGTCCTCATCAGAGCCCGCGCGATCGAGAACCAGGCCTTCCTGGTGGCCGCCAACCAGGTCGGCAAGCACCCCGACGGCTACGAGTCGGGCGGGCGCTCGATGATCGTCGATCCCTGGGGCAGGGTGCTGGCAAGCCTCGGCGAGCGTGAAGAGGGCCACGTCGTCGCCGAGATCGACCTCGACGCCCAGGCGCAGGTGCGGCGCAAGCTGCCATCGCTGGCAAACAGGGCTCCGCGGGCATACCGGTGGCCGGAATCGAGCACGGCGGCGGGGACGCCGCGTGCCGCATGAGCGCGGTGCGCACACGCAGCGCGCCCCAGGACCGCCGCCAGGCGATCCTGGACGCGGCGGTGCGGGTCTTCGCGCGTCGCGGCTTCCACGCCTGCCGGGTCTCTGACATCGCCGACGAGGCAGGGGTCGCCTACGGGCTCGTCTACCACTACTTCGGCTCCAAGGACAGCGTGCTGGACACGCTCTTCCTCGAGCGCTGGAACGTGATGCTCGACATGATCGCCGAGGTGGACGCGACGGAGGCCTCGGCGCGGGAGAAGCTCTACGCGATCGCCTCCTTCATCGTGGACAGCTACAGGCACGACCCGGACCTGATGAAGGTGATCATCGTCGACGTGACGCGCGCGGCGAACTCCTTCGGGCAGACGCATCTGGCCCGCATCCGGGAGGCATACCGCAGGATCGCGGCGATCGTGGAGGGAGCCCAGCGACAGGGCGCCTTCAAGGCCGAGATCGACGCCGAGTTCGCCGCGATGGCCTTCTACGGCGCGATCGAGCAGATGCTCACCGGCTGGATCTTCGAGATGCTTCCAGCCGACGAGGAGCACTACGAGCGCGCCAAGCGGCTGGTCGTGGAGACGATCTGCGGCGGCCTGGAGATCAGCGGCGCCTCGCACGGGCGCCGCGACGCCGACCGGGACGGTGATTAGACTGCGGCAGATGGAGAACGAGATGGTGAAGCGCCTGATGTGGTCGGGCGTCCTCACGGCGTTCGGCGCGCTTGCGAGCATTCTTGCCCAGCGCGTCGCCGCGATGGCCTGGAGGCGGATCTTCGACGAGGAGCCACCGGAATGAGCGCATCGGACATGAACGGGATGGTTGAGCCGTCGAGCTCCGGCAACGGCGCCGGTCCGCAGGAGCCCGCCGCACATCCGTCCTCGGAGATTGGGAGCCCCGCCCACCCGATGGCCGGCGGGCGCCCCGAGGTCGCCGTCGGCGCTGCGTTCGTGGGCGGGCTCGTGCTCGCGCTGCTGCTGCGCCGGGTGCGCTCATGAGCGCGCCTGTCGAAGGAGAGCAGAGGTCCGCCAACCTCGCCGCCGCGATCACGGAGGTCTCCGAGCGCGCCTCGCTGCTCGTGCGCGAGGAGATAGAGCTCGCGAAGGCGGAGATGACGCAGAAGGCGACGCGCATCGCCAAGGGCGCCGTCGTCGGCATCGCCGCCGGCGTCTTCGTGGTGATGGCGCTGTTCTTCGCTCTGGTCGGGCTTGCGTGGCTGCTCTACTTCGAGCTGCCGATCGGCAACCAGTTCACCTACTTCTGGGGCTTCTTCGCGATGGCCTTGATCCTGCTGCTGCTGGGCGTGATCGCCGGCTTCGCGGCCGCCAAGGCCGTCAAAGCCGGCTCGCCTCCCACGCCGAACATGGCGATCGAGGAGGCCCGCAAGATCCGGGAGACCGTGAGCGGCGGCGGAGAGCCTGTCACCGAGGGAGCCGGGCGCCGGTGATCGTGATCGAAGGCAAGGAACCGAAGGAGGATCGCGCCGATGCCAAGCCGCTCACCTGTTGAGATCCGCAGCTCCATCGAGGCCAACCGCGCCGAGTTGGCGCTGTCCCTGGAACGCCTGCGCGGCGAGGTCGCGGTCGTCACCGACTGGCGCGGCCAGATCGAAAAGCACCGCAAAGAAGCGCTGATCGGCGCTGCGGTCGCCGGCTTCGTGCTCGGCGGCGGGCTTGCCGCGGTATTCGCCGGCAAACGCCGGCGGCGCCGCTAGACGGCCGATAGCCGGCGCGAGGCGGCGTCCTCGCTCGCTCGCGTGCGGAGCACGCCACGCTCGCTGCGTCCTTGCCTTGCTTGACTCTCGACCGTCTAGTTGAGACCGGCCGATAGCCGGCGCGAGGCGGCGTCCTCGCTCGCTCGCGTGCGGAGCACGCCACGCTCGCTGCGTCCTTGCCTTGCTTGACTCTCGACCGTCTAGTTGAGACCGGCCGATAGGCCGGCGCAGGGGATCAGGCCGCAGCCAGCCGGCGGCCCGCGATGGCGGCACCCAGCGCTGCCAGATCAAGCGTCGGGAAGCGGGCCGCAAGCGGCCGTAGCGTCGCCTCGTCGATCTCGGCTGGCGCCATCAGGATCTCCACGCCGATTGGCTCCTCGAAGCTGTCGACATCCACGGTGACCAAGCCCCTGACGACCTCGACCGTATGATCGGCTTTGTCCTCGTCGTAGCCGGCCAACTCGACGTAAGTCGCGCCAGCATCGGTGTCGTAATCGACCACCATGCTATAGCCGGTTATAACGGGATCAGCTATAGCTTCGACAAGCGGGCTCTACGCCAGAAACGCCGGATCGATGCCGCCCACGCCGAGCAGGCCGGGACCCGTGTAGGTGCCGATCACCGGGCCGACCTCGGAGATGAACAGCGGCTCGCCGCCGACCACATCGCGGCAGCGCTGCGCCAGACGCTCCGCCTCCTCGCGGGCCTGGATGTGCTGCACGGCCCACGCGGTGAGACCTTCATCCACCAGCCTCTGTCCGTACTCGACCATCCGCTCGAAGGCGCGCTTGGAGGTGCGCACTCGCTCGATCGGCGTGATCTCGTACTGGAGCGTGAGGATCGGCTTGATCTTCAGCGTGCCGCCCAGCCACGCCTGCGCCTTGCCGATGCGCCCGCCCCGCCGCAGGTACTCCAGCGTGTCGATGCAGAACCAGATGCGCGCGCGCTCCCGCGCCTTCTTGACGTGCTCGGCCACAGCCTGAAGGTCTCCGCCCGCGCGCGCCGCAGCCACCCCCGCAAGCAGCAGGAAGCCGAGGCCGCCGCAGCCCGTCTCGCCGTCGATCACCTCGACGCGCTCACCGAGACCGCGCTCGGCCAGCAGCGCGCGCGCCTGCCTTGCCGCCTCGCAGGTGCCCGAGATCCCGCCCGCCAGATGCACCGAGACGATGTCCTTGCCTTCCTCGAGCAGCGGCTCCCAGACCGCCAGGAAGTCTCCGATCGAAGGCTGGGAGGTCGTCGGGGTGGCCGGATCGCTGGCAAGTCGCGCGTAGAAGGCGTCGAAGCCGCCCAGCTCCAGCTCCTTCGTGGATTCGCCGGTCCAGCCCACGTACAGGCTCACCTGGTGGATGCCTTCGCGCTCTACGAGCTCAGGCGGGAGGTAATGCGTTGTGTCGCTGACTATCGCGACCGGGCTCATTGGAGGCTGACCCTACAGCAACCGCAGGGTCGGCGTCCCGGCCGGTCCGGCCCTCGCCTGCCGGTCGTCTCGCCGTCTCTCA
Source organism: Solirubrobacterales bacterium (assembly GCA_027315115.1). Lineage (GTDB taxonomy): Bacteria > Actinomycetota > Thermoleophilia > Solirubrobacterales > Solirubrobacteraceae > Palsa-744. Next base: position 119,826 of record DAHUYQ010000016.1, on the reverse strand, counting down.
GCCGAGGCGGTTTTCGATGCCCAGGCCGTGCGCGGGCTGCTGCTGCTCCTGCACCGGCTGCTGCGGCGTGGCGGCAGCCTCGACGCCGAGCGCCTGCGCCAGCTCGCCGGTCTCGTACATCTCGGTCACGATGTCGCAGCCGCCGACCAGCTCGCCCTTGACGAACAGCTGCGGGATCGTCGGCCAGTTGGAGAGCGCGGAGAGCTCCTGGCGGATGCGCGGGTCGGGCAGGATGTCGACCGCGGCGAACGGGGCGCCTGTGGCCTGCAGCGCGGCGACGGTGCGGGCGGAGAACCCGCACGCCGGCGCCTCGGGGGTGCCCTTCATGAACAGGATGACCTCGTGCTCGGAGATCGCCTCGGCGATCGCATCACGGATCGGGTTGGTCTCAGGAGTGGACATCGGTGTGCTCCTATCGGCTTGGCGTCGGTGCGGATGCCGCGGCGTCGGCCTCCGCGTTGCTGGGGACCGCGGTCTTCAGCGCGAGCGCGTGGATCGGCCCCCCGATCTCGGCGCCGAAGACCTCGTAGACGAGACGGTGCTGCTCGATGCGGCTGCGTCCGGCGAAGGCGGCCGCGGTCACGCTGGCACGGAAGTGGTCCCCGCCCCCGGTGTAGTCCTCCACCTCGGCGTGCGCTCCCGGTATCGCAGCCTCGATGCGCTGCTTGATCTCATCGGCGGTTGGCATGGCACCCACATTAGCGCCGATCGCGCATCGCTATACTTTGGAAAGCATGATCACCCTGACCGACAAGGGCGCTGAGAAGGTTCGCGAGTTCCTCGCGGCGCAGCAGGCGGACATGAGCCTTGCGGGGCTGCGAGTGGGCGTGCGGGGTGGAGGCTGCTCAGGCTTCCAGTACCAGCTCGCCTTCGATGAGCAGCGCGACGGGGACGAGGTGTTCGAGGACCATGGCCTGAAGCTGCTCGTGGACGGCCCGAGCCTGCAGTATGTGCGCGGCTCGGTGATCGACTACGAGGAGAGCCTCCAGGGCGCCGGCTTCAAAGTCAACAACCCGAACGTCGTCGCGGCCTGCGGATGCGGCTCATCCTTCCGGGTCGCCGAGGAGGAGCAGGTCTCGGCCCTCTGAGGGCCGGCAGCCTGCGGATCTCTGCGTGCTCGCTGACGAGCGAGCGTCGTGTTGGACACGCTGACGGGCCGCCTTTCGACGGCCCGCCGCGGGTCCTGGATGAGAGCTCGCGCGAGGCGAGCTCGGTCGGGCTTCGCTAGTGCGAAGTCGCCGGCGCTCCGCCGTGTCCGCGCCTGATCGAGCGGCCACGTAGGAAGCCAAGCGCCGTCTCCGGGTTGCGCAGGGCGCCCGCGATCGTCAGCACCGCGAAGCCGACGCCGGCGAGCAGCAGGGCGATGCCCACGACCACGCCGAACAGCGCCGTCTGTTCTGCCATGTAGGAGGCGTTGAGCGCGGTCGAGAGCGCGGTCTCGGTCACCCACACGTTGCGGGCTGAGTTTTCCACGGCCTTGCCGCCCACCTTCAAAGCTTCAGCTTCGTTGTTGGTGCCCTTGCCGTCGGCGGTCGCGTAGTGCGGCATCTGCGAGTAGACCAGTCCGCCCGTGGCCATCAGCGCATCGACGCGCATGTAGTCGGCGAAGCAGCGCGCGTCTTTGCCTTCGGTGACCGCCTTGCCCGCGATGGCGCAGGTCGGCATTTCGATCGCCGAGATGTTCAGACCGGCCTTCTTGGCGGCTGCGGTCTCGACGCTCGGAGTCATGTTCGGAGTGCCCGTCAGCTTCTGCTGCTTCAGGGCGGTCTGCACTTCGTTGTTGCCGCCCACGCCAAGCACGATCGCGGCGATGCCGAAGCCGACCAGGACGACGGCGGCGACCAGGCCGCCGATCTCGAATACCTTGCGCATCAGATTGCTCCCTTCCAGTTACCTACCGGGCGGGTGCCCGGCCTTCTAAGGGAACTCTCATCTACGAAGGACGCTCTCGCATCGGTATGCGGCACGCGGCCGGCTGCGACTTGTCAACCGAAACGCTCGCGGGATGGCACGGGGCGCCCTGCGTAGATCTCCGCACCCGATTGTCTGCGCGGTCGCGGCGCGCGCAGACCATCGGTGCGGCGACGCTCAGTCCGGCTCGTTGTCCAGCGAGCGCCACAGATAGCGGCACGCGAGCGTCCTGTATGGACGCCAGGGCTCCGCGATCCGCTCGATGCTCGCGGGCGCGGGAAGCTCATCCAGGCCGTAGGCCAGTTCGATCGCGCGCCGGATGCCGAGGTCGCCGACGGCGAGCACGTCCGGGCGTTCCAGATGGAACATCAGGAACATGTGGGCTGTCCACACGCCAAGGCCCTTGACGGCCACCAGCTCGGCGATCACCTGATCGTCATCGAGATCGTCGAGCCTCGCAAGCTCCAGGCTGCCGTCGATCACGTGCTCGGCGAGCGAGCGCAGGAAGCTCACCTTGGCGCGCGAGAGCCCGGCGGCGGCGCGAAGCTCTTCGGGATCGTCGGCGAGAACCTCCTCCGGGGCGGGCGGCCGGCCACCGAAGCGCTCCAGCAGACGCCCGTAGATCGCCCGGCCTGCCCGCACCGAGAGCTGCTGGTTGACGATCGAGCGCACCAGCGCGCCGTAGTGGTCGTCCCTCGCCGGCCTGCCCTCGCGCGAGTCGCGCAGCGGGCCGGCCGCGTCGATGAGCTCACAGAGCACGGGATCGCTGGCGCGCAGGTGCGAGCGAGGGCTGCGCGCGCGAGGGCTCATCGCTTCGCGCTCTCAGCTCTGCGCGGCCAGCGGCTCGAGCGCCACCGGCTCGCCGTCGAGCGCGTTCAGCGCCTTGGGCAGCGAGGCCGCGATGCAGGTGAAGCTCGGAGTGTCGCGCACCGTGTAGCGGGACGCCTCGGTGGTGCGCAGGCGCTGGACCAGGTCCAGGAACGTGCCGACATCGTCGGTGTCGAAGGCCACGACGAACTCCTGGTCGTCCAAGCCGAAGGAGTAGGTGGTGTGGTTGTCCACGCCTGGGTATTCGCGGCCAACCTTGATGTGCCCCTGCATGATCTGCCAGCGCTGCTCAGCGGGCAGCGCGTACCACTCGCGCGACTTCACGAACGGGTAGACGAAGACGTACTTGCCTTTGAAGCCCCGCGGGATCGCGCGCACGTCTTCGGAGTACTCCGAGCTCTTGCGCATGCCGAGGAAGGAGTACGGGGTGTCGGCCCACTTCATCAGCCCGCTCTGCAGCAGCACGACGTGGAACTCGTGGATGCGGTCGAGGTTCTCGGCCTCGGAGATCAGCAGCAGCTCCGCGTCGCCGCGCGTGCCCACCAGCGTGAAGGACTGCAGCAGGTGGCCGTCGGCGAAGTCCTCGCAGGCCGCCATGAGCTCGACCTTGTGCCGGGCGCGGGTCTCGCCGTCCAGGCGACGCCATGCGGGGTCGACCTTCAAGAACGTGTACTTGACGAAGTGGCGCTCGCTCAAGGGCTCCGAGTATAGGCGCACCCGTTGGGGGCGCGCACGGGTGCTGGGCACCGGTGGGCGCCGCCACGGCGGCGCACGCCGCCGAGCGCCACGGTCTAAAGTCTTGGTGTGCGGATCGCGCTGCTCTGCCCTTACTCCTGGACCTATCCGGGGGGAGTGACGAGGCACATCGAGGCGCTCGCGGGCGAGCTGATCTCCTGCGGGCACGACGTGAGGGTGCTCGCGCCGTTCGACCCCGACGACTCGCTCTCGCGGCGGCTGCACAAGGGCGCCCGCCCGGAGCCTCGCCAGGCGCCGGACTACCTGTTCTCGCTGGGACGCACGCTCGGGATCGAGGCCAACGGCGCGGTCTCCAACCTCTCTCTGTTCCCGGATGCGATCACCCGCCTTCGGCGAGAGCTGCGAGACGGCGGCTATGACGTGCTGCACATCCACGAGCCTGTCGTCCCGATCGCCTCGTGGGATGCGCTCTGCTCCACCAGGGGGGTGCCGATCGTCGGCACGTTCCACACCTACTCCGACAACGCGCTGACCAACGGGGGCGCACGGCTGGCGGGGGCCACGCGCAGGATGAGCCGTCTGCACGCGCGCATCGCCGTCTCCGAAGCGGCCGCCTGGACGGCACGGCGCTTCTTCGGGGGGCGCTACACGATCGTGCCCAACGGGGTGGTCCTGCCGGCGCTGCCGATCGGTCACGCGGCGGCGGCGGGCGAGGCGGTCTCGGAGGACCGCCCGCTGAGGATCCTCTTCATCGGGCAGGCGGTCGAGCGCAAGGGGCTGCCGGTGCTGCTGCGGGCCTTCGAGGCGCTGCGCGAGCACGTGCCGGCGACGCTGACGCTCGTGGGCGCGTCTCCCGAGCAGGTGGAGCCGCTGCTGCTCGACGGCCGCGGGGTGCAGGCGCTGGGGAAGGTGGCGGAGCAGCAGAAGGCGCGGGCGCTGGCTCAGGCCGACGTGCTCTGCGCGCCGTCGCTGCGGGGGGAGAGCTTCGGGATGGTCCTGACCGAGGCGTTCGCCGCCGCCACGCCCGTCGTGGCATCGGACATCACCGGCTACCGCGACGTCGTTCGGGACGGCCTCGACGGCGTGCTGGTGGCGCCGGGAGATCCTCTCGCCCTGGCCGAGGCGCTGCGCGCGATCGCTCACGACCCGTCTGCCAGAGCCGCCATGGCAAGGCAGGCGCGGGAGCGGGCGCAGCGCTTCGCGTGGCCGCAGGTGGCGGCGGAGGTGATGGACGTCTACGAGCAGGCGATAGCGGCAGCGTCGCCGCAGAGCCGCACGCAAAGCCTGGCGCTGCGGCTGGGCGTTGTCAGCGCGGACATGCAGCCGAGCATCCCGCCGCGGCGGCTGCCGAGCCTGGAGCCCGCGCCGCGGCGATCGCGGACCGGACGCGCGATCCGGGTCGGGGCGCGACTGGCTCTGACGACCGTTGCGCTTGCCGCGGTCGCGCTGGCGCTGCTTGCCCTGGAGCGCGTAGGCGTGGCGAAGGTGATCGCCAGCATCGTCTCCTCGCAGCCCGGGCTGGTGGCGGCCGGCCTTGCCACCATGTGCGCGGCTATGGTGCTGCGCGGGCTGGCCTGGCACTCGATCCTTGGCGCGGCGCCCACCTGGCGTCCGGCGCGGCGGCGCGATGCCCTGCAGGGGACCTTCGTCGGCGTGCTGATGTCCGCGACGTTGCCGGTGCGCCTTGGCGAGACCTCGCGCGCGCTGATCGTGGCGCGCCGGATCGGCAGGGCGCGCGAGACGCTGCCGCTGCTGCTGGGCACGATCGTCTCGCAGTCGCTGATCAACGTCGCGGCGCTGGCGATTCTCGGTGTGGCGAGCATGCTGAGCGTCGACCTGCTTCGCGGCGTGGGGATCCTGGTGGCGCTCGCGCTGCTGCCCGGCGCGGCTCTGCTGTGCCTGCTGCTCTTCCGGGTGCTGCTCACACCGCCCTCGCCGGGAGATCCACGTGGCCCGGCGGCCCGCGTGGGCGACGCGCTGCGCACGGTCGCGCGGCGGGTCCGCGACGGGTTCGCGCTCTTCCGTCATCCGCGGCAGGCTGTGATCGCCACCTGCGCCCAGATGTTGGCGTGGGGGCTGCAGGTGCTCGCGTGCTGGCTCGTGCTGAGCGCGCTGGGCCTGGACCGCCGGCTCGGCTTGGGAGCCGCGGCCGCGGTGCTCTTCGCTGTCAACGCGACCGCCTTCGTGCCGCTGACGCCCGCGAACCTCGGCGTCTTCCAGGCGGCCTGCGTCGCGGTGCTGGTCGGCGCGTTCCACGTGTCCGTGCCCGCAGCGCTCGCTTACGGGATCGTGCTGCAGGCGGTCGAGCTCGCGACCGCGGTGGCAATGGGCCTGCCCGCGCTGGTCGCGGAGGGGCTGTCCTGGAAAGAGCTGCGCCTGCGTACGCTGCATGCCGCGCCGGTGAGGCTGACGCCGCTGCCGCGGCCCGCCGGCCAAACGGCCACCGATCCGGGCCTGAGCTCGTGAGCGCCGACGCCCGAAGACCGGACACGCCGGTGCTCGCCGCCGCCCACGCGCTCTCCTGGAGCGGCGGCAAGGACTCCGCGCTCGCGCTGTGGCGGCTGCGAGAGCAGCGCATCGAGCCGGATGCTCTGATCACGACCGTCACCGACGCCTACGACCGCATCAGCATGCACGGCGTGCGGCGCGAGCTGCTGCCGCGCAGGCCGAGTCGGTCGGAGTCCCGCTCGTGGAGGTGCAGATCCCGCCGAGCTGCGTCAACGAGGTCTACGAAGAGCGGATGGCGCAGGCCTTCGCGGCCGAGCCGCTGGCGAGCGTGCGGACGGTCGCCTTCGGCGACCTCTTCCTGGCGGACATCCGCGCCTACCGGGAGCAGCGCCTGGCCGCCAGCGGCAGGAGCGGGGTCTTCCCGCTGTGGGGGCTCGACACCGGTGCGCTGGCCAGAGAGTTCGTGGAGGCAGGCTTCGAGGCGTACCTGGTCTGCGTGGATCCGAGAGCGCTGCCGGCCTCCTTCGCCGGGCGCAGATATGACGAGCGACTGCTCACCGAGCTGCCCGACGGGGTCGATCCGTGCGGCGAGAACGGCGAGTTCCACACCTTCGTGCACGCCGGGCCGATCTTCGGCGAGCCGATCGCCTGCCGCACCGGCGAGGTGGTGGAACGCGAGGGGTTCGTGTTCTGCGACCTGCTGCCGGGCTGAGGCGGGCCCGCGGCGGCCGCCGGCCCGCGCATCACGGAAAAGCACCGCCATCGACGCGGAAAGCTCCCGATCCGTGGTCGGGCGCCCGCGGCTAGTGTCGTTCCATGAGTCGAGATGTCAGGTCGAGAGCGGCGGTGGCGCGGTGACGCTGCTCTGGCTGCTGATCTGGTTCATCGCGGGGCACGAAGCGCTGATCCTCGACCCGGTCAACGCGTGGGCCGCCACGCTGATACTTGCCGCCGGCCTCGATCTCGCCCGACCGAACGTGGTGCCGGGACGCAAACGGTGAGCCGTGACCGCGGCTGCGGCGGCGTGACACTCAAGCGTCTTCGGCGCCCTCGTCAGGGTCCTGCTCGTCAAGATCGGGGCTGGCGCCGTTTCTTCCGAACAGCGAGGGATCGCGCGGCGAGCCCTTGATCAGATCGTCGGGCGAGGTGTCCTTCGGCAGCCGCCCCTGGCGGGTGCCGAAGTAGATCGCCTGGGGGTGGTGGGCGATCAGCGCGAGCGTCGACTGCTCCGGTTCGGGCGCGTAGCCGTCGGTGATCGACATGCCGACCTGTGAGAGACCAAGCAGCTTGTCGACCTTCATGTGCTCGCTCTGCTCGGGCACCGCAGGGTAGCCCCAGGAGTAGCGGCGTCCTTGGCTGGCGGGGATGCCGAGCATCTCACGCGCCTTGCTGTGCAGCCACTCCGCCAGCCCCTCGGCCGTCTGGACTCCGAGGCCGTGGACGAAGAGCTGCTCGGCGAAAGCTCCTTCGGACTCCAGCGTGCCCATCAGCTCTGTCACCTGGTCGCCGACCGTGACGGCCTGCAACGCGATCACATCCAGCTCCGCGGGCGGCTTGCCGTCGACGGCGGGCCGGAAGAAGTCGGCCAGGCAGATCCGCTCGCCCTTGGGCTGGCGGGGGCAGAGAAGGCGCGTGAGCTCGGTGGAGCGGTCATCCGGGTCGAGCACCACGATCTCGTTGCCGAGCGCATAGCAGGGGAAGAAGCCCAGCAGCGCGCGTGGGTGCAGGTAGTCCTGCTGGGCCCACATCCGTTCGAGCCTGGGCCTGAAGTCGCCCTCGACCAGATCGCGCCACTCCTGGCCCTTGACGCCCTTGCCGCCCCAGTGCAGCTTGAACAGGACGTGCGTGTCGAGATGCGAGTAGACCTCGTCCAAGTCGACCGGTATCTCGCGCACGCCCCAGAACGGCGGGGTCGGCACCGGCACATCGGTGCGGGCCGCCGAGCGCACGGAATCGTCGCTTGTGTCGAGCTGCTCGGGCTCGACGCCGTTTGCCCTGTAGTCCTCGGCGCCGGCGCGCAGCTTGGAGACCAGCGCCGCGCGCGCCTGCTCGTCGATCAGTTGATCCATCACCGAGAGCCCCTCGAAGGCGTCCTTGCAGTAGAAGACGCCGGGCTCGTAGACGTCCTCCGACTCCTTGCCGCCGGGGTAGAGCGCGCGGTAGCTGAAGGCGCGGTTGATAGCCGCGCCGCCGATCAGCACGGGGTAGGGCATCTGCTTGGAGTGCAGCTCCTGGATGCAGGCGGGCATCTGCTTTGAGGTGGAGACCAGCAGCGCGGAGAGGCCGATCGCCGTGGCCTGGTGCTCCTGTGCCGCGTCCAGGATCGTCTGGATCGGCACCTGCTTGCCGAGGTCCACGACCGTGTAGCCATTGTTGGTGAGGATCGTGTTCACCAGTGACTTGCCGATGTCGTGCACATCGCCGAAGACGGTCGCCAGCACAACGGTGCCCTTCGTGTACCCCTCGATCCGGTCGAGGTAGAGCTCCAGCCGCGAGACCGCGCGCTTCATCACTTCCGCGGACTGCAGCACGAAGGGCAGGATCAGCTCGCCGGCCCCGAACTTGTCGCCCACCTCCTTCATCGCGGGCAGCAGCACCTCGTTCAGGGTCGGGACCGCGCCGATCTTCTCGACGCTGCGGTCGATCCAGTCCTCCACGCCCTCCTTGCGGCGGCGCAGGATGTGGAAGTGGAGCGCCTCCTCGGGCTCCATGCCCTCAGTCGGGTCGGCGGCGCCTTGGCTCTGCTCCTGCTCGCCCTTGCTCTCGAAGTGCGCGATGAAGCGCTCCAGCGCGTCCTCACGGCGGTTGAAGACCAGGTCGTCGGCCAGCGCCCGCTCGGCGTCGGGGATCTCGCCGTATGGCGTGATGTGGTTGGGGTTGACCATCGCGAGATCCAGCCCCGCATCGACGCAGTGGTGCAGGAAGACCGAGTTGAGCACGGCGCGGGCGCCGGGGGAGACGCCGAAGGAGACGTTGGAGACCCCGAGCGAGGTCTTCACGCCGGGGATCTGCGCCTTGATGGCCCTGATGCCCTCGATCGTCTCGACGGCCGAAGGCTTCCACTCCTCATCGCCGGTGGTGAGCGTGAAGGTCAGGCAGTCGAAGATCAGCACCTCGGGATCGAGACCGTGCTCGCCGCAGGCCAGGTCGACGATCCGCTTGGCGATCTCGACCTTGCGCTCCGCCGTCTTGGCCATCCCGACCTCGTCGATCGTCAGCGCGATCAGCGCGGCGCCGTGGGCCTTCGCGAGCGGCACCACCGTGTCGAGCTTGTCGCGGCCGGCCTCCAGGTTGACCGAGTTGACGATCGCGCGGCCGGGCATCTGCTGCAGGGCGGCCTCGATCACCTCCGGCTCGGTGGAGTCGACCTGGATCGGAGAGGGTTGGGTGAGGGAGATCTTCTTGACCAGCAGCCGCATCTGCTCGTCCTCGTCGGTGCGCTCCGTGAGCGCGACGCAGAGATCCAGCACGTGAGCGCCGCCGCCGACCTGGTCCTCGGCGATCTGCAGCAGGCCGTCGTAGTCGTCGGCCAGCAGCAGCTCCTTGGCCTTGCGCGAGCCCTGCGCGTTGACGCGCTCGCCGACCATGCTCGGCCGCGGCTCCTGCACCAGCGGCGTGGCGGCGATCATCGAGGAAAGGCGGGGGGCGCCCGCCGCCGGGCGCGGGGCCACCGGCCGCCCGCCGACGCGCTGCGCGATCGCGGCGATGTGCTCGGGCGTGGTGCCGCAGCAGCCGCCGACGATCGCCACGCCGTAGCGCTCGACGAACTCGCCCAGCGTCGCGGCCATCGAGTCGGGCCGTTCCGGGAAGATCGTCTCCCCGTCCGGGCCCTGCAGCGGCAGGCCGGCGTTGGGGATGCAGGCGACAGGCAGCGGGCTGTTCTCGCCCAGGAACCGGATCGCGTCGCGCATGTCCTCCGGGCCAGTGGAGCAGTTGAGCCCGATCACCTGCACGTCGAGCGCGCAGAGGGTGGTGAGCACCGCGTCGATGTCGGTGCCGAGCAGCATCTTGCCGCCGTTGGGCAGCAGCGAGACGGAGGTGTGGATCGGCAGCGTGCGACCCGTCGCCGCGAACGCCTCGCGGGCCCCGAAGATCGCCGCCTTGACCTCCAGGATGTCCTGGGCGGTCTCGATGATCAGCAGGTCCGCGCCGCCTTCGATCAGGCCGTGCGCCTGCTCGGCGAAGACCTCCACCAGCGCCGGGAAGCGGATCTGGCCGAGGCTCGGGTCCTCGGATGCCGGCAGGTGTCCCGTCGGGCCGATCGAGCCCGCCACGAATCGCTGCTCGCCGGCCGCCTTGCGCGCGATCTCGGCGGCCCTGCGGTTGATCTCCAGCGTGTGCTCCGCGAGCCCCCACTCCTCCAGCTTCAGGCGCGAAGCCTGGAAGGTGCAGGTCTCCACCACGTCGGCCCCGGCGTCGAGCATCGAGGCGTGGACGCTCTCAATCACGTCCGGCCGGTTCAGGACCAGCGCCTCATGGCACTTGCCCTGCAGCCCGCCGTAGTCCTCCGGCGTGAGGTCGATCTGCTCCAGCGTGGCGCCCATGCCGCCGTCGTAGACGACGACGCGGGTCCGTATCTCGTTCAGGTAGTCGCGCACAGGCCCCCATGCTAGTGGTGGGCAAAAAGAACGGGCCGGCCCTCGCGGGCCGGCCCGTTGCAAGACCAACTCGTGCCGGCGCGCGAGCGCCTACTTGATGAAGAGCATCTCCGAGTACTTCGGCAGCGGCCACAGGTCGTCGGCGACAATCTTCTCCAGCCGGTCTGCCACCTCGCGCACATCATCCATCGCGGGCACAACGCGGTCGCGCATGTAGGCCGCCCACTTGCTCGGGTTGGAGTCGGGCTGGTTGTCCTTGAGGTTGGCGTCCTCCAGCGCGGTCAGCGCGAAGTGCAGCTCCTTGACGACCGGCTCGACCTCCTCGACCAGCTCGGCAAGGCCTGAGGCCTTGAGCTCGTTCAGGTGCCGCACCGCCGCGGGCAGGATCTGCGTGCGCGCGATCGAGGCGGCGGTCTCGGCCTCGATGTTGAGCTTCACCGCGTACTGCTCGGCGAAGACCTCGTACCGCGACTCCAGCTCGCGCTTGGAGAGCACCTTGTACTTCTTGAACACCGCGACGGTGGTCTTGTCGATCAGCCAGGGCAGGGCGTCCGGCGTGGTCTTGAGGTTGGCCAGGCCCCTTTCCTCGGCCTCCTTGTGCCATGCCTCGGAGTAGCCGTCGCCGCCGAAGATCACGCGCTTGTTCTCGGTCCAGCTCTCCTTGACGACCTTGGTGACCGCCTTCTCCAGGCTGGTGTTGCCCTTCATGGCGGCCGCGAGCTTGCTGGCCAGATCGTCGATCGCCTCGGCGACGATCGTGTTCAGCACGGTGTTGGGCATCGCAAGCGACATGCTGGAGCCGAGCGCCCTGAACTCGAACTTGTTGCCGGTGAAGGCGAAGGGGCTCGTGCGGTTGCGGTCCCCGCCGTGCAGCGGCAGCGGCGGCAGCACCGGGGTGCCGAGGCCGAGGAAGGAGCCGGGCTTTGACTCCTTGGTCTTGCCTTCCTCGATCGCGTCGAAGACGCCTTCCAGCTCGCTGCCGAGGAAGATCGAGATGATCGCGGGCGGCGCCTCGTTGGCGCCCAGACGGTGGTCCTGGCCGGGGCTCGCGATCGAGGCGCGCAGCAGCTCCTGGTACTTGTTGACCGCCTGGATCACGGCCGCGCAGAAGAACAGGAACTGCAGGTTCTCGTGCGGCGTGTCGCCGGGCTCCAGCAGGTTGATGCCGGTGTTGGTGCCCATCGACCAGTTGTTGTGCTTGCCCGAGCCGTTGACGCCGGCGAACGGCTTCTCATGCAGCAGGCAGACCAGGCCGTAGCGGCGCGCCACGTTCTGCATCACCTGCATCGTGATCTGCTGGTGGTCGGCGCCGACGTTGGAGTTCTCGAAGATCGGCGCGAGCTCGTACTGGTTGGGGGCGACCTCGTTGTGGCGGGTCTTGACCGGCACGCCGAGCTTGGCCAGCTCGCGCTCGGTGTCCATCATGTAGGCCAGGATCCGCTCCGGGATCGAGCCGAAGTAGTGGTCGTCGAGCTCGTGGCCCTTGGGCGGCTTGGCGCCGAACAGCGTCCTGCCGGTGATCAGCAGGTCGGGCCGTTCGAAGTAGTACTGCTCGTCGATCAGGAAGTACTCCTGCTCGGGGCCCACGGTTGTGAACACGCGCTTGGCGGTGTCGTCGCCCAGCACCTCCAGCGCGCCGATCGCCGCCTTTGAGAGCGCGTCCATCGAGCGCAGCAGCGGGATCTTGTGATCCAGGGCCTCGCCGGTCCAGGAGGTGAACGCCGTCGGGATGCACAGCAGCGCCCCGTTGGGGTTCTCCAGGATGAAGGCTGGGGAGGTCGGGTCCCAGGCGGTGTAGCCGCGGGCCTCGAAGGTCGCGCGGATGCCGCCGGTGGGGAAGGAGGAGGCGTCCGGCTCGCCCTGGATCAGCTCCTTGCCGGAGAACTCGGCGATCGCGGTGCCTTCGCCGGTGGGCGCGTAGAAGGAGTCGTGCTTCTCGGCCGTGGAGCCGGTCAGCGGTTGGAACCAGTGCGTGAAGTGGGTCGCGCCCTTCTCCATCGCCCAGTCCTTCATCGCCTGCGCGACGGCGTCGGCGAGAGTCATGTCCAGAGCCTCGCCCCGTTCGAGGGTTCTCTGCAGCGCCTTGTAGACGTGCTTGGGCAGCCGCGAGCGCTGCACTGAGGGGGAGAAGACGTTGGAGGCGAAGATCTGGTTGCCCGGCTGCGTCAGATCGGGCGATCCGAGCGCTGATCCGTTTGCGCTCCACTGAGCTGCGGTGACGTTCTGCTGACGAGTCCTAGGCATCGGGGGCTTTCAGTCCTCCTGGAGAAGAATGGGATTGGGCCACTGGCGGGCTGGGCGCAGGGCGCTCACGCGGCCGCGAATAGTGCCAGGGAGAAATCGTAGTGCGATCGGAGGCCGGGGGTGTGACCCCGGATGGAGAAATCGGCGAGGCGATCTTTCGACAAGGGGCCAAACGGGCCGATCAGGGGACGGCGCCGATCGGTCCTGCCGCCGCGCTGTAGGCCCCCTGGGCGATCGCGCCTGTTTCTGGGTTGACGTGCACGTCGGGCGGCGCGGGCGCGACATGCACCACGAAGGTGCCGTCGGCGGGGCCGCCGCCGGCCAGCTCCGCCTTGGCCCTGCCGTTAAGGCCCGCCACCACTTCGTAGTGGATCGTCTTTACGCCGGAAACGACTGGCAGCAGCTTCCAATCGAAGGTCTTGCTGGCTCCGGGCGCCAGCGCTCCGAGCGCCCAGGTGTGGGTGTTGGCCGTCTCCGCGCCGCCCGCGCGCGTGATTTCTTCGCTTTCGACGGGCGGCTTGGCGACCGGGCCAGGTCCGTCGTAGACGATCCAGGTGGGCCTTTCGGGGTCCGCGAGCTTGGGCGGCTTAGTCGCCCTGTAGGTCAGCGAATCGACCGTCACCGCGACGTTCGGGAGCGCCTTGGAGCTCCTGTTGGTCACAGTGATCGTAAGCCTCGTGGGCCGCGCGATCGCCTGCTTGGCGGGGAAGCTGGCGCGGGTCAGCGCGACCGTATAGGTGGCGTTCGGTTCCTTTGCGTCCTGCTTGGCCCCGCCGCATCCGGCGATCGCAAGCACGCATGCGGCAGTGACCGCGACGAGCGCCGCGGGCTTTCTGCCCCTGGCCGGGAGGCGCCTTGCGCCTGCCCTTCTGCGGAGTCGGACCCTCCTCACAGCGGCGCTGACGATACCATTGGGTCGCCCTGAAGGTTCCGCGCCGCCTCGGGATCGCGTAGTGTTCACCACAAGCGCGCGATCTCCCGATTGCCACCCGAGGAGGGGCAGAGTGGTTCGAAACGTGGCCGAGCGGGCCATCCTCCCTGCGAGGAACCTGCTCGAGGAAGTTGGGGACATGATGATCCTGACGGGCAGGACGATCTCGGCTGCCCTGCGTCCGCCGTACCCCTACGGCGGCGAGTTCGTCTCCCAGTTCCTGTTCGCCCTGCGGCTCTGCTGGTTCCCGCTGCTGCTCTCCACGGTGGCCCTGAACTACGCGGCGCCGGGACTTCAAGCCGCGAACTTTCTGACCCTGTTCGGCGCGCTCGACCGCCTCGGCGGCATCTTCGTGCTGGCCGCGATCCGAGAAATCGGCCCCAACGTGACAGCGATCGTGCTCGCCGGCGTGGCGGGCACCGCGATCACCGCCGATCTCGGCGCACGCAAGATCAGGGAGGAGCTCGACGCCCTGCAGGTGCTGGGCGTGGACCCGGTCAAGAACCTGGTCGTGCCGCGCTTCCTGGCGCTGATGCTCGTGACCGGCCTGTTCGACATCTACGCGATCCTGTTCGGCCTCTTCGGCGGCCTGCTCGCCGAGATGGTCGAGGGCCAGCCGGTCGGCCCGTTCTGGAACACGCTGTTCGCCAACGCCTCCACGACCGACCTGTGGGGGTCGGTGCTGAAGTGCACGATCTTCGGCGCGATCATCGCGATCGTCTGCTGCTACAAGGGCATGACCGCCTCCGGCGGCGCCGAGGGCGTGGGCCGCGCCGTCAACCAGGCTGTGGTCGTGGCCTTCCTGGCGATCGGCGCCTTCAACTACACCTTCACGCAGATGCTGCTTGCGACGCATCCGAACCTGCTCGTCATCAAGTAGCGATGCGAGGCTCGGCGTGAACGAACTCTTCGCACTCCCGCGCGAATGGCTGGCGGCGACCGGCGAGATCGGTCGCTTCATGGGCACGGTCATGGGGGACGTGTGGGGCGGCCGCGTCCTGCACTTCTTCGGCGAGTCGCTGCGCCAGGCCGGCATCCTGATCGTCTCCTCGACGCTCGTGATCTGGGCGCTGATGTTCATCCTCGGCCTGATCTGCGGCACCGAGGGCGCCTACTTCCTGGAGGCCAACGGCGCGCCCGCCTACGCAGGCGTGTTCGCCGCCTGGTGCGACCTGCGCGAGATCATTCCCTACGCCTTCGGCTACATGATGGCCGCGAAGGTGGGCACCGGGATCGTGGCCGAGCTCGGCGCGATGCGGATCTCCGACGAGATCGACGCCCTGGAGGTGATGGGCATCGACTCGATGACCTTCCTGTGCGCCACGCGCCTGCTGGCCGCCTGGATCGTGTTGCCGTTCCTCTACCTGGCGGGGATGGGAGGGGCCTTCCTGGCCTCCTACATAGCCGTCGTGCAGCAGGTCGGCTTCGTCTCCTCAGGCGGCTACCTGCTGATCTTCTGGGAGTTCCAGAACCCTCCAGACTTCCTCTTCAGCCTCATCAAGGCGATGGTGATGGCCACCGCGATCGTGCTCGTGGGCTGCTACTACGGGTACAACGCCGGCGGCGGCCCGGTCGGGGTGGGCACCGCGACGGCGAAGTCGATGGTTCTGAACCTGGTCCTCGTGCACCTGATAGGCATGCTCGGCACCCAGGTCTTCTGGGGCAACAATCCGAACGCTCCGATCGGAGGCTGAGCGGCCGTGGCGGTCGTCAAGGAGGAGGAGTTCGAGTTCCACACGGGCCAGAACCGCCCGGCGGGCGTTCCTGACGCGATCCAGTTCATCGACGTCCACAAGACGTTCGGCTCCAACCAGGTCCTGCGCGGCCTGAGCATGGGGCTGCCGGAAGGCAAGGTCTCGATGATCCTCGGCCCGTCCGGCACCGGCAAGTCGGTCTGCATCAAGCACATCGTGGGCCTGATGTACCCCGACAGCGGCGACGTCGTGGTGGCCGGCCACTCGATCCCGTCCCTCTCCGACGACGACCTCTTCGAGCTGCGCAAGAAGTTCGGCGTGCTCTTCCAGGACGGCGCGCTCTTCGGCTCGCTGAACCTCTACGACAACGTCGCCTTCCCGCTGCGCCAGCACACCGAGAAGGGCGAGGACGAGATCGCCGAGATCGTCAACCGCAGGCTGAGCGAGGTGGGCCTCGGCAACGCCAACGAGAAGATGCCAAACGAGCTTTCCGGCGGGATGCGCAAGCGCGCCGGCTTCGCGCGCTCGCTCGTGCTCGATCCCGAGATCGTGCTCTTCGACGAGCCCGACTCGGGCCTGGACCCTGTGCGCACCGCGCTGCTGTGCGAGCTGATCAAGGAAGTGCACGCCGAGAACGGCGGCACCTACGTCGTGATCACCCACGACATCATGAGCGCCCGCCGCGTCGCGGAGTACATCGCGGTCCTCTGGCGCGGACGGATCGTGGAAGCGGGACCATCTCAGGAGCTGTTCGAGTCCGAGAACGAGTTTGTAAGGCAATTCCTGGCTGGAGAGTCATCGGGCCCACTGGGCATGGAGTAGTGGCCGCCGGGAGGTGGTCGCGGTGAGCGCCGCGCGAGCGTTGGGCGCGCTTGCCGGCGCGGCGGTCAAGCGGCCGCTGCTGGTCGTGGCGATCGCGCTGGCGCTGGGCGCCGCCGCCGCCGGCCTGGCGGTCGGACTGACGCCGAGCGCGGCGGTGGACACGTTCGTGGAAGGGTCGAGCCCGACCTATCGCGCGACCCGGTCCTTCTACCGCCGCTTCGGCCAGGAGCCGATCGAGATCGTCGTGAAGGGCAATCTGCAGCGGCTGCTGCTCAGCGAAGACATCGAGAAGCTTGTGGGCCTGGAGGGATGCCTGGCTGGAAGGGCGGGCTCCGGTGGCTTCTCCGGCGAGGGCGGCGCCCACGGGCCCTGCGCGCGGCTCGCGCGCAGCCAGCCGGCGAAGGTCGTGATCGGGCCGGGCACCTTCGTCAACGAGGCGGCGCTGGAAATCGAAAAAGCGCTGGGCCGCCGCGAGGCCGAAGCCCACCGCAGAGCCGCCAACGCCGAAAGCGCCGTCCGCGAACGCGCGCTGGCCAGGGGGCTCTCCAGCGCGCAGGCCGGCGAACTGGGCAAGCAGGCCGGCGAAGTGGTGACGCGGAGCTTCGAGGCGGAAATGGCGACGCTCGCGGTCCGCTACGGCATCACCAAAGTGCCGAGCATCGGCGAAGGCGAATTCGTCTCCACGCTGGTCTTCGATCCCGCCTCCAAGGTTCCGGGCACGCCCAAGCAGCGCTTCGCCTACCTGTTCCCGAGCAGGGAAGCCGCCCTGATCTCGGTGCGGCTGAAGGCCGGCCTCTCCCAGCGGCAGGTGGGGGACGCGATCTCCGCGATCCGCGAAGCCGTGGCGATGCCGCAGTGGCGCCTGCGCTTCGGCGAGTCCTACCTGATCACCGGCGAGCCGGTGATCCTGGACGAACTGAGCAGCTCGATCACGCACTCGATCGTGCTGCTGCTGATCGGCGCGATGCTCGTGATGGCGCTCGTGCTCGGCCTGGCCTTCCGCGGGCGCCCGCGGCTGCTGCCGCTGCTGGTAGCGCTGCTCTCCACCGCGCTCACGTTCGGCGGGCTGGCGCTCAGCGGCGCCGCGCTCAGCGTCGGCGAGGTGGCGGTGCTGCCGGTGCTGATCGGATTGGCGGTCGACTACGCGATCCAGCTCCAGTCGCGGATCCAGGAAGCGATGGAGGGGGAGGGAGAGGGCCGGACCCTGCGCGTCGCCGCCGTCGCGGCCGCGCGCACCGGCGGCCCCGCGATCGCCGCCGCCGCGGCGGCCAGCGCCGGCGCGATGCTCGTCCTGGAGCTCTCGCCGGTGCCGATGGTGCGCGACTTCGCCCTGCTGCTGGTGATCGGGCTGGCGCTCGCGCTGCTGTGCGCTGTCAGCGTCGGCAGCGCCGGCGTCGCGCTCTCGCGCCGATGGCAGGGGCGCGGAGTGGACCTCGGCGGCCTGGCGGCCTCCTGGCGGGGGGCGCAGCAGCTCGTGCGCGAGAACGCGCTCACGCGCGGGATCGCAGGCGTCGCGCTCGTGCGCGCGCCGCGGCGGCCGTGGCTCGTGCTCGGCGTGGGCGGGCTCCTTGCCGTGCTGGGCTGGGGCCTCTCCGGTCTGACTCCGGTGCAGACCGACATCACCAAGCTCGTGCCGCAGAGCATGCCCGCCCTGCGCAACCTCGCCACGCTGGAGAGACTCTCCGGCGTCGGCGGAGAACTGGACCTGATGGTCTCCGGCCCGAACGTGATCAAGCCCGCCAGCATCGAATGGATGCGCTCCTACCAGAGCCGGATGCTCGCGCGCTTCGGCTACAGCAAGGATCGCGGCTGCGGCACGGCGTCGCTGTGCCCCGCGCTCTCGCTGCCCGAACTGCTGAGAGGCCCCGCGGGCGCCGGCGGCGAAGGCGGCTCCACTCCCGGCTCGCGCAAGCTGACCGCGGCGGAAATACGCAGCTTCCTGGACAGCGTGCCGCCGTACTTCTCCGAAGAGGTGATCTCCGGCGACCACCGCGCCGCGACGCTGGCGTTCGGGCTGAAGCTGATGCCGCTCGCCCGCCAGCAGCGGATGATCGAAGAGATGCAGGCCGCTCTGCATCCTCCGCGCGGCGTCAGAGCGCAGCTCGTGGGCCTGCCCGTGCTCGCCGCCAAGGCCGATGCCGAGGTCGCCTCGACAGGGAGGCGGATCGTGCAGATGCTGCTCGGCCTGCTGGCGGTGGCGGCGATCCTGCTGATCGCCTTCCGCGGCAGCGCGCATCGCGCGCTGCTCCCGCTCGTGCCCGTCGTGCTGGCGTCGGGCTGGTCGGCGCTCGTGCTGCTGATCGTGGGGGTGCCGCTGAACCCGATGTCGGTGACGCTCGGCGTGCTGGTGATCGCGATCTCCACCGAGTTCAGCGTGCTGATCTGCGAGCGCTTCCGCGAGGAGCTCGCCGCCCGGCAGGCGGGGGAGAGCGGCGTCCGCCAGGTCGGCGCGAGCGCCGCACGCCAGGTCGAGGAGAGCGCCGCACGCCCGGCTGGGGAGGGCGCCGACTGGCATGCGGCGCTGAGCGCCGCCTACCGCGGCACCGGCGCGGCGGTGGCGGCCTCGGCGGCGACCGCAATTGCGGGCTTCGGCGTGCTGGTGCTCTCCGACATCGCGATGCTGCGCGACTTCGGCTTCACGACCCTGATCGACCTGACCGTCTCGCTGGTGGGCGTGATGATCGTGCTGCCCGCCGCCCTGAGTCTCGTCTACGGCGGCCAGGAGAGCCGCGGGCTCGCCCGCGAGTGGACGAGGCTCGCGCGCCGCGGCCGGCCGTGGCCGCGCCGGCGATCCGGAGCGCGCGGTGGGATCTCGGCCTGAGCTCCCGATCCAGGGAGCCCCATACGCGCGCTACATCGCGATCGGCGGCATCGCGATCCTGCTGATCGTGCTCGTCGTGGTGCTGCTCGGCAACCCCCATGTCAGCAGCGGCCTGAAGCCGGGAACGAAGGTGCCGCCCTTCGCCGTGCCGCTGGCCACCGGCGAGCTCAACGGCAAAGCGGACATCGCCGTTCACGCCAAAGAAGGAAGCCGGGGCAACGTGGCGGCCTGCCAGGAGCGCCCGCCGGGCGCGCTGAACATCTGCGCGCTCTACGAACGCCGGCCCGTCGTGCTCGCGCTGTTCGTGACCCTCGGATCCTGCTCGAAGGTGCTGCCGGTGCTGCAGGCGGCCGCGCGGCGCTTCCCGGAAGTGAGCTTCGCCGCGGTCGCGACCGGCGGGCAGCACGCCGAAATCCGCCACCTCGTGCGTCACGAGGGGCTGAGAATCCCCGTCGGCTTCGACGAGGAAGGGCAGCTCGTCGGGCTCTACAACGTGTTGAGCTGCCCGCAGCTCAGCTTCATCTACCCCGGCGGGGTGATGCAGAGCGTGCTGACGCAGACGCCGTCCGCCGCGGCGCTGGACGCGCGCGTGGGGAAGCTGCTCGCCGCTTCGCGTGCGCGCGGCTGGAGCGCCCCGTGAGCTCGCGTGCGCGCGGCTGGAGCTCTCTGTGAGCGGCGAAGCGTCGCTGGGCTGGTGCGAGCGGCAGGTGCAGGAAGAGCTGCCTGAGCTGCGCATCGCGCTGGCGCAGGCGCAGATGCCGCCCCGCGCGGCTCCCAGCCGGCCGGCGAGCGAGCCGGTGCGCGAACGGCTGGCCGCGCTCTCGAACCGCTTCAACGGCGCCAAGGCGGTGAGCCTGCGGCGCGAGCCGGTGACCGCCGCCTACAGGGTCTTCTTCCGCCACATCGGCCTGGACCCGGACGTGGTGCGCACGCCGATCGAGGCGGCCGTGCTCGAACGCATGCTGGACGGCGGCTTCCTGTCCAGGCGCCTGCTGGAGGACGTCCTGTTGATCGCGCTGCTGGACACGGGCGTGCCCGTCTGGGCGCTCGACGCGAGCACCGTCGAAGGGCCGCTGGGGGTGCGGACCAGCCGCGCCGGCGAGCCCCTCGGGCGCGAGGGGCAGCCGGTAGCCCGCGGCGAGGCGGCAGGCGCAGGCGAGGTCGTGGCCGGCGGCGATCTCGTGGCCGCCGGCGACGTCGTGGGCGCCGGCCAGCTCGTCGTCGCCGACTCGCGCGGCGCGCTCTCGCTGCTGTTCGCCGACCCCGCGCCCGCGCACAGGCCGACGGCGCGCACGCGCGGGCTGCTGCTCTACGCGCTGCAGGTCGCCGGGGTGCCCTGGCTGGCGGTGGAGGAGTCGCTGTGGATCTGCCGCTCGGCGCTCGAAGCGGCGGAGTGAGGGAGCCGGGACAGCGCTCGCGGTCTACGAGGCGCGCTGCGCGAGGAATGCGAACTGTCCGCAGAAGAGCAGCTTGGTGGCGTTGAGCGACCGCGCGTCGAGTCGCAGCGCGCGCCCGTAGAGGTCGATCAGGCGGTTCAGCGGGGACTGCCCGCCCCACCATCGGGCCCACACGCGATCGTGGAGCGCGCCCGCCGGCGCCATGCGGCCGCCGATCAGCGTCAGACCATCGATTCCGGGCCGCAGCTCGATCATCGAGAGTCCCGCCTCTTGCAGCAGCACGCGCAGGAACCAGGGCGTGTAGTTCCATGTGCTGTAGGAGTGGAAGGGCTCGAGCTGAGAGGTGGAGCCCGCCATGAAGCCGCCGGGGGCGAGCACTCTGCGAACCTCCGCCAGCAGCGGCCGGGGGCGGTGGACGTGCTCCAGCACCTGCTTGCAGTAGACGAGGTCGAAGCTCGCCTGCTCGAACGGGATCGAGATGCCGTCGAAGGTCGCAAAGCTCGCGTCGGTGCGCGTGCGGCTGCGCGCCTCGGGCGACTCGGCTATGTCCAGGCCGATCCACTCCACAGCGGGATCGCGGGCGCGGAAGAAGTCGACCGAGCTGCCCGATCCGCAGCCGAGATCCAGCACGCGCCACGGCCGCCCCTCGACGCGCCCGATCGCGCGGTCGATGTAATGCTCCGCCAGCACCTGATGCGCGTGATCGCTCGGCAGAGCGTCGCCGGCCAGGCGCTCGATCTCCCTGCCAGGCAGCCTCACGAGCGGGATCATATGGGTGCGTAGACGGGCGCCGCGAGCACGCCGCCGCGTGATGCGCGTTCACGGTCAGCAGGGTCGAGCTTGGCATCCTGTCCAAGAGCCGTGCCGACATGTGGGACCCGCGGCCCATGCGCGCCGCCGCGGCGCCGCCGAGAATGAGCGCATGAGCGAAGCGCTCGCAATCATCGACGGACCCACGTTCATGCCGGTAATCCACATGCCCGGTAGCCTCTACCGCTGGACGGTCAAGAACGGCACGGCCGAGCAGCATGTCTACGTGCAGATCGCCGATGCGCTGGACGCCTCGGAATTCGAGGACCCGCTGCGGTCGAGCATCGAGACCAAGGGGGAGTCGGTGCTCTACAAGCTGCTGGAGCGCGGCAACGTGCCGACGCGCATCAAGATCACATCAGCGGGCATCACCGAAGTCGGGATGGACCGCTGCGCGCGGCCCTGCGTGTTCTGATCCGGCGCTGGCGCGCTGAGCCGCCGATGGCGGCTGGAGCCTTGGACTGCCTCTGCGCCGTCCCCGGCGCGCAGTAGGCTCGCCCCATGGCAAGCGTCGCCCGAATACCGCAGGCGGATCTGGATCATGCCGAGTCGTTGTCTGCCTCTCTGTCGGAGGTGGCTGACGAGTACGGCGCCGTCTTCACGCGCCGGTGGGTGGTGGAGCTGATCCTCGATCTGGTCGGCTACACGGCTGATGCCGACCTGGCCCAGGCGCGCGCGATCGAGCCCGCATGTGGCGCCGGCGCGTTCCTTGGCCCGATGGTCGAGCGGCTGTCGAGGGCATGCCGCCGCCAGGGCCGCGACATCACGGAGGCGGCCGACGCGGTGCGGGCCTGCGACCTGCAGCCATCGAAAGTGCAGGCCAGTCGCGGCGTGGTGCGCGAGATGCTCGTGCGCGATGGATGGGCGAAGGCGGACGCGAAGGCACTCGCAGAGAGGTGGGTGAGGCATGAAGACTTCCTGCTGGGGGAGCGGGAGAGCGGCACCGCGGACTTCGTGATCGGGAACCCGCCCTACATTCGACTGGAGGCGGTCTCGTCCGCCCGCAGCGCTGCGTACCGCCGAAGCTGTGCGACAATGGGTGGCCGCGCGGATGTCTACGTCGGCTTCTTCGAGGTCGCGCTGGAAGCGCTGCGCGAAGGTGGCGCGCTCGGCTTCATCTGCGCGGATCGGTGGATGCGCAACCAGTACGGGCAGCGTCTGCGCGCGTTGGTCGCGTCTGCGTTCTCCGTGGAGGCAGTCATCGAGATGCACGACGTGGATGCGTTCGAGGAGGATGTGAGCGCCTACCCGTCCGTGACGGTGCTTCGGAGGCAGAAGCAGGGCGAGGCCCTGGTCGCCACCGCCCGCGGCGGCTTTGACGAGACGGCTGCGAGACGCGTCAAGATCTGGGCGAGCACGAAGAACGATCGCAGGCTTGATGAGCCGACGGTGCAGGCAGCGCGGCTCCCGGCTTGGTTCGACGGCTCAAGTTCGTGGCCGGCGGGGTCGCCGGAGCGGCTGGCGCTCCTGGCTCATCTTGAGCGCACGCTCCCGGCGTTGGAGGACGGGGAGACAAAGACGCGTGTCGGAATCGGCGTGGCCACCGGCGCGGACAGGGTCTTCGTCGTCAAGGACGCGACGGTCGTCGAGCCGGAGCGCATGCTGCCATTGGCGATGGCCCGCGACACGATGACGGGCACGCTGCGCTGGTCTGGTCATCATCTCGTGGACCCCTGGGACGGCGACTCCGGAAAGCTCGTCGCATTGGAGGACTACCCGGTCCTGCGTGACTACCTGGAGACCCACGCTGCTGCCCTGCTCAAGCGCAACGTCGCAGGTCGGCGGCCTGAACAGTGGTACAGGACGATCGATCGCGTCAGCCATTCGCTGACCGGCGTCCCGAAGCTGTTGATCCCCGACATCAAGGCCGCGATCCATCCGGTGCTCGACGACGGTCGGCTCTACCCTCATCACAACCTCTACTGGGTTGCCAGCGAGCAGTGGGATCCGGAAGTCTTGGGCGGCGTGCTTCTGTCCGGCGTGGCACAGATGTTCATCGAGTGCTACGCGGTCAAGATGCGCGGAGGCTACCTGCGGTTTCAAGCGCAATACCTTCGCCGGATCAGGGTGCCGAGTCTCGAACGACTCGCCCAGCGATCGGCACGCGACCTGCGCCGGGCCTTTGCCGAACGAGACGTCGAACGCGCTACGAGCGCGGCGCTGATCGCATACGGGCTGGACGCGCTCCCGCGTTAGCCGACCGCCGTCGCGCGCAGTAGCCTTCCGGCGGCCGATGGATCAGCAGGCGTTCGAAGCAGCCGTGCGCGAGTACTGGATCGTGCGTGAGGCCCAGGCCAGGAAGCAGCGCGACGGCGGCCGTGCCGATGCGGGGACTCGTGGCGCGGTGACCGGAGGCGCGCACATGGACGCGATGGCCGAGCTGATGGAATCCATCTTCGTCGACGCCGGATTCCCTCCGTCAAGCATCGCTCGCGGCTCGGCAGTCGAGTTGCCGGGCTACTTCCGCCCGGAGAAGAGGTGGGACCTTGTCGTCGTCCACGGGGATGCGCTGGCTGCGGCGATCGAGTTCAAGAGCCAGGTCGGTCCCTCCTTCGGCAATAACCAGAACAACCGTACCGAGGAGGCCATCGGCAACGCCACCGACATCTGGACCGCATATCGGGAGGGCAGATTCGGCTCGGTGCGCCCATGGCTTGGATATCTCTTCCTGCTGGAGGAGGCGCCAGGCTCGACCCGGCCGATTGCGGTCAAGCAGCCGCTGTTCGAGGTCGATCCCGCATTCCTCGGCGCCTCCTATAAGCGGCGCTACGAACTGCTGTGCCGCCGCTTGGTGCTTGAGCGTCTGTACGACGCGGCATGTTTCGTCACGGCCTCTGCGGATCACACGACCCCCATACATGAGCCCGCGCCGGACCTCAGCTTCAGCGCGTTCGAGAAGGCGATCCGCGGCCGAGCCGCGGCGCTGCTCGCGGTGGACGGCTGACGTCGACATCGGGGCGAGCGGCCGTCCCCGGCTCTCCACGTCTGACCTCGGCATCGACGTCCTACGCGACGTTAGTCGACGCCCGGGTGGCGATTCTCGGGCTGATCCGCCGCCCCTCGTCAACCGCGCGACGAAAGGCGACCTGCAGCAGGAACGCCTCCAACGCGGCTTCCTTGGCGTCAAGCCACTCGCCGTTGCGCAGACGTGCGTACAGGGCTTGCCAGGCGAGGTCGTACAGGCGCTCCAGATCGCCGCCGTCCAAGTGCAGTCCCACCAGCTTCAGCTTGCGATGCAGCGCCGCCAGCACCGAGGGCTTCAGCCGCTCGCGGCCGCCAAGCAGCGTGTCGGCGCGGCGGATGTCGGGGTGCCCGCCCAGCATGCGCTCAACGCTCTTCGTGTCCATGAGGTTCGGCCTCCAGAGATAAAGGCGCGTCCACCCCGAATAGACACGCTGGTCGTTGTCGATTGGCCCTGGTTACCCACGTGGGCCGAGCGCCCACGCAGGGTTGGACGAACCTACGAGCGCGTTCCTTCGGCGAGTCGCTTGGAGCCGTGATTCTGCGCGGCGGGCCGGCCTTGCGGCGCGGGATCACGCGCTGCGCTCTAGGACTGAGATCCAAGGCGCTACTCTATATAGTGACTGATATATGCCACCTAAAGAATCAACCAGGCGAACGCCCGCCGCGGTGCGTCGAACACAACGCGCGCTGTCCCACAGCGTCGCGTCATGGCGCAGGCTGCGCGGTCTGACGCAGGCGCAGCTCGCCGAACGTGCCGACGTCTCGCGCGACACGGTGCGGAGGCTCGAAGCGGGGGATGGCGGTGTCAGCACCGAGAATCTGCTTCGCGTGCTGCGGGCGCTTGGCATCCAAGACCTCCTGACGAGGGCGCTCGACCCTCTGGCCAGCGACATCGGTCGTCTACGTTCCGATCAGGCGCTGCCGCGACGCATCCGGTCAAGGCGGCTGACGGGTGATGGCTGAGCAGCCAATTGAGATCGACGGCCAGCTCGGCGTGCAGGGCATTGCGGCGGGCCGGCTGTGGTGCCACCGGCACGGTCAGAGCGAGTCGGCCACGTTCAGCTATCACGAGGACTACCTTCGACGCTCCGACGCCTATGAGCTCGATCCCGGCCTGCCGCTTCAGAGCGGGCAGCATCAGACGGCGCTCGGGCAGGCGCTGTTCGGCGCGATGTACGACTGCGCGCCGGATGGCTGGGGTCGGAGGCTCGTCCGGCGCGCGGAGGGGCAACGCGCTCGCGAAGCCGGCGAGCAACCGCGTTCCCTGGCCGAGGTCGACTTCCTGCTCGGAGCGCGTGACGATCTGCGTCAAGGCGCGCTGCGGTTTCGGCTCCGTGGCGGCTTGCATTACCTGGCCCCCGATGCTGAGGGAGTCAGTCCCGGATCTGGTCATGCTCTCGCGACTGTTGAATGCCTCTGAAGAGCTGGAACGCGACCATCCGAGCAGCGAAGATCTGCGTCTGCTGCTCAATGGCGGCAGCTCGCTTGGCGGCGCGCGACCGAAGGCCCATGTGCTTGACAGCCATGGGCGGTTGGGGATCGCCAAGTTCCCGTCACCCAAGATCGACGAATGGGATGTGATCCGATGGGAGGCCGTCGCGCTGGAGTTGGCGCAGGCCGGGGGCATAGAGGTGCCCGAGCACGAGCTTCACGTGGTGGATGGTCGGCCCGTGCTGGTGGTGCGGCGCTTCGATCGTGTGCAGGACGGTCGGGTCGGCTACCTCAGCGCGATGTCGATGCTCCAAGCGAGGGACGGCGAGCAGGCGAGCTACCTCGAAATCGCGGAAGCCGTCGAAGAACGCTCTCCGACCGTCGACGCAGACCTGCGCGAGCTTTGGCGTCGGATCGTTTTCTCCATCCTGATCTCCAACACCGACGACCACCTGCGCAATCACGGCTTCCTGCGCAAGAGCGCCGCAGGCTGGTCGCTCTCACCCGCGTTTGACCTGAATCCCAATCCCGAAGGCTCAGCCAAGCACCTTGCCACCGCGATCGATGAGACCGACACAGAAGCAAGTCTCGCCACGGCCCTCGCGGTGGCTGGCCTGTTCAGGCTCTCGGATGACGATGCCCGCCAGATCGTCGATCAGGTCTCCACCGCGACCGCGCGCTGGCGGGAGGTCGCGAGGGCGATGGGCGTCAGCGCGTCGGAGCTGCGCCGGCTTGCGCCCGCCTTTGAGCACGATCAGCGGGCTGCGGCGCGGGCGCTGATCGAGGCATAGGCGTGAGCAGCGTCAGGGGTCGGCTGAGGCCGTCGGCGCTGCCGTTCGCATTGCAGGAAAGCACGTCCCGGAAAAGCGAACATCGCATCGCCGTGAAAGCGGCTGATGAGCTCGGCGCTACGCCCGCGCCGCCCAGAGCCCTTCGAGCGGGACCGAGCGCGATCGTGAATGCGGCGCGTGATCCAGGCGTTGCCGGGGGTGATACATCGAATATATGTATACTTCGGTGCAGCACCGAACTATGTTGGAAAGCGATGTAAAGACGAAACTTGGTCGCCGCTCCGACGCTCGTGTCCGGAGGAGGATGCTCGCCGCCCTCGGCGCTGTGCTTCCTCGGTCAGTCCATCTCAAGGTGATGGTCGCCGACGAATCCTCCGTCTCTGTGCAGGCCGGGTCGAGCCTTCTGGCCCTGCGCTGGGTCGGCCGTGCCGGCGTGCGTGAGGTACGTGATGTCCTGGCCTTGCGAGACCGTCCTGACGTCATCGTCGGGTCCGAGCTGTCTTTGGCGGCTCGCGCGGCGGCTGCGGAGGCCGAGCTTGGCTGGCTCGACGAGACTGGCGCGGCCGAGATCGTTGCCGATGGCATCATCGTCTCCAGGTCTGGCCGGCCGGGTCGCTCCAGTACCCGCCCGACAGGCTGGACACCGAGCGTAATCGGCGTCGCCGAGGCGATCCTGTGTGGTACGACGCCGACCGTTGCCGCTGTCGCGGAGGCGACAGGCCACTCGCAAAGCTCCGCTGCTCATGCGCTCTCCGTGCTGAGCGAGATGGGCCTACTCGACGCCGAAGCCCGCCGGGGTCGACGCTCTGGGCGCCGGGTGATCGATGCCGGCCGGTTGCTCGAGGAGTACGCGCAGGCGGCTGCTCGTGTCGCGGTCAAGACACAATTGCGATGCGGCGTGGCGTGGCGCGATCCGCTGACAAGCCTCGCGCGGATCGGGCAGCGTTGGGACCGGGCTGGGGCCGAATGGGCGGTTACGGGCGCGATGGCAGCAGCGGCCTTGGCCCCCTACCTGACAGACATCGGTGGCGGCGAGGTCTACGTCGAGGCCACGAGCCAACCGGAGTTGTTGAGGATGGCGCGGCTGGCGGATATCGAGCCCATGGACGGCGGGCGGTTGCTGCTGCGCCCCTTCCCGACGGCCGCCTCGCGCCGTCTAGCCACGAGGCAGGACGGGCTGCGTATCGCTCCGTGGCCTCGTGTCTACGCGGATCTTCGCCCAGCCGGCGTTCGGGGCGAGGAGGCAGCCGAGCATCTACGCGAGGTTGTGCATGATCGATGAGGCGCCTCGCACGAGGACGGCTCGCGAGGCGGCGGAGAGGGCGCTGGTCCGGGTCGTCCACCACTACGGCGCGACTCCGGAGTTCGTGGTGCTCGGCGGGCTCGTACCAGAGTTGCTGTGTGCTTCGAGCGGCATGCTTCACGCAGGCACGTCCGACATCGATGTGCAGGTCGATCTCGAGATCGCAGCCGGAGCCGTCAATACGAGGCGGCTCGAACGTGCCTTGGCAAACGCGGAGTTCTCTGTCGACCCAGACAGAATCTGGCGTTGGCAGACCGAGATCGGTGGTCGCAGGGCGGTGGTTAAGTTTGAGCTCCTTGCAGATCTCGATTCAAGGCCGACCGGAGCTGTTGTCAGTTTCGATGCCTGTGAGGCGCTTGGAGCCGTGAATCTGCATGGCACCGGCTTCGCTGCGCGTGATTACGCGCGGCGTCCGATGCGCGCACGCGTCGGTGGCGTCAGCTACGACGTCGATGTGAACGTGGCCGAGCTTGCCGGCTTCTTGCTCGCCAAGGTGGCAGCGGCGTACGGCCGCCGCAAGGAGAAGGACTGGTACGACATAGCCTTCGTTCTGCTCCACAATGACGCTGGCGGCCCGGAAGCAGCGGCTGGCACGATACTCGAGCGCTTCAAGAACGATGTGGTGGTCGCTGCGCGCAGTGCGCTCGACGATCTCCGCGCCAACTTCGCCACCGTGCATGCGCAAGGACCGGCGGCTTACGCTTCACAGCTCGCCATCGATCATCCCGAGCTCGATGCGGCCCAGATGCGGGCTGACGCTGTCGTTGCCGTGCGTTCGTTCTACGAGCACCTCGTCGCGGTCATTGGCGCGTGATCCTCTCAAGGTCGCCGATCAGACCTTAATTGCCCCGGCCGATCGACGGAATGATGCCCGGCTGATCGACGGAATATAGGGCGGCTGATCGACTGAGAAAGCCCCGGCAGATCGACGAATCGGCTCGCCTGACCGGGCGCCGGAAGCCGCTACGCCCGGTCTATCTGCTTTTATCTACGATCGCAGATAGAAATGGATCAGCGTCTCAACCCATATACGCCGGGCTCCGGCGTGAAGCCGCTGAAGCTGGCGGGGCGCGACGCGGAGCTCGAAGCGTTTCCAACCGACTGCCCACCGCCACGACACCCCTGATCGCCGGCGCTTGAAGTTCAGCGCGACCGGTGAATACCTGGCGTCTTATGGATCAGGAGTGTTTGAAGGGCCTTCGGGCGTAGCGATCGATAACTCAACTGGCATTGTGTATGTGAGTAACAGCACGGCGAAAGACATTGTGGAGCTCAACGGCAATGGCGAAAAGATCGGCGCGTTCGGGCAGCAGGGCGAACTCGGGCGCCCCGTTGATTTGACGGTCGACTCCCAAGGCGATGTTTTTGTAGCGGATGCTGGGAGCTCGGAGGTCGAGGAGTTCTCCGCCAGCGGCGTATTCATCCGTGCTATCGGTGAAGGGCATCTGCAGGAACCCGTAGGCGTTGCGATCAGCGAGGGTATGCTGTATGTGACAAGCGCGGCAGGCGGCGAGGATGTCAGCCAGTTTACGTTGAGTGGCGCCTACCGTGGTAGCTTTGGCGGTCCGGGTACCGCGAGCGGCGAGTTCGAACGGCCGTTGGGTATCGCGGTCAGCCCGAATACGGGCGATCTGTTGATCGCGGATAGCGGCAATGATCGTGTGCAGGAGTTTACGCCCGCGGGTAAGTTCCTAACAGAATTCGGCTGGTCGGGTGAAAAGGCGGGGCAGTTTCGGGAACCGGTGGGCGTCGCGGTCGCCGGCAGCGGCGCGGTGTATGTCGATGATCACGCCGATGACTGGGTGCAGGAGTTCACACCACCGGAAGCCGGCGGCGTGCATATGGTCTACTCCACGCAGTGGGGTAGCCAGGGAAGCGGGGAAGGCCAGTTCAACCATCCCAGCGCCCCGGTCGTTGACGCGGGCAACGGCGATGTCTGGGTTACCGACTTTAACAACGACCGTGTGCAGCAGTTTAGCCCGCAGGGAAAGTTCCTTGGCTCCTACGGCACGGCGGGCAGCGGGGAAGGCCAGTTCGATGGTCCTGCGGGCATCACGATCAACCAGGCCACCGGTGATGGCTACGTCGCCGACTTCTACAACGACCGCATCGATGAGCTAGGCCCCAAAGGCGAATTCATCCGCAGCTTCGGCAAAGCCGGCGCCGAACCGGGCCAGCTCTCCCAACCAACAGGCGTGGCTTTGAGCAGCACAGGGGATGTCTGGGTCGCCGATCGCGGCAACGACCGGATCCAGGAGTTCAGCGCCACAGGCAGCTTCATCGCGGCCTACGGCAGCCAAGGCAAAGGCAACGGCCAGTTTGAAGAACCAACATCGCTGGTGCTAAGCGGCGAAGACCTCTACGTCGTGGATACCGGCAACGATCGCGTCCAAGAGCTATCACAGACAGGCCAATACCTGGGCCAGGTCGGCAGCGAAGGCGATAGCGGCGGCCAGCTAAAGCGCCCCACAGCCATCGCAATCAACCAGGCCGGCGACCTGTTCGTGCTCGACTCCGCCAACAGCCGCATCGACGAGTACAACCCCGCAGGCCACTTCATGCAAAGCATCGCCAGCCACGGCAGCGGCGAAGGCCAACTAAACGAACCACAAGGCATAGCGCTCACCCCCGCCGGAGACATCTACATCACCGACACAGCCAACAACCGCATCGAGAAGTGGGCACCCAACACGCAAGCCGTCCACGACACTAGCACCATCTACTACACCCCCGGCACCCAAGCCAGCGTGCAAGCCTGCCAGGACAAGCCGCAATGGTCTGGGCTGCCCTGCCGCACCGAACCCGTCGCACAGCCCACCGACAGCGCCGCCGAACCCAAAGGCGAACAGCTCCCCGAGCTACCCGTCGTCACGACCGAATACAACATGTGGTATGAGCCGGTCAAGAAGACCGAAGCGTTTGGGGCGACGACGCGGACGAAGACGATCGTCTATGAAGGCGAACGGCCGGTGAGCGAATCGACGCAGGCTGGAGGCTCCGATGCCGCGGTGCCGCCCGTTAGCTTCAAGTACAGCGCCACGCTCGGCATGCTGGTCGAACAGACCAGCGAAGGCGAGACGATCACGCGGCAACTCAACACGCTGGGGCAGCTAGCAAGCTACACTGACGCTGCCGGCAACACGACGGCCTACAGCTACGATCAGTATGAGCGACCCGTCGAAGTCATCTACGACGCCTCAAAACTCGACCACATGGAAGCCAGGCAGACCCTGCATTACGACGAAGCCACAGGGGCGGTCACAGAACTGCAGGACCTCGGCGGCGAAGGCACCTACGGCGGCCAGGGCGCAGGCGCCTTCAAGGCGACCTACGACGTGGAAGGAAACATTCTCAGCGAGCACTACCCCAACGATATGACTGCCATATATGCGTACAACAGCATCGGAGAAGGCGTTGCGCTCCAGTACGTCAAGGACAGCCATTGCACCGGGGCGGAATGCGAATGGTTCAAAGACACGCTGACGCCATCGATCCACGGCGAACCCCTCTCCCAGCAGAGCACCTTGGCGACGGTGCAGTATCGCTACCAGCAGCCCGGTGGTCTGACTGAAGTTCGGGAAACGCCGACGGGTGAAGGATGCACCACGCGCGTATATGCATACAACGAAGAAGCGAATCGCACTAGCCTGACGACCCGCAAGCCTGGGGCCGAAGGCAAATGCGCCAGCGAAGGCGGCGAAACCGAACGCCACACCTACGACGAAGGTAATCGTCTAACGGACGAAGAACTCCAGTACGAACCGCTCGGCAACATCACTAGGGTTCCGGCCGTCGACGCTGGAGGCCACATACTAGAAACGGAATACTACGCCAACGGCCAGGTTCGCAGCCAAACTCAGGACCAGAAGACCAACACCTACACGCTGGACCCCGAAGGGCGCACTCTGTCCACGGAAACCGTCGGCAAGGAACTCGCCAGCGCGGTCGTCATCTCCCATTACGATGGCTCAGACAGCGGCACTCCGTCCTGGACCTACAACCAGACCACCGGCACCTGGACCCGCAACATCGTCAGCTTCGGTGGCCTGGCAGCCGTCGAAGAATCAGGCAAGCAGGCCGTGCTCCAGATCCGCGACCTGGAAGGCAACATCATCGGCACGGCCAACCTCAGCGAAAGCGAAAGCAAACCGCGCACCCTTGAACGCACTACTGCGTTCGGCGTGCCCACCACCGAAAATCCAACTGATCAGTACGGCTGGCTTGGCGCGAGCGGGCTCAGCAGCAACCTTTCAAGTGGCAGCATTGTGCAGGACGGCGTCACTTACGTGCCGCAACTTGGCGCGCCATTGCAGACCACGAGCCCGGAACTTCCAGCGGCACCGCTCAGTGCAGTCACACCGGTCGTCATTACGGTCGCTCCGTTCGTGCCCGTCAAGTACGTCGAAGCGTCAAGCCAAGCCGGCGAAGCAGAAACGCCGAGCGGCAACTTGCCGGAACCAGAAGGCGAAGAACCATACGATGCTAGTGATCCAGAGTTCCGTGATTACAAACACGGTGTCCACTTCAATGTTGATGCGCGTATTCTGTCGATGTCAAACAAGACCGCGGTCGTGTCCTTTCGCGTATTCGCGAACACTCCGGGAATTCGCCATAAGCAAGTAGAGTATTTGCGGATCAATGTCAAGCGGTTTGTCGCGGGGCGCATCGAAAACGTATTGCACGACGAAACCGAATATAAAACGAGTCTGGCGGCGATGACGTTTGACGCGCCGGTAACCGCGGATGAACTGTGGATTTTCGAACTGGTGTCGGTAGTGCGTGGAGCTACGCGAGATTACAGTATCGTGACGAAGCTCGTTGAGGGCGAAATAGTGTTGGCCGGACCCTGAGCTCAAAGCGTGGGGAGGGCATATTAAAATGGTGCCAGTGCTGCCGGGTTATGTCCTTGTTGATGACGATTGGGTGTCAATGGAGATAGGCAGTGGGACGAGAATGCGCGAGTTCTCGCACCGGAGGCCTGGGGGAGGAGGAGACATCATGGTAGTTGTCCTAGACCGCGCGCGTCGTTGCGTGCTTGGTCACTGCGAAGCTTACCCACTCACCCCGCACGCGGCGCGCGAAGCCCTTCTCTCGTGGTTTTTGGTGAATCGCGTGGCCCCCGCCGCGATGAGCGCCGAAATGGGTCGTCTGGGCGCCAGTCGCGAGTTGTGGCGGTCTATTGACGTTCGGCTTGGAGAGTGTAACGTGACCGGTGAACGAATCGGATATGGGGGATGGTGGCTGGTTTGCGTGCTGACGCCCGAGGTGATTGTCGGGGTGGCCGGACCATGTAGAGAATGGATTGAGAGTATTGCGCTTCGTGCGGTTTAGGAGAAGCGACGACAAATCGGTGACGCAACTTTGCCGACGCTGGTCGTGGCTTCTATGCCGATGGACCGCTGGCGGGATCATCCACAGCGATCACGGGACGCAGGTCACCTCGTGGGCCTTCAGCGAGCGCGTCAAGACCGCAGAACTCGCGCTCTCATGGGCGGGTCGGTCACGCCTACGACAACGCGATGATGGACTCCTTCTCGGCACGCATGCAGACCGAGCGGCTCAACCGAGGGTGGTGGCGAACCCGCCTCGAGCTAGCAAACGCGATCTTCGAGTACCTCGAGATCTTCCCAGCCGCAAGCGACGACATTCAAGCGTCGGCATGCTCACACTCGCCGAATATGAGACGCTACATCACGACCAGTTAATCGCCGCCTGACTCGCAAAAGCACGGTTTATGACTCCGGGGCCCAGACCACCCGGACCACTACACGGGGGTCATGCGACCGCCTTGGTCGCCTCCACTGGGCCGGCACCCCGTCACGGCGCGGCGCGCAGTACGCGCCAGGATGCCCGCCGAGCTGCGCACCTCGGGAACCGGGCGGCTGTCACCGTGTGGCTTGGGGCGGGTCCATGGTAACGCGAAGCGGGTGGCGAGTGGACATCGATCGGGAGCGCGGCCGCGGCCGATGAGGCGCGGCGCTCAGTTGGGGTCGGCGCACGTGGGCTGCTAAAGCAGTCCGCGCAGGAACTCATACAGCAGGTCTCCAACAGGCGCCTGGAACAGGAAGACATACGCTCGCCAGGGACCTGCTATTGGTCGCGTAGGCCGTAAGCGGCCCGCCAAACGAGGAAGACGGGGTAGAGAGCACGAGCAATAGGTCCTGCGGCGCGACCGAGGCGTCTGGTCGACGAACGCATCGGAAGGCTTCTGGCGCTGTCCTTCGTGAGGTACATGGCAAACATGCACGAAGCGATCACGCAGTGCTTCTCCGCCTCTCTGAGTGCGGTCGCCTCATTGAGGCAGCGCCACATCAACTCGCAGAGTCTGTTAATCGCATCGCCGTGCGTTGGATAATGAGCAAGATAACAATGGTTGCCAGTGGCAGCATCATCGACCTGGTCTACGTAGCTGTCCAGCATGGCAGTGAGAACTGAGATCCAGGGAAAGTAGGCAGTCGATACTCGTTCGATCTGAAGGCTGATGCAGGTCGACTCACACGCCAACGCCAGCAAGGCGAACACAGTGAGATTCGTGCTCGCGGCGGCTGTCAACTCGAACCATGCGGCCTCATGGCCGGCTGGGAACTCCTCGTTTGCCCAGTTCCGCAACGCCGTGTCTCGGCGGTTTGCCGAAGGATCGTGGTTGATTGCGCACACGAGCGCTCGACGCGACTCGCGCGCTACGGCCGATCGCAGGGCTGCATGTGAGGGCATCTGCTCGTACAACTGCCGGCAGCCGGCGACCAGCTTGCGCAGGTATCCGCCATCGTCATGGGCCGGGCAATGAAGGTAGTACGCAGAGACGGGTTTGCTGTCATCATCCAACGCGTCGACGAGCGCGCGATGCAGTTGCAGCCCGTTAGCGACGCCCAAATCGTCGGTGCGCTCGTTGAAGTTGTCAAGGAAGTCCCAGATGATCTCGTAGGCGACCAGCAGCCGCAGAAGCGCTGGAGAGCGCGCTCGCGGCAACGTCGAAAAGAGCGCGGCGCCGTCTATGTGACTGCGCTGCTGCGTGATGGCGTGCAGAGCGTCCTCACGGATCGACGGATCCGGGATCGAGCGGGCGAACGCTTGCCAGTGGTCAACCTGCTCTGCGACGGCGGCCAGACCCCATCTGAGCTCGCGGAATGCGGCATGGGCCAGGCTAGCGACCTGCCGTGCTGAGAGACGGTTCGGCTTGCGTGCTGGCCGGCGCTCAGTAGGCTGGGGCCGCAGTGTTCGGTGGTACACGCACGACGAGATATCCTGGTACCGCGACGACCGCAAGTGCCACTGCAAGCACCGCGGCGAAGCTCGTCAGCGCAGCTACTCCTTCGATGTTGAAGACCATCGGAAAGCCCGTCACGCTCGTCAATGCGTGGCTGAGCAAGGCTTGCCCGTAAAGGCCGAATGCTGCTCCTGCCGCGCAGCCGGCTGCCAGCAGGAGCGCCGCTTCGCAGAGTAGCCAACGCCACAGCACCACCTCTTCATAGCCCTGGCACTTGATGAACGCGATCAGGTCGCGTCGCTGCCAGATCATGGCTCCCATCGCGCCCACTATCGCGAGAATGGCGGCGATGAGCACGAGCAAGCGGATCTCAGTCAGTCTGGAAAGGCCTTGGCGGGCGATGGCATCGCGTCGGTGATTTCGTTCAGCAGACGTTTCCACCACCAACCCCGGATTGGCCACCAGCGCCGCTCTCAAGCGGTCTTGCACGGCGGCAAGGCTCGTGTTGCCGCTGGTTTGGATCGTGTAGGCCGTCGGATCTGGATTGCCCCAGGCGCGCGCGTATGCGCTCGAATCGAGAATCAGAGCTCCGGGCGGCCATCCGAGATTGGTGATCAGCGCGGCGACACGCAACCTCAGTGGATGGGGTGACGGCAGCGTGAACGACTGGCCGACGCTGAGATGGTGTTCGGCGGCGAGTGCGGTAGAAAGCGCTGCCCATCCGCCTTCGCGCAGGCGGCGCTCGACAACAGGCATGCGGCCGCTCGTGATCTGAGCGCTGGGCACCGGTGCCTGCGTGGTCGCCGGAGGCGCCAGCAGCCAGAGGCGGCGGGCGCCCCAGTTGAGGAAGCTGCCTCGAAAGACGCCCACGTCGCTCACGCCGGGCACGCTCCTCAATGCAGTCGTGTCGAGTCCCGCAAAGGGGGTCGTCGGTTGGACGCCGGTCTTTCCGCCGGGCATCACCCAGAGCTGCGCGGTCGCATCAAGACCTCGCGAGGCGGCGTCCAGGCCTTTTTCAAGGTTTGCCTGCGCGCCCTGAAACTCAACGACGCCGAAGACGGCCACGGCCGCGGTCGCGGCGATCGCGAGCGAGCGAACCCTGGTCTGCGGCGTCTGCAACTCGGTCACGGCGAGCGCCGAGGCGACGCCGTTCAGCGTGTTCGAGAGGCGCCCAAAGCCCGTCACGAGCAGATCGAAGAGGGGCGGCAGCAGGATGATCAGCGCGAGAACCAGCGCCAGGTTGCCGATGACCGCAGCCTGCGTGTCATCGAAGAGCGTCACCGCTGAGAGTGCCAGGCACAGCACTCCGGCGAGGACTCTGCCGATGGTCCACGAGTGGCGCTCGTGGGTCATGCTTCTGCCCTGAAGTGGCTGGCGCAGAACGTCACGCAATGGCCAGAAGACTCCAAGCACCGCGGCGCCCATGCCCGCGACAATTGCCAGCGCGACGCTCTGCCAGGTCACGATCCGGCTGTTGCCGACCGGAAACGCGACGGCGAGGTATCCCGGAGTGCTCCTGAACACCACGATCGATAGAAGCTCGCCCAGGAGCAGGCCGAGAACGCAGGCGAGGAGTCCGATGACGCCGGCATCGAAGAGTAGGATCTTCACGGTGTCCCAGCGTGTGGCGCCGTGTGGCCGCACCTCTTCGATCAGTGCGCGCCGCGCGGGCACCGTGATGAGCATCGCGTTGAGCGCGAACATGAAGCCCACCAGTGCGCTGATCGCCGAAAACAGGGTCTCGCTGTTGGTCTCGGGCGCCGCGGCCACGGCGAACAGGCGATCATCGAAGCGGCCGGGCACCAGGTTCACGTTCCACTTCGTGGCGAGCCGTCGTAGGGTGGACCGCGTCTCACGGGCCTGAGCAGGCAGATAACGAACGAAGATGCGGTCGACCCGGCCCGCAGCGCCAGCCAGCCGCTGGGCGTACTTGAGAGTCGCAACCGCGACGGGGCTGTGGATCAGCGCGCCTACGTCTGCTTCGCCGAGGGTCGCACCGACCAACGTTTCGATGTAGCGCGAGCCGACTTGCAGCTTGACCGGTTCCAGAGGACCTGTGCCGATTTCGGCCGCGATCGGGTCTGGGAGAGCGATGGCCTGCTGGGCCGCGAGTTGCCTGGCCGAGAATCGCCGGAGCAGCGGCCCACTCGCTCGTACAGCGCTCGGATCGACGCCGATCAGGTCGACCGACCGTTCGGCGCGACGACCTATCAGGTTCAGTTGCTGTTCGAAGATCGGCAGGGCCGTGCGCACACCGGGCACGCGTCGTACTTCGGTGAGAAGTTGTTCGCTGACGCCTTCAGGGCCGCGAGCCTCGAGCTGGACCTGTGCGCTGCCAACGAACTCGTTGGTCAACTGAGAGGTCGACTTGCTGAGGCTTGTGCTCGCGACCTGCGACGCGAACAACAGGGCCACGCCAACGGCGATGCCGATGATCGCGAACCCCTCCTGGACCAAGACCGTCCTTGCCTCCAGGCGTGCCTTGTAGATGTAGAAGATCCCGGAGAGGTTGATGCCGGCCACCGCTCAGCCTCCTACGGGCGGAGGATCTCCAGCCAAGCCATGCACGGCCAGCCCTCCGGTGAGGCGGCCGTCGCGCAGTTCGTCGACCCGGTCGGCGAACTCGGCTGCCTGCGGATCGTGCGTTGCGAGCAGGAGAGCGACGCCCCGCTCATGGCAAACATCGCGCAGCAGCTCGAGCACCTCGCGCGTGCGCATCGTGTCGAGGCTGCCGGTGGGCTCGTCCGCGAGCACGAGCTGAGGGCCTGTGGAGAGCGCGAGCGCGATCATCACGCGCTGGCGCTCGCCCATCGAGAGCTGCTCTGTGCGGTGGTGCAAGCGCTGGCCGAGCCCGAGCTGAGCCAGCAGCGGTTCGATCGTCGGCCCCGCCTTGCGCACGTTGGTGAGCAGCAGCTTCAGCGATGCGTTCTGGATCGCCTTGGCGCCCGGGATCAGGTTGTGCGGCTGGCCGATGATGCCGAGCTGGTGCAGCCGGTAGGCGTGCGCCTCCTTGCGGGACATCTCGAAGACGTTGCGTCCGTCCACGAGCACCACGCCGCTGTCGGGCTCCTTCAGGCCGGCGATCAGCTCCAGCAGCGTGGTCTTGCCGGAGCCGCTCGGACCGTAGAGCGCCACGAACTCGCCACGCGCGATCTCCATCGAGAGGCCGTCGACCGCCCGGATGGGCTCGCCCTCGCCGAGCTGGTAGTGCTTGACCAGTTCTCGCAGCTCGAGCATCTACGGGGCGCCGATGCCGTGGGCGCCGCCGGCGTCTCGCGCGGGGAACGGAATGACCTTGCCCTCACTGCCGCGCCGCCTGGGCGGATAGAGGGTGCACCGCTCGGTGATGTGGTGGATGTGGTCGGCGTAGATGGCGGATTCGATGTCTGTGGTGGATATGAGTACTGCTGGGTGGGGGTTGTTTTGGTCTATGTGGGTGCGGAGGAGGTCTGAGGTTTGCTCTGTGGCTTGGTAGCCGAGTGCGTCGAGGAGGTCGTCGATGATGATGATGGTGGGGTTGGCGATGAATGCTCGTGCGAGTCCGACGAGGGCGCGTTGGTGGTTTGAGAGCTCGTTCCAGTGGCGGGTGGCGGACTTTGCTGCGCCTACGCGGGTGAGTGCTTGGGCTGCGGCTGCTTCTGCTTGGCGGCGTTTGTGTCCGTGGAGGGTGAGGGGCCAGCCGACGTACCTGGTGGTTTGGATGGGCAGGCCGGGGCCGTCGCGGTCGATCCAGGTGATTTGGCGGCCCAGGAGCTTGCTGCGGTGGCGGTCGGGGATGTTGGTGATGTTTTGGTTTTGGAGGTGGATGGTGCCTTTGTCGGGGCGCTCTATGCCGGCGGCGATCTTCAGCAGGGTGGTCTTGCCTTGCAGGCGGCCGGCGTTGATGGCGGTGATCTCGCCTGCGTGCAGTTGGAGGCTGATGTCTGCCAGCACGGGTGTCCATTCCCCGCCGCGGGAGAAGCCCTTCTCCACCCCCTCCAACGACAGCACGGCGCTGGCCATCAGGAGGTCTCTTCGGATACGGCCCCTGCGTGCATCTTCTCGAGCTGTTCGCCAAGGCGCTTCAGGCGCAGCGCCATCGAGGTCCAGAGCACTGCCTCGTCCTGGATCTGGAGCCTGCGCATCTGCCGGCGCCACTCCGAAGCCTTGTCTGGGCGCGAGCTCCTGGAACGCTGCTCTCGGCGCAATCTGACTCGGGCCTCGTCGCACATGTCCAGGAAAGAGTTTTCGAGCGCGTTGACGAGCTCCAGGATCGCCGGCACATCCTCCGGTTCGGCAAGCTCCAGCTTGCACTGAAAAATGTCTCTGACTAGGACCGGGACGTCCGTGCAGCGCATCCACCGCAGGAAGTGCTCGCGGCCGGCGGGCGTGGCTTCGTAGAAGGCGAGCGTGGGCTGTTCCGGCGGCGCGGGCCTGACAAGGAGCGCCAATCCATCGGCGGCCAGGCTGGGGACGCTGCTGTACGCGGTGGTTCTGGCGAAGCCGGCGGCGCGGAACTGGTCGTGCAGGCGTCGTCCGACGCCCGCGATCGTGTCGGACTGCTGGACCAGCAGGCCGAGCGCCATCATGTGCGGCGCCGCGTCTCCCGTTCTCATCACAGGCATCGGCGGGATGCTAGCCGACCAGCCGGTCCCCGTGCGGGATGATGGAACCGTCCAGGCTTATAGACAATACGGTGCCGTATCGTCATGTCCCCGAGGCGCGCTACGGGTTGTCTGCGATCCGCCGTCGCGGAATCACCTCACCCGCGCGCTCCCGCCCGAGGCGCTGCAGGGCGTGCTTGCCGGTGATGTGGTGGATGTGGTCGGCGTAGATGGCGGATTCGATGTCTGTGGTGGACATGAGTACTGCTGGGCGGGGGGTGTTTTGGTCTATGAGGGTGCGGAGGAGGTCTGAGGTTTGCTCTGTGGCTTGGTATCCGAGGGCGTCGAGGAGGTCGTCGATGATGATGAGGGTGGGGTTGGCGATGAATGCTCGTGCGAGTCCGACGAGGACGCGTTGGTGGTTTGAGAGCTCGTTCCAGTGGCGGGTGGCGCATTGGGGTGCGCCTACGCGGGTGAGTGCTTGGGCTGCGGCTGTTTCTGCTTGGCGGCGTTTGTGTCCGTGGAGGGTGAGGGGCCAGCCGACGTACTTGGTGGTTTGGATGGGGAGGCCGGGGCCGTCGCGGTCGATCCAGGTGATTTGGTGGCCGAGGAGTTTGCTGCGGTGGCGGTCGCTGGTGTTGGTGATGTTTTGGTTTTGGAGGTGGATGGTGCCTTTGTCGGGGCGCTCTATGCCGGCGGCGATCTTTAGGAGGGTGGTCTTGCCTTGCAGGCGGCCGGCGTTGATGGCGGTGATCTCGCCTGCGTGCAGTTGGAGGTTGATGTCGGCCAGGACGGGTGTCCATTCTCCGCCGCGGGAGAACCCCTTCTCCACCCCCTCCAACGACAGCACGGCGCTCATCGGCTCTCGCTGCCCACCGCGTCGACGGCGACTTGCGCTCCGAAGGTCGCCTCGGGGCTGCCGAAGCGGTTTCGCAGCCGTCTCAGCGGCGTCGGCGCCCACCAGTTCCAGTCGCCCAGGAGCGCCATCAGCGCCGGCACCAGGAGGATGCGGACGACGCTCGCGTCGATCGCCACCGTGAGCGCCGCGCCAAGTCCGAACTGCTTGACGAAGAACAGGTCCGAGGTGACGAATGCGCCGACGGCGACGCAGAAGAGCAGCGCCGCCGCGGTGATGAGGCCGCCGCTCTGCTGCATCCCGGCCGCGATCGCCTCGACGTTGGCCAGGCCGCCCTCACGCGCCTCCTTGATGCGTGCCATCAGGAACACCTCGTAGTCGGTCGAGAGAGCGAAGGCGATGACCAGCAGGAACAAGAGGTTGGCCTCTTCCAGGCCGCCGATCGGCGTGAAGCCGAACAGGCTCGCCAAGAGTCCCCGCTGGAAGATCGCCACAAGCAGCCCGGCGCCTGCGGACGCCGTCAGCACGTTCATCGCCAATGCCTTCAGCGGCAGCACCAGCGAGCCGGTCAGCCAGAACAGGAAGCCGCACGTGACGGCGGCGAGCAGCGCGAGCGCCAGCGGCATGTGGGAGGCAATCGCTTCGCGCTGGTCGATGAAGTAGGCGGTCAGCCCGCCGGTCAGGGCGCCGCTGCGGTGGGTGAGCGCGGCGATCGCTCGCGCCAGGCGTTGATTGTCGCTGGTGTAAGGCGACCCGGGGATCGCCAGCGCGATCTGCCACGTGTCCGCGCCGAGCTCGGTGGGCGCGCTCACACGCGCACGTGTGCTGGCGAGCGCCGCGATCCGGCGGTAGAGCGCCGCACGCGAGCTCGCATTCCTGCCCGCCGCCGAATGCGCCGGCAGGATCACGGGAATCGTGGCTGCCGGGTTGAGTGGGAAGTCTCTGGCCAATCTCGCTTCGACTACGCGGCTGGGCGCCGAGGCCGGCAGCAGGGTCGCGCTTGGCGCGCTCAGTCGCAGATGCAGCGCCTGCGCGGCCAGGAGCAGCATTGCGCCGCTTGCGAGCGCGGCCACGAGCACCGGTCGACGCATGACGCCGAGCGCGATGCCCCTCCATGCCTCGCTGCCCGGCAGAGTGCCGCGGTCGCCCATCCGCAACGGCGCCAGCGCGTCCACCCTCTCGCCCAGCATCACCAGCGCCGCCGGCAGCACCGTCACGGAGATCGCTCCGGCGAGCAGGGCCGTGATCGCGCCGCCGATGGCCATCGAGCGCAGAAACTCCAGCGGGAACGCCAGCAGCGCGAGCATCGCGGTCGCGACCGTGAGCGCGCTGAGCAGCACCGTTCGGCCTGCCGACTGCATGACGCCGGCAATCGCGCGTCCTGGGTCGCGACCGCGCGCAAGCTCTTGGCGAAAGCGCCGGACCATCAGGAGGCTGTAGTCGATCCCGAGGCCGAGGCCCAGCCCCGAGACCACGTTCAAGGCGAACACGGAGATCCCGGTCACCTGGTCGACGAGCCTCAGCGCAAGGAAGCCGAGCAGGATCGCCAAGCCGCCTACGAGCAGCGGCAGCAGACCGGCGATCATGCCGCCGAACACCCAGAAGGAGATCATCAGCAGCACTGGAATCGCGAGAAGCTCGACGTGGCGAAGGTCGGAGATCGTGCGGCGATCGAGTTCGTCGAACGTGATGTCCGGGCCGCCGATGAGCGCCCGCATGCCGTCCAGACGCGATGCGGCGCGGTGCGGGCGCAAGACAGCGCGAACGCGATCGGCCGCCACCACGGACTCGGCCGGCGAGGCGAAGGCCGCAAGGACCGTCGTCTCGCGACCGCTGCGCGAGATCAGGTCATGTGCGTGCGCATCCGTGCTTGCGGTCTCTCCCTGAAAGCCGCGCTGGTGGGCGAGCAGCGAGGCGACGTAGCCGCTCGCGCGCAGCGCACGTCGGTTGTCGGGGATCCGCGCATGGCTGAGAAGCAGCAGATTCACTCCGAAATATGAGGCGCGCCCGGTGGCGTGCCTGATCGCGGCATTCGCGCGTTCATAGCCCGATGCGGGGTCTTGGAACTGCTCGCTGTCGCTGCGCAGCAGGTGCGTGGCAGGCAGCCCGAAGATCGTCGCGCCCAGCGTGAGCGCTGCCGCGCACCAGAGCACATCTCGCGACCGTCGTCTCGCGAGGCTGGTCAGCCATGCGTTCACACCGCCACACGATCCAGCGTCACCGAGGGGCCCTCCTCGTCGTTCTGTCCTCCACGGGCGCGCACGCGGCCGCACGTCGAGATCAGTAGCACCGGGAGGGTGGCGCCCAGCACTTCGTGCGGCGTTCGGCTTGCTCAAGCAACCGCCGCGTTCATGGAGAAACGGTGCTCTTCAGCCCGCAACTGTTTGCTTTCTAGCTGCATGCACGACGTTGTCTTCCCATGCCGCTGTGCGAAAACATGCGCCACGATGTCGTGTCTTTCGAATCGGGACGATGAATTGAGACGCTACGAGCTGAGCTCCTGGGAGGGGCGATATGAGATCGACGAACGTTGCGAGGGTCGCTGAGGTGCGTAGGCGCCGATCCCTGAGGGACCTGCCCGTCATAGCCGTGTCTCAATGGCTGGTGCTGGCTCTTGTGATGGAGAAGCCAAGCTACGGCTATGAGATCGGCGAGCGCTACGAACGCCGCTTCGGCACGTTTCTGCCCGCGGGCAGAACCGCGATATACGGCGCGCTCGATCGACTCGACCAGGCCGGCCTGATCGAAAGCCTCGTGTCTGCTTCGGCGCCTGGGCCCGGTGTGCGCAGGATGCGCGTCAGCTACCGGCCCACAGGGGCCGCGTTGGCGGCTCATGCGGCCTGGCTCGACTCCCCTTGCAACTCCGAGCGATGGCATAACGAGATGCTCGCTCGGGTCGTCACCGCTCACCTGCAGGGACCGTCTGCCCTGGGGGAGCAGCTCGACCGCTACAGGCACTACGCCGAGCTGCATAAGCAGAGGGTCGACGAGTTGATCGCCGAGCGATCCGCCGGTGAGCAGCAGAGTCTGCAGGCGCTCTCGAATCTGATGCTGCTCCGCGAGCAGCAGACCGCGGTCGCGGCGCAACTCGACTGGGTCACGCGCGCACGCCAAGAAGCCGAGACGCGCGGCGGCGAGTAGTCGCAGGGAGCCGCGGGTAGCGCACTATCCGAGCTACGTAGATTCGATAGCATTGTTCGGCTGATCGAGATGGGTTGTCGAGCTGCGGAGCCAACGTGGGGCGGTGCGTGATGCGCGGAAGGCGCAGAACGAGCGATGTCGGGGGCTCGGCGCTGTTGGCGTCGGTGGTCCTCGTGCTCTGCATCGGGGGTGGAGCACTGTCTGGCGTGGTGGCCAAAGCTGCGGTGGACATCGGCGGTCCGGTCGAACTGAGCGTGCCTCCGCCCCCTGCCGTCCGCCGCGCGGGCGGACGGGAGTTGCGTGAATTCCTGGAAGGCCGCAAAGCGGTGGCGAAATCTGGTTGCCTTGCCTGTCACCGCATCGGCGACGAAGGCAATCGCAGGCCAGGCCAGCCACTCACGAATGTCGGCTCGCGGTTGACAGCGCGTCAGATTCGCCGCGTCCTGCTGCACCCACGCTCGCCGATGCCGTCGTTCAGGGGGCTGCCGCGAAATGTGCTTCACGCGATGGTGAGGTTCTTGACGATGCTGCGGCGTGGTCGGCCGTAGCAGCGCCATAGCGTCTGGGCTCGCTCGATGTGCCCGTCGCCGGAACGGGCCCAAGGCATCGGCTCGCTGCGCAGATGCTCTATCGAGCCGCCCGCCGCGCCACGCCGATCACGTGCGGATCTGCGGGGAGCAGCGGCGCCAGCTTGAACGGGAACCGCTCGCAGGACTCGATCGCGAATCCTGCCCGTTCGATCTCCGGCGTGGTCTCGCGCGCGAGATGGCAGCCGCCTGCGACGTGGGGCCAGAAGGTCGCGTCGGCCAGCTTCTGGACGCGCGCCTCCCAGGGGCGCTCCGAGACGACGTGCTCGTAGAAC
Organism: Solirubrobacterales bacterium; assembly: GCA_027315115.1. GTDB lineage: Bacteria > Actinomycetota > Thermoleophilia > Solirubrobacterales > Solirubrobacteraceae > Palsa-744. The sequence continues at coordinate 75,488 of DAHUYQ010000016.1, read as the reverse complement.
CTCAGCTCACCGCCCGGCCGGATCACGCGAAAGAGCTCGGCCAGCGCGCGCGCCTGGTCGGGCACGGTGCACAGCACCAGCGAGACGACGCCCGCGTCGAAGCGCTCGTCGGGGCCGGGCAGGCTCTCGGCGGCCGCCTCGAGCACGTCCACCGGAATCGGGGCTCGCTCCGCTGCCTGCTGAGCGCGTGCGCGCAGATGCGGCTCGGGCTCCACTGCGACCACCTGCGTGACGGTGCTCGGATAGTGCTTGAAGTTCGCCCCCGCGCCCGCGCCGACCTCGATCACCCGACCGCTGAGCCCGGCCAGCAGCGTGCGGCGATGCTCGGCGCCACCGCGCTGTTCCGCGTAAGCGGCAACCCGCGTGTAGATGCGCGCGAAGGTTGGGTGGTTGATCGGCTTGCCGGCCATCCGAGCGTCATCCTATGCGCTGCGCGGCGGCTCCGGCCTGCGCTCCCGCGGCCCCGATTGCCGGCTCGCCCCCCTGTGGCTACACTCGAAGCACCGTTGTGAAGGGAGGAGGCCGCCGATGTCTCAAACCGAGCAGCTCTGCTTGACCAGTGCCCCGCCGGCGCCGGGCTCGCGGCCCGGGCCTTTCGCGGGAGAGCGTGAGCGCGAGCGCGCCAATGACGCCGAGGCGTCCGCGCGACGAGCGCTGCGGCGGCAGATCGCGCGGCTGGAGCAGGAGCTCTCAGCGCTGGTGGCCGCCGGGTTTCCGGACATTCCCGCAGCGAGCGCGGCGCCGCCCGGCGCCGCCCACGAGCCCCGTCTGCTCAGCCTTGCCGAGCTCGAGCGGGACCGGGACGCGCTGATCGGCTCGCTGCGCGACGCGCACGCCGCCACCGCGGCGCGGGCGCGTCGCCACCAGGCGGGCCGCGAGCTGCTGGCGGCGATGCAACTCGAGCCGGCTCGCTACAAGTTCGTGCGCCTGCGCGCGGTCGACGCGGGCGAACGCGGATGCGGGGTTTGGGCGGTGCGGCCGCGCCTCGGCGTGATCGGGATACTCGCGGGCTGGTGGCACGTGAAGCTCAGCTCCGGTTGCCCGTTAGCCAAGGGCCGCGCTTCGAGCGCGGCCCTTGCTGCCCGCGGTCAGATGATCAGGAGAGGGTGCTGCCCGGCTCGATCGCCCAGGCGGGGCGCATGCGCGTCGCCCGCACGGCGGCGAGCATCTTGACCAGCGCACGGCGCTGACGCTCGGTCATCGAGCCGAGGGTCTTCTTCTCGGACATCGGGATCTGGGCCAGGAACCTGCGACAGCGCGTCTGTCCCCATCGACGCTGACTCATCAGCAGGTCCGCCACGGCCATCGACTGCGCCTCCGGCGGGCAGTCGAGGATCACTTCTGCAATGTCCATCTCGCCGTCCGCGATGGCTCGCTTGAGCTCGGCGCGTGCAAGCCGCACCTCGTTCGCGCGCTGCAGCGCACGGAGGTGTTGCGGGACGGCAGGGACGATCGTCGCTGTCGCGTTCATGGTTGTGCTCACTCCCCGTCGCGGCCATGTGGAGCGCATGGCCGGCGACATCGGCTGGATTTCAGATGCAGTAGCCGCCGCAAGACCCCAGATGCCCCCCCGGATGATGCCCGCGCCTTCCGGCACCCCTATGTCGGATGACGCTGGGTGAGCCCTGGACCGTCTTGAAGCGTGCCCAAAGAAACTACGTGAGCGAGCATGCGGACGTCAACCGCGAGCCGACAGTTCGCTCGCTAGAAGCGGGCTTTTTTTCAAGGGCAGGAACTTGTGAAGAAATGGACAAGAACCTTGTGAAGGCTGCGACAAGGCTTCTGGCCCGCCGCCCTCGGCGCTACGGCGCCGGCAGCGGGCCGTGCTGCGCCTCGAAGTCGCGCTTGACGCGCGCGAAGACCTCCAGCGCCCGGTCGAGCGTGTCACGATCGTGTGTGGCCATCACGCTCGTGCGAAGCAGTGCGCCGCCCGGCGGAACGGCCGGGTGCAGAGCGCAGTTCGTGAACACGCCGCCGTCGTAGAGGGCGCGCCAGAGCAGGCCGGCCTTCCAGTCGTCGCCGACCAGCACCGGCACGATCGGGGTCGTGAAGCTGGCCGAGGGCGCGTCTTGCGCGGGCCCGGTGCGGACGGCCTCGCCCTGCAGCGTCCGGTAGCCGATCTCCCGCAGCCCATCCGCCAGATGCCGCGCGTTCTCCAGCACCTCGGCCAGCAGCGGCGGCCCCTCCGGGGAGCGGATGATCCGCAGCGCCGCCAGCGCCGCGCCGAGCGCGGCCGGCACCGCCGAGGCGGTGAACAGGAAGGCGCGGGAGGAGATGCGCAGGTAGTCGATCACCTCGGCCGAGCCCGCGATGAAGCCGCCGCAGGAGGCCAGCGACTTCGAGAAGGTGCCCATCCGCAGATCGACCTCCGCCTCGACGCCGAGCAGATCGCAGGCGCCGGCCCCGCGTGCGCCGAGCACGCCGGCGCCATGCGCCTCGTCGACCATCAGCCGCGCTCCATGCGCTTTGCAGAGCTCGACCACGTCGACCAGCGGCGCGATGTCGCCCTCCATCGAGAAGACCCCATCGACCACCACGAGGATGCCTCCGCCGTCGGCTTTCGCGCGCTCCAGCGCACGCTCCAGCTTCTCCAGGCGCCCGTGCCTGAAGGCGCGCAGCTTGGCCTTGGAGAGCAGCGCGCCGTCGAGAATCGAGGCGTGGTCGGCGGAGTCGACGATCACGGTGTCGCCGGGCCCGAGCAGCGTGCCGAGCGTGCCGACGTTGGCCTGGTGTCCGGTCGTGAAGACCAGCGCGTCGTCGGTCCCCATCCACTGCGCCAGCTCGCGCTCGAGCTCCAGGTGCAGCGGCGTGGTGCCGTTGAGCAGGCGCGAGCCGGTCAGCCCCGTCCCGTAGCGGTGCAGGGCGTCCTGCGCGCCCTTCATGACGCGCTCGTCGCCGGTCAGGCCCAGGTAGTTGTTGGAGGCGAGCATGATCCGCGGCGCGCCCTCCATCTCCACGACCGGCATCGCCGGAGACTCGACGGTGCGGAAGTAGGGGAGCAGGTCGGCTTCGCGCGCTGCGCGCACCATCGCTTCCCGCTCGTAGCCGTGGACCTTTGCGAAGACGTCTGTCGAGGTAGCCATGTAAGGTGAGCCCGCTATGGCTGCCGTTGGCGAGGAGCGGGCATTGGGTGTGGAAGTCCGAAAGGCATCCGGTTGGCGCGACATGCGACGCTTCATCGGCCTGCCCTTCCGGCTGCATGCTAACCGCTCGCAGTGGATTCCTCCGCTGAAGCTGGAGCGCTGGCTCTTCCTCAACCGGAAGATGAACGCCTACTTCACCCACGGCGAGGCCGAGTACTTCCTGGCCTTCCGGGACGGGCGCGTGGTCGGGCGCATCACCGCGCAGATCAACCACGCCTACAACGAGGTCCACGAGAGCAAATGGGGCTGGTTCGGGTTCCTGGAGCTGGAGGAGGACCTGGAGGTCCTCAACGCGCTGCTGGGCGCCGCGGAGGCCTGGCTGCGCAAGCGCGGCTGCGAGAAGATGGTCGGCCCCGCCGACTTCTCGATGAACGACGAGAGCGGCGTCCTGATCGAGGGCTTCGAGATCGAGCCGATGATCCGCCAGCCCTGGCATCCGCCCTACTACCAGCGCTTGATGGAGCAGGCCGGGATGGCAAAGGCGATCGACCTCTACATGTGGAAGCTCACGATCACCGGGCGCGACAAAGTGATGCCCGTGATCTGGGAGCTGGCCGACAAGGTCCAGTCCGAGCACGGGATCAAGGTCCGCCCGATCAAGCGGCGCAGCCTGCGCAAGGACCTCGACGGCTTCGCGGAGGTCTACAACTCCGCGTGGGCCAAAAACTGGGACTTCGTGCCCTTCTCCAAGAAGGACCTGGACGCCTACGCCCAGGAGCTGCAGCTCGTCTTCGACAAGCACTGGGCGATGATCGCGCAGCGCGAATCCGACGGCACGGTGGTCGGCACGGCGCTCACCTTCCCCGACATCAACCAGGTGCTGGCCAAGATGAAAGGCAAACTGCTGCCGCTGGGCTGGTGGCACTTCCTCAACCGCGGCAAAATCATGACTCGCGTGCGCGTCGGCTACCTGGGCGTCAAGCCCGAGTTCCAGCACACAGGGGTGGCCGCGCGCTTGTACCAACTGCATTTCGACGCGGCCGAAGCGCGCCCGCAGACTTGGGGCGAGATGGGCTGGATCCTGGAGACCAACACGCCGATGAACCGCGGGATGGAAGCGATGGGCGGCCAGATCGTCAAGCGCTACCGCGTCTACGAGCGCGAGCTCGGCTGAGACGTTCTCACGTCTGGACAGAGGGCTAGACTCGCTTGTCGTGATCGATGGTGCGGACCGCGACAGGCAGGACGCCGACCCGGACGACGAGCTGGCCCTCTCACAGCACGAGGGCGACACCGAGGAAATAGACGCGATCGCCGTGCCTGTGGGCGATGGCCCTGCGGCCCAGCTTGCGCCGGCTGCGCCCGAGTCACGAGGAGCGATCGTGCTCTCGACCTTGCGCTCCGCCCCCGCTGTGCACGCGGCAGCGCTCGCCGCCGGCGGATTCGTCGCCGGCGCCGCCGTCGTCGGGCTTGCGCGTCGCCGGCAGGGCGACGCCTCGCGCACCGTGGCCCGCGATCGTCGTGCTCGCCGTGGACGCTCCGGTGCCGGGGAGCTGCTGCAGATCGTCGGCAGCCGCTCGCTGCTCGTGGATGTGCACCTGCTCGACTCCGCCGCGCGCGGACGGCGGTGAGCGCGGCAGACACCGCACTGCCGCTGCAACTGCGCGTAGAGCTCACGCCGCCTCCGCCGTACCGTCTGCCCCACGGCGGCGCGGACGGCCTGCTGCGCAAGCGTGGCGGGATACTGCACCGGCTGCTGCATCACCAGGACGAGCCGGTCGTCGTGCGTGCCGCCCAGACAGCGCGTGACCGGGTGCTGATCGGCGCCTGGAGCAGCACGCGAGAGGCGGCGGGCCACGGAATCGAGCGGATGCGGTTCGCGCTCGGCCTGGACGTCGACGTGCGGCCCTTCTACCGGGCCTTCCGCGATGATCCCGCGATCGGCGGCTCGCTGCGCAGGCGGCCGTGGCTGAGGCCCGCGCGCCGGCCCGAGCCGTTTGAGGCGCTCGCCTTCGCGATCTGCGAGCAGCTCATCGAATATGAGCGCGCCGCCGCGATCGAGCGGGCGCTGGTGCGCCGGCTCGGTCGCAGTTGTGACGCCCTTGCCGGCACGCCGCTGCGCGACGCTCCTTGCGCCGAGGTCCTCGCCGGCGCCTCGCCCGCGCTGCTGCAATCCTTCGACCTTGCCGGCTCGCGCGCGGTTGCGCTGCGGCGCGCAGCCGCCGAGGTCGCGCGCGGCCGGGTCGACCTGCACGAAGACGACCACGAGCGTTGTTGGCGGCGCCTGCGCGCGATACCCGGCATCGGCCCATGGACGGTGGAGATGTGCGCGTTGCACGGCCAGGGCCGGAACGACCAGGTGCCCGCCGGCGATCTCGGCCTGCGCAAGGGCGTCGGCCGGCTGCTCAGCGGCGGGGATCCAAACGCGTTTGCCGACGAACCACAGGTTCGGGCCTTCTTCGCACGTTACGGACAGTGGGCTGGGCTGGCTGCGATGCACGTGCTGATGCCCTGACGGGCGAGCCGTCGGACTGCAGCAGCAGCGCGAAGGTCGGGCAGACCTCGGCGGCGCGGCGGGCGTGTTCGAGCAGGTCGGCGGAGAGCGGTCGCCCATCCACGATCGGATAGCCCCAGTCATCGAGAGTGATCCGCTCCGGCAGCAGCTCCGCGCACATCCCGTGCGCGGTGCATGCGATCGGGTTGACCACGACGCGCTGGCTCATGCCCTTGCTCCGATCCGCAGCTTGGAGGCGCTGCCCGCCGTCCCGCGCGTGCGCTTGGATCGAGTCGTGCGCTCGGGGTCCGACCAGGCGGGCAGTGGAAACTCCGCCGCCCTGCCGCAGGCCGCGCAGGCTCCGTGCCGCGCGTGATCGGAGAGCTCCTCCGCGAAGACCTGGGCGGCGCTCTCCGCCAGCCTGACCGCGCCGTCGGGGTGGCGGCAGGCGCCCCGGCCGCGCGTGAGCAAGACCAGGCGAGCGAGATTCTGAGCGGCGCCTCTGCCGGCGGTCCCGGCCGCGACCTGGGCGAAGGTCTTCGCGATCGCATGCAGGCCGTTCACGCACGGTCCGCACTGTCCGGCGCTCTGGTCGGCCAGCCATTGCATCAGCCGAGCGGTCTCCGCGACAGGGCAGGCGTCCGCGGAGAGCAGTGCGATCACCCCGGCCCCTACCGACGCTCCGTAGGGCGCGAGCTGCTCGTCCGAGAGCCCGAGGCCATGGATCGATCGGGCGTCGACCCAGGTGCCGGCATAGCCCCCGAGCAGCACCGCGCGAACAGTTGCGCTCAGTCCGCCGGCCGCCTCGATCAGCGAGGACAGAGAGGCGCCGTGCTCGATCTCATAGACGCCGGGGTGCGCCACGGGGCCGGAGAGCGTGACCAGCGTGGAGCCCGGCTGGCTGGCGATGCCGAGCTGCCGGTACCACTCCGCGCCGTGGCGGGCGATCATCGCCAGATGAGCGAGCGTCTCGGCGTTGCTGACCAGCGTCGGACGTCCCTGCACGCCGCTTTGAAACGGCATCGGCGGCGTGAAGGTCGGGAGCGCGGGACCGCCGTTGAGGTGCTGCACCAGCGCGGACTCCTGGCCGCTGACGTATCCGTTCGGGACCACCGAGAAGCGCAGATCCACCCCCTCCCGCAACGCCCGGCGCTCGCCGATCGCGCGCTGGACGCTGTGCAGGTCGGCATTGGTCTCGCAGACACAGACGATCGCCTCGTCGGCGCCCACCGCGGTGGCCGCGAGCACGGCGCCGTCCAGCACCAGGTGGGGCAGGCTCTGCAGCAGCAGCCTGTCCTTCATGCTTGCCGGCTCGCCCTCGGTCGCGTTGACCACCACGATCGCCTTGCCCCTCGCCGATGCGACGGCGCGCATCTTGGAGGCGGCGGGGAAGCTCGCGCCGCCACGGCCGCGCAGGCCGGCCCGCTCGACCTCCTCGATCAGTGCGCCGCCGGCATCGGGGCGCCTGCTCAGCAGTCTGCGCCCGCCCGTGCCCAGCGACGGCAGCGGGCCGTGGACGTCGAGATGATCCTGGAGGCTCAGCGCGCTGTCGGGATCGACGCCCAGCAGCAGCCGCGGCAGGGTCGCGGTCATGGTGGCGCTCACCGGCTCACCTCCGCGGTCCTTGTCGTGCTCGCGTGCGGCAGCAACGTCGAGGGAGTGCCGGAGCGCTTGGCCCATTCGCTGCCCAGCGGCCCGGAGGGCACCCACACCACCAGGAACAGCGCGAATGCGGCGCTGGCCGCCAGCGCGCCGCCACGCACGCGCGCGTTGTCGGGCCACCCGCGCAGCAGCCGCACCCACACGGCCGCGATCACCAACAGCACACATGCGACCGTGAGCAGCAGCATCCAGGCGCTTTTCACGTCGCTGCCTGTGCCCAGGCCGTGCAGCAGCGCGATCGGCCAGCAGGCGTAGGCAAGCCAGTGCGTCGTCCGCCAGGCGGCGAAGCCGAGACGGCGGCGCATCAGACTGGTGATGAGCAGCGCCAGCAGGAGGTCGCACGCGATCGTGCCGAGACCGAGCCAGAAGGGGCGGTAGCTGCTCGTGAACGGGATGAAGGCGGAGACGAGCGAGATGTGCGCGAAGGTGTCGAGCACGGTCGTGATGACGTGCAGCGCCAGGAAGACGACCGCCAGCAGCGACACGTTGCGGTGCAGCGCGTCGAACAGGAATCGCGGCCAGCGTGCCGAGCTGTAGCGGCTGACGTTCAGCACGCCGAGCGCGACCGACGCGGTCAGCAGCAGCATCGCCACAGCGCCCGTCGCGCGCGTGAGATACCAGGCAATGCTCGGTCCGGTAGTGGTGGCGAGGATGGCGTTCATGCCGCCACCTGCGTCTGTTGTGCGGGCCAGTCGCCGACGTGACGCACGCCGCCGTCGTGCGCGACCAGGCGTGCCGGGAGACCCTGCGCCGAGAGCCATGCCGGGGCACGATCAGAGAGCAGGATCGAAGCGGTGGAGGCGATGTTCGCGTCCGTGCAGCTTGCCGCGGCGACGCTCACAGTCCTCCATGCGCCGCGTGCCGGCCGCGCGGTGGCCGGATCGATGATGTGGTGCATGGGGGCGCCGGCCCTGATCCAGCGGCGCACGGTGACGCTGGAGGTGGCAAGGCCGCCGTCGTGGATCGCGATCGTCTGACCGGGTGCCGCGATGCCGGCCCGATGGTTGTCGGTGACCCGGATCTGCCATCCGTCCGGCGGTGGTGGGCCGGCGGTCGCGATATCCCCGCCGAGGGCAACCAGCGTGCCGATTCCGGTGCGGCGGAAGGCGGCCCGCGCCGCGCGGTCGGCGGCCCATGCCTTCGCGGTCGCGCCGAGGTCCAGCTTGATGCCGGGCGGGAGCCTCACCAGTCGCCTGGCGCGGTCGAGCTCGATCGCCTGCCAGCTTGCCCGCCGGCGCGCGCGAAGGAGCGCGGGCGGCGGGGCACCGGCACCGGGCGTGGCGTCGTCACCGGGCATGGCGTTGCCGGCGGGCGCGGCGTCGCCGCCCTCCATGCGCTGCTCCATCAGGCTCCAGTCCCGGTCGTAGCCGGCCAGCTCGAGGGCGGCGCCGATGCACGGATCGACTGCACCTTCGGTTATTCGCGCAGCCCGCAGCGCGACCTGCAGCGCTTCGATCAGGACGCTGTCGACCTCCAGTGCCTCCCCGCCCGCGGCGTTCAGCCGTGAGAGATCCGAGTCGGCTCGGAAGCGGCTGCAGGCGCGGTCGATCGCTGCGAGCTCCCGCTCGACGCACCTCTTGGCCTGCTGGAGGTCGCCGTGCTGCGCCAGACGCAGCACGGCGGAGGTGCCGAGTGCCTGCCATGTGGCTGTTCTGGGCGAAGCCATGGCGCGCACGGAGTCACTCCAGTTGCTCACGAGCCTCCGGAGACCACGGGGGCTTCGGGCTGCGTTTCGACTTTCGCTTCGGCTTCGACCGGTTTTTCGGTTTCCACCGGTTTTTCGGCTTCGACGGTTCTTTCGGGTTCGACTGCTCTTTCGGGTTCGGTGGACCCGCCGGCTTCCACGCCTTCTTCGGATTCCGTGGCTTTGCCGGCTTCCGTCCCTGCTTCGGATTCCGATTCCGTGGCTCGTTCGGTTTCGGTCGAGCCTGCCGTGGAGCTTTCCTGTTCGCTTGACTGCGGCGAGTGGGTCGGCGCGCGCAGGCGCGAGGAGCCGGTGCTGCTCTTCCCGCTGCTCGCCCCGGCGCCGGCGCTGGTCGATTTGAGCGTCTTGCCGGGGAACGCGCTGGCGGCGACGGCCGCGAAGATGCCCGTCAGGCTGACGCTGCCGGCGATCAGCCAACGGTTTGCGGCCCGCAGCTTGCGCAGGGCGGCGTCGCGGGTTCGGGGAGTGTGTTTATCCATGCCGATTGGTGGGCGTCAATGTGGGATGAACGTGAACGGCTGCTGCCAGGGGCCGAACCAGGTCAGCGAGATCAGCGCTAGCACCGCGCCCGCGACCAGCGCGCCTGAGAGCGCGATCAGACGTCCGGCGCGCCCGGTGCCGTAGGCGTCCCACTCGGGCGACGCCTCGACCGGCGCGGACCGCTGCATGCCAGGGAACGATTCGATTTCAGTGCTGAGGCCCGAGAGCTTGTTCTCGTAGCGGCGGCTGAGCGCGCCGGGGATCTCGCCGATGTGGCCGATCACGTGCAGAGCCGTGAATGCGATCCATGCGATGAAGCTGAGCTTGTGCAGCTCCGAGAGCGTGCCGCGAGCGCTCGGGCCCTCGATCATCAGCACCACGCCCGTCACGAACACCGCGACCGTCGAGATCACGACCATCGGGGCGATCATCCTCAGCAGGGGCGCCGGGGGGCCTGCCTTGCGGTAGCGCCTGTTGTGCGTGTAGTAGCGGGCGAAGCGGTAGCCGGTGGTGCTCATCTTCAGCAGCACGACCGGGATCAGCAACATTCCGACGAACATGTGCACCGACACGAGCTGCCCGATGCGCAGGATCGTGATGCCGATCACTGCCAGCAGCACGATCAGCACCGCGCCGGTCTGGGCTGTGAGCAGACGGTTGCCCTCGGTGCCGCCGCCGGTCAGCTCCGATCGCGGCTTGCGACGGTGCGCCGGCGGTCGTATCGCGCGGCGCTGCGGCGGTTGGGGGCGCTGGACCTGGCGCCGACGGTGGGAGTCGTAGGTGCCCGGCTCCGACCTGGGCACGGGTGGGTCGTAGGCCATGGCCGCAGTCTGGGCGCGGTTGCTAAGCGATCGGTAATCGAAGCGTGAGAAAACTCATCGAGTTTGCTCAGCGGCCGATGTCTGTGCTTGGCGCCTCTATCCTGAGCACATGCAGCAAGAGGCCCAGGAGATCCCGCGGGCCAGCCCCGCCGTGCGGTCGGCGAGCGTCCTGCTGATCGAGGACGAGCCCGGGATCGTCGATTTCGTGCGCCGCGGGCTGGAGGCAGAGGGCTTCACGGTCGCCGTCGAGCAGGACGGGGTGGCTGGCGAGCGCACCGCGCTGCGGGAGAGCTTCGAGATGGTCGTGCTCGACCTGATGCTCCCAGGACGCGGCGGTCTGCAGATTCTGCGTGCCCTGCGTGACGCCAAGCCGGGACTGCCTGTCATCGTGCTGACCGCCAGGGGCGAGGTCGAAGATCGTGTCACAGGCCTTGAAGCCGGCGCCGCCGACTATCTGGTCAAGCCCTTCTCGCTAGCGGAGCTGGTGGCGCGCATCCGCGCCCAGCTTCGCACGGCCGCCGAGGCGTCGGCCACCGTGATCCAAGGCGAGGACATCGAGGTCAACCTGCTTACGCGACGCGTGCGGCGCGCGGGCGAGGCGGTGCCGCTCTCCACGACGGAGTTCGAGCTGCTGGTCTACCTGTTGCGCCACCGCGGCCAGGTGCTCTCGCGCGAGCAGATCCTGAGCGCCGTCTGGGGCTACGAGCACGATCCGGCGACCAACATCGTCGACGTCTACATCGGCTACCTGCGTCGCAAGCTGCGGCGCGGAGAGAGCCCGGCGCCGATCTACACGGTGCGCTCCGTCGGGTACCGGCTCGGACATGGTGGCTGAGCCGGCGCGCCGGCTTGCGCCCAGTCGTTTTGCTCTGAGAGGGCTGCGCTGGCGCCTGGCGGCCTGGGTGGCGCTCGTGGTCGTGGTCTCCTCGGGCATCACCTTCGTCGTCGTCTACCGCGGCACCGCGAGCGAGCTGAGAGGCCAGATAGACAAAGAGCTCTACGGAGATACGGGAGAGATGTCTCGTGCGATCGTGGAAGGCAGCTCGACCAGAGCCGCGATCGAACGAGCTGCTGCCCGCTACGTCAGGGGACAGCCCTTCCAGGCCAGCTCGACGGCGCTGTTCGTCGCCATACCCGGCACCAGGATCCAGACCAACACCCCGGAGCTGATCTACAGCTCGACTCCGGACGAAGGCGAGAGCCTGGAAGAGCAGGGCGTCGAGAACCATGCCGCCGGCAAGGTGCTGGATGCGCCGATCGGCTACTCCACGCTGCACCTGCCTGACATCGGCTCGCTGCGGCTGCTCAAGCGCCAGGTGAAGGTCGGGCACGGTCTGAGCATCACCGTCGGCGCCGGCGAGTCGCTCGCGTCGGTCGGGCGGGCCAGCGAGGGGGTGGCGCGCGCCTTCATCCTGGCAGGCGTGCTGACGCTGGCCGGCGCGCTGCTCGGCGCGCTGCTGATCGGCAGTCGCTTCACCAGGCCGCTGCGGCGGATGGCCGCCGTGGCCACGCGTGTGGACGCGGGCGACCTGCATCCCCGCATCCATGAAGTCGGCCGGCCCGGTGACGAGATGCGGGTGCTGGCGGACGCCTTCAACCACATGCTCGACCGTCTCACCGACGCCTTCGCCGGACAGCGGGCCTTCGTCGCCGACGCCTCCCATGAGCTGCGCACTCCGCTGACGGTGATCCGCGGGCAGCTTGAAGTCCTGGCCGCCCAGAAGGAGCCCTCGGGCGAGGAGGTGCGGCGTGTGGAGCGACTCCTGCAGGCCGAGATCTCGCGCATCACGAGGCTCGTCGACGACCTGCTGCTGCTTGCCAAGGCCGAGCAGACGGAGTTCCTGCGCGTGGAGAACGTGGATCTGCGCGGGTTCGTGCAGGAGCTCTGGGACGGCGTCAGCCTGATCGCCGACCGCCGCTTCGAGCTTGGAAGCGTGCCCGAGGGCACGATCAGGGCGGACCCCGACAGGCTCGCGCAGGCTCTGCGCAACCTGCTCGCCAACGCGATCGACCACACCGAGCCAGTAAGCGGCCTCGTGAGCCTCTCCGTGACGCCCGGGCCGGGCGCTCCGCGGGGCAAGCTGGTGTTCAGCGTGCAGGACGACGGGCCCGGCATACCGCCAGACCAGTGGGAGCGCGTCTTCGATCGCTTCCACCGCACCGACGCCGCCCGGGACAGGGCCTCCGGCGGCGCGGGTCTCGGCCTTGCGATCGTGCGCGCGATCGCCGAGGCGCACGGTGGAACGGTCAGCGCAAAGCGCGCGCAGGCAGGGGGCGCGCGCTTTGACCTGGAGCTGCCCGGGTTCTCGCCACGTGGCCGCCGGCCGGTCTACGGGCGCAAGCTCCCCGTCGCTGCCAGCGCCGGTCCGGCGCACCGCCCCGGCGCTGCCGCCGCTCCGGCGCTTGGCGCGGGCGCCGGTCTCGGTCGCGCCGAGGCGGGCGCCGACTCTGCCGGTGCTCAGCACCCGTCCGTGCTCGACGATCGGGACGCGATCGAATGCAGCGATGGCGGCGATGCTGGCGTGCGTGAGCACGAGCACTCCACGGCTCTGCGCGGCGAGTAGGAGATCCTCCCTGATGGGCGCTAAGCACCGGCGTGCTGGAGCCGGCGGGCGCGTGCGGCTTCGCTTCGGCGCAGCGCCCAGCGCCGTATCTCGTCCGCGCCCCAGACGACCAGCGGATAGGCGGGCAGGATCGCCAGGTACTTCACCGGCAGCGCCGCCGTGCCCAGCAGCGACTGCAGCGGCGGCGCGTAGACGAACAGCGCCGCGATCGCGAGCTCCGCGACGATCGCGTACAGCAGGAAGGGGTTGCTAAACACGCCGATCGACCACAACGACGCGCGCTGCGTGCGCACCGCGAACGCCGTCCCGATCTGTCCCGCGATCATGCCCATGAACGTCATCGTCGTGGCCTGCAGGTAAGCGTGGTGGAGTGGGTGCCCGGGCCCCGTCGGAACGCCCGGGTGCCAGCCAGCGCTCCTCAGCACGTAGAAGTAGCCGCCGAGCGAGAGCGCCGCGATCAGCACGCCCAGGAAGAGCCATGCGCGCAGCAGCATGGACCCGCGGATCACGCCCTCCGAGCGTGGGCGCGGTGGCTTGCGCATGCTGCCCGGCTCGGCCGGGTCGCGTGCGAGCGCCAGCGAGGGCAGCGTCTCGGTGCCCACGTCGAAGGCGAGTATCTGCATCACGGTGAGCGGCAGCGGCACCGCGCCCCCGGCCAGCGCGAAGAGCAGGAACGGCGCGACCTCCGGGGTGGCGTGGGCGAAGATGTAGGTGATGAACTTGCGCACGTTGGCGTAGACGCGCCTGCCCGCCTCGATCGCGATCGCGATCGTCGCGAAGTTGTCGTCGGTGAGGACCATCGTGGCGGCCTCGCGCGCGACGTCGGTGCCTGAGCGGCCCATCGCCACGCCGATGTCGGCCCGCCGCAGTGCCGGCGCGTCGTTGACCCCGTCGCCGGTCATGGCGATCGTGTGGCCTTGGGCCTCCAGCGCTTCGGCGATCTGGAGCTTGGCCTCCGGGGAGGCGCGCGCGAAGATCAGCTCCTCTCCGCCGGCCAGCAGGTCCTCGAGCTGCCGCTCGTGCGTGTGGTCGATGTGCGACGCATCGACCGCTCTGGGGGCGGCGCCGCCGATGCCGACCTGCGACGCGATCGCGGCGGCGGTCAGAGGATGGTCGCCCGTGATCACGATGACCCGAATGCCGGCCTGATGGCAGGTCGAGACTGCGTCGCTCACCTCCGCGCGCGGCGGGTCCACCATGCTCACGAGACCGAGGAAGCACATGTCCTGCTCGGCAAGCTCGCGGGCCGGTGCGGCGTCCGTGTCCAGCCGGCGCTCCGCGAACGCGAGCACCCGCAGGCCTTCGCGCGCGAAGCGCTCCACCCGGGCGGAGATCTCCGTTCGCTCGCTGTCGGTCAGGGCGACGGGACGGCCTTCCCGCGCGAGGATCGTCGCGCAGCGAGGCAGCATCGTCTCAGGCGCGCCCTTGGTGTGCAGCCGCCAGCCGCCGTCGACAGGGTCCAGCGTGGACATCATCTTGCGTCGAGGGTCGAAGTGGTAGGTCGCCTTGCGGACGCTCCTGAAGCGGCTCGTGTCGGGGTCCGCGCCCAGCGCCGCGGCGGCGATCAGGACGGCTATCTCGGTCGGGTCGCCGCTCGCGCCCTCGCCCTGGCCGTCCCGGTGCGCATCCAGATCCGCGTTGTTGCACGCGACGGCCGCCGTGGCCAGCGCCTGCACCGCCGGGCCTCCCGGCGTTGCCGCGCGCTCCCTGCGCAGGTCGCTCTCTCCCGCTCGCGTCCAGGCGCCGACGGGCCGCATTCTGTTGAGGGTCAGCGTGCCCGTCTTGTCGGTGCAGATCACGTCGGTGCTGCCGAGCGTCTCCACGGCGCTCAGGCGCTTGACCAGAGCGCCGCGGCGCGCCAGCAGGCTCACCGCGACCGCAAGCGCGAGCGTGATCGCCGGCAGCAGGCCCTCTGGCACGTTGCCGGCCAGCAGCCCGACGGCGAAGACGACACCGTCTTCGAGGGAGAGGCCCGCGGCGAAGATGGCGACCGGCACGAACCCGATCGCCATCGTCAGCGCGATCGCCGCGATCAGCCACGCGACCCTGCGGACCTGTTCTTCCAGCGGGCTCGGCTCTTCCTTGACGCGCTCGGAGAGAGCGGCGATCCGGCCGAGCTCGGTGCGCATGCCCGTCGCGAAGACGATGCCGGCCGCTTCGCCCTCGTCGCAGGTCGTGCCGCTGAAGAGCAGGTCGCGCGCCGCCAGCCGCGGAACATGGCGATCGCCGAGCATCGCGTCGCGCATCACAGGCGCCGACTCGCCTGTCAGCGTGGAGAGGTCCACCTCCACCGCGCCGGTGAGCAGCCGCATGTCAGCCGGCACCCGGTCACCCTCGGCCACGAGCACGACGTCGCCAGGCACCAGCGAAGCCGCCTCGGCTGTGACGACCTCGCCGTCGCGCATCACGCGGGCCTGCTGGGGCAGATAGCCCGCAAGCGCCTCGACGGCGCGCTCGGCCTCGATCTCCTGTGCGAACGCGAATGCCGCGTTGAGCATGATCACCAGCACCACGGCGATCCCGACCGTCTGGTTGCCGACCGCGAAGGAGAGCGCTCCCGCCAGCCACAGCAGCAGCGCAAGCGGATGCGTGAGCTGGCGCATCAGCTCGCCCGGCCAGCGCAGGCCGCCACGCCGGCGCAGCTCGTTTGGTCCGTGCTGCAGCAGCCGGCGCGCGGCCTCTCGCGAGGAGAGGCCCTCGCGAGAGCTGCGCAGGTCGCGCAGCAGCAGGTCTACGCGCTCGGTCGCATCCGGCGTCGCCAGGTCTTCAGCGCTCTGCTCCATGTGGGCTTGCGTGCCGGGGGCTTGCCTGCCGGGCGCCGGCCTGCTGCGTGTCTGCCTGCGGCGTGTCTGCCTGCCGGGCGCCCGCCCACCGCGAAGTGGATGGCTGGGATGAGACGAGCCCATTGAGCAGCCGCAGTTCGTCACGCAGCAGTCGCGGCAGCAGGAAGTGCTCGCGCACCCAGTCGCGGCCTTCCGCTCCCATGCGGTTGGCCATCTCGGGATCGCGCAGCATGCCCAGCAGCGCCTGCGCACACTCCTCCACGCCCTCCACAAGCGCCCCGCCGCGGCCGTCCGGCATCTGGATCGGGATGCCGCCCGCGTGCCCGGCGACGACGGGCGTGCCCTTCCACAGCGACTCTGAGACCACCAGGCCGAAGCCCTCCCGAATCGACTTCTGGATCACCACCTCGGAGAGCCGCTGGAAGGCGTTGACCTCGATGTTGCTCGCGCCGGTGAGGTTGGTGTAGATGTGGATCAGCGGATCGTGGGCCGCGTACTCGGTGACCTCGCGGTAGACCTCCCATCCCTCCGGGTCGTCGAGCGCCATCGAGCCGACGAGCGCGAGCTGCAGCTCGGGGAGATCCTCGCGCACCAGCCGGTAGGCGGCGATCACGCCCAGCGGGTCCTTCCAGAGATCGAAGCGCGAGACCTGGGTGATCAGCCTGCCCGGCAGGTCGATCCCCATCCAGTCGAGGATCTGGTCGGTGATCTGTGGCGAGAGCTCGATGTTCTTCGGGCTCAGAGGGTCGATCGCCGGCGCGATCGTCTCCACGCGCCGCACCGGGAAGCTCGGGGGCACGAACTCCAGCATCGTGAACACCGCCGCGTCGAACGCGGCCAGCAGCGGGGAGAGGAAGCTCCAGGCATCCGCGTTGGGCTCGCTGGTGTCGATGTGACAGCGCCAGATCCAGCGCGCGCCGTCGTGCTTGCCGTGTGCGGCCAGCAGGCCGGCCGGTTGGGGGTCGTGAACGATGACGAAGTCGTATTCGCCGTCCAGGCTGGTCGCGTTCTCGCGCGCACAGTCCAGATAAGCCACCTGCTCGGCGGTGGTGAGCGGCCGCGGCGAGCCCTGCAGCGCGTTGTGCAACGCCTTGGTGGCCCTGTAGAAGTCTTGGTCTCCGGGCATCACCTTCCAGTCCACCTGCAGGCCCAGATCGCGCAGCAGCGGCACGGAGGAGCGCAGCAGCTCCGAGACGCCGCCGCCGTACGGGGTGGCGTTGATCACGAGGATCCGCGCACCGTCGAGTTGCGCCGCCAGCCGGCGCAGCTCCTCGAGGATCGCGGCCGGCACGATTCCCTCGTAGGCATCGAGCGACCAGCGCCCAACCGTCACCTGCTGCAGCATCGAGTCAGTGCCGCCTTCCCGGTCGATTGTGCGATTTGCGCTACCCAGGATCAGGCGCACCGGGCGACCGGACATCCGTGATTCTCACCACCGTGGGCACGGCATCGCCGCACGCGGTGGGAGCGGCCGGCGCCTCTTGCTCGGGCCGGCGCCTCTTGGTCGGGCCGGCGCCTCTCAGTGCTTTGCCACGCCGATCCGGCGAGTTTGCACGGTGGTCCTCGATGGGCACGGGGCTAGCTTCTCCATATGAACACCGTTGCCACTACGAGGACGCTGAACGGGGCAGGCGAAACGAGGCTCGATGGGCTGAGCGTCCGCGAGACGGAGGTGCTGCGGTTGATCGCGCTCGGTCACACATCGGCGGAGGTCGCACGTCAGCTTCATCTCTCTCCTCGCACAGTCGAGACCCACCGCGCGCGGATAAACCGCAAGCTCGGGCTCAGCAAAAGAGCCGAGCTGGTGCGCTACGCGCTGCGGCGCGGCCTGCTCGGCGTCTGAGCCTCGGCCTGCTGCGCCCGCGGCTCACCCTGCTCCAGGTGGACCTGGGAGCGTCCACCTTCGGCGAGCATGCCGCCGAGGTCGCCATCGCCGGAGACCGCGGAGAGCCGTGCGCGCACGACCGTTCCGGAGCCTGGCGCGGAGGTGATGCTCAGGCCGCCGGAGGCGAGCCGCACCCGCTCGCGCATGCCGACCAGTCCGAAGCCCTCGCTGCGCGACTCGGGGGAGAAGCCCACGCCGTCGTCGGCGACCTCGATCGCGACCTCCCCGGCCTCGTGCTTGACGGAGATCTTCACTTCGCCGGCCTGGGCATGCTTGACGACGTTGGTGAGCGCCTCCTGCACGAGCCTGTAGGCGCCGATCTCCAGCTCGGGGTCCAGCCGCGCATGGCCGGTGTCGGTATCAGGCAGGCTCAGCTCGCAGACGATCCGCAGGTCGTGCATCTCGCGGTGGCCCTCCACGAGCGTCTCGATCGCGGCGCGCAGGCCGAGATCGTCCAGCGCCGCGGGACGCAGCTCGGAGATGATCGATCGCAGGTTCTTGATCTCGCGCTCTATGTGGCCGATCGCCTCGCCGGCCGCCTTGGTGAGATGTCCGCGGTCCTCGCTACGTAACGCGGTCGAGAGCAGCAGCCGCAGCCCGCCAAGGCCCTGCAGCGTCTCGTCGTGCAGCTCGCGGCCCCAGCGACGGCGTTCGGCGTCCGCGGCCGCCAGGGCGCTGCGAAGCCGGTCCGCCTGCGCGTTCTGCGCCATCGCCACGGCGGTCGCGGCGCTCGCCGCGAAGCTCTCCAGCAACTGCTCGTCCTCCGCCGTGAACTGGTGCCCCTCGGGCCCGCGGTCGAAGGCGGCCAGCACGCCGACCGCATCTCCTCTGTAGACCAGCGGCACGAGCAGCGCCGTGTGCGGATCGGGCACGCCGAAGACGCTCTGCGGCGCCACGCGCAGCTTCTCGCCGGCGTTTCCGATTCGCCGCGGGCGTGCTTGCCGCATCACCTCCCCCGAGGTCGAGTCGGCGATCGAGACGCGGGTGCCGCGCATGTCCTCGACGTGCCCGGCGCCCGCGGAGACGACCAGGTCGGGGCCGTCGCGAAGCATGATCACGATGCTGCGCGCGTCCACCAGCGCCCTGCCGCGCTTGACGATCAGCTCCAGCGCATGCTCCAGGCTGAGATCGCTGCCGATCGCGATCGCCACGTCTCTGCTGGCCTGCAGCCCGAGCACCGCCTGCTCGAGCTCGATGCGGCGCTTCTCACTGGTCTCGTAGACGCGTGCGTTCTCGATCGCGATTGCCGCCCACTCCGCCAGCACCATCGCCACCTGCTCGTCCTGCTCGGTGAAGTGCGCGCCGCCCTGCTTCTCGGTCAGGTAGAGGTTGCCCCAGGCCTGGCCGCCAATCAGCACCGGCACGCCCAGAAACGAGCGCATCACAGGGTGCCCCGCAGGGAAGCCGTAGCTGCGCGGATGGCGTGCGACATCGGCGAGGCGCAGCGGTTGGGGATCGTCGATCAGCACCCCGAGCACACCCCGCCCGACCGGCAGATCGCCGATCTGGCGGCGCGCCTGCTCGTCGATCCCCAGCGTCACGAACCTCTCCAGCGCGGTGCGCGTCTCGTTGAGGATCCCGAGCGCCGCGTAGCGAGCCTGGGTCGCTTCGCAGGCGATCTCCAACACGCGTCGCAGCACCGCCTCGCGGTCGAGCTCGCTCATCAGCGCTCGGCCGACGTCGAGCAGCCGGCGAATCCACAGATCGTTCTCGATGTCGACCATCTTTGCCAGCTACAAGCATAACCACGAATGTTCCGGGCATCCGTATTCCACGCATCCGTACAAAACCCCCAACGGAGCACAGAAGCCGCAAGGCGGCGCTGGACAAACCCGGATGCGTGCGGAGCGCTGCGCTGGGAGGCTGTGCCCATGACCGAGACCGGAGAGCACACGGGAAATCGACTGCGCGCAGTCCACACAGTTGCGCCGGCGCCGGACGCCCTGCCGCGCCCGTTCGAGCGTGCGCTGTGCGCGGTGGACGGCACCAAGCCGAGCTTCGCGGCGGTGCGGCAGGCGGCGGAGCTCGTCGGCGCGCAGGGCCACCTCACGCTGCTTGCCATCGCGGCCACCCGGGGCGGCGGAAAGTTCAGGTCGGCCGCGCTCGGATCACTGCGAGCGGGCAGGGTGATCGCGCGTGCGTCGCAGATCGCGGAGCGCAGCGGAGTGTCCTTCACGCCGCTGGTCGATCCGGGTGGCCCACCCTCGAAGGTGATCGCCAACCGGGCGGCCGACTATGACCTGCTGGCGCTGGGCGCGCCGTCGCATTCGGCGTTCGGGACCTTCGGCGGCAGCGTGGCGGTGGAGACGCTGCGAACCTTCACGACGCCCCTGTTGCTGGCACGAGCCCCCGCTGAACGGCCGCTCGCAGAGACGATCGTCGTCGCGAGCGACGGCTGTGAAGGCTCTGATGCGCTCGTCGAGCTCGCCGTGCGGCTCGCCCGGCCGGAATGCCGACGCATCGTCCTGGTTCATGCCCAGGGCAGCGAGTCCAACGCACATCCGCACAGGGTCTTGGCCCAGAAGGCGCTGCTGGAGCGCGCCTGTGGAGATCGTGCTCGCACCACCATCGAGCCCAGCGGCGCGTCCGAGCTGATCGAGCAGGTGGTGGACGCCGAGAACGCCACGCTGGCGGTGCTCGGCAGCCGCCGGGCAGGCGACGTGGGAGCGATGCTGGGAAGCGTCAGCCGTCGAGCGGTGCGGACGCTCGGCTGCTCGGTGCTGGTGATCCCGCCGGAGCTCCGGCCATGAGCCCGGAGCATGCCGATCGAGGCGGTGAGAGCCCGCCCGCTGCCGCCAAGCCGCTGCCGGTCCTGATCGCGGGAGGCGGAGTGGCGGCGCTGGAGCTGGCGCTCGCGCTCCACGACCTGGCCCCGGAGCACACCGAGCTCACCGTGATCGCGCCCAACCAGGAGTTCGTGTACCGGCCCTACTCGGTGCGGGAGCCGTTCGCCTACGCTCCCGCGGCGCGCTACCCGCTGGATCGGATCCTGCGGGAGGCGAAAGCCGCTCATGTGCTCGACGAGCTCGCCTGGGTGGAGCCCGACGCCCGGCTCGTTCACACCGCCTCCGGCGAGCAGCTTCCCTACGGGGCGCTCGGGATCGCCGTCGGGGCGAACGCGAGGCCACGGTTCACTCATGCGATCACGATCGACGATGCGCGACTTGACGAGCTGATGCACGGGCTGATCCAGGACGTGGAGGAAGGGGCGGTGCGATCGCTGGCGTTCGTGATACCGGCCAGGATGGCCTGGCCGCTGCCGATCTACGAGCTGGCGTTGATGACCGCGGCGCGCGCGTTCGAGATGAACGTGGCGGCTGAGATCACGATCCTCACGCCGGAGGACACGCCGCTTGCGATCTTCGGCGGCAAGGCGAGCGATGCGGTGCGGGCGTTGCTGAAGGAGGCCGGCATACAGACAATCACCTCGGCCTACGCCGAAGTGGTGGGCTCTGGTGAGATCACCGTCGACCCGGGCGATCGCCGGCTGGTCGTGGACCGGATCGTGGCGCTGCCGGAGCTCTACGGGCCCGCCGTGCGTGGCATCCCGTCGGCCAAACACGGCTTCGTCAGAGTCGATCGCTTCGGCCAGGTGCCGGACTCCGGGCCGGTGTTCGCCGCCGGAGACGCGGTGGACTTTCCGGTCAAGCACGGCGGGATCTCGGCGCAGCAGGCCGACGTGGCCGCACGGTCGATCGCGGCGCTGGCAGGCGCCGGGGTGCCGCGCGAGCCGTTCGCGCCGGTGCTGCGCGGGATGCTGCTCACCGGATCCAGACGGCGCTATCTCAGCGCACGCATCACCGGCGGTCATGGCTTTGCCTCCGAGATAGGCGATGCGCCGATGTGGTCGCCTCCCGGCAAGATCGCCGCTCGCTATCTCGGCCCCTGCCTGGCCGGCCTCGACGCGACGACCATGGCCTCGACATGAGCGCTTCAGGGCAGACCGGGGCGCAGCGGGCGGGCGAGGGAGCCCGGGTACGCCGTTGCCTGGTGGTGGGCTGCGATCGCTCGCCCAGCGCGCAGGGCGCCGTCGAATGGGCGGGCCGGCAGGTGGGGCACGAGGGCACGCTGGTGCTCGTCCACGCCTGCAAGCCGCTGATGCGGCCGCCCGCCGCTCTGAGCACGCCGGAGGAGCGGATCGAGATCGGGCACGCGGTGATCGACGAGATGCTGATGGAGATCGGCGGGCCGCTGCTGGATCTCGACGTCGAGGTCGAGGTCCTCGACGAGGATCCGGTGACCGCGATACTGCGGGCCGCTCGCGCGCATGGCGCCGAGGCGATCGTGATCGGCTCCGAGCACCGATCGCGCCTGCGAGCGGCGATCGGCACTGTCACGGAGGAGCTTCTGAAGGCGGCGGAGGTGCCGGTGATCGCGGTCCCCGAGCCGGCTGGCGCAGGCGCCGGCGGTGTCTGAGCTGTCCGCCGGCATGGCGGGTCTGGCAGCTCCGGCTACGGAACGACGACGGCCGCGCCAGTGAAGCTGCCGGCACGCAGGTCCGCGAGCGCCTCGTTCGCCTGCTCCAGCGCATAGGTGCTGACGTGTGTCGCCACGGGGACCTCGGGCGCCAGCGCCAGGAACTCGTGTCCGTCGCGGCGCGTGAGGTTGGCGACCGAGCGGACCGCACGCTCATGCCACAGCAGCTCGTAGGGGAAGGATGGGATGTCGCTCATGTGGATGCCCGCGCAGACGACCGTGCCACCGGGCGCCAGTGCCCGCAACGCCAGCGGGACGAGCGCGCCCACCGGTGCGAAGACGATCGCTGCGTCGAGCTCCTCCGGCGGCTGCTGCTCGGAGGAGCCGGCCCATCTTGCGCCCAGCTCCAGTGCGAAGCTCTGCGCTTCCGCGTCGCCCTCGCGTGTGAAGGCGTAGACCGTCCTGCCTTCGTGACAAGCCACCTGGATCACGATGTGGGCGGACGCTCCGAAGCCATAGAGGCCGATCGTGCTCGCATGGCCGCACATGCGCAGCGCGCGATGCCCGATCAGGCCCGCGCAGAGCAGCGGCGCGGCCTGCTCGTCGGGGTAGCCATCCGGGATCGGGAAGCAGAAGCGAGCGTCGGCGAGCGTCCACTCGGCAAAGCCGCCGTCGATGTCGCAGCCCGTGAAGCGCGCCTGCGGACAGAGGTTCTCGCGTCCAGAGCGGCACAAGCGGCAGCGCCCGCACGTCCAACCAAGCCAGGGAATGCCGACCCGTTGGTCGCCCGGCACCGTCCGACCCACGATCTGGTGGCCGAGGATGCGTGGCGGCTGCTCGATCCTCACCTCGCCGTCGAGCAGGTGCAGGTCGGTCCTGCAGATGCCGCAGGCGCTGACCTTGACCAGCATCTGGTTCGGGCCAGGGCTCGGAACCTCGCGTTCCACGGCGCGCAGTGGCGCACCGACCTGCTCGAAGACCATCGCCCTCATGCTCCTCGTTACGCTACTGCGCAGGCCGCCGGATGAGCACGCACGCGCTCTACTTCCATCACCCAAGCTCCCTGGAGCACGATCCCCGGGCGCACATACCCGGCCATCCAGACACGCCCGAGCGCATCCATGCGATCGAGGATGCGCTGCGGCGCCGCGATTGGCTCGGGTTCGAGCGCAGGCTTGCGCCCGCGGCCAGCGAGACCGAGCTCGAGTTGATCCACAGTCGGAGGCTGGTCGGCTTCATCCGCGATCTCTGCGTGGCGGGCGGTGGCGCGATCGACGCGGACACCGCCGTCGGTGAGGCGTCGTTTCGCGCCGCCCGGCATGCCGCGGGCGCGGCCTGCCAGATGACGCGAGCATTGCTGGCGGGGGAGGCTCGGCTCGGCTTCTGTGGCGCGCGGCCCTCAGGCCACCACGCCGAGCCCGATCGCGCGATGGGATTCTGCCTTTTCAACAACGTGGCGATTGCGGCCGAGCTGGCGATCGCCGAGCTCGGAGTCTCGCGCGTGTTCGTGCTCGACTGGGACGTCCACCACGGCAACGGCACCGCGGAGGCGTTCCGCCATCGCTCCGACGTGTTGTTCGCGAGCATTCATCAGAGCGGCATCTACCCGGGCACGGGCTCGCTCTCGGACGTGGGATCGGGCGAGGGCGAGGGGTACACGATCAATCTCCCTGTCCCAGCCGGCTCGGACGAGCTGCTTTGGCTCTCTCTGCTGGAGCACATCGTGCTGCCCGCGGCCGCGGCCTTCGAGCCGCAGCTCGTGTTGATCTCGGCCGGATTCGACGCGCATCGCGAGGACCCGCTGGCCGGATGCCGGCTGGAGAGCGCCTCCTTTGCCCAGATGGCCTGCCATGTGCGCGACTTCGCGGCCGGGCTGCACGCTCCCGTCGGGGCGGTCCTGGAGGGCGGGTATGAGCCGCGGGCCACGGCGGAGAGCCTGTGCCTGACCCTTGCGGCGCTTGACGGACAGGGGGAGGCGGTCTCCTGCGCTCCGGAGCCGGTTCTCACCTCCCGCGCCGCCTCTCACATCGGTCACTACTGGCCGCTCTGAGCGCTCTGCCCCGGGCACCGGTCCGTGCTTTGCCGATCACGGGGCGCGGATCGCGGCGGATGACCCGGCGGCCGTGATCGGGGATCGTCTGCATGCATGGCTTGCGCCACCGACTCCGAACCGATCCCAAGCGCTCGTTTGCGCGACGGTCAGATCGTGCGCATGAGGCCGGTCGGCCGCGACGACGAGCAGGCGCTGCGCGAGCTCTTGGGCGGGCTGTGCGAGCGCTCGCTGCGCTTCCGGTTCTTCACCGGCGCGGCGAACGTCGATACCGCCGCGCACTGGGCCGCGGCCAGCGAGCAGGGCGGCTACGGGATCGTCGCGCTGGACCGGTCGGGCGCGCTGGTCGGACATGCCGCCTACGTGCCACTTGACGAGCAGAGCGCGGAGGTCGCGGTCGAGGTGGCAGACCGGCTGCATGGCCTCGGGCTGGGCACGATCATGGTGCAGCGGCTGGCCCAGCATGCCGAGCAGCGCGGCGTGGCGCAGTTCGTCGCCGAGGTGCTGCCTGACAACAAGGACATGTTGGACGTCTTCAGGGACGGATTCGATGCCAAAGTCAGCCTCGACAGGGGCACCGACGCCGTCGAGCTCCCCACCTCGGCCTGGCGGCTGGCGCGAGAGCGCTTTGAGCGCGGGCGAGAGTGAGCGGCATGTTCTCCAGGGTCCTTGTCGGCTTCGACGGATCCCCGCGCGGCAGGGGAGCGCTTGCCCTGGCTGCGGCGCTGGCGGGGCGAGACGGCGAAGTGATCGTCTGCACCGTGCAGCATCCGCGAACGGCGAGCAGCAGAGTCGATCCCTCCGCGCCCCGGCTCGACCTGGGCTCTGCGCAGCGCAGCGTGGAACAGGGACAGGCATTCCTGCGCGAGCAGCAGACACTCTCGCACCCGCTGGTGATCGAGGCCCTCGATGTGGCGCCGGCGCTGCTGGACGCCGCCTCCTTCCATCGCGCCGACCTGCTGGTGCTCGGCGCCTGTCACCGCGGTCGCGTCGGGCAGGCGATGCTCGGCAGCGTGGCGGCGGCGATCCTTCACGATCCGCCCTGCCCGGTCGCGGTCGCCCTCGCCGCCTGCGAGGAGGTGCTGACTGTGCCGAAGATCGCCAGCATCGCGGTGGGCTGCGACGCGATCGAGCAGCCGGGGCCGGAGCTCGATCTCGCAGTGCGGCTCGCCGGCGAGCTCGCCGCGGCGCTGCACATCGTGATGATCGCGGACACGCGCGTCGCGCTGGCCGTCGAGTACGGCGGCGCGATCGCCTACCCGGCGGTCGTCAAAGCTCGCCGGCTCGCCGCGGAGGAAGGGCTTGCGAAGGTGATGGCGGCTCTGCCAACGGGCCTGTCGGCGACGGGCGAGGTGCGCGAGGGGAATCCGTCCGAGAAGCTCGGCGAGGTTTCCCGCGGCGTCGACCTGCTGGTCCTCGGCGCGCACCACTACGGGCCGGTGGATCGGCTCATGGGGCGCAGCGTCTCGGCCGCGGTGAGGCGGCACGCGCGCTGTCCGCTGCTGGTCACTCCGCTCGGCGGCGGGGGCTGAGCGCCTGGCCTAACCGAAGAACGTGGCGGCCGTCTCGTACAGGGACGGGTCGACGAGCTTTGGCTCGCGCAGCGCATCCCGTAGAGAGACCTCGACGATTCGCGTGCCCTGCAAGGAGACCATGCTCCCCAGCCGGCCCTGGGCGGCCGCGTCGATCGCCGCCACGCCGAAACGGGTGGCCAGCACCCGGTCGAACGCCGTCGGCACGCCGCCGCGCTGCACGTGGCCGAGGATCGTGACGCGCGTCTCATAGCCGGTGCGATGCTCGATCTCGTGCTCCAGCACGACGCCGATGCCGCCGAGGCGCTCATGGCCGAAGGCGTCCTGCGCGGCGCCCACCCGCGTCTCGATCGTGCCCTGCCGCGGCTTTGCGCCCTCGGCGACGACGACGATCGAGAAGCTGCGCCCGCGCTGGTGGCGGCGACGCAGATGGCTGCAGACGTCTTCGATGTCGAATGGCCGCTCGGGGATCAGGATCGCGTCGCCGCCGCTGGCGATGCCGGCATGAGTGGCGATCCAGCCCGCGTGCCTGCCCATCACCTCCACGACCATCACCCGGTTGTGCGACTCCGCGGTCGTGTGGATGCGATCGATCGCGTCGGCGGCGATCTGGACCGCGGTGTTGAAGCCGATCGTGGCGTCGGTCTCACCCAGGTCGTTGTCGATCGTCTTGGGTATCCCGACGACCGGGACCTCCGCCTGATGCAGCTTCAGCGCCACGCCGAGGGTGTCCTCGCCGCCGATCGCGATCAGCGCGTCGATCCTGTGGTGCTCGAGCGTCTGGCGGATCGCCTGCAGGCCGTGCCCGGCATTCTGCGCGGAGAAGGGGTTGGTGCGCGAGGTGCCGAGGATCGTGCCGCCGCGCAGCAGGATCCCGGCGGTGCTCTGCATGGTGAGGGGCATCAGATCGCCCTCCATGACACCCGCCCATCCGTATCGGAAGCCGAGCAGCTCGTGGCCGTCGCGCAACCCGCGGCGCACCACCGCTCTGATCGCCGCGTTCAGACCCGGACAGTCCCCGCCGCCTGTGAGAATCGCGAATCGCATGCTCACTCGATTGTGCCGAGGTCGTGCTCGCTCACCCGGGGCTGTGTCCGCGCCCGGTATCTGCCTCTGCGGGCGACAGGCTGATCGACGGCCTGCCAGCTCGCCTCGTCGCTCTCCTCGTCGCGGCGCATCGCCGCCGCGGCGCGCCGCAACTGCTCATGCGCCTCGGGATGGGCGACTCGCTCGATGATCAGGCGCGCCTGCGCGCGCTGGCTGCGCCCCAGAAGCTGCGCGCAGCCATGCTCGCTGACCAGCGCGGAGTGCTGGAAGGAGGTGGCCGGCCCCCTCAGCAGCGGCACGATCGTCGAGGAGTCGGTCGGCTGGTGCCAGGAGCGCAGCGCGATGATCGCCTGGCCGCCGGGGGAGTGCAGCGCGCCGGTGACGAAGTCGGGCTGACCGCCGAAGCCGGAGTAGACCCGTCCGCCGACGTGGCTTGCGCCCGCCTGGTCGAAGAGGTCGACCTGCAGAGCGGTGTTGACCGACACCATGGCCGGATGCGCGGCTATCCGTGCAGGGTCGTTCGTGGTCTCGGTGCGCGTCAGCCGAACCTGCGGGTTGGAGTCGACCCATCTGTAGAGCTCCTTGGAGCCGAAGAGGAACGAGCACACGATGCCCCTGCTGCGGTCGATCGCCCCGTCACGCTGCAGCCGCATCACGCCGTCGCTGATCATCTCCGACCAGATCGCAAGCCCCCGCCGGCCCGCGAGCGCCGCCAGCGTCGCGTCGGGAATCTGGCCGATCCCCATCTGCAGCGTCGCGCCGTCCTGCACCATGCCCGCGACCGTCTGCGCGATCGTCTCCGCGTGCTCGTGTGCCGGCCTGAGAGCCGGGCTGGCAAGGTCTTCCTCGGCCTCGAAGGCGAGGTCGACGAGCTCCTCTCGCAGCTCCCCGTCGCCGAGCGTGTAGGGCATGTTGCGGTTGAGCTGTGCGATCACGATGCCGCCTCGCGCGCGCACCCGTTCCACGGCCGCGACGAGGATGTTCACCTCGATGCCCAGCGAGACGAAGCCTGCCTTCGGCGTGCTGGTGTGCAGCAGCACCACGTCTGGCGGGCGCATGGTCGCAAACAGCCGTGGCACCATCGAGAGGCGCATCGGCAGGTAATCCAGGCGGCTGCCTGCGTCTCGCATGGCCGGCCCGACGAACGGCGTCTCGAAGATCACTTCCTCGCGGGTCGGCAGCTCTCCCTGCGCGCCCAGCATGAACAGCCGGTAGCGCTCCAGGGAGCGCTCCGCGAGCGCCAGCAGCGCTCGCGGCGGGGCGAAGTTGCCGCTGGCGACCACGCGCGGCTCCAGGATGGGCAGCGCCGCAAGCCTGCCTTCCAGCTCTAATTCGTCGACCACTCGCATCGACTGGAACTTATTTCGCCGCTCGCCGAGCGTCATGAGTGAGAACTACGGAGCATCGTTCCGTGGGCTGCGCGGTCGTGCAGCGTGGGCGCGCGGAGTTGACTTGGTCTGTGTCCAGCACCGGCGCGCGCCAGCAGCACATGGCCTCGGAGAAGGCGGGAGCGCTGGATCTCGTCCGGCCCTTCTCTTCGCTGCGACGAGGCGACTTCGAGTACGCGGGAGGCAAGGGCGCCAATCTCGGAGAGCTGACCGCGGCGGGACTGCCGGTGCCGGATGGGTTCGTGATCGGCGCCCCAGCCTACGAGGCCTTCTGCGCCCACAACCACCTGCGCGAGGGGATCGCGGCGCTGCTGGACGGCATCGACTTCGAAGACACCGCTGCTCTGCAGGGGGCAAGCGCACAGGCGCGGTCCCTGATCGAGAAGGCGAGCGTCCCGGATGCCATCGCCTCGGCGGTGGGCCAGGCATACGAGACGCTGGTCGGGAGCATGGATGCGTCGGCGCCGGTGGCGGTACGTTCGTCGGCTACCGCGGAGGACACGGAGGCCGCCTCCTTCGCGGGCATGAACGAGACCTTCCTGAACGTCGCCGGAAGCGAGAGCGTGCTCGACGCGGTAAAGCGCTGCTGGCGCTCGCTCTTCGGGTCGCGCACCGTCTACTACAGAGCGGTCAACGGCCTTTCGCAGGCGGGAATGGACATCGCCGTCGTCATCCAGCGTCAGATCGCCTCGACGCGCGCCGGCGTGATGTTCACCGTCAACCCGGCGACGGGCGAACGCGACGAGATCGTGATCGAGGGCTCCTTCGGGCTTGGTGAGTCGGTTGTCTCAGGATCGGTCTCGCCGGACCGCTGGGTGATCGATAAGCGGACCTTTGCGCTGCGCATACGCGAGGTTCGTCGCAAGGAGCTCGCCATGGAATCGGTGCCGGGTGGCGGCACCGTCGCGCGCGATCTCTCCGAGCAGGAGGCGCTGCGGCCGGCCCTGAGTGACGATGAGGCGGTCCAGGTTGCCCGGCTCGGCCTGCAGATCGAACGTCACTACGGGGCTCCCCAGGACACCGAGTGGGCTTTCGACGAGACTGGCGCGCTATGGATGCTGCAGAGCCGGCCGATCACCACGCTCGGGCGGGCGGGCGGCGGCGCCGGGCGGCTGCCCGACGGCTCCGGCGCCCCGGCCGGCGCGGCGGCCGGCGCCCCAGCGGGCGCCCCAAGCGAGCTCGCTGCGCCGGGCACGAGCGACTTCAAGATCCTGCTGAGAGGTCTGGGCGGCGCGCCGGGCGGCGCGACCGGCACAGTGCGCATCCTCTCCTCGCTGAAGGAGGCCGGCAAGCTCGGCGACGGTGAGATCCTCGTCACGCACATGACGGCTCCCGACTGGGTGCCTGTTATGCGGCGCGCCGCGGCGATCGTCACCGATTCGGGCGGCATGACGTGCCACGCCGCGATTGTCTCCCGCGAGCTCGGCATCCCATGCGTGGTCGGCACCGGGCAGGCGACTAGCAAGCTCAGGGACGGCGAGCGCGTGATCGTCGACGCGACCAGGGGCATCGTGCGTGAGGCAGGCAGCCAGCCCGCCGGGGGGCCCGCGTCTGCGCCCGCCAGAGCGCCGGCGCCCGTCCTCCCACCCTCGCCGGACGGTGGAGCGCCCGCAAGACCGCCGGCGATGGCGCCACTGCCCACCGCGACCAAGATCCTCGTCAATCTCTCCGAGCCCTCCCAGATCGAGAAGGTGAGAGGGCTGCCGGTGGATGGCGTCGGTCTGCTGCGCGCGGAGCTGATGATCCTGGAGGCGCTGGAGAACGAGCACCCGCGCGCGCTGATCGAGGCCGGTCGCGGACAGGAGCTGGTGCGGCGGATGGCGAGCCAGCTCGAAGCCTTCGCGGCCGGCTTCCAGCCGCGGCCGATCACATACAGGACGATCGACTTCAGGACCAACGAGTTCTCCGGCCTGCACGGCGGCGAGCGCTTCGAGCAGCGCGAGTCCAACCCGATGATCGGCTATCGCGGCGCGCTGCGCTATCTGCGTGAGCCCGACGTGTTCGCGCTGGAGCTGGAGGCGATCGCGCGCGTCTGGGACGCGGGCCTGCGCAACCTCCACGTGATGCTGCCGTTCGTGCGCACGGTGGGCGAGCTGCGGCGTTGCCGAGAGATGATCGCCGATGCCGGTCTGTTGCGGCGCGAGGGCTTCGAGCTCTGGGTGATGGCCGAGGTGCCCTCCGTGCTGTTCAACCTGGCCGACTACGCCGCGCTGGGCGTCGCCGGCATCTCGATCGGCTCCAACGACCTGACGCAGCTTCTGCTGGGAGCCGACCGCGACAACCCGGCGCTCGCGGAGACCTTCGACGAGCGCGACCAGGCGGTGCAGCGGTATCTCCGGGAGCTGATTCCCACAGCGCGTGAGCTCGGTCTGTCCACCTCGATCTGCGGCCAGGCGCCCTCGGTGCATCCCGAGTACGCGGAGCTGCTCGTGCGCGCGGGGATAGACGCGATCTCGGTGAGCGTGGACGCCGTGGAGCGCACGCGGATGCTCGTCGCCTCGTCCGAGCGCCGCGTGCTGCTGGAGGCCGCGCGGGCCGCGGCTCCGCGGCCCTGAGACGCGCACGGCGCGCAGAGGCCCGGCCGGTGCCCGCAACTCGGAACGCCCGGCGCCTCGGTGCGCCATGCGCCAGGCGCGGGCCCTGATGCGCCAGGCGCGGGCCCTGATGCGCCAGGCGCGGGCCCTGATGCGCCACGCGCGGGCCCTGATGCGCCACGCGCGGGCCCTGATGCGCCAGGCGCGGGCCCGCCGTCGTCCGGGAGAGAGCGAACGACGGCGGCGACCCTGCGCAGCGGGCGGGCGTTCTAGGGGAGCAAGAGCACCACGCCGCGTGAGGCGAACCCCGAGGTGACGCCCCTGTGACAGGAGGGCGATCCTTCGAAGCCACGCCGTCGATGCTCATGTTCTCGCTCGCGGCGTCGCGCGGCATCCCGGGATGCCCGTCAGGTGGGCTGTGGGTTTCCCACAGGACCGCCTCGTCGGTTCACGCCTACTGCGAGACCGCTGGACGTGGCTGCCGGCAGGTCACCGAGTCGGGTCAGAAGCCGTCCGGCGCAGGTGGCAAAGTACCGATGGCGAACCAGGATGGGTCTCTTAGGCTGCGTCCGATCATCGGTATGCGGCTCGGAGCCGCGGCGTGAACTTCCAGGGGGTGGCACAAGCGTGATTGGCGAGCTCGTATCTGGGGCGGTCTTCAATCTCAACCAGCCGGCGCATTATGTCCACTGGCACTTCTTCGATATGTCGGTGGCGAATCTGGCGGTGATCATCGCGATGCTGATCGTCTTCGCGCTCGCGGTCCTGCTGCCGTTTCCGGGCGCGCGTCGCAGAGCCGCCGCACGTCGCGGCGAGTCGCCGAGCGCCACCGGGAACGAGGGGCGAGCATCGGCATGAGCAGCATCCCCACATCCAGCTCGGCCGGTGGTGAGCCCATCGACCGCCATGCCTCCTCTTCCTGGACCGTGCGCCTGCGTGAGTCGGCCTTGCGCTCGTGGCCGCCGGAGCGGCTGCTGCCCGACCGCCAGCCGAGCTATGTCGACTCCTGGATCTACGTGTTCGGCGCCGCGACGATCGGCGCGCTCGTGGTGATCATCGCAAGCGGCGTGATCCTCGGCCTCAAGGGACCCGCATGGTGGCACGACACGAGCGTCGGGCACTTCTTCAACAGCATTCATCTGTGGTCGGTCGAGCTCTTCTTCTTCGCCATGGTGATTCACCTCTGGGGCAAGTTCTTCATGGCGGCGTGGCGGGGAGGACGCGCCCGTACCTGGATGTCGGGAGCGGTGACCTTCCTGGTCGCGATCGGCGCCGCGTTCACCGGCTATGTCTCACAGCAGAACTTCGACTCGCAGTGGATCTCCACGCAGGGCAAGGACGCGATGAGCTCCGTGGGGATAGGCGCCTTCTTCAACGTCACGAACTTCGGCCAGATGTACACCTACCACGTGCTGCTGCTGCCGGCCGCGGTGGTCGCGCTGGTCGTGGGCCACATCCTGCTTGTGCGGCGTCACGGCGTCGTGCCTCCGCTGCCGCTCGGGGTGATCGATCGTGAGCCCGCCGTCGCCGAAGCGGCTGCGGCGACCCGCGCGGCGGCGACCCGCGCGGAAGAGACCGACCTGGGACGGCCGGAGTCGGGGCAGCGCCCCGCGGACCAGATGGGAAGGCCACGATGAGGCGCTCACGCAACGCGCGCCTGAACGAGATGGCGCGCACCTGGAACGGCCCGTACCGTCCTTACGACCTCGTCAAGGAGGTCGCGATCGCGACCGCCGTGATCGCGTTGATCGCTGTCGCGATGACGATCCTGTTCTCCTCGCCGGACGAGAAGCCGTCCACCATCAAGAGCTGGTCGCGCAACATGCCGGTCGACTTCTTGACCACGGCGACCGCGGAGCTGGACGGCACCAGCGACACGGCTACGTACGGACCTCCCTACAACCACAACGGCGAAGGGCAGCACGTCGCCTTCATCCACCTGCAGGAATGGCTCGGCGTCAGCCATCCGATCGACACCGCCTACGACTACGTCATAGAACCGCTGCGCAGCATCCCCAACGATCCGGCTCTGAGCGCCGAAATCGACCGCTATGCGAAAGCCTCCAAGGCGCAGCAGCAGGCCTGGACCGGCGCCTATGCCAAGGCGCTGGAAAAGGCGAGCAGCTCCGGCACCGCCGTCAGCGTGCCGGCCGGCGAATACGGCCCTGTCGGCCCGATGATGGCCTCGCTGCTCGGCCTTGCGCAGAGCGGCGGCGTCGACGGGGCGCTGCTGACCAGCCGGCAGTTCTACCAGACCGACTACACCAAGCCGCTGCTGTTCATGGCCGACGGCGGGGAACTGGAACGCCGTGCGGAAGCGGACCACCTGCTGGGCAGCCAGTGGGGGATGATGAACGAGACGGGCAGCTTCCCGGGCCAGGTGTGGCTCTGGCTCTACACCTTCTGGTATCAGATCGAACCGTTCAAGTCATCTGAAAACGCGGATGCGCTGGTGATGCTGATCATGCTGGCGCTGAGCGCCGGCTTCGTGCTGATCCCGTTCATCCCGGGCGTGCGCGACATCCCCCGGGCGATCCCCATCTACAGGCTGATATGGCGCGAGCACTACCGCGAGCAGCGCGAAGCGGCCGGGGCGGGCTCTGGCCCGCCGCCCGGGTCGGGCTCTGGCCCGCCGCGCACCGCGGGCTCCTCCGCCCCGGGCGCGAAGACCTAGACCCTCACTCTTCGGAGTCTTCGCTGGTGACCAGGCCACGCCGCAGGGCGTAGCCGACCAGCTCGGCGCGCGAGGAGAGGTTCAGCTTCTGCTGGATGTGCGCGCGATGAGTCTCGACCGTGCGCACCGAGAGGTAGAGCTTGCCCGCGATCTCCGCGTTGGTGTGCCCGAGCGCGATCAGGCGCAGGACGTCCACCTCGCGCTCTGAGAGATCGTCCGGCGGGCCGGGAGGCGGCTCCGAGGCCAGGCGCGCGCCCAGGCGTGGGTTGAGATAGCTCTCGCCCGCCGCCGCGCGGTGCACGGCCTCCACGAGCTCGTCGTCGGCGGCCTCCTTGAGCACGTACCCGATCGCGCCGGCGCCCAGCGCGCGGCGCGCGAAGGCGGGCTCCTGCTGCATGGTCAGCACGACGATCTGGGTCTCGGGCATCTGCTCGCGGATCGTGGGGATCGCCTCCAGGCTGGAGCCGCCGGGCATATTGAGGTCCAGCACCAGGACATCGGGATGATGGCCCCGCACGTATCTCTGCGCGGCTTCGAGGTCGCCCGCCTCGGCGACCACCTCGAAGTCCGGCTCGCTGTCCAGCAACAGCCGCAGCCCGCTGCGCACGACCGCGTGGTCGTCGGCGAGCACGATTCTGATCGTCTTCTGGGCCGCGCCCCGGTCCTCGCCGCCGGCCAGCCCCTCCGCTTCGCTTGCGCTCATACGTGGAAATTACCGCTCTGAGGTGGCTGCCGGTTGCGGGAAAGTACTGTCTTGCGCGTGGTCTGCCGCGGAGGCGGAGCTGCGCGGCAGCACCAGCAGCGAGCAGCGGGCATGGCGCTGCAGGTGGTTGGACGTGCTGCCGAGCATCAGGCGCTTGACCGGTCCGTAGCTGCGCGAGCCTACGACCAGCAGGTCGACTTCCCCGCCAAAGGCCGCGAGCTCCTCGCCGGGCAGTCCGTACACGGCTCGTCCCTGGACGTCCTCCAGCGCCTCCACTTCCGTGCGCGCGTCCTGCAGCAGCATGTCCACGCTCTCGCCGACCGCCGGCGCGGCGATGCCCGCAAAGGTGTAGCTGGGCAGCATCACCACGTGCAGCGCCCGGATCAGCGAACGGTTGCCGGACGCGATCTGCCTGGCGGCGGCGAGCGCCAGCCGGCTCTCGCGCGATCCGTCGTAGCCCACGCCGATCGTCGCGATCGGCAGCGGGTGCTCGAAGTAGCCACGCACCGCGACCGCGACGGCGCACGAGGCGCCGTTCAGCGCGGCGCGCGTGTCGTCGCCGAGCATCACGCGGCCAAAGCCGCTGCGTGAGCACGAGCCGACGACGATCAGGTCGGCTTCGCGTTCTTCGGCCAGCACGTGCAGGCCGTGGCCGGGCGAGCTGGCGTGGTAGGCAAGCAGCTCCGCCCGCGCTTCGGTCGCGTCGCGCTCGCTCTGCAGCAGCGCCATCGACTCCTGCTCCGCATCGCCTGCGCGCCCGGGGACATTGTCGCGAGCGGTGTGCGGCGCCTCGCTGTGGACGTGCGCGAGCGTGAGCCTGCCATCGCCGGCCAGCAGCCTGGTCGCCAGGGCGACCGCGTCGCGTCCGTTGGGCCTTCCATCCACCCCGACCAGCACGTTCTTGAACATCCCCGTGGCTCCTGTGCCTAGCGATTGACCTGTGTGCCAGCAAGCTATGTCAGCGCGTCGCCGCCGTGATCCGGGAGGCGCGACACCGCCTCTGCGGCTTTATACGCATCGTGCGGCCTGCGCGCCGCGTGAGCATGATCGTCTGTGGGTACCTCTGCACCGCTCTCCGATGCACAGTTGCATGCACTGGACGCGCTCTGGCGAGCGGCGAACTATCTGTCTGTGGGGCAGATCTATCTGAAGGGCAACCCGCTGCTGCGGGAGCCGCTGCGGCCCGAGCACATAAAGCCGCGGCTGCTCGGGCATTGGGGCACCACGCCGGGCCTGAACTTCGTCTACGCGCACGTCAGCCACGCGGTGGCCGCCGGCGACCTGGACGCGATCTTCGTGACCGGGCCGGGCCACGGCGGGCCCGCCGTCGTGGCGAACGTCTACCTGGAGGGCACCTACAGCGAGATCTACCCGCACATCGGGCGCGACGAG
Organism: Solirubrobacterales bacterium; assembly: GCA_027315115.1. GTDB lineage: Bacteria > Actinomycetota > Thermoleophilia > Solirubrobacterales > Solirubrobacteraceae > Palsa-744. Next base: position 40,275 of record DAHUYQ010000016.1, on the reverse strand, counting down.
GAGGGCCTGCGGCGGCTGTTCGCGCAGTTCTCGTCTCCGGGTGGGATTCCCAGCCACGTCGCGCCGCAGACGCCGGGCTCGATCAACGAGGGTGGAGAGCTCGGCTACAGCCTGCTGCACGCGCATGGAGCGGTGCTCGACAACCCCGACCTGATCGCGGTCTGCGTGATCGGAGATGGCGAGGCGGAGACCGGCCCGCTGGCGGCAAGCTGGCATTCCAACAAGTTCCTCGATCCGGTCTGCGACGGCGCGGTGCTGCCCGTGCTGCATCTCAACGGGTACAAGATCGCGGGCCCGACGATCCTCGCGCGCATCCCCGAGCGCGAGCTGGTCGAGCTGCTGCACGGCTACGGGTACGAGCCCCGCTTCGTCGCGGGGCACGAGCCGCCGACGATGCACCGGCAGATGAGCGCCACGCTCGCCGCGAGCATCGAGGAGATCCAGGAGATCCACCGACGCGTGCGAGAAGGGGAGGGGGAAGGAGAGCGGGTTCGCCCGCGGTGGCCCATGATCGTGCTTGAGACCCCGAAGGGCTGGACGTGCCCGAGCCGGTTGAACGGGCTGCCATTGGAGGGGTCGTTTCGCAGCCACCAGGTTCCGCTCCCCGACCCGGCCGGCGACCCGGAGCAACTGCGGATGCTCGAGCAGTGGATGCGCTCCTACCGCCCGGAGGAGCTCTTCGACGAGCACGGAGCCGTGCGCGAGGAGATCCTTGCGCTGGCGCCGCGCGGCGATCGACGCATGGGCGCCAACCCGAACGCGAACGGCGGCATCCTGCTGCGCGAGCTGGAGCTGCCGGACTTCACCGCCTACGCCGTGGAGGTCGGCGTGCCCGGCAGCCGCTTCGTGGAATCCACGCGCGCGCTCGGCGCCTACCTGCGCGACGTGATCGCCGCCAACCCGGATCGCTTCCGGCTGGTTGGCCCGGACGAGACGGTCTCCAACCGCCTGGACGCGGTCTTCGAGGCGACCGACCGAGTCTGGGTCGCCGAGCGAGAGGACGCGGACGAGCACCTGGCGAGCCACGGCCGCGTGATGGAGGTGCTCAGCGAGCATCTCTGCGAGGGCTGGCTGGAGGGATACCTGCTCAGCGGACGCCACGGCCTGTTCAACTGCTACGAGGCGTTCGTCCACATCGTCGACTCGATGTTCAACCAGCACGCCAAGTGGCTGAAGGTCTGTCGCGAAATCCCGTGGAGGCGGCCGATCGCCTCGCTGAACATCCTGCTCTCCTCGCACGTCTGGCGCCAGGATCACAACGGCTTCTCCCACCAGGACCCCGGCTTCATCGACCACGTCGTCAACAAGAAGGCGGAGATCGTGCGGGTCTACCTCCCGCCGGACGCCAACTGCCTGCTCTCGGTCGCCGACCACTGCCTGCGCAGCCGCGACTACGTCAACGTGATCGTCGCCGGCAAGCAGCCGCAGCTCGCCTATCTGGACATCGAGGACGCGGTGCTGCACTGCACCAGGGGAATCGGCATCTGGGAGTGGGCCAGCAACGACGAGGGTCGCGTGCCGGACGTGGTGATGGCGTGCGCGGGCGATGTGCCGACATTGGAGACGCTCGCGGCCGTCGCGCTGCTGCGCGAGCATCTCCCCGAGCTGGCCGTGCGGGTGATCAACGTCGTGGACCTGATGCGCCTGCAGCCCGAACACGAGCACCCGCACGGGCTCTCCGACCAGGACTTCGACGCGCTGTTCACCACCGAGAAGCCGACCGTCTTCGCCTACCACGGCTACCCGTGGCTGATCCACCGCCTGACATACCGCCGCCACAACCATGACCAGCTTCATGTGCGCGGTTACAAGGAGGAGGGCACCACCACGACCCCCTTCGACATGGCGATGATGAACGACATCGATCGCTTCCACCTGGTGATGGACGTGATCGACCGGGTGCCGGGCCTGCTGCCCGCGGCCGCGCATCTGCGCCAGCAGATGAGCGAGCAACGTCTGCGACACGCCGCATACGCGCGCTCCCACGGAGAGGACCAGTCCGAGATCCGTGACTGGACCTGGCCGACCTCCTGAGGAGCGCGGATGCGGGTGCTGAGCGTGAACGCGGGCTCCAGCAGCCTGAAGCTTGCGCTGACCGGCGATGCGGAGCGGCCGCTGGCCGCCGAGCAGATCGATCTGGACGGCGGTGAGCTGGACCTCGCCGCGCTCGCGGCGGCGCTGGCCGGGCCGCTGGCCGGCGCGCAGGCGGTCGGGCACAGGATCGTGCACGGCGGCCGGCGCTTCCTGGCGCCGGTCAGGATCGACGCCTCGGTGCGCAGCGCCCTGAGCGAGCTTGCGGATCTCGCGCCGCTGCACCAGCGCAGGTCCCTGGCGGCTCTGGACGCGGTGGACGGGCTGCTGCGCGAGCTGCCGGCGGTGGCCTGCTTCGACACCGCCTTCCACGCGCGGATGCCTGCCGCGGCATCCACCTACGCGTTGCCGGCGCGCTGGAGGCAGGAGCTGCAGATCCACCGGTATGGATTCCACGGGCTCTCACATGCCTGGGTCGCGCGTCGCGCCGCGCAGATGCTCGGGGGCTCGCCGCGGCGTCTGGTCAGCGCACACCTGGGGGCCGGCGCCTCGCTGTGCGCGATCGCCGCCGGTCGCTCGGTCGACACGACGATGGGGTTCACGCCCTTGGAGGGCCTGGCGATGGCGACGCGCAGCGGCAGCGTGGACCCGGGGCTCGTGCTCTGGCTGCTGGAGCACACACAGGCCAGCGCGGCAGAGGTCGCGCACGCGCTGGAGTACGAGTCCGGCCTGCTCGGGCTGTGTGGCACGGCGGACATGCGGGAGGTGCTCGCACGCGCCTCCGCTGGCGAGGATCGGGCCGGGCTTGCGCTGGAGGTCTACGTGCACCGGCTCGCTGGCGGCATCGCCGCGATGGCGGCTGCGCTGGGCGGCATCGACGCGCTCGCCTTCACCGGCGGGGTCGGGGAGCACGCGGCTGAGATCCGCTCGATGGCGGCGCAGCGCCTGGCGTTCCTCGGCGTCGGCGTGCACAGCGCGAGCCAGGGCGGCGATGCAGAGATCACGGCCGCCGGCGCGCGCGTGCGCACGCTCGTGGTCAGTGCTCGCGAGGACCTGGAGATCGCCCGCCAGACCAGGTCGGTGCTGCAGGCCGCCGCCTGAAGCTCCTCTGCCTCTCGACGCCTGCCCTGCTCATATTCCCTGCCCCGGCAGGTACTCGTTGGTGAACGGCGGCATGCCCTGGGCGTTCGGGTCTTGCTTGAGCAGCCCCTTTTCATACATCCATTCGCCGAAGCGCGCCCATGCCACCGGCTGCTGCCAGCCGTAGGGCTTGCCGCCGCTGGGCACGCTCGCCGGAAGCGTGCGTTCGATCGAGATGCGCTCCAGCTTCGGTTCCAGGCTCGGGTTGGCCTTCTGGATCAGCGCCGCGGCAGCGGCCGGGTCGCTGCGGACGTCGTTCTCGCCATGCGTGAGCGCCTGCAGGAATGCTCGCAGCTCGCGTCCGCCGTGGCGGGCCTCATCTTCGCGCACCACCAGCACGAGTTCGTCGTAGGTGGGAACCCCGGCCTTGTCCACCGGGATCACGAGCGGGTGCCTGTGCATCAGTTCGAGCTGAATCGCCTCGTAGTTCCAGAACCCGCCGAGCGTGGCCGCCACGCGCCCGGAGAGCATCGACTGCACGAGGTTGAACCCGACGTTGACTTCTGTCACCTTGCTCGGGCTCACCCCGGCGCTCTGCAGAGCAGTGTGAAGCTCGGCCGCCTGGTAGGGGATGCCGGCGGTGCCGACCTGCTTGCCCGCCAGGTCCGCGACCGAGTGGACGTGCGAGGCGGGCAGCGCGATGATCGAGGTCAGCGGCCGCTGCACGAGCGCCGCGATCGAGACGACCTTCAGTCCCTGGTCGCGGGCGGTCAGGACTTCGGGCTCATAGGAGATCGCCATGTCCACCTTGCCCGCCGCGAGCAGCTTCAGCGGTTCGGCCGATTCGGAGGGGGTGACGGCGTGCACTTCCATCCCGGCCGCCTTGAAGTAGCCGTGGTCGATCGCGTCGAAGAGGGCGGCGTGATCGGCGTTCGGGAACCAGTCGAGCATCACCGAGAAGGGGTGCTGGGAGGTGGGGCTGATGACGTCCTGCTTCTCCCCGCATGCGGCGAGCAGCAGGGCGCACGCCAGCGCGGCGGCGGCTGGCGCGATGCGGCGGGTGAGGGAACGGCGTGATCTCAACGACTCTCTCCTTGTCGAGGCTGGGCCCAGCCCGCGATGCGGCGCTCGGCGATGGACAGCAGGTGGAAGAAGGCGATAGAGCAGAAGAACAGCACCGCGGTGGCGGCGGCGGCGCCGGCCGGGTCGACGATGCTCAGGTCGGTCATGATCTGTCGCCCCAGCCCGGCATACGGGCCCACCGTGGGGCTGGAGGTCTCCGCGATGAAGGCCGATATCCACGCGACGACGAGCGCGATCCGCGCCCCGCTGAGCGCTGCCGGCAGCGCTGCCGGCAGCTCACCGAAGCGAAACGCCTGCCAGCGTGATGCGTCGAACGTGCGCAGCAGCTTGACCCGGTCCGGGTCCACCGCATTCAGGCCGTCCACGGTCGTCACGGTCACGGGGAAGAAGCAGATCAGCCCGATCACGACCAGCTTCGGCAGGATCCCGAATCCCAGCCAGAAGGCGAGGACCGGCGCCAGCACGACAAATGGCAGCGCCTGCGAGCCGACGGCCAGCGGATAGACCGAGCGGCGTACCGGCCGCCAGAGGTGGACGGCAATGGCCAGCGCGAAGCCCGCCGCCACGGCGAGCAGGAGCCCCAGCGCGACTTCCTTGACGGTCACGAGCGTGTTGTGCCACAGCACGCCGGCTTCGCTCCACGCGGCGGTCGCGACTTCGTGGGGCGCCGGCAGCAGCACCGGGTCCACGCCGCCGAGATCGACGTAGAGCTCCCACGCGCCGATCGCCGCGACGAACAGCATCAGCGGTGGCAGCGCGTTTGCCATGCGCGAGCCCCGGATCACTGGGGATCCTCCGCGCCAAGCGCCCGCAGCGCCTGCTCGCGCAGGTTCGCGATCTCGCGCTCGCCACGGCGGCGTGGTCTTGGCATCTCGATCGTCAGCTCCTGCACCACGCGTCCCGGTCGCGGGCTCATGACGGCGACGCGATCGCCGAGCAGGACGGCCTCCTCGACGTCGTGAGTGACCAGCACCACCGTGCGCGGCTGACGCGCCAGCGCCGCCGCCAGCCAGCTCTGCATCTGCATGCGCGTGATCGCGTCCAGCGCGCCGAAGGGCTCGTCCAGGCAGAGCACGGGCTTGCCTGCCAGCAGCGTGCGCAGGAAGGCCACGCGCTGGCGCATCCCCCCGGAGAGCTCACTCGGCCGTGCGTTCTCGAAGCCCTCCAAACCGAGCTCCCGGAACAGCGGCAGCGCCTGCGCGCGCGCCTGCTTGCGCGGCAGGCCGGCGATCTGCAGCGGCAGCACTGCGTTGTCGAGCGCGCTGCGCCACGGCAGCAGCAGGTCCCGTTGAGCCATCAGCGCCGCGGGCGCCGCCTCCACGGCGCCCGCGTCAGGGCTCTGCAGCCCGCAGATCAGCTCCAGCAGCGTGGTCTTGCCGCAGCCGCTGGGGCCGACAACCGTGAGCACCTCGTGCGGTGCGGCCCGCAGAGAGACCTCGTGGAGCGCCTGCACCGCGTTGCCGCGCCGGTCGGTGAAGTGGCGGCTGACGCCGCTGACGATCACTCCCTCGCGCTCGCCGCCATCCGTGCGCGCAGTGCGGTTGCCCACCGATTCGCTTTGCCGCGCGCCCGCGGCTTGCGGCCGCATCGGATCCTGCACTCTGGTTGACACTGCGCTCCCTTCGCGGGCATTACCCCACAGGTTCGAAGGGTCGACGCCGGGCGAGCGATGCTCGAGGGCGCCATCTCAGCCGACTTCCCGTCAGCCCCCCTGTCTTGCGTTGCCCGATCGTAGCGCGATTGACGGCGGCGACCAGTCCACGGCCTACGATCCAGGTGGTCTCGCCCCGGAGCACGGGCCGCGTTTGCGAGAGCTCAGGCGGCTGCCAGCAGTGGAGCGACGGCTGCCTGATCCAGGTGGATCTGCTCGGGCAGCCTGCGTGGCAGCCATTTGCTGAGTCGCATAGGTGACAAGTTCTACGCCGCTCTGTGGTTGTCTGTTGCGTCCGCGGCCGGAGGGACGCACATCTACGCCGCCCGGTTGACAGGCCGCGTGAGCGCCTTGACGAAGTCCTCGAGCTGCGCCGTGGTCCAGCACTCGAAAGCGGTGCAGTGGCGCTCGTAGGCGGCGATCACCGAGTCGCCGTAGTTCCAGTACAGGCGCGGCTCGGGGTTCAGCCAGAAGGTGCGGCCCGCCTTGGCTGCGAGCGCCCCGAAGAGGTCGGAGCGCGGGTCACGTCCGTTGGTGCGGGCGTCGCCGAGCACGATCAGCGTCGCGCGCGGGTGCAGATCGTCTTCCACGAGCTCGAGCATCTCCCTGAAGACGCGGCCGTAGTCGGTGTAGCCGGAGATGTCGGCCACGCCCGCGTCTTTGCCGATCTTCTCGCTGATGGCTCTGAAGTCGCGCTCGTGCTCGAAGACGTCGGTCACCTCGGAGACCCGCTCGATGAACACGAACGAGCGCATCTTGCGGAAGGCGTCGTGGAGCGCGTGCAGCACCGAGAGGAAGAACACCGAGGCGGATGTGACGCTGGTGGAGACGTCGCAGAGCACGTAGATCTCCGGTCGCCGGGGCCGGCGTGGTCGGAACTTCAGCTCTACCGGGACTCCGCCGGTCTGCAGCGACGCCCGCATGGTGCGGCGCACGTCGACATGCGCGTGCGTGCGACGGCCGCGCGCCTGCATGCCCTGGGTGGCCAGGCGGCGGCGCAGTTGGGCCACCACGCGGTGGACCGCGGCCAGATCCGCGAGCGGGCCCGACGGCAGCGCACGGTCGAGCTCGTTGAGCGGCCTGGCCGGCGGCAGCTTCTGCGTGCGCCGCGCCTGGGCGCGCTCGAGCTCCTCGCGCAGCAGCGCCTCGAAGCGCCGCAGCGCCTCGCGGGAGAGGCCCGGCCGGCGCGCATCCTGACCGTGCGGGCCGGGCTGCTGCTGCTCGGCGCGCAGCCCAAGCGCCCTGCGGATGCGCTGCACGTCCACTCCGATCACCCCCGAGCCTTCCGCCTCGCGCGAGAAGGCCGCGATCGCCAGCAGCGCCAGGTCGCGCAGGGCGCCCTCCGACCCGTCCGCCAGCGCCTCCGCGATCTGTTCGCGCAGCGCCTCCAGCTCGCTGCCGGAGAGGTCCTGCATCGCTGCGCCCCCGCCTTCGCCGAGTCGCTCGCTCATCTCGGGGCCGATCGCCTGGGCCTCGACCGCCCTGAACATGAAGCGGTCGAAGACGCGGTCGAAGGTCCGCCGGTCCTCGGGGCTCTTGGCCAGCGTGGCCGACAGCGCCTCCTTGAAGTCGGCCTGCGAGGTCCAGCTCACCTGCGCCAGCGCCGCGAAGCAGTCCAGCAGCTCGGATGTGCCGACCGAGACGCCCTCGTCGCGTAGCTGCTCGCCGAACGAGAGGAGCTGCGCCGGCAGGGTGGGGCGGCTCTCCATGCGGCGCTCAGGTGCTGAGATCGACCGTCGAGGCGTCTGCCCCCTCGGCTGCCCTCTCGGCTTCAGCCCGCTCGCCGAGCTTGATCCCAACGCGCTCGGCCACGATGTCCATGTCGGTGCGGTGCTTGACGATCACCGACATCGTCTCGTTGAACGTGTCGGTGTCGATGTCGCTTGCCCCGAGCAGCAGCAGCGCGCGCGCCCAGTCGATCGACTCCGCGATCGACGGGGGCTTCTTCAGGTCCAGGTCGCGCACCATCCCGACGACCTCCACGAGCCGGCGCGCGACCGTCTCGGAGAGCTCGGGCGCGTGCAGGCGCACGATCGCGAGCTCGTGCTCCAGGCAGGGGTAGTCGAGCCAGAGGTACAGGCAACGGCGCTTGAGCGCCTCGGTCAGCTCGCGCGAGTTGTTGGAGGTGAGCACGACCACCGGCTGCGTGCGGGCGCGCACGACCCCCAGCTCGGGGATCGAGATCTGGAAGTCCGAGAGCACCTCGAGCAACATCGCCTCGAACTCCTGGTCGGTCTTGTCGATCTCGTCGATCAGCAGCACGACCGGCTGCTCGGAGGCGATCGCGCGCATCAGCGGTCGCGTCAGCAGGAACTCCTCGCCGAAGATGTCCTCCTGCAGGCTCTCCCACTCGTCTTGCCGTTCGCTCTCGCTGGCCTGGATGCGCAGAAGCTGCTTGCGGTAGTTCCACTCGTAGAGCGCCTTGGCCTCGTCCAGGCCCTCGTAGCACTGCAGACGCACCAGTGGTCGCCCGAGCATGCTGGACAGGGCCTTGGCCAGCTCGGTCTTGCCGACGCCCGCCGGTCCCTCGACGAGCACGGGCTTGCCGAGCGTCACCGCCAGGTGGGAGACCAACGCGGCGGCGCGGCTCGGCAGATAGCCGGCCTCGCGCAGACCCTCCTCCACGTCGGCGATCGTTCTCGGCGCGGAGGGCTCCATGTGGAAGGCATGATAGGGAGGGCCGCCGTGCGCATCTTCCGCGGGTGCGCGGCCGACCCTCGAACGCGACGCCTGCGCGGCTCTAGGCAGAGTCCGGGGGAGGGACGTCCCCGACGGTCGCCGAGGCATCATCGTCGAAGGAGAGCTGCTTCGCGGCGGAGGATGGGCTTGCGGAACGGGCTGCCGGCGGCCTGCGCCGGGAGGCGCGGCGGGCGCTGATCTCGCGTCCCTCGATCTCCCGTGTGGCGGCCTGGCGTGTGGCGGCCTGGCGTGTGGTGGTCTCGCGCGTGGCGTTCTGGTGGTACGCCCGGGCGCTGCGCGCGCGAGCCGCGCGGATCACCGGCGGCTGCCGCTGCGCGGCGCGCAGGCGGACGCCCGCGTAGGTGAGCAGGCCGGCTGCGCCCAGCGCGAAGAAGATGCCCCACTGCACGCCCACGTTGGCCGCGATGCCGTGGCTTTCGACTCCCGGCTTGTCGAACAGCCGCAACACCAGTGCGAGCAGGACCCAGCAGCCGGCGCCGAGCACCGCCCCGCTGTCGATGCCGGCGAGGTAGGGGGCACGTCCCTCCGCCCGGACGAAAAACATCGCGAGCACGCCCAATGCCGCGATCAGGATGCTCGCCTCCAGCACCGAAAAGACCGCGAAGGCGTCGAGGTCCTGGCTGATGATCCCCGCCCTGTCCACGGCGTTCTGCTGGTACCACGGCAGGAACATGCTGAGCATCAGCGCGAGCGCGGCGATCGCCGCAAGTCGCTGCTCGGCGTCGAGTTGCCGCCACGCGCGAGCGATCCGGCTCATCGGCGGGCGCCCCCAACCCTCTGCGCGTGCGCGTTCACAGCTCGATTGTAAGTGGGCGCAGGCGCGTTGATCGGCCCGGCGACCGCGTCCGTCGGCCTGCCAGATTCGCGATCTGGGCGCGTGCCAGGAGCTACGCTTGGCTGGGCCCGGCTGGCCGCAGTCTCGGTCGGCAGTGGCTTGGGCGTGTGCTTGCCTGATCCGCGGGGTCGGTAAGGCGCGCGCGGCGGGCTATTTGCCGGAATGCCTGCGCTTCGGTGGGGCCGCGCGCCTCCGGCCGGCCAGGCGGATGGTCCCGCTGGTCGAGGCGTGGTTTCCGGCCAGGTCGGTCGCCGTGGCGCTGAGCTTGTAGATGCCGCTGCCCTTCGGCGTGACCCACAGCAGTCGCGGCTTGCCCGCTTCGACGGTGGCGCTGTTGGTCGCGACCACCTTGCCGGTCATGGTGGTGACGGTGATGCTGATCGTCGAGACCTTCGAGATCGAGAACTGGACGCCTGCGCGCGCGCCGGAGGGCAGCGTTTTGGAGAGCAGCGAGATCACCGGTGGAGTGTGGAGGTATTCCTGGAAGTGGGCCGCCGTGGCGCAGTAGATTTCGTCGCCTTCGATCTGTGCGGCATGAGCAGCGGGACGTCGAGAGGGACCGGTGGCCACGGACGTGCCCCCGCTGGCGGCCGGCGTGATGGGCGGGCCTTGTCTCGTGCGTTCGCAGAGGTCCTGCAGGAATTCCGCCAGCAGCTCGTGGTAGCCGAGGTCGGATTCGGAGTGCTGGTCGTACAGCGACCAGGCGCCGGTGTCGTAGCGCGGCGTTTCGGCGCGAGCGTCGGCGTCCCCTTCTTCGAAGAGCCGCAGCCCGGTCGCCGAGCCGGTGATTTTCGTGAAGTCATAGAGACCGTTCAGCGACTGGATGAAGCCGTTGAGGATTCGCTCCTGGGGAGCGAAGCTGTACTCGAGGTAGTGGACTTGCGGCAGCGAGCCCGCAGATCCGGGCGCCACCTGCAGGCGCACGCCCGCCGGGGGTGGGGTCTGGAAGATCCCCAGCAGTTCCGTGGCTCTCGCCGCGAACGCCGGTTCTTCGAGGCGCTGTGAGGCGCGCGCGAACGCCTGGATCGCGGTGCCCTGGGAGAGCCCGCTGGTCCAGGGTGGGCTGCCGCCGTCGAAATGGAAGAGGTAGTCGAAGGAGATGCCGCCCGCCCGTTCGACGGCGAGCGCGCTGGCTTCTTCGAGCACCTGAGCCAGCGCTTCATCCTGGTTGCCGGAGAGGTAGTAGCCGTTGGCCTCGCCGAAGGTGGCAAGCCACTGGATCTCGATGCCCTGCCCGTTGTAGTACTCCCAGACCAGACGGCTGCCGGGGAAGGAGACGCGCGCGCCGTAGGAGAGCAGCGACCCTTTGGTCCACCATTCCCGGTTGCGCTGGAGCGTGAGGAAGATCTCGGGCATGCGGGAGGCCGTCATCTGGCCGGCGGCCTGCATCTGCAGCACGTTGCCGAGCACATCCGCCAGTTCGGTGTGCCTGGTGCCCGAGAGGTGCGCAAGCGTGCGCTGCGTTTCGAGATACGTGTTGCGGTAGCGCGTGGCGTCCGCCTGAGAGATCGCGCCGGAGCGCCGAAGCCGGGTGATCGTCGCAAGCACGGCGGGCGGGGCCGCATGGGCGGCGGTCTTCGCTCGTCGAGAGCCGCGCTTCCCCGACGAGCGTGCGCCAGTCCGCGCCTGTGCCGCGGGCACGGGCGCGAGCTGCTCGGAGAGCGCACTGGCCCCCTGCCGCTGCGCGCTCGCCAGCGCCGGGCTGGCCGGCGAGACTAGCACCCCGCCAAGGGCCAGCGTCAGCACCGCAATCGCGGCTCGACCTCGTGGGGCGCGGATCGTGATGGCTAGCGGCAAGCCGAGAATGCGCACCTGCCCTGAACACCGGAACGTCCGACGGTGTTGCGGTCTGCACGAGAGATTGCGCTCGTGTCGGCCGCGACCTCGACTAATCGAGGTCTTCCTCTTCCTCTTCCTCTTCGTCTTCGTCGTCGGGTTGCAGGTGCTCTTGCTCCTCTTCGTCCTCGTCGTCTTCCTGGTCTTCGTCGGAGGCGTGAGCGTCGCCGCCCTGGTAGGTGGTCTGGAAGCGCTCGATCGCCTCGTCGCGCAGCACCTCGTCGAGTGGCGCGTCGTCCGAGATCAACACCCATTCGGCGCCCTCGAGATCCTCGGTGTCGAAGATCTCGCGGTCGACCTCGGGCGTGTCGTCGACCACGACCATGATCTCCGTCTGGGGATTGAAGTAGGTCCCGGGACGGATCAGCAGATCCTCCAACTCGAAGCGTCTTGGGCCGGCCACAGTGCGTTTATACCCGAGCGCCGCGACGGACGCGTGCAGGCAAATGGCTGCGCGTGGATGCGCGGGCTCAGATGTCTAGCTCGGCGAGCGCGCGCTGCACCTCGGCGCGCACGTCCAGCGGCGCCTCGCCGCGGCGCATCCGGCGCTGGTTGCGCGCCTCCGCGAGCTGGCGAAGTTCCTCCACCAGCTCGGGGTCGTGGCGATGCGCGTCGGCCGCCGAAAGCTCGCCTGGCTCACGCGGCGGCGCGCCGGAAGGCTCGGCCGTGAGCCGTGCGACCTCCGCGTCCAGGTCGAGGGGCGCGTGCCCGCGACGCACCAGCCTGTCGCTGCGGGCCTGCAACATCTGCCTGATCTCCAGGTCACGCTCGGCGATCGCGGCCGGCGAGCCCGGGCGTGGCTCTGGACGCGGGAGCGCCGTCGATGAGTCGCCCTGCTGCCCGATGCGCTGGTAGAGGCTGCCGGTGCGGAGCATCCCGATGACGCCGATCGCACCACCCAGCGCGACGATCGCGACCACGAGGTCGATGAGGGGATTGCCCATGCGCGGATTTTGCCCGATCGCGGCGCCGGGCACGCAGGCACCGCGTGGCGCTCTTGCGCGGCTTGTGCGCGGGCCATCGCTCCGCTACCCTTGATCGGCGATTGACTGACTAGTCAATCTAGAGTTCACGCGCGGCGACGCGCCGGCGTCCCCGGCGGTCGTCCAGCCGGTCCTCGGGGACCGCACAATCGAGGAGAACGCACACCAAATGGTCGATTTCACGCTCACCGACGAGCAGAAGAACCTGCGCGAAATGGCGCACGACTTCGCCGAGAAGGAGATCAGGCCCGTCGCCTGGGAGTACGACAAGGACGGCACCTGGCCCAAGGAGATCCTTCAGAAGGCTTGGGAAGTGGGCCTGATGAACACCCACATCCCCGAGGAGTACGGCGGCCCCGGCCTCGGCTATCTCGACGGCTGTCTGATCGAGGAGGAGCTCTCCTGGGGCTGCTCGGGCATCCAGACCTCGCTCGGATGCAACGGCCTTGCCACCGCGCCGATCGTGCTCGGCGGCTCCGAGGCGGTCAAGAAGAAGTACCTGAGCGCGCTCACCGAGGAGCTTAAGCTCGCCTCCTTCTGCCTGACCGAGCCCGACGCGGGCTCCGACGTCTCCGGGATGAGGACCACCGCCGTGAAGATGGGCGACAAGTACGTCCTCAACGGCTCCAAGTGCTTCATCACCAACGGCGGCTACGCCGACTACTACACCGTCTACGCCAAGACCGACAAGGACGCCGGCCATCGCGGCATCTCGGCCTTCGTGGTCGAGCGCGACTGGGGCGTCGTGGTGGACAAGAAGGAGGACAAGCTCGGTCAGCGCGCCTCCAACACCGCCACGATCTCCTTCAGCGACGTCGAGGTGCCCGCCGAGAACCTGCTCGGCGAGGAGAACAAGGGCTTCAAGCTCGCGATGATGACCCTCGATCGCACGCGCCCCGGCGTGGCGGCGATGGCGACCGGCATCGCCCGCGCGGCGCTGGAGTTCGCAAGCGAGTACGCCAAGGAAAGGGTGCAGTTCGGCGTGCCGATCGCGATGCACCAGGCGATCCAGTTCATGATCGCCGACATGGCCACCGAGATCGAAGCGGCGCGCCTTCTGACCTGGAAGTCCGCCTCCATGCTCGACAACGGGGAACGCAACACGCTGGTCTCCTCGCACGCCAAGCGCTTCGCGGCCGACACGGCGATGAAGGCAGCCACCGAAGCGGTGCAGGTCTACGGCGGCTACGGCTTCATCAAGGAGTACCCGGTGGAGAAGCTCTTCCGCGACGCCAAGATCATGCAGCTTTACGAGGGCACCTCCCAGATCCAGCGCCTGGTGATCGCCCGCGAGACGCTGCTGCCGCGTCGCGTCGCGGAGCCCACGGCCGCATAGCCACGACGTTCCAAGCGCTTGCCCGCTGCCTGGCCGGGTGAATCTCGGCCAGGCAGTCGTTAGGCTCACGCGCGCCCTTCAACAGACGACAGAGAGGCAGAGATCATGTTCGTGTTCAAGGCCGCGGTGGTTGGCGCGGGAACGATGGGCGGCCAGATCGCCCAGACGATCGCCGCCGCCGGCATTCCGGTGGTGCTCAAGGACATCAGCGAGGAGCTCGTCCAGGCAGGGATCGACGAGGCCCGCAAAGTCAGCGAGGGCCAGATCGCGAGGCTGGTCAAGAAGGGCAAGCTGACGGAGGAGCAGGCCGCCGCCCAGGTGCAGGAGATCGTGGATCGCATTCACGGCAGCACCGGCTATGAGAGCTTCGGCGACGTCGACTTCGTGGTCGAGGCGGTCCCGGAGCGGATGGAGATCAAGCAGCAGGTCTTCGCCGAGCTCGACGCCGCGACGCCCGGCCACGCGATCCTTGCCTCCAACACCTCCTCGCTCTCGATCTCCGAGATGGCGGAGGCCACGCTGCGCCCGGAGAAGGTGGTCGGCTTCCACTACTTCTACCCGGCGTCGCTGATGCCGCTGATCGAGATCATCGAGGGAGACGACACGTCCTCGCAGACTCTGGCCACAGCGGTCTCCTTCGCCCAGGCGATCCGCAAGCAGCCGATCGTCTGCGCCGAGGTTCCGGGATTCGTCGTCAACCGGATCCTGACCGCCGGCATGTCGGAGATCTGGCGCGCGCAGGAGCAGAACGACCTCTCGATCAAGGCGATCGACGAGGGCGTGGGCGCCGCGGGCGTCGTGCCGATGGGCCCCTACTTCCTGATCAACCTGCTGGGCCTGGACACGGTGCTGCACGTGGCCGAGCACCTCGCCGACGCCTACGGCGAGGAGCGCTTCCACGTGCCCCGCTGCATGCGCGAGCTGGTCTCTCAGCGGCGCCTTGGCGCCAAGACCGGCGGCGACGGGTTCTACAGCCCGCAGGGGGAGCCCAACGTTGCGGGCGAGGCCGAGCCCGACGTGCAGGAGCTCGTGGAGATGCTCTCGCTGAAGACGCTCTCGGAGGCCTGCCTGGTGCTGGAGGAGGGCGTGGCCACCCACCGCGACATCGACTTCGGGATGATGGCCGGCGCCGGCCTGGACCCGCGCCGCGGGCTGATGCCGCCCTTCATGAAGGCCGATGCGGAAGGGCTCGACGTGGTGCTTGCGCGCATGGAGCGGGCGCGGGAGCGCTACGGCGAGCGCTTCGCCGCGCCGCGCATCCTGCGCCGGATGGTCGCCCAGGGCCGGCTGGGGGCAAAGAGCGGGCAGGGCTTCTACGCCTATGCGCAGCCGGACGCCGCACAGGCCGCCGAAACGGTGAAGATCGAGAGCCGCGAGGGCGGGATCGCGATCGCCTGGCTCGCCAACGGGCAGATGAACTCGATCTCCCCGCAGGTCGTCAAGGACCTGCGCGCGGTCTGGGAGCAGGTGCGCGCCTCCGATGTCAGAGCGCTCGTGCTGGCCTCGTCCAACCCGTTCCTGTTCTGCGCCGGCGCCGACATCAAGGCGTTCACGAAGCTGGACGAGCAGGGTGGAGCGGAGCTGCTTGACGGCATGCACAGCTTGCTGCGCGAGATGGAGCGCAGCCCGGTGAGCACGATCGCGGCAGTCAACGGGCTGGCCTACGGCGGCGGCTGCGAGATCGCGATGGCCTGCGACTTCAGGATCGCCGCGCGCTCGGCGCTCTTCGGTCAGCCTGAGGTCAAGCTCGGCATCGTCCCCGGCTTCGGCGGCACCCAGCGGCTGCCGCGTCTGGTCGGCGAGGCGCAGGCGCTGGAGATGAACCTCACCGGCGAGCCGGTCCTGGCGCAGGATGCATACGAGCTTGGCCTGGTGAGCCGCGTCGTCGAGGACCACGAGCTGCTGGACACCGCGCTGATGTGGGCGCGCAAGCTCGCCGCGCAGGCGCCGCTGGCCGTGCAGCAGATCAAGTCGGTGTCGGCCGCCGGCGACCTCGACCAGGGGATCGAGGCCGAGAAGCAGGCGTTCGGCGCCGTGTTCGCGAGCGAGGACGCCAGGGAGGGCATCGCGGCCTTCCTGGGCAAGCGCCAGGCGAAGTTCCGCGGGCGCTGAGCGGGGCGCGTCTGCGCGCTTCGAGGCCCTCAGCCGTTGTATGCGAGATCGCGCTCCGGCGCGATCTCGTAGCGCGCGGCGGTCTCGCGCAGCCGCGCCGAGAGCGGCCAGCGATCGGGGGCCGGCTCTCCCTCGAAGTCCACGCTCGCGCCCTTGAGCACCATCGAGCCGAAGTTGTCGCCGATCGCCGCAAGCTCCTCCACCTCGGCCTCGCTGAGCGGGCAGGCCGAGGGCACCGCGGCGAGGTCTGCGCGCTTGTCCTCGATCGGCCGAGCCGGGTGGGCGGGATCGGCCGCCGACTCCTGGATCAGCGTGGGCGCCACGCAGCGGACAGAGTCATGGGAGAGGTTCCAGCAGCAGGCAAGCTGCAGGGCGCTCAGGCCGTGACGCTCCGCGTAGGGGGCCATCGCCTCCAGCTTTGCGGCGCCGCGCTCAACCCAGCCGGCGGGGCGGAAGGAGCGGTGGTCGTACCGGGCGAACCGGTGGCCCGGTCGCACGTCGCCGTGGAAGAGGCCGCCGTAGTCGACCACGCGCGTGATCAGCGAGATGTCGTGGCGCCCGGCCGCTTCGAGTACCAGCCTGCCGGGCCAGGGCTCCATCGGGCTGAGGATGATCATCGCCCAGTCGATCAGCGAGCCGAAGCGCTCGAAGCAGTCGATCAGGTCGAGCGTGAACCCGTTCGCTGGCCCGGGCGCGACGCCGATCGCCGCCGTCAGGCCCGCCTCGCGAGCCGCCTGCATGCCCTCCCAGACGGCCTCGCTGCCGTAGCCGATGCTGTCGGGGTTGTGCAGCAGCAGCAGGTCGAGATGATCGCTGCCAAGGCGCTGCAGGCTGCGCTCGGTGGCGCCCCGGATGTAGGCGGCGTAGCCGGAGGCGTCGCGCAGGCGCGGGTCGGTGAAGCGCGGGAAGCCTTTGGCCCCTTCGCGCTCGCCCTCGTAGAAGTCATGGCCGATCGCGCCGACCAGGCAGAAGGAGTCGCGATCGACGCCCGCAATCGCGCCTCCGAGCAGTCTGTCGGCCTCTCCCTCGCCGTAGACGTCGGCGCTGATCACGGTGTCGATGCCGTCGCCGGGGGTGAGCAGGCTGCTCAGGCGCTGTTGCGAGATCGGCTCGCCGAAGTGCATGAAGCGGCCGCCGCTCCACGTGCCGACTGCGGTTTGCGTGGGCTGCACGCGGCTGATTCTAGGCGGCGGCGCCGCGCGGCGCGGTCGCTGAATCGCCTCCGGCCAGGAACTCTTCGGCCTTGGCGGCGTCGAGCGGTCGCGCGAACAGGAAGCCCTGCCCGCCGGAGCAGTTCTGCTCGCGCAGGATCGCGAGCTCCTGCTGGCGCTCGATCCCCTCGGCGTGGGTGTCCAGGCACAGCGCCTTGCCAAGCTGGACCAGGGTCCTGATGAGCTGCTCGGCCTCGCGCCCGTCGGCGAGCGCCGCGATGAACGAGCGGTCGATCTTCAGCGAGTCGACGGGGAAGCGCTGCAGGTGCGCGAGCGAGGAGTAGCCGGTGCCGAAGTCGTCGATCGCGATTCGTGCGCCGAGCTCCTTGACCGCGGAGAGGCGCCTGGCGGTGTCCTCCGCGTTGCGCATGATCGCGGTCTCGGTCACCTCGATCGTGAGGGCGTCCGGGCGCAGCCCGCTCGCGGCAAGCGCGTCTCGCACATCGTCGACCAGATCGTCCGTGTCGAGCTGGCGCGCGGAGACGTTGACCGCGATGCCCACCTCATGGCCAGCGCGATGCCACTTGGCCCCCTGGGCGCACGCCTGCGTCAGCACCCACCTGCCGACCTCGACGATCATGCCCGTCTCCTCCAGCAGCGGCACGAAGTCGTTTGGCTGCACGAGGCCGCGTGAGGGGCTGGCCCAGCGGATCAGCGCCTCGACGCCGGTCGTGGTCATCGTCTCCAGATCGAAGGTCGGCTGGTAGAGCAGGAAGAACTCGTCGTGCTCCAGGGCGGCCCGCAGGTCCATCTCGAGCACCATCCGGTTGCGCAGCGCGTCCTGCATCTCCGACTCGAAGACGACGTAGCGGTTCTTGCCGTCCCACTTGGCGCGGTACATCGCGACGTCGGCGTCGCGCAGCAGCTCGCTGGCCGAGCAGTCGCCCGCGGTGGCCACGCCGACGCTTGCCGTGACGGTCAACGGCGTCTCCTCGTGGCCGGGAAGCACGAAGGGCTGCTTGAGCGTGTCCAGCAGCCGCTCGGCGATCAGCTCCGGGCCGGCGGCCAGCGAGAGATCCTCGGCCAGCACGACGAACTCGTCCCCGCCCAGGCGCCCGAGCGCGTCGCTGTCGCGCACCACGCCCTGCAGGCGCGCAGCGACCGCGCGCAGCAGCTCGTCGCCGGCGGCGTGTCCGAGCGTGTCGTTTATCCCCTTGAAGTTGTCGAGATCGACGAACAGAGCGGCCACCGGCGTCTTCTGGCGGCGCGAGCGGCCGAGCATGTGCCCGAGGCGGTCGATGATCAGCGCCCTGTTGGGAAGGCCGGTGAGCGAGTCGTGGGTGGCCATGAAGGAGAGCTCCTCCTGCCGGCGGTCGAGCTCCTCGTGGGCCCGCACGCGCTCGGCCTCGAAGGACTCGGCCATCCGCACCAGAGTCACGTCCAGGCTGCGCTGCAGCATCGCCAGCGCCTGGGCCAGCACGTCAGCCTCCAGCTCGCGCTCGGTCGCGATCTCGCGCAGCACCTCCGCCGCCGCGTCACGCCAGCGCAGGCACCGCTTGATCAGCTCGTTGAGCGGCGCGTCGCGCTGCGCGCCAAGCTGCCCGAAGATGCGGGAGGCGTCGCGCCCGACCTCGCGCGCGGCCTCTTCGCCGCAGCCCGCCATCCAGCGCGCCACCGCGATCGTCGAGACTTCTCCGACGCGCATGAATCGGTCCTCCACGCGCATGTCGAGCACTCGGCCCGAGCGTTCGGTTCGGCTCACGATGCGGTCCACCACCTCGCCGGTGCGGGCGTTCAGCTCGTCGCCGAGCGCGCGTAGCGCGGCACACATGGGACCTTGCGCGGAAGGGTCGGCCTTGGGCAGCACGACGAGCGCCGGCGAATCTGAATCTGGGTCTTTTCGGGTGAGATGCTCGGACATCAACTCAAGTCATCGGTTGCAGATGCAATCGCTTTAGCCCGCTTCAGTTCTGTTGCAGAACGTTCGATGAGACAGACGACGAGCGGGCGGGATGGCGTGCAACCGGATTGCTGCCTTTACCCGCGTAGGATGTCTGGGTCGAGCGTCGCGCCAGGTGAGGCCGCGCGTCGATCCGGATCGGAGGACGGATGTCGCAGGCCAACGATGCGGTTTCAGAGCAGGGCG
Organism: Solirubrobacterales bacterium; assembly: GCA_027315115.1. Lineage (GTDB taxonomy): Bacteria > Actinomycetota > Thermoleophilia > Solirubrobacterales > Solirubrobacteraceae > Palsa-744. The sequence continues at coordinate 21,331 of DAHUYQ010000016.1, read as the reverse complement.
CGCCCGCGCGCGAGCCAGCGGGCGCTCGCAGGCACTGGCGCAACTCGCTGCTGCCCGCCCTTGCGCTGCTGGCTGTGGGCCTGGGCGTGTCGGTCGCCACCGGGTCGCTGTGGCGTTCCAGCGCGCGCGCTCGCGAACGGGCCAGCTTCCGCAGTGGCGTGGCCGACGTGGGGATCACGCTCGGCAGCGTGCTGCGGCGCGACAGCGACTTCATCGCCACCGTGCGGGCCCTGGTGCAGATGCAGCCGCGTCTCGGCGAGGCGAGCTTCATGCGTTGGTACGAGGCGCTCGAAGGCCAGCAGCGTCAGCCTGGAAGCGTCGCGACGGGAGTCGTCTCACTGGTGCACGCCTCCGAGCTCGCCGGCTTCCAGCGGCGCCGGCGTGCCGACCCGACCTTCATGCGGCTCTCCGGCGGTAGCGACGAGATCGTTCCCGCGGGCCGCCGCGCCAGCTACTGCCTGCTCTCGGTGGGCGTCTCCCGGATCGCGACCAGCCCGCTGGTGCAGGCCGCCACGCACGCGGACTGGTGCACCTCGGCGCTGCCCGGCACGGCGAAGGAGCTGCGCGCGGAGACGGACACAGGCGGGCTCGCGGTCGCCCCGCCCGCGCTGGGTACGGTATTCGTTGGTAGCGCCGTTTACCGTTCCGGCGCGCCCACGGCTACGCCTGCGCAGCGCAGGGCGGCGGTGGTCGCCTGGGTGTGGAGCACGTTGGACGTGCGGGCGGCGATGCGGAGCGCGCTGGGAGGCCACCCTGGCCTCGCGCTCTCTCTCTACCACCGCAATCCTGGCTCCGCGGCGGCGCTGATCGGCAGGGCCGGCTCGTGGCGGCCGGGTGGCTTCGGCGAGCGGCTGGCGCTGCCCGACGGAGGCGGCTGGCTGCTGAGCGCCACCGGCGTGGGCCTGCCCACCGGGCGCCCAGCGGACCTCCAGGGCCTGATCGCCTTCCTGATCGGAGCGATCATCAGCGGATTGATCTCCGCGCTGGCGTTCGTGCTGCTGCGCTCGCGCCGCGCCGCGCTGGTGCTGGCCGAGCGCCGAACTGGCGAGCTTCACCATCAATTGCTGCACGACGCGCTCACCGGGCTCCCCAACCGGGTGCTCGCGCTCGATCGCGCGCAGCAGATGCTGGCCCGGAGCAGGCGCGAGAGCTCGCCGGTCGCCGCGCTCTGCATAGACCTCGACCGTTTCAGGCAGGTCAACGACACGTTTGGCCATGCCGCGGGTGACGAGGTGCTGCGCACCGTCGCGCAACGGCTGCAGAGCGCGCTTCGCGACGCCGACTCGATCGCACGGCTCGGGGGCGACGAGTTCGCGGTGCTGGTGGAGGCGGCGCATCTGGACGCCGGCCCGGAGCTCGTCGCGGAGCGCCTGCTGGAGGTGCTGCGTGTGCCATATGGGATCAGCTCGCACAGCGCGCGGCAGCTCGCCGTGAGCGCAAGCGTGGGGATCGCGGTCGGCGCCCGCGAGAGCGCCGGCGAGCTGCTGCGTGACGCGGAGGTCGCGATGAACGAAGCCAAGGCGTCCGGCGGCGATCGCTACGTGCTCTTCGAGTCACGGATGCAGACGGCGATCCAAGACCGCATGACCTTGGAGATGGATCTCTCCGAGGCGCTTCCTGCCGGCCAGCTCGAGATCGTCTACCAGCCGACCTTCGACCTGGTGACCCAGCGGCCCGTCGGGGTGGAGGCGCTGCTGAGATGGCGGCATCCGACTCGCGGCACGGTGACGCCGGCGGAGTTCATCCCGGTGGCCGAGCGCAGCGGCCTTATCGTCCCGATCGGGCGCTGGGTGCTGGCGCAGGCTTGCGCTCACGCCGCCGGCTGGAGACGCGAAGGGCATGAGATCGGCGTCGCGGTGAACGTCTCGGCGCGCCAGGTCGACCGGGAAGGGCTGCTGGAGGAGGTGCGCGAGGCGCTGAGCGGCAGCGCTCTGAGGCCGGACGCGCTCACCCTCGAGGTGACCGAGACCACGATCATGCGGGATGCCGTCGCCGTCGCCGGCCGGCTGCGGGAGCTGAAGGACATCGGCGTGCGGGTCGCGATCGACGATTTCGGCACCGGCTACTGCTCGCTTGCCTATCTGCGTCAGTTCCCGGTGGACGCGCTCAAGATCGATCGATCGTTCGTCGCCGCGCTGGCGAGCTCCGAGCAGGCGGCGCCCCTGGTCCACACGCTCGTGCGGCTGGGCAAGATGCTCAGCCTGCAGACGATCGCGGAGGGGATAGAGGACGGGCGGCAGCTCGCGCTGCTGCGACGCGAGGGCTGCGACTGCGGTCAGGGGTTCTTCTACTCCCGGCCGCTGAGCGCGAGCGACGTGCCGGCCTTTCTACGCGCGGCGACCCGGCGCGCGGCGCCGGCGCCGGACGTGGGCTGAGGGCGCCGGCGCCGATCCCGAGCCGATCGCCTGGCGCTCAGCGTCAGCCGCGCCGCATGCGCGGCGGAGGGGTGTGCCACGTCTCCATCATCGCGCGCGCACGCAGCGCCGCCTCCAGGCGGCCGAGCGCGTGGGAGAGGGTCTCGGCGTCCTGCTCCTCGGGGCTGACAGGGCCCGAGGCTCTCGGCAGCAGGCGCGCTGCGACCTTGCTGACGCCTCCGCGCAGCTCCCACAGCTCGAAACGCCGAAGCTGCGTGCCGACGTCGTGCTCCAGCTCCACGACGGCCAGCGACAGCGCTCGCTCCAGCTCTGCCGCCGCCAGCGCCAGCCGGCCGAGGTCGAGGTCCAGCCGCGCGCGCAGCGCGAGCTCCTCGCAGAGCAGCGGCCGGCGCTCCGAGGAGAGCACGCTCGCCAGACGCTCATGGGAGCGCAGGATCGCCGCCCGGCGGACTCGCCGCCAGCGCGACGGCTTGCGCAGGCGCAGCTCCTGCGCCTGCAGCCAGCGCCCCTCGGCGACCTGCTCTCCCACGCCGAAGCCGGCGCGCAGAGCAATCGCCTGCTCCGGGGCCACCTCGTGAACGTAGGGATCGGCGGCGGCGATCCGGTGCGCCGCCAGCAGGCGGTTCAGCGACGCGAACGCCAGCTCGATCTCATGCTCGGGATCGACCTGCGCAAGCCAGGCGCGCCCCGCGGCCTCGTCCTCCAGCGGCTGCGCGGCGATCACGGTGACGCGGGTCACGGGCACGCTTGCGGGCGCCGGCTCCGGCTCCAGCGCCACGCGCCGCCGGGATCGGCGCGATGCGCCCGCGCGGGACGCCTGCATGCCGGCGAGCACCACCACGTGCTCGACCGCGCTGGAGCCCTGCGCCCTGACCATCCAGCGTCCGTCGGGCACTCCGAGCCGCAGGGGCATCTCGACCTGGAGAAAGGGGAAGACGCGCTGCGCCACAGCAGCACCGTATCCTCCCGGCACCCGGAGAGGATCGAGGCGCGCCCGGGGCGCCTATCCTCATCGAAGGCCTGCCAGCAAGACGAGGAGCCAGCGGATGAATGCAGATCAACACGGGATCGCGGGTCTACGCGATCGGATCGCCGGCGGTGCGGAGGACAGGCTCGGTCGCGCGCTGAGCGACCTGCTGGAGAACCCCGTGGTCAGCGGCGCGATCGGCCGGGCATTCGATGCCCGCGAGAAGGCCGCGCAGGCGCAGGAGCTTGCGATGGGCGCCCTCAACCTGCCGTCGGCCGCCGACATCGAACGGCTCACGCGGCGGCTGCGCTCGCTCTCGCAGCGCCTGGAGGGGATCGAGGACGGCGTGACGCGGATCGACCGCGGCACCGCCCAGCGGCTCAGCGCGATCGAGGACCAGCTCGGGAGCATCGCGGAGAAGGTGCAGGAGCTCTCCAGCGAGAAGGTCGATGCCAAGCCGGCGCCGGCGCGGGCCTCGCGGGCCTCGCGATCCTCGGCTTCGACCAAGAGCCCTGCGACCAAGAGCCCTGCGACCAAGAGTCCTGCGACCAAGAGCCCTGCCACCAAGGGCCGTGCGACCGCGAGCGCAGCGAGGAAGTCGCCCGCGGCAGGTCGCGGCGCCCGTTCGCAGTCGAAGTCCTGACGCCCTCAGCGCGACCCGAGCGCCGCGACCGCGGCGGCGCCGGCGCGCTCTGCGATCTCCAGCAGCGGCGCGTCCTCGATCCGTTCGCGCACGCCCGGCCGCGGGAAGACGTCAGAGACGATCAGCAGGCAGGCGACGCTGACGTCGTGGTGCCGGCCGAGCGCGAGCAGGGTCGCCGCCTCCATCTCCACCGCAAGCGCCCCCTCGGATCGCCAGGCGCGCTCAGGCTCGGGCGAGGCGCGGTCATAGAAGAGATCCGTGCTCACGATCGGACCGATGCGCCGCGGGGCCGCGGCGGCCGCCAGCGCGGCGTTGAGATCGGGATCGGCTCTGGGCCGGCCGCCGCCGGCGAGACTGCGACCGGCGCCGTCGGCCGCGATCGCCTCGCTCGCGAGCACGATCTCGCCGAGCTGCAGCTCCTGGTCCAGCGCCCCGCACGTCCCCACCCGGACGGCGCTCCTGAGTCCGAGCATCACCAGCTCCTCGAAGACGATCGCGGCCGACGGCCCGCCCATCCCCGTGCTCTGGATGCTGAGCGGCCGCCCGTCGGCGCGGGCGGGGCCTGTGTATCCCCACAGGCCGCGATGGTGGTTGAACATCTTCGGCTGCTCGATCAGAGCCTGTGCGAGCGCGAGCGCGCGTCCGGGGTCGCCCGGCAGCAGTGCCCGCGGCGCAAGCGGCGCGGTCGGCCGCAGGTGGATGGGCGCGTGGGTGCTCATGCGCCGCGCGACTCTAGACTGCGAGCAATGGCGACGCCTTTCAGGTCGGTGGCCGAGTTTCGCGAGGTGATGGACCGAGCTTTCACGATGATGAGCGATGACCCCGAGATGGGACCGCGTCTGCGCGACGCCGACGTGCCACAGCGGTGGGAGTTCGAGGATCTCGATCTGGTCGTGAACATAAGGGCGCGGCGCGGGAGCGAGCGCGCGAACCTGCACTGGCGCTGGAGCGACGAGATCGACTGGCGCGCGAAGGTGAAGATGAAGATGAGCTCCGAGGTGGCAAACCGCTACTTCCAGGGTAAGGAGAACGTGCCGCTGGCGATCGCCAGGCGTCGCATCAAGACCAGCGGCGACATTCGAGCCGCGCTCGCCCTGATCCCGGTCACCAAGCCGCTGTTCCCGCGCTATCGCGATCTCGTGGCGCGCGAGTACCCCCATCTGGCGGTATGACGCTGTGAGCATCGAGCTGACGCTCGCCCACGTCGCCCAGCGGGCGGGCGTGTCCGCCGGCACGGTTCGTCGTTGGGTCAGGGATGGTCTCGTGCCCCAGTACGAAGGAGCCTGGACGCCCGCGGCGGCGTCCCACGTTCGGATCGTGGCGAGCCTGCGGGAGCGCGGCTACACGATCGAGAAGATCAGGGAGGCCACGCACAGCGGCCGGCTCGTCTTCGGCTACGTCGACGAACTGCTGGCCAGCGAGCAGGGCAGCCATTCGCTTGCCGACGTGTCTGCCATCACTGGCCTGAGCACCGATTTGGTGCAACGCCTCTACGCCGCGATGGGCACGAGCACGCTCTCGCTCGACGCGCTCTCCGACCAGGACCTGCAGATGCTCAAGTACGTCGCCGAGATCCTGGCGGCGGGCTTGCCACTGCCGGCGCTGCTGCAACTGGCGCGAGTCTACGCGCAGGCGATCGCCCAGATCGCCGACGCTGAGGTGCGGCTCTTCCATCTCTACGTGCACGAGCCGCTGATGCGGGCGGGCGTGCCAGGCGTCGAGGTCGCCGAGGAGATGGAGGCGCTCACCCGCGAGCTGCTGCCCTTCATCGTGCCGCTGATGAACTACTTCCACGCGCGGATGCTCACCCACTTCGTCGAGCAGGACGTGATCGGCCACGTGGAGGGAGATCTCGACGGCGCCGTCCAGGGGCAGGGGCGCATGCGCGTCGCGATCGCCTTCGCGGACATGGCGGGGTACACGCGGCTGACCGAGGAGCGCGGCGACGAGGAGGCCGTGGCGACCGTCGAGCGCTTCGTGGAGACGGTCTCACGCACCCTGCCCGCCGACGCGCGCGTGATAAAGACACTCGGCGACGAGGTGATGATCGTGGCCGCCGATCCGGTCGCGCTGACCGACTGGGCGGTGCGCTTCGCGCGCCGCACGGCACGCAGGAGCGAAGCCAGGCGGCCGGACCCGCCGCCGCGGATCGGCATCCATCACGGCGATGCGCTCTACCGCGACGGCGACTACTACGGCCGCGAGGTCAATCAGGCGGCGCGCGTGGTCGCTCGCGCCGGCGGCGGCGAGGTGCTCGTGACGAGGGCTGTGGTCGACGCCGCGGGCGGGGTGGACGGGCTGGTCTTCGAGCGGATCGGCGAGGTCGGCCTGAAGGGCTTCTCGCAGCCGACCGAGCTCTTCCAGGCGGGCAGAAAGCGTGGATGAGCCCTTCGCCGAGCACGTTCTCGAACTGGTTCGCGAGGATGGCCTGCTCGAGGAGGGGCGGCCGGTGGTCGCGATGATCTCCGGTGGACGGGACTCGGTCTGCCTGCTCGACCTGGCCGTGCGGATCTGCGGCGCGGACGCGGTCCGCGCCCTGCATGTCAACTACGGGCTGCGGGAGCAGGCTGACGAGGACGAGCGTCACTGCGCGGCGCTCTGCGCGCGCCTGGACGTCCCCCTGGAGGTGCTTCGCGCCAAGGGGCAGCAGGAGCCGATCCGCGGCAACCTGCAGGCGTGGGCGCGCAGGCTGCGCTACGAGCAGGCGGAGCTGATCGCGCGTCCGATCGACGCGGCGATCGCCGTCGGGCACACCTCCTCCGACCAGGTCGAGACGATCCTCTACCGCCTCGCGGCCTCGCCTGGCCGCCGGGCCCTGCTGGGGATGGGCGCGCGGGAGGGGAGGGTGGTGCGGCCGCTGCTTCCGATCAGCCGTGAGCAGACGGCCGCATACTGCCAAGCCAGGGGGCTTGGCTGGCGGGAGGATGAGAGCAACCTCAGCGAGCGTTACGCACGCAACAGGGTCCGCCATCGCCTGCTGCCGGCGCTGCGCGAGCTGCACCCGGCGGCCGAGGCCAACGTGCTGCGCACCGCAGAGCTGCTGCGGGAGGAGACGGATGTGCTCGAAGCCCTCGTCGATGCCGAGCTCGCGGGCGCGCAGAGCATCTCCGTGGAACGCCTGGCCGTCCTGGCGCCGGCGCTCGCCCGCATGGTCGTGGTGCGGCTCGCAGAGCAGGCGGCGGGACGCCTGGTGCCGCAGGCCGGCGAGCGAGTGGCCGAGCTGGTCGAGCTAGGGCGCCGCGGCGGCAGGGCGGAGCTGCACCTGGGCGCGCTCGTGGGCGCTGTGCTTCAAGGAGGGCGACTCTCGATGGTGAGGCTGCCTCCACGAGACCTGTCGACGGCCTCCACCGAGCATGGGCCGCCGATGCCCGCGGAGGACCTCGATGACTAGACTGCGGACGGTGGGCAGCCAGCAGAGCACCGTGCCGACCCACGCTGGCGGCACGCCGGCCCTGATCGGGGAGCAGCCGGGCGTCGGGGAGGTGATCGTCGGCGAAGAGGATCTCCGCCGGCGCGTGGCCGAGTTGGGCGCCGAGATATCGCGCGACTATGCCGGCTGCACGCCGCTGCTGGTCGGCGTGTTGAAGGGCGCGGTCTTCTTCATCTCCGACCTCATGCGCCAGATCGAGGTGCCCGTCCACGTCGACTTCATGGCGGTCGCCTCCTACGGCTCGGCGACCGACTCCTCGGGGGTCGTGCGGATACTCAAGGATCTCGACGCGGCGATCGAAGACAGAGACGTGTTGATCGTCGAGGACATCGTGGACTCCGGCCTGACCCTCCAGTACCTGATGCGCAACCTGGGGTCCCGCGGGCCACGCTCGCTGGAGGTCTGCGCGCTGCTGAACAAGCCTGACCGGCGCAAGGTGCAGCTGCCGATGCGCTACGTCGGCTTCCAGATCCCCGATCGCTTCGTCGTCGGCTACGGGCTCGACCACGCCGAGCGCTTCAGGAACCTGCCATACGTCGCGGCGCTGGAGGGCCATTGACCCATCGGCGCGTCATCCCGCCCGTGGTACGCTGAACCACTGGCGGGATGCCGCGAGGCGGCGCCAGAGCCAATGAGAGGTCAACCACCGATGAGCCGTTTCTTCAAGAGCGCAGCGTTCCCGATCCTGATCGTGGTCGTGCTGGCGTTCTTTGCCTCCAAGCTGATCTCCTCGGGCAAAAGCAGCGAACCGACGCACACCTATCAGACGCTGGTCAGCCAGAACCTTCCGAAGGGCGAAGTCAAGTCTGCCGAGATCAAGCAGAAAGGCAACGCCGTCGAAGTCACGCTGAAGAACAAAGAAAAATACGAAGTCGGCTACGTGCCCTCGGCCGCGCCGCAGCTCATCCAGAAGCTGGAAAAGGCCAACGCCGAATCCGGCACCGAATTCAACATCGAAACGGACAAAAGCAGCATCTGGCTCTCGCTGCTGACCTACATCATCCCGTTCGCGCTGTTCTTCGGCTTCTGGCTGTTCATCATGAACCAGGTCCAGGGCGGCGGATCGCGCGTGATGAGTTTTGGCAAGTCCCGCGCCAAGCGGCTCTCGGCCGACTCCCCGAAGATCACCTTCCGGGATGTCGCCGGGGTCGATGAGGCCGTCGAGGAGCTGCATGAGATCAAGGAGTTCCTGGAGAACCCGAAGAAGTTCCAGGCGCTCGGCGCGCGTATCCCCACGGGCGTGCTGCTCTACGGGCCGCCGGGAACAGGCAAGACGCTGCTGGCGCGCGCCGTGGCCGGCGAGGCGGGAGTGCCCTTCTTCTCTATCTCCGGCTCTGACTTCGTCGAGATGTTCGTCGGCGTGGGCGCCTCGCGCGTGCGCGACCTTTTCGAGCAGGCCAAGCAGAACTCGCCCTGCATCATCTTCATGGACGAGATCGACGCCGTAGGGCGCCATCGCGGCGCCGGCCTGGGCGGCGGTCACGACGAGCGCGAGCAGACCCTCAACCAGCTCCTGGTCGAGATGGACGGCTTCGAAGCCAAGGACAACATCATCATGATCGCGGCCACCAACCGGCCCGACATCCTGGATCCGGCTCTGCTGCGCCCCGGCCGCTTCGACCGCCAGATCGCCGTCGACCGTCCTGACCGCAAGGGCCGCGCCAAGATCCTCGAGGTCCACACGCGCGGCAAGCCGCTGGCCAAGGACATCGACGTGGACGCGCTCGCCGGCCAGACCCCCGGCTTCACCGGCGCCGACCTCTCCAACCTCATCAACGAGGCCGCCCTGCTCGCGGCTCGCACCGGCCGTCGCGAGATCGGCCAGGAAGAGCTCGAGGAGGGGATCATGCGCGTGATCGCCGGGCCGGAGAAGAAGACGCGCGTGATGAGCGAGAAGGAGCGCCTGATCACCGCCTATCACGAGATGGGCCATGCGATCGTCGGCCACTACCTGGAGTACGCAGACCCGGTCCACAAGATTTCGGTGATCTCACGCGGCCAGGCGCTCGGCTACACGATCTCCCTGCCTCAGGAAGATCGCTTCCTGACCACCAGGGCGGAGCTGAACGACACGATGGCCATGACCCTCGGCGGCCGCGCTGCCGAGGAGATCATCTTCGGCGAGATCACCACCGGCGCCTCCAACGACATCGAGAAGGTGACCCAGACCGCCAAGCAGATGGTGATGCGCTTCGGCATGAGCGAGAAGCTTGGCCCGCGCGTCTTTGGCCATGACCACAGCCAGCCCTTCCTCGGCCGCGAGTTCTCCACCGAGCCCGACTACTCCGACCAGATCGCGCGCGAGATCGACGACGAGGTTCTGCGGATCGTGGAAGCCGCGCATCAGCGCGCTCGCAATATCCTGGCCGAGCACCGCGACTCGCTGGACACGATCTCCCAGATCCTCGTCAAGCGCGAGACGATCGAGAAGGCCGAGTTCGAGGCGCTGCTCGACGGCAAGAGCGAGATCGACGTCTTCGGTCCCGACGAGGAGCCCACGCCCGAGCTTCCCGCTCCGCCGCCATCGCCGGCCGGCCGCCCCGGCCGCGAGGTGCCGCGACCGATCCCGCGTCCGGGGCTTGCAGGCGGCACCGCGGATATGCGCGCCGACGGCGTCTAGCCGCGCCTGGCGGCGTCTAGCCGCGCCTGGCGGCGTCCTCGCTCGCTCGCGTACGAAGTACGCCACGCTCGCTGCGTCCTGGCCAGCCACGGCGATACGCTCGTCGCCGACGGCGTCTAGCCGCGCCGGGCGGCGTCCTCGCTCGCTCGCGTACGAAGTACGCCACGCTCGCTGCGTCCTGGCCAGCCACGGCGATACGCTCGTCGGACCGTGCTGACCCGTAGCTACGCCCTGATGGGGATACTCAACGTCACGCCTGACTCGTTCTCCGACGGAGGGCTGTATCTGAGCTCCCGGGCTGCTGTCGAGCATGGCATGCAGCTTGCCCGCGAAGGGGCTGCGATCGTGGACATCGGCGGCGAGTCCACGCGCCCCGGAGCCGAGCCGGTCTCGGCGGCCGAGCAGATGCGCAGAGTGCTGCCGGTGATCGAGGAGCTTGCCGATGCGGCGCCCGATGTCGAGCTATCGATCGACACGTCCAGCGCGGAGGTGGCGGCGCGCGCGCTGGCCGCGGGCGCTGGGATGCTCAACGACGTCACCGCGCTGCGCGGGGACCCGGAGATGGCCGCGATCGTCGCCGACGCCGGAGCAGAGTGCTGCCTGATGCACATGCTCGGCGAGCCGCGCACGATGCAGCGAAGCGTGAGCGGGTCGTCGTACAAGGATGTGCTCAGCGACGTGAAGGGGTTCCTGGAAGAGCGGATGGCCTACGCCGTCTCGCAGGGGATAGCCGAGGAGCGGCTGCTGCTCGATCCGGGCATCGGCTTCGGCAAGACGGTCGCGCACAACCTGGAGCTGCTGCGTCGCCTCCCTGAGCTCGCGGAGCTCGGCAGGCCGGTGGTGGTCGGCACCTCGCGCAAGAGCTTCCTCGGTCGGATCGCCGCGGACGCGGCCGGTCAGGATCAGCCCATCGACGTCTCAGAACGCCTTGGGGGCACGATCGCTACCAACGTGCTCGCGATGGAGCGAGGCGCGAGCGTGTTTCGCGTCCACGACGTCAAGGTCGTTCGCGATGCGCTGATCGCCACGGCTGCTACGTTGGGCCTTGCATGGACGAGCACGAGCGCGAGCCGACAGACGAGGGCCTGACCGAGCGCCGGTCGGGCGAGCGTGGACCACAGCCGCCCGGGGCCGATGGCCAGGGGGACACCGACTTCGCTGGCCAGGAGGAGCCGGAGCACGAGATCGGCGCCGAGGAGGAGCTCGAGGGCGAGGCCGAGGAAGAAGACTCGCTCGAATCGGTCACGATCGAGATCAGCGGCCTCTCCATCTACACCCACCACGGCGTCAGCGACGCCGAGCGGGAGGTGGGGCAGCGACTGGTGCTGGATCTGCGGCTGGAGCTCGGAGAGACCGATGCCACCGCGACCGACCGGATCGAGGACACCGTGGACTACGCGGAGGTCTGCCAGCTTGTCACGCTGATCGCTCAGCAACGGTCCCACCGCACCTTGGAGCGACTATGCAGCACCATCGCCGATCGTCTTCTCGCCGACTACGTGCTGGAAGGCGTGTGGGTCAAGGCCGCAAAGCCCGAGCCGCCCATCCCGCTGCCGGTGGACGAGGTCTCGGTCGAGGTCTGGCGCGAGCCGGTCGAATAGGAACGGCAGTGAGCCTGCGGAGGGGTCTGCTCGGCCTAGGCTCCAACTTGGGAGATCGCCGCGCGCACCTTCAGGCAGCCGCCGATGCGCTCGACCGCGCCGGTGTCGAAGTTCTTGCGTCCTCCAGCGTCTATGACACGGACCCGGTGGGCGAGATCCTCGACCAGCCAAGCTTCCTCAATGCCTGCCTGCGGGTCCAGACCGCGCTGGAGCCGCTGCCGCTGCTCGACCTTGTCAAGCGGCTGGAGAGAGAGCTGGGCCGCGCGGCCGGCGGCCCGCACCACGGGCCTAGAGCCATCGACATCGACATTCTCATGCTCGGCGACATCGAGCTTTCGCACGAGCGTCTGGCGCTGCCGCACGAGCAGGTGCTGACCCGGCGATTCGTGCTGATTCCCGCTCTGGAGCTCGATTTCGAGATGACCACGCCCGGCGGGCAAAGCCTGGCAGACGCCCTTGCCGCACTTCCGCTCCAGGAGGGTGTGCGCATGCAGGGTGCGCCTCTGAGCCTCCCGCGTGAGAAAGTCTGTTGAGTGCTCGAGCGCGCGGCAGATCGGGCGCCGAGGAAAGCCAATCGATTTTGGAGGTCCGATGAGAAGAACGAGCACCGCCGGGTTGGGGGTCCTCGCGGTCACTGCGGTGGCGGCGATCCTCCTGGCGGGCTGCGGGGGCAGCAAACCGAACAGCAGCACGAGCGGATCAAAAGAAGGCGGGTACGCGACCAGCACCACCAAGACGTCTGCCGCCAAGAGCACGGCCGCGGCCGAACCGGTGGTCATCAGCGTGAAGTCCAATCCGGTCCTGAAGACCAAGATCCTCGCGGCGGGCCCCAGGAAGCTGACGGTCTACATGTTCGTCGCCGATCACGGCTCGACATCCACCTGCTACGGGGCGTGCGCGACTGCCTGGCCGCCGGTGATCACCACCGGCACGCCGAAGGCGCAGGGTGGGGCGATCGCGGCCAAGATCGGCACGATCACCCGCAGCGAAGGCGCCAAGCAGGTCACCTACGCCGGGCGGCCGCTCTACTACTACACGCCCGACAGCAGCGAATCTGCCATCAGCGGCCAGGGCGTCAACTCCTTCGGAGCGCTCTGGTGGGTGATGTCTCCAAGCGGAGAAGTGATCACCAAGTCCTGACCGGCCGGGTCCAGCCGGCCAGACCGCCGGCTGGACCGAAAATCGAATCGCAGCGTTCCACAACCAAACCCACTCCGAGTCTTTAGAGGCTGCTTAGACAGCGCTGGTTTTCTACCGAGCGCCGTCTGCCTGCGGGTCGCCGGATGCGGCCGAGATCGGCACAGGGGCGGTTGGACGGATGTACCTGCTGACCGTCGTCGTATACCCAATCCTGCTTGCGTCGCTCTGCCTGGGTGCGGGGTTGCTCGTCGACCGCGCAAGCGGATCGAGCCTGCACGGGGCGCTGATCCTGCTCGTCGGCATGGCCGCGTTGATCGGCCTGACGCAGATGAGCACCTGGATCTGGTGGATCGCGCCGGCCTCGCCGGCGATCATCGTGGCCTTCGCGGCTCTGGGCCTGCTCGTGGGCAGAGCCAGGCTGCTCGGCCTTGCGCGGGCGCTTGGGAGCGGCAGCGCGGCCCGCATGCAGGTCGGGACCACGGCGCTCGCCTACCTGGTCGCGATCGCGCCGGTGCTGCTCGTGGGCAGACCATCCTTCTCCTCCTACATGGTGCTCACGGACTCAGCGGTGCACATGGTCGGCGCCGACTACCTGATCTCCCACGGCTACAACTTCGCCCACCTGGACATGGGCAACTCCTACGCCCAGCTCGTGACCTCGTACTTCAACAATGCCTACCCCTCCGGCGCGGACACGCTGTTCGGAGCCAGCGCGGTCCTGCTCGGCGTGCCGGTCATCTGGGCCTTCCAGCCGTTCAACGCCTTCGCGCTGGCGATGGCGGTGGGGCCGGCGTGGCTGATCGCCAGGCGCATCGGGCTCGATCGCTGGTGGGCGGCTCTGGCTGCGTTGACGGCGACCGTGCCGGCGCTCGTCTACGCCTATGAGCTGATCGCCTCGGTGAAGGAGGTCGTCGCGCTCACCATGCTGCTCGGCATCGGGGTGCTGGTGGTCGATCACGCCCGGTGGCTGACGGGCAACGCTCGCCGGGCGATTCCGTTCGCGACGCTCGCGGCCGCCGGCTTCTCGGCGATCGGCATGGGCTTCGGCGCATGGCTGGCGATGGCGCTGATCGTGCTCGTGGTGGCGCACCGGAACGCGATCGGCAGCTACGCGGGGATGGGGTGGCGCTCGGCGGCGTCAGCGGGCGCCATGCTGGTCACACTGGCGATCCTGGCGCTGCCGACGTGGGGGCAGGCATCCAAGTCGCTGGCTGTCACCGAAGCGATCGCCAACACATCGGATCCTGGCAACCTCCAGCAGCCGTTGAAATCCGTGCAGATGATCGGCACGTGGCTCTCCGGCAGCTACCTGAGCCCGCCGCAGGGCCTTGCCGGCATGCTCACCCATGCGCTGATGTCGATCACCGTGGTCGCGGCCGCGATCGGAGTGCTGCACCTGATCCGCGAGCGGCGATGGGCGTTGGCGGCGTGGGTGATCGGCTCGATCATGGTGTGGATCGGCCTCAAGGCCTACGGGACCACGTGGGTCGACGCCAAGGGCCTCGTGCTCACCTCGCCGGTGCTGATCCTGGCTGCGTGGGCGGGCGTGGCCGCCCTGCGCGCCCAGAGATTCGCGCGTGGCGGCGCCGGCATCGCGATCGGCGCGCGAGCGCTCGCTCTCGCGACGGCTGCGATGATCGCCGGCGGCGTTCTCGTCTCGGATCTGATGCAGTATCGCTACTCGGTGATGGCGCCGACCGCGCGCTACGAAGAGATGGCCTCGCTGAATGGGCGCTTCGCCGGCAGAGGCCCGACGCTGTTCACCGATTTCGACGAATACTCGCTGCAGGAGCTGCGCTCGCTGGACATCGGCGGCCCGGATTTTCTGAATCCTCCTGCCTCTGTGCTGGACACCTCGGAGGGGCACGGGCACACGGTCAACCTGGAGCGCACCAGGCCGAATGCGCTGGCGCGCTATCCCCTGATCATCACCCGCGTCGATCCGCTTGCCTACAGGCCGCCGGCGGCGTACAGGCTGCTCTGGCAGGGAACCTACTACCAGGTGTGGGGTCGGGTCCGTGGAGCGCGTCCGGCTCTCGCCGCCGCCGGCCTCCAAGGTGGCCACCCCGCGAGCTGCTCGCTGCTTGCGCACTTCGCCGCGGTGGCCGTACAGCGGCACGCGCAGCTCGTGGCCGACTCGCATCCCGACGTGATCCCGATCGGGCTCGCCGGCCTGCGCCACACCTCCGGCTGGTATCGGCACGGCGTTGAGCTCGTGATGGACACGGAAGGTCGGCTCTGGAGGAGCTTCGACGTGCCTCACGCGGGCACGTATCGCCTCTGGCTGCAGGGCGAGGCGATGCCCACGCTGCGGGTGAGGATCGACGGCCGCATCGCGGCCACGGTCGCGGGGCAGGTGAGCGGGAACGGCGACAGCCCTGACCCGATGGTGCCGATCACCGTGCGCCTGAGGGCGGGCAGGAACATGCTGAGCATCGCGCGCGAAGGCTTCAGCCTCGCTCCCGGGAGCACCAGCGAAGCCTACCTGCAGGCCATCTACCTCACTCCGGCCGGTCGGGGCGAACGGCAGCTCCTGCGGACCGTCGCGCCGGCGCGCTGGCGATCGCTCTGCGGCGCGCATCTGAACTGGATCGAAGTGGTGCCGCCGGGCGCGAGCTCAGGCCGGCGCCGGCAGCCACTGCGCCGGAAGCGTGCCCACCGGTATCTCACCGGCCTGCGGGCTGCCGAAGTGCCGCGTGAGCGCGGCGATGCGGGGATGCGCCTCGATCGTCGGCCGCAGGTCGGCGATCGTCGCGAGCAGGCGAATGCTGGAGCCGATCTGCAGATCGGCCGCGTTGGGCTGCTCCCCGCCGAGATCGCCGGCGTCGAGCCACTGCTCGATCCGGCCGAAGTGGCGTCCAAGCGCGGAGAGGTCTGATCGCGCCGCCGGCTCGCCAGCGCGATTCCTGAGCGCCATCAGCCGCGCGGTCAGGGGCATCAGAGGCCGCATCGCGCTCGGCGGAATCGGCAGGTCGGCGTCTGCCGCATAGCCCTCCATGGCCTTTGGAGCCCGCACGAAGCACAGGTCGAGGATCCGGCGCACCGCGCTCTGGAGCACCTCGTCGCCGAAGCGCTCCGCATCCAGGACCTGCTCTCGGCGGCTCGGGTCGGAGGGCAGCAGCGGGGGATCGGGCGCCATCTCGTCCAGACGGCGCATGATCGTGCGCGAGCCGACGATTCGCCCGCCGTCAATGCGCATGCCGGGGACGGTGATGCCTCCGTAGAGCAGGGGACCGGCAAGGACTTGCGCAAGCGGCAGCAGGTCCACGCGCCTGTAGGGGATGCCCTTCAAGTCCAGCGCGACCTCGACCGCGGCACACGGATGCGACCCCGGCAACGCGTAGAGCGTGGCCGTCATGCCGCGCCCTCGGCGCGCCGGCAGGACCATGGACCCATCGGCAGAGCATAATGCGCCGCTGTGCTGCTCGTCGTCGACGTAGGGAACACCCAGACGCACTTCGGCCTCTTCAGGGGTGCCGACCTGCTCGAGCATTGGCGCTTTGCGACCGTGCGGGTCTCGACCGCGGACGAGCTCGGCGCTGCTCTGCGCAACCTGCTCGACCTGCGCGGCTACGGCTTCGCCGACGTCGACAGCTCGATCGTCTCCTCCACGGTGCCGCAACTGGAGCCGGAGTGGACGGCGATGGCCGCCCGCTACCTCGGCCACGAGATGCTCGCCGTGGGGCCGGGACTGCGCACCGGCCTGGCGATCCGCTACGACAACCCCCGCGAGGTCGGCGCCGACCGCCTGGTGAACGCGGTGGCGCTGCGCGAGCGCTTCGGCGGCCCCGCCATATGCGTCGACTTCGGCACCGCGACGACCTTCGACGTGCTCTCGGAGCAGGGCGACTACGTGGGCGGATCGCTGATGACAGGGATCGAGATCTCCCTGGACGCCCTCTCCGAGCGCGGCGCGCGACTGCCCAAGATCGAGCTTGCGCCACCACGGGCGGTGCTGGCCAAGAACACGATCGACGCCATCCGCTCAGGCGTGGTCTTCGGCTACGCGGGCGCCGTGGACGCGATCCTGCGCCGCCTCTACGAGGAGATCGGTGGCCGCGCGCCGGTCGTCGCGACGGGCGGCCTTGCCAGCCTGGTCGTGCCCTTCACCGAGGAGCTGGAAGAGGTCGACGACCTGCTGACGCTCACCGGACTGAGGCTGCTGCACGAACGCAACCAGGGCGACCGCTGAGCGGCGCCATACGGCGTCCTCGCTCGCTCGCGTGCAAAAGCACGCCACGCTCGCTGCGTCCTTGTCTGGCTCAGCGACGCCCTGGGGCTGACATCGACGGCTCGCGCATAATGGGCTCCGTGACGGCTCGCCTGACCGATAGCTGGAAGCTCGGCCCGCTCGAGGTGCCAAATCGCGTGATGCTCGCGCCGCTGGCCGGCATCGGCAACTGGTTCGTGCGCCTGCAGGCAAAGCGCTACGGGGCGGGCATGGCCGTCTCGGAGATGGTCTCCAGCCACGCGATCCACCATCGCAACGTGCGCACCTGTGAGGAGATGCTGCGCATCCACCCGCAGGAGCGTCGCACGGGGCCGGTGTCGATCCAGCTCTTCGGCGCCGACCCGGAGGTGATGCGCTCGGCCGCGGCCTATGCCGCCGGCAGCGGCGCCGACGCGCTGGACCTGAACATGGGATGCCCGGTGCCCAAGGTCTGCAAGACCGGCGCCGGAGCGGCACTGCTCGACCAGCCCGACCTCGCCGTCGCGGTCGCTCGCGCGGCCTGCGAGGGCAGCGGACTGCCGGTGACCGTGAAGCTGCGCAGCGGCCGCCGGCCCGGCGAGACCTCGGGGCTGGCGCTGGCGAGGCGTCTGGTCGCCGAGGCGGGGGTGGCGGCGATCGCGCTGCATCCGCGCTCGGCGGCCGTCCACCATAAGGGGCGCCCCGACTACGAGCTGGCGGCGCGGCTCGCCGGAGAGCTGGACGCGCCGGTGATCCTCTCCGGCGGCCTGCGCGAGCGCGAGGAGATCCTCGCCGCCTTCGAGCAGACCGGCGCAAGCGCGGTGATGCTCGCGCGTGGCGCGCTCGGCAACCCGTGGCTGTTCTCGAGCCTGCTCGGCGATCGCGCGGTCGAGCCGGAGCGCGAGCAGGTGGTGGCGGAGCTGCGCTGGACGATCGCCGCGGCGGTGGAGCATCTTGGCGCCGACCGGGCCACCCGCTGGATGCGCAAGGCATATCCGTGGTACGCGACGCGGCTCGGGCTCGAGCGCCACGATGAGAAGGCGATGCAGGAGAGCTTGCAGCGCGCCGGCACGCTGCGGGAGGTCGACGACCTGCTGCAGAGCTGTATCCGCGGCGATCGGTCGGCGGCACAGGCGTTGGCGGTCTGAGGGCCCAGGCCCTGAGCCCCCTTGAGACGGCCGCGGCCAGCGCTATACTCCTGCGCTCGCCGCGGCCAGAACGAGGCACGTCGGCTTCATCAGGTGCTCACTCCCCGCTGTGCGCGGGGATTGCTTTGAGAGCCACCGACTTCAATTCCCGCGATCGAGGGTCACATGCCGAAGGACGTCATCCTCACCCCAGAAGGTCTGGAGAAGCTCAAGGGGGAGCTGCAGACGCTCTCCACTGACCGCCGCCGCGAAGTCGCCGAGCGCATCAAGGAGGCTCGGGAGTTCGGGGACATAGCGGAGAACTCCGAGTACGACGACGCCAAGAACGAACAGGCGATGCTCGAGAGCCGCATCGCGCAGCTTCAGGAGAAGCTGCGGATGGCGACCGTGATCGAGCCCAAGGATCTCTCGACCGACGTCGTGCAGGTGGGCTCGGTCGTGCACGTCAAGGACGAGAAGACGGGCAAGTCCGTCAAGTACACGATCGTGGGCTCTGCCGAGGCCAAACCGGAAGAGAACAAGCTCTCCAACGAGTCGCCGGTCGGCCGAGCGCTGCTCGGCCGCACCCGCAACGACACGGTCGACGTGCAGGTGCCCCGCGGGCCTGCGCGGAAGCTGAAGATCACCAAGATCGACGTCGGGTTGAAATAAGAACCTCACCCACCCCTCGGCCAGAAGGCTGGATGCCGGTCTCCCAAGCCATGAGCGAGCCATCAGAGTCAGAGACCCACGGCGTCCGTCACGGCCTGCCCGAGCTGATCGCCGAGCGCCGTAGCAAGGCGCAGCGGCTGCGCGCGGACGGGCACGAGGTCTGCCCGTACTCCTTCCCGGGCGTGGAGCCGATCGCGGAGGTGCGAGCGGCATGCGAGCCTCTTCAGGAGGGGGAGGAGACCGACGAGATGCACCGGGTCGCCGGCCGCGTCTCGGCGCGCCGCGGCGCGGGGAAGGCAGCGTTCATCGACCTGGTCGACCGCACCGGCAAGATCCAGTTGCACGCCCGCTATGACGTGCTTGGAGAGAAGCCCTTCTCTCAGCTTTCCGAGGTCGATCTCGGCGACCTGATCGGCATCGACGGGGCGCTGATGCGCGCACGCAAGGCGGGCGAGCCGACATTGCGGGTGCAGAGCTTCCAGCTCCTGGGCAAGGCGCTGCGACCACCGCCCGACAAGTACGCCGGGCTGACGGACGTGGAGACGCGCCACCGCAATCGCGAACTGGACCTGATCGCCAACGAGGAGGTTCGCGTCGCATTCATGCAGCGCGCCAGGATTGTCGCCGCGGTCCGCGCCCACCTGGACGGCGAGGGCTTCATCGAGGTGGAGACGCCGATCCTGCAGCCTCTCTACGGTGGTGCGCTGGCTCGCCCCTTCACCACCCATCACAACGTCCTGGACCGTGACCTCTACCTGCGGATCGCGCCGGAGCTCTACCTCAAGCGGCTGATCGTCGGCGGGATGGAGCGCGTCTACGAGCTGGGCAAGGACTTCCGCAACGAGGGCATCTCCACCAAGCACAACCCCGAGTTCACGATGGTCGAGTGGTACGAGGCGTATGCCGACTACATGGATGAGGCGGAGCGCCTGGAAGGCGCCGTGCGCGCCGCCGCGCAGAGCATCGGCTACGAGGGCCGGCTGGACTTCGCCGCGCCGTGGCGGCGAATCACCTTCGTGGAGGCGGTGCAGGAGGCGACCGGCGTGGATCTGCTGGCCCACCAGGACGCCGCCTCGCTGGCGAAGGCGATAGACGAGCGCGACCTGGGCCTCAAGACCGCCGGCCTCTCCTGGCCCCAGCTTGCTGACGAGCTGCTCTCAAAGCATGTGGAGCCGACGCTGACCCAGCCCACGTTCGTGCTCGACTACCCGGTCGAGCTCTCGCCCTTCGCGCGCGCCCATCGCGCAAAGCCACGGCTGGCCGAGCGCTGGGAGGCCTTCGCCGGCGGCATGGAGATAGCCAATGCCTTCAGCGAGCTGACCGACCCCGACGAGCAGCGCACCCGGTTCGAAGCGCAGCACCGGCTGGCGGCCGACGGCGACGAGGAGACCCAACCTTACGACGAGACCTTCCTGCAGGCCCTGGAGCATGGGATGCCCCCGACAGGGGGGGTTGGACTGGGGATCGACCGCCTTGTGATGCTTCTCACAGACCGGTCCACGATCCGCGAGGTGGTGCTCTTCCCAGCGATGCGGACGTGATCTGCGGCGCCTCCGCGCCGCAGAGAGCGAACTACCGAGGAATATCTACGAAGGCCACCCCGGAAGTGCCGGGTGGCCTGTTGGTAGACTGGCTTGCAGGCGCCGAAGGACCGCGCGAAGCGGTTGCTGAGGCGTCCCCGCACACCGGGACGCGCCGTCGCAGGAAGGAAGCCCCATCATGTTCGAGCGATTCACAGAACGGGCGAGACAGGTCGTCGTTCTCGCGCAAGAGGAGGCGCGAACGCTCAAGCACAACTACATCGGCACCGAGCACATCTTGCTTGGGCTGGCGCGCACGAGCGGTATTGCGGGGGAAGTGTTGGCCGGTTTTGGTATTGCAGACGATACTATTCGTACCGCCGTGGTTAAGATTGTTGGCTCGGGCGAGGAGGTAATGTCTGGGCAGATTCCCTTTACGCCGCGCGCCAAGAAGACCTTGGAGCTAACGCTGCGCGAGGCACTGAGCCTCGGTAACGACTACATCAGAACTGAGCATATCCTGCTCGGCCTGATTCGCGAGAATGAGGGGGTAGCGATCCGTATCCTGACGGACACCAATGCCGAACCCCAGCAAGTTCGCGACGCCGTTTTGGTTGCTATGCGCCAGCAGGGCAAGCTCAATGATGCTGCCACGCAACCCGACAGCGCCTCCCTACATCGGGTAGTACGGAGCTTCCTGGCTAGTTGGCATAAGGCGGCTGAGGTAGCCGACGAGGAGCTGTTTTTCTCCATGTTGGCCAGCGATGCAACGTTTGTCGGTACCGACGACGGTGAGATCTGGGATCCCGAAGCCTTCAGAGAGGCGAGCAGGGAGAAGTTCGAGGCGGCACCGGCTTGGTCGATGCACCAAACCGGCTTCCGGGTGACAAGCGTTCGCGCGAACATGGTATCGTTCGTGGAGCTGCTTCAAAGTGAGGGCCTTGGTCCATGCCGCGGCAGCGGTGTCGTCCGATTCGAGAAAGGGGAATGGAAGGTGGTACTGTACGTGCTGTCTTTCTCCATACCCAATCAGGCGATTGTGGGTGT